>CAZCCI010000026.1:0-35286 GCA_964497255.1 uncultured Staphylococcus sp.
GCAAACCGTCCGAACGTAGGGAACAACGGTCGCCCCAACAGTCCCGCCATGAATCGTCCCGGACATGACTTCGGACCAAACAGCCCCGTAGCCGGACACCATCAGCACTTCACCCCCAAACGTCCACCCCATCGCCCCTATCGTCCGCCAATGATTCGTCCCGTACACCGCCCAATGCCACCCGTCGGTTGGCGTCCCACCGGTCGACTGCCAATCATTCGCGGTATTCTCGGACTGACGTTCGGAACTGCAATTAACCTGTCGCTCGACTATTTGTTTAACAACGGTTATACTATTGACGGTTACACGAACGACATCGTCTACCTCCGCAACATCTCAGCCCTCAACTATATCTGGACTGACGCGGCTCTCTACTACGGCAACAATGGGTTTGACTCCTCGTCGTTCTACTACTCCTCACCGGACTACAATCTGACCCGCTACAACAACGTCTATAACTCACTCGTAGCCTCCTACGGTATGCCTGTCTCCGTCAACAACTCAATCCACTCGATGAGCGCAACGTGGTTTGGAGGAAACAACGGCTACATAACTCTTTCGTTTGGAGAAAACACAATCAACCACCGTCTGAGATACCTCACTACTCTGACTTTCGGTCTATAAGACCTCGCAAACCCATTGATTTTATTCCAAATTGCGGAAAGCTAATCCTATCGCCACAAAGAGTACATAAAAATACCCGAATTTTTATGTACCTTTGTGGTATATTTTTGAATAACAGACCCAATGAAACTCAACAATCTACTGATTTCAGGCTCGATAGTTTGCTTAGGGCTAACAGCTATCGGCTGCAAAAGCACGGAAGAAGGCAACAACCGTTTGGTCATACTCCACACGAATGACACACACTCGGCAATCGAACCGAACCGTCATGACTTAGGAGGCGTAGCCCGTCGCAAAGTCTTGATTGACAGTGTGCGCAACGCCAATAATAACGTCATGCTGATTGATGCCGGCGACGTGGTTCAAGGCTCGCTATACTACACTCTGTTTAAAGGTGAAGTCGAACGCAAAGTGATGAACGAACTCGGCTACGACATCCAAACCCTTGGCAACCACGAGTTTGACAACGGAATGGAGCAACTCGCAAAAGAATGGAAACAGCTCAATGCCGTCCGTCTCAGTTCAAACTATGATTTTTCAGGCAGTGCGCTCGACGGACTTTTCGTCAGCACCGTCACACGTGAGTTTGGCGACAAGAAAATCGGATTTATCGGCATCAACCTCGATCCGGCAGGAATCATAACCGAAAGCAATTATACGGGAGTCAAATATCTCGACGGAATTGACGTAGCCAATGCCGAAGCTGCCAAACTTAAAGCCGATGGTGCCGACATGGTTATCGCTGTCACTCACATCGGCTATCACAATGAACACGGATGCAGCGATGTCGAACTGGCAAAGGCTTCGAAAGACATAGACATCATCATCGGCGGACACTCTCACACATTCATCAATCCTGCAAACAATAATGCCGACGCACCATCGTGGCGCATAGCAAATGCCGAGGGCGATACAATTTCCGTCCTTCAAACAGGATCGAGCGGTGTGAACCTCGGAGAGATTGACATAGATCTTGACACAAAGCAAGTGAAAGCTAGATTGATCACAGTTGACAAACGTCTCGACAATCGCATCGACGGCTCGATCGACTCAATCGTTGCTCCCTATCGTCAACAAGTCGAAGATATGCGAGCCGACGAAATCGGGTCTACAAAGTTTGACTTCGATCGCAAGTCGCCCGAAATGCTCAACTTTCTCAGCGACTTCGTTAGAATGCGCGGAGCAGAACTATGTGGCAAGCCCGTCGACCTATCAATTATGAATAAAGGTGGTATCCGCAACAATCTTCCTGCCGGAAAAATCACAAAAGGCGGAATCATTGACATCGCACCGTTTGACAATTCAATCGTCGTCATCGAAATCAAAGGCTGTGATTTGATTGAAAACTTCAAGATTATGGCTGCGCAAAACGGTCAAGGAGTCAGTGGCAACGTTGAAATCACCTACGACTCCACATCGAAAGAAATCAAGAACGCAACTATCGACGGTCGTCCCGTCAACCCGGACAAGACTTATCGTCTCGCTACAATCAACTATCTTGCCGACGGAAACGACTACATGACCCCGCTGAAACGCGGCACTCTGCAGGCATCCAGCCCGGAAGTACTCTATCAATCATTGATCAACTATATCTCTGCCGGTAAACTCAATTCGCTTCTCGCGAATCCCGACAAAACCAAACGCATGAGAAATCTATAAATCCAAATATTTTACATCTGACTCACACTAATTCTTAAATATGAATGGATGGATGACTGTTGGACTCCTCGTCGTTTCCAACATTTTCATGACTTTTGCATGGTATGGGCAACTTAAATTGGCAGAAATGAAAATCATTACTTCCAATACTCCGCTCATACTCGTTATCTTGATGTCGTGGGGCATTGCATTGTTTGAATACAGCTTTATGGTCCCCGCCAACCGCTTCGGTTTCATCGGCAACGGCGGTCAATTTTCACTTCTTCAACTTAAAGTCATGCAAGAAGTGATCACACTGCTCGTTTTCACGGTCTTTGCCATAGTTTTCTTTAAGGGAGAAAGCCTCCATTGGAATCACTTTTTGGCATTCGTACTGCTGATTGCAGCCGTCTACCTTGTTTTTATGGACTAAAATCATCACTAATCATGAATAAACGTGCAATATATTTAGGCTTGCTCGGAGTTGCGGCTCTCAATGTATCAGCCGAAAAAATCAATATCGATTCATTTAAATATTCCGGACCATTTGCTATCAAATCCCCGGCAATAATTGACAGCGTAGATGTCAACTCAAAGAAATTTGATCCGACATCACTTCTGTCAACCCCCATTGCACTCTCCGCTGCCGACAACGGTTCAATTGTCGACGGCAACATAGTATTGAAATCGGAGAGCAATGCCCTGCATCTGCTAAAATTCACAATTGACAACGAGCGATATGTGACCGGCACTCTGAATGTCGACGGTGCAAAGCATCACGAAATTTATATTGACGGCAAGAAACTCGATGGTTCAAAAATCGTCCTCACTCCGGCGACACACACCTTTGCAATCAAATGTCTGACCGACAAAAATTCAGCAGACTCCATCAATGTTTCAATTGACAGCGATCGCCCCGAATTGATGACCGTCAACTGCAATAAACCCAACCGCTACACACTCACAGACGTCATGACCGGACGCAGATACAGTTCGGCAACACTGTCGCCAAGCGGTAAATATCTGCTTCGCACCTATTACTTCACTCACGACGGAGGTGCTAACACATTCTCATTCGTTGTCAGCGACCTCGCATCGGGACGCATCCTATCTCGCAGCAATGAAACACTCAAATGGATGCCCCAAAGCGACTTGCTCTATTTCACTCGAAAAGTCGACGGTAAACTTCGACTCATGATTATCAATCCGACCGATGGGACTGAAAACATCCTTGCCGACAATCTTCCGTCAGCCCATTTCACCATCTCCCCAACCGAAGATTTCATTGTCTACGGCAAAGTTCAAGAAGGGCCGAAAGAAAAGAGTGCAGATCTCTATGAAATCATTAATCCCGAAGACCGCCAACCCGGTTGGCGCAATCGCGTGGCATTAATGAAGTTTGATTTTGCCGACGGAATGTCGACTCCTCTGACGTTTGGCAACCGTAACGTCAGTCTCTGCGGACTTTCCGACGACGGACGCAAAATGCTGTTCATTGCAACCGAAACTCGACTTGAAGCGCGCCCGACATCGCTTTTGTCGCTCTATCTGATGGATCTAACCGACAATTCAACCCGTCTGCTCATTGATAAAGACGGATTTTTGAGCGGAGCACGACTCTCACCCGACGGCTCGAAAATCGCCCTCATCGGATCTCCGGAAGCATTCGGCGGCATCGGCAAGAATCTGCCCGAAGGACTGACTCCGAACATATATGACAAGCAACTATATGTCATGGACGTCAACTCGACCGACATCAAACCACTTACACTTGATTTTAACCCCTCAATTGAATCAATCAGTTGGAATCGCTCTGACGGCAACATCTATTTCACAGCCGAAGACCGCGACTATTGCTCTCTGTTCCGAGTCAATCCGTCGACAGGTAAAATAGAGAATCTCAAAGCAAGCGAGGAGTATGTGTCATCATTTGCCATTGCTTCATCAGCCCCGTCTCTCGTCTACATCGGAGAAGGAGCAACCAATTCAGACCGTCTCTATTCGCTCAACACTAAAAACTTGCGCCAAACTCTCGTTGAAGATCTCAGTGCGGAACGTCTAGACGGAATACGCATCGGTGAATGCAAAGCATGGAAATTTCTCACCTCTCGCGGCGACAGCATCGGTGGTCGCTACATCCTCCCGCCCGACTTCGACCCGTCGCGCAAATACCCGATGATTGTCAACTACTACGGCGGATGCAACCCGACAAGCCGACGCTTTGAAGGTCGCTATCCACATCATGTCTATGCCGCCCACGGCTATGTGGTTCTCGTTATCAATCCAAGCGGAAGTTCTGCGTTCGGACAGGAATTTGCATCACGCCACGTCAACACTGCCGGTGAAGGTGTTGCCGACGACATCATTGAAGGCGTCAAACAATTCACTGCGACACATTCATGGGTCGACGCATCGAAAATCGGATGTATCGGAGCATCATACGGCGGTTTCATGACCCAATATCTCCAAACAAAAACCGACATCTTTGCCGCAGCAATCTCTCATGCCGGCATAAGCGACCACACAAGCTATTGGGGTGAAGGCTATTGGGGATATTCTTACAGCGAAGTTTGCATGGCTAACAGCTATCCGTGGAGTCATCGAGACCTCTTCGTCGGACACAGTCCGCTATACAATGCCGACAAGATTCATACTCCGATTCTCTTCCTCCACGGTGACAGCGACACTAACGTCCCCGTCGGCGAAAGCATTCAGATTTACACCGCTCTCAAACTTCTCGGTCGCGAAACCGCGTTTGTTGCAGTCAAAGATGCCAACCATCAAATCACAGAGTTCAACAAGCGCAAGCAATGGCAAGCCACAATCTTTGCTTGGTTCGCCAAATATCTCCAAGGAGATGACTCGTGGTGGGAATCGCTCTATCCGAAAAAGACATTGAAATAACACAGTGCCAATGACACAACAAGTAGAATTTTCGCTCACCCCGCGCCGTCGCGGTGTCCACCTCATCACTGCCGACATCACCAGTAATCTGCCGAAACTGCCTGACTGCGGTTTGCTCAACCTCCTTATCAAGCACACATCGGCAGCCCTCGCACTCAACGAAAACGCCGACCCCGACGTGCGCCATGACTTGAGCGCAATATTCGATCGTCTTGTTCCCGAAAATGCACCGTTCTACCTCCACACCGACGAAGGCTCTGACGATATGCCGTCACACGCAAAATCAATCCTTGTGGGACCGTCACTGACAATTCCGATTACTGACGGAAGGCTCAACCTCGGGACTTGGCAAGGTATATACCTCTGCGAATTTCGTAACTATGGAGGTTCGCGCCGAATCGTAGCAACAATAGTATCGTAAGTATCAATTAATTCTCTACTCAAGAAAACGCAACGCCGATTGAATTTGTTAGTTCAATCGGCGTTGCGTTTTTATGGTGATTGACTCGCGTCGATACCCTATTCCTCACTATCCGGAATCTCGAATATCGAGAAGTTGACCGAGCCATAGACACGATGATCCGAAAATCCGGCAAGCGTCGAGAAATCGTAGTTTTTAGAGTGTTCAATTATGAAAATACTTCCCGGATGGAGCAATTTCGAATCAAGAACCATCTGTGGGATTTCACCAAAGCCGTCAAGATCATAAGGCGGATCGGCAAACACAAAATCAAACGCAGTCGACGACTCGCGGATGAAACGCAACGCATCCGTGCGCAGCAAGTGTAAATTGCGATCGCCAAGTTCCTGCTTAACTTTTTCGATAAAACGAGCTTGTGTCGCCGATTTTTCAACCGAGGTCACCGATGCCGCTCCTCTCGAAAGCAATTCGAAGCTGACAGCACCTGTTCCGGCAAACAAATCAAGACATTTCAAACCCTCTATATCAACCATATTTTCAATCACATTGAAAATATTTTCACGAGCAAAATCTGTGGTCGGACGGGCTGTGATATTAGTGGGGACGCTGAAACGGCGGCGTCCGTATTTTCCTCTTATTATTCGCATATAGGTTGTATTATAAGGTCAAACGGAGCATTCATTGCATCTTTTCCGGCTTTAAACATCTGCGGCGGAAATATAACGGGCATGACTCTTGCTACAAAGTTGCGCAAAATCGGCAATAGAGCCTCTCGAACATCGGTATCGCCCGACAATAGCAAGTCATCGTTGCGATCATCCAATCCGAGACGCCTACGCGAAGCAATCAGATAGTAAGCGGCATCGTCGACGTTTGAAAATGCAAACGTATTAGCGAGCAACAACCGACGGCCGTCGGTGACTACCACATCCATCGTGTCACGACGAAGGTTAGCTATCATCTTTACCTTGTTGCCATTGTTGGCATTAAGAGCAAAATAACGACAAAGCGATGCTATGTGGCTGACTACTGTCACTCGCTGAAACGTACGATTGACAAAACCTCGCAATTCCGACTCTACTCCGACAAGGACTGTTCCGGTAAGCGTCCCGGTATCGTCGACTGCCATTTCCTGACGACTCGCAGGAAAAGCAGTAGAAAAGAGCAGATTACGGGCTTCTTCCGACTCGCATTGCGACGGAACGACAACGTATTCGCGCGTCTCAACAACACAATAAACACGTCGGAAATCGCTCAACAATGCCGGATTGTCATAGATAACGTTTTGTATTGCACCAATCCAAGAACCGGCAGTTGCATCAAGATCAAATCGACGATAGACAAGCGAGTTATCCTCAACAATTGAATACATGACAACATGGAGCGACTCTCGACTGAGCCGTAACAACAGATTCCACATTTCCGGATTCTCAATCCGATCGTTTAATAATTCGTTTGCCATTATTCTTTTCGATTTTATTACAAAGATACGACAAAAAAACGGCAATGACACGGATTTCATAAAAATCCTGCCATTGCCATATAGTTTTTTCTTTATTTCAAACCTTTATAATGGGACTATCTTTCGACCATATTTGGCACATCGCCCCACTGATTGACTCCGGGTGTACTATCAAGAATCATGAAATAAATTAATATCAATTGTCCGAGCGGTATAAAACCGATGAGCAACCACCAACCGGAACGCCCCGTATCATGAAGACGACGCACACCAAGACCAAGCATAGGTAACAGCATATACAGAAAGAACAGACCACTGACAACCATTTCAAGAGTATCACTCCAAAAGAATGCGACACTGACTGCCACAGAAACAAGTGCGGAGAATAGCACTACCCACCAATATTCCGAGCGAGCAGCTCGTCCACTAAAATTACAAAATTTAAATTTCAAAGCACGTTCGACAGCCTCGCCGAATGCCAATTGACGTTGATAATACATAAATTTAATATATTTTTTTAGATTTTGGTTTTGATTGAGTAATTCTAAATTCTATTTGAATACACAAGACACAGACAGGTACTTCGTTCGCCTTTCATGATTTTAAAGACTCACTGCAAAAATAGACATTCAATCGGAAACAGCAACAAAATTCAACACTTTTATTCACATTCTTTGATTTTTAATATTACGAAGCAGTATTTCGTGTTTTTTGTGTAACTTTGCATTCTTAATAGATATAGTAATACTTATTATACAAACAACTGATAACTTTTAATAATATGGCAAATTGGTTTGAGACAAAAGTCCGCTATGATAAGACAATGGACAACGGTTCCATTAAAAAAGTAACAGAAGCATACATGGTTGACGCTCTTTCGTTTACCGAAGCGGAAGCTCGTATTTCGGAAGAAATAGCACACTTCACCTCCGATTTTTCGGTTTCGGCAGTGAAACGTACTAAAATTGCTGAAATTTTCCGCGAAAAGACCGGCGACAAATGGTATCTCGTCAAAGTTGCGTTCATCACCCTCGATGAAAAAACAGCCGTTGAAAAGAAATCAATTTCTCAAATTCTCGTTGCTGCCGACAATTTCAAAGAGGCTTTCGACAACTTTATGGAAGGCATGAAGGGAACAATGGCTGATTTCGAGATCAATACCATCCAAGAAACCCTTATCATGGACGTTTATGATGCCGACCTCAGCGGCAACGAAAACAAAGAGGCGTAACCCACGCTGAAATATAGCAATTCTGAAAAAATATCGACTACGCTTATCAATGGCAACTTCTATCAGCAGTAATCTATTGAATTTACGAAGTTCCATCCCCAACGGGGTGGAACTCGTAGCCGTGTCGAAATTTCATCCCGTCGAAGCCTTGCGCGAGGCATACGATGCCGGACAGCGTATTTTCGGCGAAAGTCGTGCTCTTGAACTCGAAGCCAAAGCGGCAGAATTGCCGTCAGACATCCAATGGCATTTCATCGGGCATTTGCAGACCAATAAAGTCCGCAAAGTCGTAGCACACGCTTCGCTCATCCATAGCATTGACTCTGAACGTCTTCTGCGAGCCATCGACGACGAAGCTGCAAAAGCCGGTCGTCGCATCGGAGTCCTACTACAACTCCACGTCGCACAAGAAGAAACAAAATTCGGATTTACACCTGATGAATTAATCAGATTCGTGACTCCGGATCTATTGTCGTCGCTTAAAGCCGTCGACATTTGCGGAGTCATGGGTATGGCATCGAACGTCGACGACGAATCACGCATTCACGATGACTTCCGCCGAATCAGATCGACGTTCGACTGTCTAAAATCCGAAATTTTTGCCTCCTCGCCGACATTTTCATACGTCAGCATGGGCATGAGCCACGATTGGCGTATCGCAGTTGACGAAGGAAGTAATATGATTCGCGTCGGGACTTCGATTTTCGGCGAACGCGAATACTAAAATATAGAAATCGCTTTTCAATCTATAACCATCAATCCGGAACATAAATTCATCAAAATGTCATCACCTCGAAAAATAGCGATAGCAACAGGTACACGCGCCGACTGGGGACTCCTCAGCGGAATTGCTCGTGCTCTTGCCGCTCGCGACGATTGCCAAGTTGACATTCTGGCGACAAATATGCACCTCAGCCCAAAGTACGGCAACACCATCGACGAAATCATTGCCGATGGATTTGCCGCGCCAATCCGTGTCAAAATGACTGACTCTACCGACTCGGCAGTCGGCACAGTTGAAGCGATGGGCGAATGTATGACAGGTATGGCGCGAGAGCTCCAACGCCTGAATCCGGATTTGATCGTAATCCTCGGAGATAGATTTGAAATGCTTGCCACGGCAACGGCAGCACTGATGTTGCGCACACCGATTGTCCATATCGCCGGAGGTGAAATCTCGGAAGGAGCTATCGACGACAGCATTCGCCATGCCATCACCAAAATGTCGGCACTTCATCTGACAGCAACCGAGCCATATCGCCAAAGAGTGATAGCTATGGGCGAATCACCCGAACGAGTAATCAACACAGGGGCTATCGGAGTCTACAATATTATGCACGAGCCACTAATGTCACGCAGCGAACTCGAAGCCTCAATCGGTCTGACGCTACCCAAAGGCTCAATGCTCGTGACATACCACCCGGCGACGCTCGATGATGAAGACCCGGGAATGCACTGCGACGCTCTTTTGGAGGCTCTCGACAAATTTCCTCAGTCAAACATCGTCATCACCTACCCCAACAACGATGCTCGCGGCAAAGTAATCATCGACCGTATCGAAGAATACAGAAAACGCAACGCCAAACGTGTGCGCGTCATTCCTTCGCTCGGCAAGACTCGCTATCTTTCGGCTCTACGTTGCGTCAGCGCAGTTATCGGGAACTCGTCAAGCGGAATCGTTGAAGTTCCGTCGATGAAAATTCCAACCGTTGACATCGGCATACGTCAACGCGGTCGTCTTTGTGGCAACAGTGTGATTCACTGCGGCGACTCAACCAATGAAATCACCAAAGCTATTCAATTTGCTCTCAGCTCCGAAGGACAATCATTGGCAGCCAACTCTGAAAATCCGTATTTCCGACCAAATACACTCTCCATTATGGTCAAGGCCATCGCAGAAACTCCAATAGAGACTTTACGCAACAAACAATTCTATGACATCTCGACAACAAAGTAAAGCTCTTTACATAATTCCCGCCCGTGGCGGCAGCAAAGGGATTCCGCGCAAAAACATAAAACATTTGTGCGGACGTCCACTCATACACTATTCCATTGACATAGCTCGTGCGCTTGCCCCCGACAACAACATTATAGTTTCAACTGACGACGACGAAATCCGAACGGTTGCAGAAGAAACGGGGCTTAGCGTCAACTACCGCCGACCAGCTGCACTTGGCGGTGACAGCATAGGCTCTCGCGAAGTCATTCTTGACGCTATGGATTGGGCCGACCGCAATGGCATCGAATACGACAGAGTAGTCCTCCTTCAACCGACCTCGCCACTACGACGCATCGAAGACGTTGAAAAATGCCTTGACCTCTACACTCCCGACTGTGATATGGTGGTCACCGTAACCGAGGCATCATGCAACCCCTACTACGATTGCTTTGAAACATCATCCGACGGGTCTCTCCACATTGCAAAAGGCGACGGAAATTTCACGCGCCGACAAGATGCTCCGAAAGCATGGCAATTCAACGGAGCAGTCTACGTCATAAACCCCGAATCGATTCGTCGAATGCCCCTTGGGAAATTTCCTCGGCGTATCCCCTGCGAAATGCCTCGTTCGCGCTCGGTAGACCTTGACACCCCCCTCGACTGGCTCATTACAGACGGGTTAATGAAATCCAACAACAAAGTCTAAGACTGATAAAAAAATAATATCTCTCACAAAATTTTAGTTAAAGCCAATGCCGATTGACCGACATCTTATCAATAGCGACGCTCCTCTCATCGAAGCGATAGCCCGACTCAACGAACTTTCGGGAGGAGTCATGACGCTCATCGTCGCCGACAGCAACCGACGAATGGTCGGGACTCTGACCGACGGAGATGTCCGTCGCGCACTTCTTCGCAACGTCAAGCTCGATTCCCCGGTTGCCGAAGCAATGTTTCGCGACTTCCGCTATCTTAATGAAGGTAACGTCAATCCCGACACCTTGCGCGAACTCCGTCGCCATCGTCTGTCGCTGATTCCCGTGCTCGATGCCGATGGGAAAATCAACCGTGTTATTGACACTCGCAAAACAAAGACAATACTACCCGTCGGAGCAATACTCATGGCAGGTGGTAAAGGTGAACGCCTACGTCCGATGACTTTGACCACTCCGAAACCACTTCTCACCATCGGCGACAAAGCAATCATAGACTATAACATTGAAGCTCTCGCCGCTGTCGGAGTCAACAACATCAATGTCACGGTCAACTATCTTGCCGAGCAACTTGAAGCACACTTTGCAAGCCCAATTGCCGGCGTCAACGTTAAATGCGTACGCGAAGACCGTCCACTCGGAACAATTGGCTCGGCTACACTCGTAGATATTCCCGCCGAAGGAGATACAATCGTGATGAACTCAGATCTTCTGACAACAATCTCATTTGAAGACTTCTATCTTCATCACCGCAACAGCAAAGCAGATATTACGATTGCAGCAGTCCCCTACAACGTCTCCGTCCCTTACGCAATTCTCGAAACAGACGGAATGTGCGTGACCGCGCTCGAAGAAAAGCCGTCATACTCCTACTATGCCAACGCAGGAATCTATATATTCTCAAACGCCGTACTCCGCACACTGAAAGCCGGCGAGCGCACCGATGCGACAGACCTCATCGACCGTGCAATTGCCGACAAAAAACGGGTCGGCTACTTCCCGATCAACGGCACATGGATCGACATAGGCTCTCCAGCCGACTTCGCCCATGCCCGCGAACTTATGTGTCACCTCAAACAGACTCTCGACTCATAAATAATAGAACAAATTTAAAATCAACCGACTATCTCATATATTCATCTAAAAAAACATTAGACCGTTTCATGGCTGATTCCAACTTCATAGACTATGTAAAAGTCCTCTGTCGCTCCGGCAAAGGCGGTGCAGGTTCGAGGCATTTCTATCGTGCGAAATACGTTCCCAAAGGTGGGCCTGACGGCGGCGACGGCGGTCGTGGCGGTCATATCATACTTCGCGGCAACGCCCACATGTGGACATTGCTTCCGCTCCGCTATCGCCGACACATTTTTGCCGGCAACGGACAGAGCGGCACCGGCGGTCGCTCATTTGGCAAAGATGGAGACGACGTAATCGTCGAAGTACCCTGCGGAACCGTAGTTTTCGATGCTGAAACCGGAGAATTTCTCTGCGAAGTAACCAACGACGGCGAAGAAATCAAGCTTCTTCGCGGCGGTCGTGGCGGACTTGGCAACTGGCATTTTAAAAGTGCCACCAACCGCACACCTCGCTACGCACAACCCGGCGAACCGGCAATTGAAAAGTCTATCATCATGGAATTGAAATTGCTTGCCGATGTCGGTCTTGTCGGATTCCCCAACGCAGGCAAATCGACACTTCTGTCGGCAATCTCAGCCGCACGTCCGAAAATCGCCGACTATCCATTCACAACAATGGAACCGCAACTCGGCATCGTCTCTTATCGCGACAACCGCTCATTTGTAATGGCGGACATCCCCGGCATCATCGAGGGAGCAAGCGAGGGAAAGGGCTTAGGACTGCGCTTCCTTCGCCATATTGAGCGCAACGCCGTCCTGCTCTTCATGGTTCCCGCTGATGCCGACGATATCAACGAGCAATATGAAATCCTCGTTCGCGAACTCGAACAATTCAACCCTCAACTCGCCGACAAACCTCGAGTGCTCGCAATTTCAAAGAGCGATATGCTTGACGACGAATTGATGGCTGAAATCGGAGCTACACTTCCCGAAGGCATCCCCCATGTGTTTATTTCGGCAGTTACCGGCATGGGCATCACCGACCTCAAAGATATGCTTTGGGGAGAAATCACTGATGAACGCAACCGCATCGAAGTTGCACCAATCACTCATCGCCCGCTTGACGGCCATCATCGTGTCCGTGAAGAAGATGAATTCATTTTTGAAAACGTCCCGGCTATGCCCGAAGATGACGATGAATACTTCGATGACGAAGATTTTGAAGGCGAAGACTACGGCTTTGAAATGCTCGATGAAGACGGCTACGAAGAATAACATCTTACGTAAGACAAAAATTTCACTCTAAAAATGGCAGACCACAATGACCTTGGCAAATGGGGAGAGGAGACGGCACGAGCCTATCTCCTCGCCCAAGGTTATGCCATCAGCGGAGAAAATATCCGCGTGGCTGGAGTTGAAATAGACTTCATTGCCATGAAAGACGAGTATATTTGTTTCGTCGAAGTCAAAACTCGAGCCACAGACTTCACAGACCCTGCCGATGCCGTTGACAACCGCAAACGTAGCCGTCTCACTAAGGCCGCAGACACTTATATGCGAGCCTACAATATACCGCTCGAACCGCGCTTCGACATCGTCATAATAATCGGAAATCCGCTCAGCTACACAATCGAGCACATCCCCGATGCATTCATCCCCACGCTCAACAACAGATAGGAACAATATATTCATCAAAAAAACGCGATTTAAACGACATTCAACCATCATTTCTCTCCCTTTCAACTTTAAGCCTAAGCATTTTATGTCCGACTAATAGAATTTTCTCGCGTTTTTTTGCTACTTTTGCATTGCACTATGCAATTTACTTCGGCTATACGCATAATACGTCTCGCATAGTGCTATGTTAAATCGTAAGAATCAAACACATATAAGATATGGATTTATTCGACAAAATCTCAGCAGACATAAAGAGCGCAATGCTTGCGCGCGACAAAGTGCGTTTGGAAACACTTCGCGGTATCAAGAAAGAATTTCTCGAAGCTAAAACAGCCAAGGGCGGTGACGGCTCGCTCAGCGATGAGGCTGCGACCAAACTTCTTGCAAAAATGTCGAAACAACGCAGAGAAACTGCTCAAATCTATGAAGAGCAAAACCGCATCGAACTCCGCGACAACGAGCTTGCTGAAGCTGCCGTTATCGAAGAATATCTGCCCAAGCAACTCAGCGATGAAGAACTGACCGCCGAACTCAAAAAAATTATCGAACAAGTCGGTGCAACATCTCCCAAAGAAATGGGCAAAGTGATGGGTGTTGCCTCAAAGACACTTGCCGGTCGCGCCGACGGCAGAGCTATCTCAGCCAAAGTTAAAGAGCTCCTCAACAATTAATTTCATCAACCAACCCCGACAATATCAATAAGACAAAATAAAATGCTTACCATTCAGCAAATAAAAGAGGATCCCGAACGCATTATTGCGCGCCTCGCAGTCAAAGGGTTTGACGGAAAACAGGGAATCAACGATGTGATTACACTCGACGACGAACGTCGCAGCCTGCAATTTCGCAATGACAACCTTGCTGCCGACCTCAAAAAACAAGCCGACGCAATTGGTCGCCTCATGAAAGAAGGTCGTCGAGACGAAGCTGAGGAAGCCAAAAAAAATGTGGCTGAAATCAAAGCCGAACAAAAAGAAGTTGCCGATCGTCTTGCAGAAGCAGAAAACTCCATCCGCGAAATCTTGCTCAGCATACCCAACGTCCCCTGCGATGCAGTCCCCGAAGGAAAAACTGCCGAAGACAACGTTGTTGAAAAGACCGGCGGTCAAATGCCCGACCTCCCCGCTGACGCTCTCCCCCATTGGGAACTCGCTAAGAAATACAACCTCATCAACTTTGACCTCGGTGTAAAAATCACCGGTCCCGGTTTCCCTGTCTACGTAGGAAAGGGAGCCCGCTTGCAACGCGCCCTCATCCAATTTTTCCTCGACGAAGCAGGCAAAGCCGGCTATCTTGAAATCCAACCTCCCTACGTTGTCAACGAAGCGTCAGGCTACGGCACAGGTCAGCTTCCCGACAAAGAAGGTCAGATGTATTTCATCAACGAGGACAAACTCTATATGATCCCGACAGCCGAAGTCCCTGTCACCAACATCTATCGTGATGTCATCCTCTCGGCCGATCAGCTCCCAATCAAAAACTGTGCATACTCAGCATGTTTCCGTCGTGAAGCAGGCTCGTATGGAAAAGATGTTCGCGGCCTCAACCGTCTCCACCAATTTGACAAAGTCGAAATCGTGCGCATCGAAAAGCCTGAAAACTCCTACGCCGCTCTTGAAGAAATGAAAGACCATGTTCAGGGCCTTCTCGAAAAGCTCGGACTTCCTTGGCACATTCTTCGTCTCTGTGGCGGTGACATGAGTTTCACCTCATCAATTACATTTGACTTTGAAGTCTATTCCGCAGCCCAAGGTCGCTGGCTCGAAGTTTCTTCCGTGTCAAACTTCGAGACATACCAAGCCAACCGCCTGAAATGCCGTTATCGTGGCGACGACAAGAAAACCCGTCTCTGCCACACGCTCAACGGCTCGGCACTCGCTCTGCCTCGCATCGTCGCTGCATTGCTCGAAAACAACCAGACTCCCGAAGGCATCATCGTCCCCGAATGTCTGCGTCGTTACACCGGCTTCGACATCATCGACTAACAGCCCAACGGCAGCAACCGCGACCTCGTCATCGGCGCGTTGTCTCACCCTAATAAAAAACAAACATAATTATGGAATCAACACGTCAAGCCAAAATATCGCGACTTCTGCAAAAGGAGTTGAGTGAAATCTTCCGCAAACAGACTGCCAAGACCCACGGTACTCTCGTGTCGGTCAGCATCGTGCGCGTTTCGCCCGATTTGAGCGTAGCCAAAGCATATCTGTCAATATTTCCGTCGGAACGTTCGCAAGAAATTCTTGAAAGCATCCGCGAAAGTGCAAAGACAATCCGCTACGAACTTGCTCAAACCGTGCGTTTCCAACTGCGCAAATGCCCCGAACTTACATTCTATCTGGACGATTCACTCGATTACATCGATAATATCGACAAACTTCTCACAAAATAAATCAGAAGTAATCCTATCAAGCCCCGACTTTCTTACCTTGTCAAACTTTTTTTCACACAAGGAAGAAAGTCGGGCTGTTTATCCAACAGACTGAACAAGGAGTCGCCGACTACCACATTATTATATATAGTAAAATTTACCCAAAAACCTCTCTATGCCGGCATTAAGGATTGCAATCCGTTATTTACTCGCTCGAAAAAGCCACACAGCGGTCAACATCATTTCATATATCTCTATGACCGGAATCGCTGTGGCGGCAATGGCTATGATATGCGTGCTATCTGTGTTCAACGGCTTCACGCAATTGGCATCCGACAGACTGTCGACCGTCAACCCCGACATCAAAGTTTCCGCCATCGACTCGCGAACAATAGCCAATGCCGACTCTCTTGCCGAAGAAATAGAGAAAATCCCCGGCGTTTCTCTCGCACTTCCAACGCTTCAAGGCGAAGCACTCGCCATCTACGACGGAGTCCAACTTCCGGTCAACGTCATCGGCATCCCCGACGGCTTTGAAAACGTATCGTCAATAGGCTCATTGATTATTGACGGGACTTCTGAACTGAATGCTTACGGATTTGACGGCACATTGCTCGGTGTCGGAACAGCCGTTCAACTCTCCGCTCGCCCATCGATTGAACACAGCCTACTGCTGACCGTACCTCGAAGACTTGGGAGAATTAATCCGGCGTTGCCAATGGCGGCATTCTCGACCGACACACTCATTGTCACAGGAGTCTACCGCACAAACCAACCGGAATTCGACAACTCGATGCTCTACATTTCGCTCGACAACGCCCGTCGTTTGTTTGACTACTCGACCGAAGGCACAGCTATCGAAATCAGCGTCAAGGATCAAGCCAACACCTCAAAAATTGTAGGCCAACTCGAATCGCAACTCGGCGATGAATATCTCGTTGCCGACCGTCTCCGACAAGAAGCCCACTCGTTTCGAATGATTTCAATAGAGAAATGGATTACGTTTCTCATGCTGGTATTTGTATTGATCATGGCATCATTCAACCTCTTATCATCGCTTTCCATGCTGATAATCGAGAAAGAAGAGAGTCTGCAAATACTAAGTTCGCTCGGAGCTTCGGGTAAAATGCTACGCCGGATTTTCCTCAACCAAGGCATACTTGTAGCTGTCGCCGGAGGAGTAACAGGGCTAACCATTGGTATTATCCTCTGTCTCATTCAGCAACATTTCGGACTGATAACGCTTGGTGGCGACCACTCGCAGATGTCAATCGTGACATATCCTTGCGTCCTCCAATTGACAGATGTCCTTATCTCGGCGACAGTTATTCTAATAATCGGGCTAATATCCGGACTGATTGCCTCGCGAAGCATCAAACCTCCACACTCTAACTAACCGACAATATTCAAATAAATTTAAACAACTCATATAAAAATCCGACAGCTACATTTTGGCTGTTGACAATAAAATTTGTAACTTAGCCGATGTAAATCCGACAAATAATTTTATTTGTTTGGTTTATCCTCTCCAACTCAACAAAAAATGTATAAATCCGAACCAAAAGTGATTCGGAAATGTGTTATCAATAATCTAATCTATCAATATCAACCACTACTTTTTAAGTTATGTCAACTCAATCATCCCATAGATATTGCGTCATCATGTGTGGCGGAGTCGGAAGTCGCTTTTGGCCCTATTCAAGAGAAGACTGCCCCAAACAATTTATCGACTTTCTCGGCACCGGTCGCTCATTGCTCCAAATGTCGTATGACCGCATCCTTCCGCTCGTTCGCAAGGAAAATATCATTGTGGTTACAAATGAAAAATACGCACCGCTAATCCAAGAGCAACTTCCGGAAATTCTTCCCTCAAACATACTCCTCGAGCCGGCTCGTCGAAACACAGCTCCTTGCATCGCATGGGCGGCATACCATATAGCAGCTATCGACCCCGAAGCCTCAATGATTGTTACTCCGAGCGACCACCTTATCACTCGTGAAAATATTTTTGAAGACTTCGTGCGCCGCGGTTTTGAATTTGTTGAAGCAAACGATGCACTTCTAACCCTCGGCATCACCCCGACTCGCCCCGAAACAGGCTATGGCTACATCCAAATCGGACAAGAAGCCGAACCGGGAATTTTGAAAGTGAAAACATTCACCGAAAAGCCCAACCTCGAACTCGCAAAAGTATTCCTCGAATCCGGTGAATTTTTCTGGAACTCGGGTATATTCCTTTGGAAAGCCTCGTCGATCATCGACGCTCTCCATAAATATGACTCAGATCTGACAGAACTCTTCGATAAAGGCAAAAATGACTTTGGAACAGTCAAAGAACAAGACTTTATCAATACAAACTTCACATCGTGTCCGGCAAACTCAATCGACTATGCAGTCATGGAAAAAGCAGAGAACGTCTATGTTGAATGTGTCAACTTCGGATGGAACGATCTCGGCACATGGAGCGCGCTCTACGACAATTCACCTCGAAATATCGACAGCAACGTCGCACAAAACTGCAACGTGTTGGCCTACGAAAGCACCGGCAATATATTTGCCATCAAACCCGAGAATAAATTAGTCGTTACCCAAGGTCTGAACGACTATATTATTGCCGACACCGGCGACGTACTTCTGATTTGCCCGAAAGCCGAAGAGCAACGCATCAAGCAGATGGTCAACGATGCCAAAATCTCGTTTGGCAACAAATATCTTTAAAACAAGCAACAACACAACAAACCGAAATCTTACGACCAACCGCCATGCAGGAATACAACCTTACTCCCGAAGAAGAAGATGCACTCGTCGAAAAAGAATTTCACGAGCTCCTTGACAGCTACCTTGCGAGCAACCACCGCAAGAAAGTTGAAATAATCAAGAAAGCATATAATTTTGCAAAGTTAGCACACAAGGGAGTAAGACGTCGTTCCGGCGAGCCATATATACTCCATCCGATAGCTGTTGCAAAAATCGCATTGCAAGAAATCGGGCTTGGTTCGACGTCGATATGCTCAGCCTTGCTTCACGACGTGGTCGAAGATACGGACTACACCGTCGAAGACATCGAAATGCTCTTCGGCAAAAAAGTGGCTCGCATTGTCGAAGGTCTGACCAAAATTTCAGGCGGAATCTTCGGCGACAAAGCCTCGGCGCAAGCTGAAAATTTCCGCAAACTGTTGCTTGCAATGAGCGAAGACATCCGAGTGGTGCTCATAAAGATGGCTGACCGCCTTCACAATATGCGCACCCTCGGCTCTATGGCTCCCAACAAACAATATAAAATTGCCGGCGAAACCCTCTACATTTACGCCCCCCTCGCCCATCGGCTCGGTCTCTTCGCAATCAAAACAGAACTCGAAGACCTGAGTTTTAAATACGAGCATCCGGCAGAATACGAACGCATCTCCAATCTCATTGCCCAAAGCGAAGCCGGACGTGAAGTCGTCTACAATGATTTTGCAGCTCCGATACGCAAACGACTTGATGCGATGGGACTGACCTACGAGGCAAAAGCACGATTGAAATCCGTCTACTCAATTTGGAGGAAAATGGACACGAAACACATTCCGTTTGAGGAAGTCTACGACCTCTACGCCATGCGCATAATCTTCGATCCGCCCACCGACGTTTCGGAGAAAGAAATGTGTTTCAAAATCTACTCCGCGCTGACCGACCTCTATCGTCCGCACCCCGACCGCACCCGCGATTGGATTACCAATCCGAAAGCCAACGGCTACCAAGCGCTCCATGTCACTCTCATGGGGCCCGACGGCAATTGGATTGAAGTCCAGATTCGCAGCCGTCGCATGGATGAAATTGCTGAAAAAGGCTTTGCAGCTCACTGGAAATATAAAATCGGCGAGCATGAAGAAGAAACCGAACTCGACGTTTGGCTCAAAACAATCAAGGACATCCTCGACGACCCGACTCCAAACGCAATCGACTTTCTTGACACGCTCAAACTCAACCTTTTCGCAACAGAAATCGTCGTATTCACCCCAAAAGGCGAATTGTTGACACTCCCGGCAGGAGCAACCGTCCTCGACGTAGCCTATACACTCCACTCTCAACTCGGCAACAAGTGCATAGCCGGCAAAGTCAACCACAAACTCGTCCCGCTGTCACACCGTCTCAACTCGGGCGACCAAATCGAAGTCCTCACCTCTCAATCACAAACACCCAAACCCGAGTGGATGGACTTCCTTGCGACAGCCAAGGCAAGAACACGCCTACGCAAAGAACTCCGACGAGTGCAGCAACCGATCATCGACAAGGGCAAACAAATTTTTGACGATTTCCTCGCTCAAAATGACATCACGCTCAACAACAGCGTGATGACAAAGATACTCGGCACATATCACGTTGCCTCACGCGACGAATTATTCTATAAACTTGGCGATGGCGAAGTCTCAATCGACGACTATCTCAACGTCAACACCTCGAAAGGAGCACGCTCGCTCGTCTCGCGTCTGTTTCGCCTCGGATTCGGCAACGACAAGAAAACAAATGTCAAAAAACTTCTGTCGACACCCGAAATATCCGACGAAAAACAATCGACACCCAAGAAAGTCAACACAAAGGAAATATATGTGTTGAAATTCAACGAAAATGAACACAACTTCAAGTTTGCCGACTGTTGCCGACCGATTCCCGGCGACGAAGTCATGGGATTTATCACCGATGACGGCAATGTTGAAGTTCACTCGCTCACCTGCCCTCGTGCCCAAGTTCTCAAAGCCAGCTACGGCACTCGCATCGTTGCAACTAAGTGGGACAGAATTGCCGGCAGTTTCCTCGCCAACATACATATAGAAGGTATTGACCGCCACGGCATACTCCAAGAGCTGACACGCTTGATTTCAACCTCCCTCAACATTGACATTCGCAGCCTCAATATTGCCGCCAAAAACGAAATTTTCACCTGCGACCTCGGAGTTCTCGTGTCCGACACAAAGACCATTGCCGAACTCAGAAAAAATATTTTAAAAATCGACGGTGTCCGCAAAGCAGAGCGAGTCAAGACCTACGAAAACAAATCCGGCAAATAAGAACCCATCAAAACAGCATCGATAGATTCAATACAATGCGAATCTTTCGTACTACTCTGTTTCAAGGAAAACTTATTTTTGATCCACTTTTAAAGGTTTTATTCCTACAAATCTCAAATTTTACACTTGCCAGTAGAGAGTTGAGAGTAGGTCGGGGCACAAACTGCAAAAATAAAGATGATTTTTATATTTATAAAACAAAATTATATTCTAAAAAAGTCGTAACTTTGCAGACGGGTAAAAGTGTATCGCCCAATTAAACTTCATAATCCATTCCATCGCATGCGACAGTTTAAGCGCGCCGTTCTAATCCTTGAAGACGGCACCACTTTTGAAGGAAAATCCTTTGGCTATGAAGCCTCCACCGCCGGCGAAGTGGTATTCAACACCGCTATGACCGGCTACATTGAAAGTTTGACGGATCCCTCTTACGAAGGGCAAATCCTCGTCACCACCTATCCTATTCTCGGAAACTACGGAGTTCCGCCACGCCGAGAAAAGGATGAAGTCAGTGAATATTACGAAAGTGACCAGATCCACTGTCGTGCAATCATCGCTCAGGATTATTCCTTTAACCATTCCCATTGGCAAGCCGACAGATCGCTCGCTCAATGGCTTCAAGAAGAAAAAATTCCGGGAATCTTCGGCATCGACACCCGTCAACTGACCAAGCACCTCCGCGAAAACGGTTCAATGCTCGGTAAAATCGTAATTGACGGATGTGAAGATGTCGATTTTTATAATCCCAACAAAGAAAACCTCGTAGGCAAAGTAAGTTGCAAAGAAATCGAGACTTACGGCAACGGCGACAAAACGGTCATCCTTATTGACTGCGGAGTCAAATACAACATTATTCGCTGCTTGACTCGTCGCAACGCAAAAGTCATCCTCGTGCCTTGGGACTATGACTTCTCAACAATCCCCTACGACGGACTTTTCATCTCAAACGGTCCCGGCAACCCCGATATGGCAGAAGCAACAGTCACTAATATCCGCAAAGCTATGGAAATCGGCAAACCCATCTGCGGTATCTGTATGGGCAACCAACTTCTCGCCAAAGCTGCCGGTGCAAAGACCTATAAATTGAAATACGGACACCGTAGTCACAACCAACCCGTTCGCCGTGTCGGAACAAATACTTGTTTCATCACCTCGCAAAACCACGGTTTTGCCGTTGACAACGACACTCTTCCCGAAGATTGGGAACCGCTCTATATCAACATGAACGACGGCACAAACGAAGGTATCCGCCACAAGTCGAAACCGTTTTTCTCGGCTCAATTCCACCCCGAGGCTTGTTCCGGACCGAAAGACACCGAAACGCTCTTCGACGAATTTATGAATATGCTTTAATCGTAATCCCAACAGATATTCTTTCACCACTATGCGTAACGAGAAAATCAAGAAAGTATTGCTGCTCGGTAGCGGCGCGTTGAAAATCGGCGAGGCAGGTGAGTTTGACTACTCAGGCTCGCAAGCCCTCAAAGCTATGAAAGAGGAAGGGATTACGACCGTCCTCATCAACCCGAACATCGCAACCGTCCAGACATCGGAAGGCTTTGCCGACAAAATCTACTTCCTTCCCGTAACCCCCTATTTCGTCGAAAAAGTCATCCGCAAGGAGCAACCCGACGGAATCCTGCTCGCATTCGGCGGACAGACCGCTCTTAACTGCGGTGTCGAACTCCACCGCTCCGGAATTCTCGAAAAATACGGAGTCGAAGTGCTCGGTACTCCCGTCCAAGCGATTATGGACACAGAGGACCGCGAACTCTTCGTCAAAAAACTCGACGAAATCAACATCAAGACAATCAAGAGCGAAGCTGTCAACTCGATAGCCGATGCCAAGCAAGCTGCCGCCGAACTCGGCTACCCCGTCATCGTCCGCGCAGCCTACGCTTTGGGCGGTCTCGGTAGCGGTTTCTGCGACAACGAAGAGGAACTCGTAGCTCTCGTTGAAAAATCACTTGCATTCTCGCCCCAAGTACTCGTTGAAAAGTCACTCAAAGGCTGGAAAGAGATTGAATATGAAGTTGTCCGCGACCGTTTCGACAACTGCATCACAGTCTGCAACATGGAAAACTTTGACCCGCTCGGCATCCACACCGGCGAATCAATCGTTGTAGCTCCGTCGCAGACACTCACTAACGAAGACTTCCACCTTCTTCGCAAACTTGCAATCAAAATCATTCGTCACATCGGTATCGTCGGCGAATGTAACGTACAATACGCATTTGACCCGACATCGATGGACTATCGCGTCATCGAAGTCAACGCCCGTCTCAGCCGCTCATCGGCTCTCGCTTCGAAAGCAACCGGTTATCCCCTCGCATTCGTTGCTGCAAAACTCGGTCTCGGCTACGGTCTCTTCGATTTGAAAAACTCAGTGACCAAAGAGACTTCGGCATTCTTTGAGCCCGCTATCGACTACATCGTCTGCAAAATTCCTCGTTGGGACCTCGGCAAATTCCACGGTGTCCGTCGCGAAATCGGCTCGTCGATGAAATCTGTCGGCGAAGTTATGGCTATCGGTCGCACCTTTGAAGAAGTGATCCAAAAAGGTCTCCGAATGATCGGACAAGGTATGCACGGCTTCGTAGGCAACAAGGAAATTAAAGTTGACGACATCGACCACGCTCTCAAAGAACCGACCGACAAGCGTATCTTCGTTATTTCGAAAGCAATGCGTCAAGGATACAGCGTCGATCGCATCTACGAGCTGACAAAAATCGACAAATGGTTCCTCTACAAGCTCCAAAACATCATCAACACAGCATCAGAGCTTCAAGAATACAACGAAGTCGAATCAATTCCTGCCGAACTTCTCCGTCAGGCAAAAGAGCAAGGCTTCAGTGACTTCCAAGTTGCTCGCGAAGTGTTGAAAGAAAATATGACTGACGCAGAGAAAGCCAATCTCCAAGTCCGTACATATCGTAAAAGCCTCGGCATCCTCCCCGTCGTCAAACAGATCGACACCCTCGCTGCCGAATATCCCGCGCAGACCAACTATCTTTACCTTACATACAACGGTCGCGAAAACGACATCAACTACCTCCACGACCATCGTTCAATCGTAGTACTCGGCTCGGGTGCTTACCGAATCGGTTCATCGGTAGAATTCGACTGGTGTTCAGTCAACGCCCTTCTGACCGTCAAGAAAGAAGGTTGGCGTTCGGTCATGATCAACTACAATCCCGAAACAGTCTCGACCGACTACGACATCTGCGACCGTCTCTACTTCGACGAACTCACGTTTGAACGAGTAATGGACATCTTGGATCTCGAACAGCCCCACGGCACAATTCTTTCCGTAGGTGGACAGATCCCCAACAACCTCGCAACACGTCTCGACGAACAAAACATCAATATCCTCGGAACGACAGCTCGCAGCATCGACAACGCCGAAGACCGCAACAAATTCTCGGCAATGCTCGACCGTCTCGGCATCGACCAACCTCGTTGGCGCGAATTGACAAGCCTCGAAGACATCAACGAATTTATCGACGAAGTCGGCTTCCCGGTTCTCGTTCGTCCGAGCTACGTTCTCTCAGGCGCAGCTATGAACGTTTGCCACAACCAAGAGCAGCTCACTCGCTTCCTCCGTCTTGCAGCAAACGTTTCAAAACAACACCCCGTTGTCGTTTCGCAGTTCATTTCTTCAGCCAAAGAAATAGAAATGGACGCCGTAGCTCAAAACGGTGAAATCGTAGCTTACGCAATCTCCGAGCACATCGAATATGCCGGCGTACACTCTGGTGACGCAACTATCCAGTTCCCGCCCCAAAAACTCTACGTCGAGACCATGCGTCGCATCCGCAAGATTTCACGCCAAATCGCAAAAGCTCTTGAAATCTCCGGCCCGTTCAACATCCAATTCCTTGCCAAAAACAACGACATCAAGGTAATCGAATGTAACCTCCGCGCATCGCGTAGCTTCCCGTTCGTATCAAAAGTGCTCAAAATCAACTTCATCGACCTCGCAACTCGCATCATGCTCGGATTGCCCGTCGAAAAGCCCTCTAAGAGCGCATTTGACCTCGATTATGTCGGCATCAAAGCCTCGCAATTCAGCTTCTCTCGTTTGCAGGGAGCAGACCCCGTGCTTGGTGTAGACATGGCATCGACCGGCGAAGTTGGTTGTATCGGCATGGATGCCTCCGAAGCACTCATTAAATCAATGATTTCAGTTGGCAACCGTATCCCGAACAAGGCAGTACTCATGTCGACAGGAACTCCCAAGCAAAAAGCAGACCTCCTCGACGCTGCTCTCGAGCTTGCAAACCGCGGCTACAAAATCTATGCAACAGGTGGCACTCACGCCTACCTCAGCGACAACGGCATCCCTGCAATTCGTGTCTACTGGCCATCACAACCCGATATGCAACCGCAGGCAATCGAACTGCTCCACGATCACCTCGTTGATATGGTAGTCAACATTCCCAAAAACTACTCAACAACAGAGTTGACCAACGGCTACAAGATTCGTCGCGCAGCAATCGACCTCAACATTCCTTTGCTGACCAACGCACGTCTCGCATCGGCCTATATCGACGCATTCACAACCCATCCACTCGACGAAATCGAAATCAAGAGCTGGGACGAATACTAAGATTCTCTAAAACCTATAAAAATTAAACCCCACTCTGTTGCACGACCTCGCGATATTTCGTAAATTTGCCTTCGCAAATCAGAGATATATCATCTTATCGAATCAAAAACAGAGAAAACAAATATAAAACTCAATTTTAAATTAACCATAGACTATGAAAATTGAAAAAATCATCGGTCGTGAAGTCCTTGACTCACGCGGTAACCCCACTGTTGAAGTAGACGTAATCCTCGAATCAGGCGCACGCGGTCGTGCATCTGTTCCCTCCGGAGCATCTACCGGCGTTAACGAAGCTCTCGAACTTCGTGACGGCGAAAAGAATCGCTACATGGGCAAGGGCGTACAGAAAGCCGTAGCTAACGTTAACGGTCCTATCGCTGAAGCCCTCCGCGGCATGAGCGCACTCGACCAAATCAAGATCGACGAAACAATGATCGCTCTCGATGGCACTGAAACCAAATCAAACCTCGGTGCAAACGCCATCCTCGGTGTATCTCTCGCCGTAGCAAAAGCTGCTGCTGACTATCTTGACCTCCCCCTCTACAAATACATCGGCGGCTGCAACAGCTACGCACTCCCCGTCCCCATGATGAACATCATCAACGGTGGTGCTCACTCTGACGCCCCCATCTGCTTCCAAGAATTCATGATTCGCCCCATCGGCGCATGCTGCTTCAAAGAAGGCATCCGCATGGGTACTGAAGTATTCCACAACCTCAAAAAAGTGCTCCACGAACGTAACCTCTCAACTGCTGTTGGCGACGAAGGTGGTTTCGCTCCCGCACTCGAAGGAACTGAAGACGCTCTCAACGTAATCATCAAAGCTATCGAACTCGCAGGCTACGTACCCGGCAAGGACGTAACTATCGGTCTCGACTGTGCTTCTTCTGAATTCTTCAAAGACGGTTGCTACGACTACACTTGGAAACAAGGTGCCGACGCTCCCAAACTCACTTCTGCTCAGCAAGCTGAATACCTCAAAGGTCTCGTTGAAAAATACCCCATCGACTCTATCGAAGACGGTATGGCAGAAAACGACTGGGAAGGCTGGAAGATTCTCACCGACCTCATCGGCGACCGTTGCCAGCTCGTTGGTGACGACCTCTTTGTAACCAACGTTAAATACCTCAAACGCGGTATCGAAGAAGGTTGCGCTAACTCAATCCTCGTCAAAGTTAACCAAATCGGTTCACTCACCGAAACTCTCCGCGCAGTTGAACTCGCACAGCGCAACGGCTACACCGCAGTCATCTCTCACCGTTCAGGCGAAACAGAAGACGCTACTATCGCCGACATCGCAGTTGCAACCAACGCCGGACAAATCAAGACTGGTTCTGCAAGCCGTTCTGACCGTATGGCAAAATACAACCAGCTTCTCCGTATCCAAGAAGAACTCGGCGAAGCTGCTGCTTACGGCTATGGCAAAAAGACCAAAATGCCCCAAGCATAATAGCAATAGAGCATAATCGGGACAATCATCGAATCATCGACTAATTGCCCCAAAACAAAACCACAGCGGACTGCGCATCTCACTCTTGCGCAGTCCGCTATTTATTTCTATCAGATAAAACTCTCAGATAGCGCGATATAAAAAAGGAATATTTTTATTATTGCTGTCTACTAAAATGACGACTTTTACACATGGTTATTGAGTATTGTTTGGAGACATCTAAATAACCAAAAAAGGACTGACTCATGCAAAGGAAATCAGTTCTAATTTTATATTACTTCAAAAAATCCTATCGGACAGCAATAATAACACATACTCTCTCAAACACTGCAACCTCAGACACCATACATTTACTACCCTACGAAAAAACAACCGCCGTGAAGAATCCGAAGATTCCGCACAGCGGTCGAGAATTGATTGAGGTTTCGGTCAATCAGACCGAAACGAATTATTTCTTGTAGTTCTTGATACCTTTTTCAAGGAATGAAGTGAAGCGATCTACATTCTCATCGTAGGTGAACGGGCCGGAGAGCAGTTCGCCTGCATCGTTGAGAACCACATAGTAGGGCTGCGCGTTGGCATTAAACTTGTAACGTTGCAGATAGCTCCAACGGTCGCCGTATGTGTAGAGCGTCACGTCTTTGCCATATTCTTGAACGGTGATAGGCTCGGGAAGATTTTTCTTCTCATCGACCATGAGTTTGATGACCGTGAATTTGTCTTCGATCATAGTCTTCACATTGGCATCGTCAAGCACCGCGCCTTCCATCTTGCGGCAGTTTACGCAACCGAAGCCTGAGAAATCAACCAACACGGGTTTGCCAGACTCGCGAGCGGCTTTCATGCCTTCTTCAAAATCTTCATATTCGTGGAAGCCATCGCCATAGAGATTGAAATCCTGAGTGAACAACGGCGGAACGAATGCGCTGACGCCTTTGAGCGGTGCACCCCAGAGACCGGGGATGAGATAAACGGTGAACGAGAACGAGCAGAGCGCAAGGAAGAAACGGAACACACCGATCGAGCTGTCAGCCTTGCCGTAGTGGGAAAAGTTGAACTTGCCGAGGAGGTAGAGACCGAGGAGCGCGAACATCACAATCCAAAGAGCAAGGAAGATTTCGCGGTCGAGGATGTGCCATCCGTAAGCGAGGTCGGCAACCGAGAGGAATTTGAGCGACAAGGCGAGCTCGACAAAGCCGAGGACAACTTTAAGAGTGTTCATCCAACCGCCCGAGCTGGGTGCTGCTTGGAGCATGGAGGGGAACATTGCAAAGAGCATGAACGGCAATGCAAGAGCCGTCGAGAAACCGAGCATACCGATAGCAGGGCCCCAAAGGTCGCCTTGCGATGCGGCTTCGACAAGCAATGTACCGATGATAGGACCGGTGCAGGAGAACGACACGAGTGTCAGCGTGAACGCCATGAAGAAGATCGAAAGCAGACCGGTGGTTTTCTCGGCTGTTGCGTCCATCTTATTTGACCACGACGACGGGAGTCGAATTTCAAAAGCCCCGAAGAAGCTGATTGCAAACACCACGAGGAGGAGGAAGAAAATAATGTTGCAGACTGCCGATGTCGACAATGCGTTGAGCGAGCTTGCACCGAAGATACCGGTGATGAGCAAACCGAGGACTACGTAGATAACGATGATCGAAAGTCCGTAGGTGCAAGCATCGATGATGCTGCGGCTGCGATCCTTGCCTTTTTTAAGGAAGAAGCTGACGGTCATCGGGATCATGGGCCACACACACGGAGTGAAGAGCGCAACAAGACCGCCGAGGAAGCAAGTGAAGAATATATACCAGAGCGATGACGACGAGAAATCCTCATTACTGTCCGATTCTTCAAACGAAACGGGAGCCCAAAGGTCGGAAGCGGCATTTGTCGGGACGCTTGCAGCAGCGACGGCAGCGGTATCAGCCGCAAGAGAGTCAGCGGCAACAACTTCAGGCTCTACGACAGCCGCAGGGAGTTCGGCTGCGGGAGCTTCGGCCACGTCAGCAGCTTTCGGTTCTTCTTTCTTGGGCGCAGCCGCCTTTATGGTTGCTGTTCCTGAGAGGTTAAACGTCGAGCGGGCAGGCGGGATGCAATTTTCGTCGTTGCAAGCTGAGCAAACAATCATCACATCGATTTTAAATTCGGGCTGCGTAGCCTTGAACTTCTGTGTGATTGTCACGCCCTGAGTCCACCACGCAAGTTCCGCACCAAACATATCGTCGTATTGCTTGTGTGATGCCTTGTCGGGCACGGGTGAGCCTTCGAGCTTGACTCCGTCAAGTTTCGGATAGGTGATTTCGAGGATTTGCGGACCGGCATCTGGATTACAGTCGAGCGAATACATGTGCCAACCGTTGTTAATAGACGCCGTAAGCACAACCTGACCCTCATCGTCGCCTGTCATGTCGACCTTAGCCGACCACTTGACAGGATTCATGATTTGAGCCATAGCCATGCTACAAACAATCGCCATCAAAAGCGATAACGTTAGAGCGAGCTTTCTCATTGTAAGAAATTTAATGCAATATTAGTATTGTGGATTTATTTTTAGCAGAAAAATGTGATTAATAGTGCAAATGTACGAATATTTCTCTAATTAACTGTTGAATTACAGTCATAAACCTCATTTTTCAGACGAAAATACGGCTGATTTATGCACTTTTTATCATTTTATTGTCTGTCGGCTGCAAGTAATTGGCGGAGATGCAACAATTTGCTACATTTGCCGTGTCGAATCGCGAACTCCCGTCTCAGAGCGGTTGCATAGTCATCTGTTTCGACATCCGCAACACTAAAATCAACATTTCAACTCGAAAGTCATAAAATTTTCCCATGAAATTCAGTCACATTCTCTTAGCGACACTTCTTGCCTCGGGCTTCCCGCCCCATCTCGCCGCTGAAATCATCGACATCTCCACGCCTCGGACTTCGCTAATCCTCGACGCCCAAAAAGGCGGAGCATTAAAAATCCTCCACTACGGCAACCGACTCAACACCGCCGACATCGCAACGCTCGGCGATGCCGGTGCGATCAACCGCGATGCCTACCCCGTCTACGGCACGTATCCGCAAGGCGAAGCAGCACTCAGTGTCACCCACACCGACGGCAACATGACCACGGCTGTCGAAGTGACCAGCATCACGACTACAACCGACGCCGACGGGGCATCAGTGACCACCGTTGCTATGCGCGACAAAGTCTACCCCTTCGACCTCAACGTCAACTACCGCACATATCCCGGCGAGGATGTCATCGAAACATGGGTCGATGTCCGCAACGGTGAGAATGGCACAGTGAAACTCAACCGTTTCATGTCTGGCTATCTCCCCATCCGCTACGGCGACGTTTGGCTCTCGCAGCTCTACGGCTCGTGGGCAAACGAGGGCAAACTCTCGCAAACTCCCCTCACCCACGGAGTCAGAATGATCAAGAATAAGGACGGACTCCGCAACTCTCACACCGCCCACAGTGAAATCATGCTGTCGTTCGACGGCAAACCGCTCGAAAACTCCGGACGCACCATCGGCGCAGCCCTTGAATACTCCGGCAACTACAAACTCTTCATCGACACCGACGACAGTGACTTCCACCACTTCTTTGCCGGAATCAATGAAGAAAATTCGACCTACAATCTCAAAAAAGGCGAACGCTTCGTCACTCCACCCCTTGCCCTCACCTACTCCGACGAAGGTCTGTCGGGCGTAAGCCGCAACTTCCACCGCTGGGGACGCAACCACCGCCTCCATGCAGGCAACACCGAACGCAAAATCCTACTCAACTCGTGGGAAGGAGTCTACTTCAACATCAATGAACCCGTCATGTCGGGCATGATCAAAGACATCGCCGACATGGGCGGCGAGCTTTTCGTCATGGACGACGGTTGGTTTGGCGGCAAATATCCGCGCAACGTCGACAACTCGTCGCTCGGCGACTGGACGGTCGACACATCAAAACTCCCCAACGGCATCCAAGCCCTCGTCGACTCAGCCGCCGCCCACGGAATCAAATTCGGCATCTGGATCGAGCCGGAAATGACCAACACCACAAGCGAGCTCTACGAGAAGCATCCCGAATACATCATCAAAGCCGACAACCGTCCCGCCACACAGGGACGCGGCGGGACTCAGCTCGTCCTCGACCTCGCCAATCCGCGAGTCCAAGACATCGTATTTACAATCGTCGACACTCTCATGACTCGCTACCCCAGTATCGACTACATCAAATGGGATGCCAATGCCCCGATCATGGACCACGGCTCTCAATATCTGACTGCCGACAACCAAAGCCATCTCTACATCGACTATCACAAAGGTTTTGCGACCGTCCTCGACCGCATCCGCAAAGCGCACCCCGACGTGACGATTCAAGCCTGTGCGAGCGGCGGCGGCAGAGCCAACTGGGGCATACTTCCTTGGTTTGACGAATTTTGGACAAGCGACAACAATGACGCTCTCCAACGCATCTATATGCAGTGGGGCACGAGCTACTTCTTCCCCGCAATCGCTATGGGTTCTCACATCTCCGCGTCGCCCAACCATCAGACTTTCCGCCGAATCCCCGTCAAATTCCGCGCCGACGTAGCCATGAGCGGACGACTCGGTCTCGAAATGCAGCCGCGCGATATGTCAGACGAGGACAAGGCAATAGTCCGTCAGGCAATCGCCGACTACAAGGCAATCCGCCCCATAGTCCAATTCGGCGACATCTACCGTCTGATTTCGCCCTACGACCACAAAGGCGTGGCATCGCTCATGTATGTCACCCCCGAGAAAGACGATGCCGTATTCTATTGGTGGAAGACCGAAACATTCATGAATCAACAGCTTCCGCGCGTGGTCATGGCAGGTCTCGACCCCGATAAGACCTATCGCATCACCGAGCTCAACCGCATCGACAACACTCCGCTCAGCTTTGAGGGCAAATGCTTCACCGGCAAATATCTCATGGCAAACGGTCTTGAAATTCCCCTCACCCACAAAGTCGACTATCACAAAAACACAGACTATGCTTCGCGCATACTCCGCCTGACTGCCGAGTAAGTTCCCAATACACACATAAATAATACAATAAATGTGGTTTCCGATCAATTCCGGTCGAAAACCACATTTATTTTCAATTACAAAACGGCATTCTTCTTAATTCGGATGCAGAAATACTCAAAAAACATGAATAATCCGCAATCGCATTGCTTAAAATTAACAAGAATTTCCACTCAAAGTCTTAGAATATTTCACATTTTGTAGTAAATTTGCAGTAAAATATACCAAAATCACAACAACATGAACAACAACTTAGATTGGAGCAACCTCTCATTTGGTTATATCCCAACTGATTACAACGTGCGTTGCTATTTTCGCAACGGCGAATGGGGCGATATCGAAGTCTCTCAAAGCGAAGAAGTCAATCTCCACATAGCATCAACCTGCCTCCACTACGGACAAGAAATATTTGAAGGACTCAAAGCATTTCGCGGCAAAGACGGCAAAATCCGAATCTTCCGTCTCGAAGAAAATGCCAAGCGACTCCGCGAATCAGCCAAAGGCATACTTATGGAACCACTGCCCGAGGACAAATTCAAAGAAATGGTTCTCAAAGTGGTCAAACTCAACGAACGATTCGTTCCCCCCTACGGCTCGGGAGCATCGCTCTACATCCGCCCGCTCCAACTCGGCACTTCCGCACAAGTCGGCGTAAAACCGTCGGGAGAATATCTCTTCATGATACTCGTCACCCCCGTCGGGCCCTACTTCAAGACCGGATTCAAACCGACCAACATCTGCATCATGCGTCAATATGACCGCGTGGCACCCAACGGCACCGGACTTTGGAAAGTCGGAGGCAACTATGCAGCATCGCTGACCGCAGGCGAACACGCCCACGAGCTCGGCTACTCCGCCGTCCTCTACCTCGACCCGAAAGAGAAAAAATATCTCGACGAATGCGGTCCGGCCAACTTCATGGCTATCAAAAACGGAGTCTACATCACCCCAGCATCCAACTCAATCCTCCCCTCGATCACCAACAAGAGCCTCATGCAACTCGCCGAAGACATGGGCATCAAAGTTGAACGTCGCCACATCACTGTCGACGAACTTGCTGAAATCGACGAAGCAGCAGCCGTCGGCACAGCAGCCGTTGCATCTCCCGTAGGCGAAATCCACGACCTCGACACCGGTGTCAAATACATAGTCTCGAAAGACGGCAACCCCGGCCCGATCACCACCAAGCTCTACGAAGCACTCAACGCTATCCGCCTCGGAGAAGCCGACGACATCCACGGCTGGAACACAATCGTCGAATAAACTCCACAAACCGTTCCCGACCCGTAAATTATGACTTATCAAGACATAATAGACAAATATTATCCCGCAGGCACACCCCTGCGGGATATTTATATGCGCCACTGCCGATCCGTTGCAGACCTTGCGCTTGAAATAGCCCGACGCAAAAATCTCGACCTCGCCCCCGACGAAATCGAAGAAGCCGCCATGCTCCACGACATCGGCATATTTCTAACCGATGCGCAATCGATCGAATGTCGAGGCTCTGAGCCTTACATCCTCCACGGCATCCTCGGAGCAAACCTCCTTCGAGCCGAAGGTATGCCCGAACGCGACGCCCGCGTAGCCGAACGACACACCGGAGCAGGCATAACTCGCGAGGAAATCATCAGCCAATCACTGCCCCTCGACCCCGACGGCGACTACCTGCCCACAACGCAGCTCGAACGCCTCATCTGCTACGCCGACAAATTCTACTCCAAAAGCGGCGACATGAAGCTGAAACCCATGGACAAAGTTGTCAAATCCATGCAACGAATCTCCCCCTCCACCCTCGCCCGCTTCACCACCCTCCGAAATGAGTTTGAATAGACCGAGAGCTAATATTCAATCTATTTTTTAGGACTGAACAATGGTTCAAGAGCTCGTTGTATAGCTTTTCGGACATCATCTGCTTCTGTCTCTCCTTGTCCTTCTGCTGTACAAGAGCATATTGGAAGTTGCGTGTATGCCGAAACAAATTGAATTGTTACTTCTATCGAATATCCAAAATTGACATTTCTTCGTCCCGTTTCTCCAAAGTTTACAATCATTGTTTCCTTAATATTTTTGGAATTCACTTCATTTACTTGAATAAAACCGTTTTTTAATAGAATCCCCGATATTATTGTTGCAGGATTAATAGACTTTGTTGCTCCTCCATACACACCCAATTGATTGCCATATACACCCGAGTTTGACGCATAATCTCCGGTTGGCGAAACATAAAAATAGCGGTAGTTATAAATAGTATCATCATAAGTATTTATGATGGGAGGACGCATAGATGCACAACCACTGAATAAGTTCACCAAAAGGCAATATATTACACAGATATATACCGATTTATAAATCTTCTCCATTTGCTCGATTTTCTTCGTTATCATAAAACATTGATATATAATACTTACCCGATATCTCTGAAATCATAAACCAAACCGGCTTTTTCTCCAAAAGTTCCATCACAAACTTGGTTGACATCTTAGCCACATCTTCCTTTATTGCATCAGTAGGATTTGCTAATTCTTCAAGTGTATATTTATTCAAAACAATAGGCATTAATCGTTCCCTCATTAAAACTGAATCTGAAAACTCTATTGGTTTTTGATAGAATACAGCTTCATATCGTTTGTGATTAACAGATATTTCATAAGATATGTCTTCATCATCCGGGATTAAATCATTGTCTATAATTGTTGTATATTTAGAATTTTGTTCAAATTGACGACACAATCTATTAAAACGAATTTGAATAGAACGTTCATTAACAGTATTAGCATCACATACCATTATTCGGCAAACCTTATCTCCATTTGTATTAATAAAAACATTTACATCTATACCATTAAATTCTCCAGTCAAAACATCTTTATTATAAGAAGTTGAATGAAAACCTTTGGATTTTAATTTTTGAATCATCTCAGATTTACTTCCATCAATCGGAATTCCAAGAAATTTCGTTACATCTTTTTGAGCATAAGCACATAGAGTAACCATAACGGCAATTAAGCTAATAATAAACTGTTTCATAACCATATACAGTCTGCGCACCCCAGTTTCCATAAGTGCATTTACAAACCACGAAG
>CAZCCI010000027.1:0-7877 GCA_964497255.1 uncultured Staphylococcus sp.
CCCGAACCTCATACGGAGACTGCATCGCACGTTACAGTGATGCAGTCTCTTTTTTCTTTTGAGAGTATCGTAACGCTCATTACCGTAACGGCCGTTACGATAGAACAAATAAAATAATCATTCGTGCAAGAAATTTTGGAATAAATGTTTGAGTGTCTGTTTGGAAAAACGGGGATTTGTGTGTAAATTTGTCGATATGGAAAATTATATTGTTTCGGCTCGAAAATATCGTCCGTCGACGTTTGACAGCGTTGTCGGACAGAAGGCGTTGACAGCGACGCTGAAAAATGCGGTTGCCACCCGACGGTTGGCTCACAGCTATCTCTTTTGCGGTTCGCGCGGTGTCGGAAAGACGTCGTGTGCGCGTATTTTTGCCAAGACAATAAATTGTTCAAACCCTACGCCCGATGGCGAGGCTTGCAATGAGTGTGAGAGCTGCCGTGCGTTTAATGCGGGCAATTCGCTGAATATCATCGAGCTTGACGCGGCGTCGAATAATGGTGTCGATGACATCCGTCAGCTTGTCGAGCAGGTGCAGATTCCGCCGTCGCAGGGGACGTATAGGGTGTTTATCGTCGATGAGGTCCATATGCTTTCGGCTGCGGCGTTTAATGCGTTTTTGAAGACGCTTGAAGAGCCGCCGTCGTATGTGATTTTTATCCTTGCGACGACTGAGAAGCAGAAGATTATCCCGACGATTCTTTCGCGCTGTCAGATTTACGATTTCAAGCGTATCACGGTGCGTGATATGGTCGATCATCTTGCCTACGTTGCTGCGCAGGAGGGGATGACGGCGGAGCCTGCGGCTCTGAGCGTGATTGCTCGCAAGGCTGACGGTGCGATGCGCGATGCGCTTTCGATTTTCGATCAAGTGGCTGCGTCGTCGCGCGGCATGATTACGTATCAGAGTGCGATTGAAAATCTCAATGTCCTTGATTTTAATTATTACAATCGTTTGCTCGATTGCTTTTTGGCGGGCAAGGTGCTCGATACGTGGCTGATCTATAAGGAGATTCGCGATCGCGGTTTTGATTCGCATTTTTTCATCAATGGTCTTGCCGATTATCTGAGAGATTTGATGGTGGCTTGCGATCCGTCGACGATGGTGTTGCTCGAAGCCGACGATGAGGCTCGGGCGGCGATGGCGGCGGTTGCGGCGAAGTGTTCGCCTGATTTCATTTACAGGGCGATGAATCTCTGTAATGATGCCGATCTGAATTATCGGACGGCTTCCAATAAGCAGTTTCTCGTTGAGCTTACGCTGGCTAAGATATGCCAACTGTTAAGCCCCTCCCAAAATGACGGTGGCGCAGGTGAGGGGCGTTTACAGAAGATTCAAACTGCCACTGCTCCGACTGCTGCGACTCCCAATGTGTCTGCTGCAAATGTCGGTGTGCCCAATGTGTCTGCCGCTACGCCTTCTGCTGCAAATGTCGGTGTGTCGGTGACTCCGGTCGCTGCTCCGACTGTCGTTTATGGCGGTGGTGTCGCAGGTGCGCCGAAACGTGCTTTAAAGCGCCCCGGTTCGACGTTTTCAATCAATCCGGCTAAGTCTACGTCTGCCACGGTGTCGGCGCAACAGGCGCAGGCTGTGGGCGAAATGCGCAACGATAGTTATAGCCGTGAGCAACTCGCTAAGGCGTGGCAGGATTTCATCAAGACGCGTCCGACGGAGCATATTTTGATAAATACGATGCGTGCGTCGTTTCCGTCGCCTGTCGATGAGGCTGCTCATGCGTATCGGATGATGGTTGAAAATGATATGCAGCTCAATATTGTCGAGCAGGTGAAGCCGACTCTTCTGTCGTTTGTCCGCTCGGCTATCGGCAATGATCATTTTTCGCTTTCGGTGGAGATTAATCAGGGCGAGGCGTCGCCTCACACGTGGAATGAACGTAAGGTGTGGGCTCATATGCTTGAAACCGTCCCGAATCTTCGTGGTTTTGTCGATGATTTCGGTCTGACGCTCGGTTAGTGTTGTGTCGGGGTGGGGGCGCGTGATGCCTTCGGTCGGTGATTCTTTTTGGTGCTTTGTAAGTCGTTTCTTTTCATGTGATTTTCATAAGATAAAGTTTTTTAGAGATGAATTATGAGGTTATAAAGAGCCGACATTCGGTTCGCAGTTTCACGGATGTTCCTATTGCTGCCGATGTGAAGCGGCTGTTGGATGCTGCCGTGGCGCAGTGTAATTCAGACGGCGGGTTGAGTATTAAGTTTGTGACCGAAGAGTCTGAGGCGTTTGGAAAGTCGCTGTTGGCTCGTTACGGCAAGTTTGTCAACGTCCGCAATTATTTCTGTCTGATTGCCCGACGGGAGTCCGACGCAGAGGAGAGGGTGGGGCGATATGGCGAAATGCTTGTGCTCAAAGCGCAGGAACTCGGGTTGAATACCTGTTGGGTGGGCATGTCGTTTGCCAAGGGCCGAATACCGGTTGAGATTGCCAAGGGTGAGAAGCTCTATGCTGTTATTGCTGTCGGTTATGGACGGAATCAGGGCGTGGGGCATCGCGTGAAGACTCCCGATCAGATTTGCCGCGAGATTGCCGAGACGCCTGATTGGTTTCGGCGTGGTGTCGACTGTGCGTTGCTTGCACCGACGGCTGTCAATCAGCAGAAGTTCCGTTTTAAATGGCTCGGCGGGGTGTCGGTGAGTGCGTCGACGGGTTGGGGCTTTTTCTCCAAGGTCGATTTGGGTATTGCAAAGTTGCATTTCGAGCTTGGTGCTTCACCGGTCGAAGTCGAGTGGCGATGAGTCGCGGCGGGATAGGGGAGCGGTTGTCTTGCTCGCTCTCTCTCTTGACGAATCGACTCTGCAAAGATACGACACGAATACCCCGAAAAAGGTGCGATAATGTCAGGCTTGATGAAATTTTTTTTGCTCGGGTTTGTAATGTGTTGATAGTTAGGATTGTCCGTCTTTGTAAAATTTGCCAATTTAAATAATTTTATGATTTGAGGTTGTTGCCTCGTTGTTAATGATGGATAAAAACCAAGCCGCTCGGTGTGATGGTCACTGCCGGGCGGCTTGTTTTTTTTTTGTGGGGGTATGTTCGGTGATCGAGCCGATTTTTGTCGTTGCTTTCGCTTTGGTGGGCGGTTTTGGCGGCAGTGATCGGCTCGAGCCGAGTTTGTAGGACGATGAATTATTTGTAGAAGGAGTTGATTTTGTTGGTGACTTTCTTGTTGCCGAGGAGGATGCGGTCAAGTGAGTTCATCATGCGGGCTGCGCCTCGCTGCTGGTTGTAGCGGAGGGCGTTTTCTTCGTAGTCGTAGGGACGGCCTTCGTTGTCGATTTCAATGACTTTGAGGGCTACTACCGAGTTGTTGGCTTGCATGGGGCCTACGAGTGCGTCTTTCTGTGCGTTGGCAATTTTGCCTTGCACTGCGCTTTCGTTCATGCCGAGTCCGGGGATGGTGTATTGTCCGAAGTTGACGGTGGTGGTGTCAACTGATACGTTCATGAGTTTGGCGTAGCCTTCGATGTCGTTGGCTTTGCCTTGGTAGTCGGCGAGGAGTTTGGCTGCTTTCTTGTCGTTGCGTGCTTGTGAGGTGAGCATTGCGTGGATTTGCGGGTCGCGAGCGGGTGCGTAGTTGTCGTCGTAGATGTCGTTGACTGCTACTGCGAGGAAGCGGCCTGATTGGATGTCGCCGAATACGGGTGATACTTCGCCTTTGCCGGCTTCAACTGCCCATGCTACTGCTGAGTGTGAGTCGTTGAGGTTGCCGATCATGGGTGTGGATGCGCTGACGGATGCGGGGAATGTGGTGTAGCCTGCTTCCTGTGCGTTTTCAGCGAATGCGGTGGCTGTTTTGTTTTCCTCTACGTATTTGCGGAGGGCTGCGTCGAGTTCGTTGATTGTGGCGTTGGACGGTTCGGTGGTGAATGTCACGCTTGCGATGTCATAGACGGTTTCGGGGGCTTTGCGTTCGCTGATGCGGAAGATGCGTCCGCCTTCGGCGATTGTGTCGGGTGTGAAGTATACTCCGGTTGCTCTGTCGGCGATGAGTGATTTAATTGATGAGTAGTTTTCGTCGATGAGCGATACTTCCATGTCTTTTTGTGACTGGGCGGTGAGGGGTGATGCTGCGATCGAGTCGAAGGCTACGCCGGAGTTGAGTTTTGCTACGAGTGAGTCGACTTGGTTTTTGGTGCCTTGGATTGCGAGGAAGTCGAGTTTGATGCTTGCGACTTCTTGCGATTTGCCGAGGAGTTTTGCGATGGTGTAGTCGTTGCCGATTTTGCTTACGAGGGCTGCGCTACCTACGGCGAGGGTGTCGACTGTGGCTTTGAGGCGTGCTCGTTTTGCTACGTCTTCCTGAGTCATTTTGCTGCGTTCGGTTACGAATTCGGGCATTTCGGTGAGGCCTTGGAGCTCGGGGGCTGTGTTGAGGGCTGCGATTGCGTCTTCAACTTTTTTCTGACCTGCGAGGATGTCGGCTTCGGAGGGAACGATGTTGACTGCGATGTAGTTGACCAGTGTTGTGGGTTCGGTGAGTGCGTAGCGTTTTTTGTCTTTGTTGTAGAGGGCGTTGATGTCGCTTTCGGTTACTTCAAATTCGTCGTTGGCGAGCGATGAGAAGTCTTTTTTTGCGTAGGCAACTTTGACGGTTGAGGCGTTGTCGTCGTAGAGGGCTTTGGCGTCAAGTTCGTTGGCTACGAGTGTTCCAGCAAAGAGGTTTTGGAATTTCTGTTGGAGGAGCATACGTTCGACGCTTTTTTCGAGGTCGAGCCAGTAGGCTTGGAGTTGCTGTGCCTGTGCTTGCTGCATTCCGTATTTTGTGGGGTTGAATGCCATGTCGTGGGCTGTTTTTGCGTCGGGCACTCCGAGTTGCTGCTGCACCATGCGGTCGACATATTGTGAGTTTTTTCCGACCATCATGTCGGTGAGTTCCTGATCGGTAACTGCGATTCCGAGGTCTTCAATTTCTTGGTCGAAGAGGCGTTCGGCGATCATTGCGTTGAGCACCTGCTGCTGGAGCACGGCGTTGTCCATGCGCTGGTTTTGAGACTGTGACTGTTGGGTTGCGTCCTGCACGCGGCGTTGGAATTCCTGAATGTCGATTGAGTTGCCGTCGACTTTTGCAATGGTTGTTCCGGTGCCGAACAGTGTGCGACCCGAAGTGAAGAAGTCTCCGATGATGAAAGCCAGCAGACCGGCTCCTACGAAGATGAGCAAGAGGACTGACTTGCTACGGATTTTTTCTAATGTTGCCATTTATGTTTAGATGTTTTTTTAATTTGAGCGATTTGTTTGTTTTGTCGGTATTGTTGAGGAGGGGGGTAGATTATTATTCCGTATGGCAGGGGACTATACAGAATCAATGCACAAAAGTACGATATTTTCTATATAATTCAAAACGAACGTATTGAAAATCATATTTGATGTGGGGAAAAATGCGCAAAAAATCACAAAAAATAGCGGTCGGGCGATGTAATAATGTTTCTTTTGCCTACGTTTGAATGGTAGATAACCATTTTTTTATAAGCAATATGCGCTCTTCTTTGTTTTTTCTGTTGGCGGTGGTTGCCGCTATGGTTCCGGGGTCGGTTTTCGGTGTCGGGCCTCGTCCGGGTGTTTCGATTCTGGGCGATTCGTATTCGACGTTTGAGGGTCATGTGAGCCCTGATTCTAATTATGTGTGGTATTTTAAGGTGCCTCGCAAGGGTCAGACTGATGTCAGTGATGTCAAGCAGACGTGGTGGCAGCAGTTGATTCGCGATAAGGGGCTGAGATTGGTGGTCAATAATTCGTTTTCGGGTTCGACGATCTGCAATCGCGGCTATAATGGTGCGGATTATTCCGACCGTTCGTTTTTGACTCGTGCCAAGGAGCTTGGTTCGCCGGATATTATTTTGATTTTCGGTGCGACGAATGATTCGTGGGCGGGTGTCGAGGTCGGTGAGTATCTGATGCCTGACGGGGTGACTGCCGACGGGGCGGAGCCGGATCTCTATACGTTTCGCCCGGCGTTGGATTTGATGCTGTCGACTATCAAGGATTATTATCCCGGGACGGAGGTTTATTTTATTGTCAATTCGGAGCTTCGCCCGGAGATTACGGAGTCGATCGACGTTCTCTGCAAGCGTCACGATGTGGAGACGATTGTGCTCGAAAATATTGAGAAGATTGCCGGTCATCCGTCGATCAAGGGGATGACGGAGATTGCTCGTCAGGTCGGCGAGCGGTTGAAGTTGTAGGAATGCCTCTCTATTTAGTGTTATATAAATGAGAAAATCGGTGGGACGACTGTGTGTCTCACCGATTTTTTTTTCGTTTGGGGTTGGCGGGAAACCATCCTCGTTCCACTCGTTTTTCTTGCTGGAAGACTTCGCCTATCGTCCAGAAGGATGAGAATGAGAAGACTCCGAGGAGTGACGACCAGAATACGTCGTCGACGAGGACGGAGGCGGCTATGCCTGCGATGCCGAGGAGGAGGAAGAACCACCAGCAGTCTGTCCCGAAGTGGTATTCACATTTGATGGTGACGGGGTGGAAGATGCCGATTATGAGGAAGGTGCAGATGCCGATGGCGAGTCCGAGGAGGTGGTGTTGGGATAGTAGTTCGCTCATTTTTTTTGAAGATGATATATGTATGTATGTGTGGGGGGGGTATGTTTTTTTTTTATTGTTGTTGGGCGGGGCTGACGATGTGGGTGATGGTGCAGGTGACGTCGAAGGGGGTGACGTTGGCTACTCGCGGTCGGCGGCCTTTGACGTAGAAGAATGTGTTTTGTTTGTCCCACGAGGGGAATTGGATGAGTCGGGTGGCTCCGGCCGGGATGTCGGCTCGGATTTCGCGCTCGGTTTCGTGGAGGGTGCGCCCGGCGGTGTCTTTGTAGACGAGGTGGATTTTGAGGGCTGTTATGTCGCGGTTGAGGCGGTTGCTGACGATGAGGGTTTCTTTGCGCGAGTTTAGCGGTTTGTCGTAGCCCGACAGTCGGACGTCGGTTCGGGCGACGGTCGTGATGGTGTCGAGTCGATGGGGGGGCGCGATGGTGTCGGTTTTCGGGGCGGTGGTGGCGATTCGTGGGTCGACTTTGAGTTTGCCGCGCAGTGTGTTGTCGGCGTGGGCGTTGTGGGCTGCCGAGAGGAGGAGTAGCGTTGTCGTCGCGAGGGTGAGGAGGGGGTGGCGGCGGTTGTCGGGGTGTCGTTGCATTTGGGGGGGCGGGAGAGATGTGGGTTAGAGGTAGCGTGGTTCGAGGGGTGTCGCGGGGGCGGGGTAGACGCGCAGGCAGCCGTGGATGTCGCCGGGGCTTTTTTCACGGGGTGTGACGACGCGGCGATACATATAGGGTAGGAGTCGCCACCAGTTGAATCGGAGAGAGTTGCCGTAGGTGGCGATGGCGAGACGTGAGTTGTCGTCGGTGAGGGTGAGGGTGTATTTCTTGGGCGAGTGGAGATGGGTTCCGTCGTCGGAGCGCGAGGTGTAGATGCGTGCGTCGTAGACTCCTCGTCGAGCCGTCGGGGTGAGGTGGCCGATGATTGTCCCCGGTCGCAGTGATATGTCGGCGGCGCGGACGATGACCATTCGATAGGTGTCGACTCCGGCTTCGTCGGGGTCGAGCGGATGGGGGTCGGTGCGTTCGATTGCCATCAGTGAGCCTTCGGAGGCGAATCGCCAGAGGCCTTCGACGGTGTGGAGCGGGGCGGATGCCATGCGTGAGGTGACGACGAGGGGTGTGTCGTAGCCGTCGAGCCGTTCGGAGCGGTCGGGTGTCCGGTCAAGGACGCTGTCGTCGCTGAGGTTTTTGCCGAGTGCCGACAGGGGGGCGAGGAGGAGCGTTGTCGCAAGGGCTGCGGCGAGGGCTGCCGGTCGGAGGTGGGGCGTGGACATGGCAATCGGTGGGCGTTGGTGGCGGATGGGGAGAGGTGTGTG
>CAZCCI010000027.1:7977-34787 GCA_964497255.1 uncultured Staphylococcus sp.
GTGGCGATTACACGGGGTTAGATCGATGAGATTTTGTAGGAGAATCCGAACGAGAGGATTTCTTTGAGCTGGAATTTGCTCCAATCGGGGTCGTCACACGCGGGCGTGGAGGTGTCGTAGCGCATGTGGACGTAGATTTGCGTCGAGAGGTAGCGGTTGATGGTGAATGAGAAGGTGTTTTCCCAGTCGCCGTAGGCATATTTGTAGTCGGTGAAGACGAAGAGTCGGGAGCGGAGGCTGATGTTTTCACAGAGTTTCCATTGGGCTTTGCCTTCGGCGTTGGAACCGTATTGGTCTACGGTCTTGCGTCCCTTGGTGATGCCAAACGATTCTTCGTTCATCTTGTGGCTGATGCAGGTCTTCATGTTCCACGATAGCGGCGAGATCGAGGCGTCCATCGTGAAGGTTTTTTTGGGGTTGGAGTAGTTGAACGTCATACCGATACCGACGTTGAGTTCGCCCGGCGAGAGGAATGCTCCTTTCAAGTCGTGGGTGTTTGACTTGAAGTTGCGCATGAGCTGGGTTTTGAACGATACGTTGGTCGAGTAGTACCAGTATTTCGACGCTTTGTAACCGGCGAGCAAGTTGAACTGGAAGAGGTCTTCGGAGATCGAGTAGCTTCGGAGCGAGTCGTTGGGGGCATCGTTCATGCCAAGTTTGTATTGGAACGTCGTCTCGAAGAGCATATTCTTGTGGAATGCCGGGTTGAGCTTTATGTTGTAGTAGAGGTTGACGAGGACGTTGAGGTTGTTGTTGCCGCCTTGATACCAGTTGGGCGAGACGTAGGCTTGGGAGAATTGGATTGAGCTGTTGAAGGTTTTCAGCCAGTGGCGACGGTTGAACGAGGCTTCGAGCTGTGTCTGCGGTGTGGCTTTCGAGGGGAGTTCGTCGATGACGATTTTTGCCGTCTCGGGGTCGACGGTGGCTTTAAATTCGCGCGGAGGTTCGGGGAGCGAGGCTTCGTCGAAGCGGACGTCGGCGGGCATATTGACGATGAATGATTGCTTTGCGCGGCTGATCAGACGGCTGTGGTAGTTTTCGGAGACGAGCCAGCCGTAGATTGAGTCGTTGAGCGAGAGGTCGATGTCTTTCTTGGGCAGTCGGATCGAGTCGAGGAGCTGGAAGGAGTCGAAGACGACGGGGCGGAAGTAGTGGGCGGGGATGGGGGTGGTCACTACGTCCATGGTTTTGATCAGACTGTCGGTCGGGAGGATTCTTGCAATAATCGAGTCGGGGGCTGTTGCGTCCTTTTTGCTGTCGGTCAGGCTTTTGTCTTTCTTGCTGCCGACGGCTGCCGCCGACGCTGCGGGTTGCAGGGCTTTGGCTACGATGCTTTCGACCGTCGATTGGATTGCCAACGAGTCGAGAGCGGCGATTGCGGCGGAGTCGGACGAGAGGTCGTAGTTATAGATCTCGGAGCGCGTCAAGGGTGTCCCGAGAAGTGTCGTTTCGGTCTGTCCGAAGAGATTTCCGATTCCTAAAACAGTAAGAAGTAAACCTGATAGAAATTTCCTAAGCATAGAAGAATGAATTGCGGTGATGAAGTCGGCTCGGTTGCACGACGTGGGAGTCGTCCCCCCTTGTAATTTTTCGCAAAATTACTCAAAAAATCGTTTATTGACAATATGATGCGGTGTTAAAAAGCTCGGGGTATGAGCTGAGGGAGATGATTCTCTAAAAAAAAAGGCGGTTGCGCCCGCTCTTGTTGGAGTGTGGGGCGCAACCGCGCGTTGGTGGATCGTATGTGTTTTATTGGTCGGATTAGAAGCTGTAGCTGATGCCGATTGAGGGCGAGAAAGCGTGGAGCTTGTAGTCGGCCTTAATCGTGCCAGTCGGCGAGAAGCCGAGTGCGCTTGCTGCGGGATTCTGCGAGAGAATCTGCTTGCCGAGGAGGTCGGAGTATTCACACGAAACTTTGTCTGCTCCGAGGCCTGCAACATACATGAAGGCGAGGTCGATCGAGAGCGACGGGGTCGGACGGAATGAGAATCCGGCGGTCGGCTCGATTTTGGTCATGCCGGGAGTTTCGGGGTTGTAATATTTGTCGTTGACGGGAGTTGTGTCGACCATGAGACCGAGACGGACGTCGAAACGGTTGGTGAGGGCAAACTGTCCGCCGACGGAGTAGCACCATGAGTTTTTGTATTTCTTCGTGATGTTTTGGTTGAACGGGGTGAGCTGCTCGGCAAGAAACTCGATGTCGAGAGTCTTGTAGGTGTGCCAGCCGGTCAGACGGGCGTCGAATGCGAGCGTCAAGCGGTCGATGGGCTTGTATGAAACACCGAGACCGAGCACCCACGGTGCGGGCATTTCGGCTTTGAAGTTGGCGTTGTTGATGAGGTCGAGGGTGCTGCCGAGGGCGTTTTGAGCGATTTCATTGGCGTAGTTGACGGTTGCGTCGCCTGCTTTGACTTTCATCGCCATTTTGGTGCGGTATGACGCGCCGACGGTGATTTTCTCGTTGACATCAAACATTGCGCCGACGTTGAGACCGGCTACGATTTCAGCACTTCCGTTGAGGTTGATCGATGCGGGAGTGGTTTGTCCGAACGAGTAGTCGACTCCCTGCATGGCGAGCACTTTGTCCATCGTCGAAGCGGTGACGAGACCTTTGTTGAGGTCGACCGAGCCCCACGAAATCATTGCGCCTGCACCGATTGAGAAGCGAGGTGTGATTGCCCACGAAACGGTCGGTTGGATGGTGAAAACTTTGAGCTTTACGTTTTGAGAGAGGACTGCGCCGGGCCAGTTGTCGGTCCAGTTGATGGCAGAGCCGTAGGGGGTGTAGAACGACACACCGGCTTTGAGGTTGTCGTAGATCGAGAATGCAGCGTGGACACCGATGGGGGTCGAAACGCCGTTGTCGGTTTCATATTCCTTGCCGTCGATCGTAGCGGTAGCCGTCGGTATGATTCCGGTAATCGAGCCGGAGATGTCAAAGGTCTTGTCCATGAAAGCTAAACCGGCGGGGTTGAAAAACATGTTTTCAGCACCGAGTTTGAGGGCGATGCCTGTGTGTCCCATACCGATCTGCTTTGCTGATAATGAGTTGATCTGATAGCCTTCGGCTTTTGCCGAACCACACACCGCAGCAACCGCGATGGCGGATAAAAGAAATTTATTCATAGATAGAAAGTTTGTGAGACAGGGGGAAATCGGGAACTTATGTCGACATAATGACCGACCCCTTGTTTTTTTAAATCGAGTGCAAAGGTACGCCTAACCGCCGAGATACGAAAGCAGATATACACTTTTTAACTAAAAAATTTTACTAAAACGCCGTTTTTTTGGTCAGTTTTAGTCGAAAATCCCCGATTTGGTCAAAAGTGAGAGGGGAATTGTAAATATCTATGAAAAATCCTCCTATTCCCACCCCCCACCGACAAAATCCGCCCTCGGATTCCGTCGGTGGGGGGATTGACGGATGTCCGAGGGCGGGAGTTATGTGTGGGTGTCGAGATCGGATGGTTGCGATCTTGGGGTGTTTTACCGAGGGTTATCGGCGACCCTGTTGACGTTTCTGCTGTTCGCGGAGCATAGCCTGCTGTTTGCGTTGAGCTTCTTCGAGGCGAGCCATGAAGCCCGATTTCTTTTTGGGCTTTTTGGCGGCTTCAGCCATCTTGGCGCGCATCTTGTCTTCGGAGACAAATTTGCGGAAGATGTAGGTCTGGATGATAGTGATGAGGAGCGAGAGGAAGTAGTAGTAGCTCAGACCGGCAGCATAGTTGTTGAAGATGAAGAGGAACATGACGGGCATGAGATACATCATCCATTGCATTCCGGGCATTCCCGATGACGCTTGTGACTGCATCGTCACGCGGGTGTAGACGATGTTGGTGATCGTCATCAAGAGACAGAAGAGGCTGACATGGTTGCCGAATGTGCTTGAAATGAAGGGGATGTTGAAGTCCCACGACAAGATTGCGTCAGGCGCGGAGAGGTCATTAGCCCAGAGGAACGATTCGCCGCGCAGCTCGATTGCCGAGGGGAAGAACCAGAAGAGAGCCACGAGGATGGGCATTTGGAGGAGCATCGGCAGGCAGCCCGACATCGGGTTGGCTCCTGCGCGAGAGTAGAGAGCCATTGTTTCCTGCTGGCGTTTCATCGCATTTTCGTTGCCGGGATACTTGTCGTTGATCGCCTTGATTTCGGGGGCGAGCAGACGCATACGGGCTTGCGAGATGAGGCTCTTGTAGGTGAGTGGGAAGAGGATGAGTTTGATGAGGATTGTCAGCAAGAGGATGACAATGCCGTAGTTGGAGATGAATGAGCCGAGTAGCGTGAAGACGGGGATGATGATGAGCGTGCTGATCCAGCGGAAGAACGACCATCCGAGGGGGATGAGTTTTGTGAGGTTCATGTCTTCGTCGGGGAAGATCTTGTCCTCGATTGAGTTGAGAATCGGATAGGAGTTCGGGCCGAGATACATGACGAACGATGCGGGGTTGGCAGCCGTTGCCGAGTATTCGAGGCTCATGTTGATGTCCATCTTCTTGATGAAGTCGGGGTCGTTTTTAAGCTCTACGCTGCGGAGGTTGCCGCCGTTGAAGCTCGAACGAGCCATGAGGACTGAGGAGAAGAATTGGTTCTTGCAACTGATCCATTTGAGGCGTTGGTTGATTTCCTCGTCGTCCTCGCCGCTTTCGCTGAGGTTGTCGACATCGCCGTCGAGATACATATAATAGAGAGCCGAGTTACGCTCTTCAAACACACGTCCGGCTTCGTTGCGGCGCATTTTCTGATGCCATGAGAAGTCGATTGTGGCTACTGACGACGGGATGATTGACTGCATACCCTCCTGCACGATGTCGATGTCGACGAGGTAGCCTTCGGAGGGGAGGGTGTACTTGATGCCCCACGTTGCACCGTCGCCGAGGTCGAGACGCATGAGCACCGACGAGTCGCTGAGCTGTATGGGGGTGAAGTAGAATTCGCTTGTCTCAAATCGCTGAGTTGCAGAGGTGAGAGTGAAGCTGTAAAGGTCGGTTTCGGGCGAGAGGAGCGCGATTTTTGTCGAATCGTAGCTCTCGTAGTTTTTGAGCGTGGCGCGAGAGATCACACCGCCCTTGTTGGCAATTTCGAGAGTAAGGTTCTCGTTTTCGAGGCGGACGGTAGTGCTGTCGCCCGAGATGTGGCGCGAAAATCCGCGGTAGCGGGCAACGGTTGCGAGCGCATTGCGGAGATTGGCTGTCGCGGGTGCGCTGACGTTGACGGGGAGCGACGACGACGAGCCGGCGAGGAGGTCGGCGACAGTGACGATGCGACCGTCGGCATCGACGGTGCCTTCGAGTTCGCCGTCAGCATTCAGGCTGAGGTTGACTTTGTCGACGCGGAGAGTCGACACGCCGGTGAGCGAGTCGGTCGAGCCGAGTTCGCGGACGGTGTTTTTGATAGCGGTGACTTCCGCAGCGGTTATTGAGTCAAATTTCAAGGCTTCGGGTTCGGCTGTACGGGCGGCTTCCGCCTGCTGGCGTTCGATGCGTTGGCGTTCGAGTTCTTCTTCCGACGGCCGATTGAGATAGGTGAAACCAAAGATGATTAGCCCCATCAAGAGGAGCCCGATGATTGAGTTTCTGTCCATGAGCAGTTTTAGGTGAGTAGTGCGGGTGTTTTGAGTTTGTTTTTGAGTTGGTTAATTGTTTTGTCGGTCTTCGCCGAAGGCTATTGCGGCTCTGACGAAGTCCATGAAGATAGGTGAGGGGGAGAGGACGGTTGAGGAGTATTCGGGGTGATATTGAGTCCCGATAAACCAGCGGTGGTCAGGCAGTTCGACGACTTCGACGAGTCGGGTCGCCGGATTTTCGCCCGTACATTTCATCCCGGCAGTTTCGAAGCGCGAACGGTAGGCGTTGTTAAACTCGAAGCGGTGGCGGTGGCGTTCGCTGACGATTTCGGCGTTGCCGTAGGCTTGTGCCACACGCGAACCGGGTGTCAGGCGGCAGTCATAAGCCCCGAGGCGCATCGTTCCGCCCAAGTTTGCGACGGACTTTTGCTCCTCCATGAGATCGATGACATTGTCGGGTGTCGACGGCTGCATCTCCGTTGAGTTTGCATCGCGGAGTCCGAGGACGTTGCGGGCAAACTCGATGACCATACATTGCATCCCGAGGCAGATTCCGAATGTGGGGATGTCGTGGGTGCGACACCATTCGAGAGCCGTGAATTTCCCCTCGATGCCGCGCTGTCCGAATCCGGGAGCGATGACCACGCCGTCGAGGTCGCGCAGATGCTCTTCGACATTGTCGGGGGTGACGCGCTCGGAGTGGATATAGACGAGGTCGAGGATGCGGTCGGAATATGTCGCGGCTTGGAAGAGAGCCTCGGAGATTGATTTGTAGGCATCTTGGAGCTCTACGTATTTCCCGACGAGTCCGATGCGCACTTTCTTGTCGGCGGTGCGCATTTTGGTCAGAAATTCTTTCCACGGAGCCATGTCGGGCCTGCCTTTGACCGGAAGGTTGAGCCTGTCCATGACGATGTCGTCGAGTTTCTGCTCGTGCATCAGGACGGGAACGTCATAGATGCTCTTGGCGTCGATGCTTTGGATGACAGCGTCGGCAGCGACGTTGCAGAATTGAGCTATTTTCTTTCGCATCGCAGCAGAGATGTCGTGCTCGGTGCGGAGGATGAGTATGTCGGGTTGTATGCCGAGCTGTTGGAGCTGCTTGACCGAATGTTGTGTCGGCTTGGTTTTCAGTTCTTTGGCTGCGGCAATGAAGGGGACGTAAGTCAGATGGACGCAGATGCAGTCGTCTTCAAGTTCCCAACGGAGCTGGCGGACGGCTTCAAGAAACGGGAGCGACTCGATGTCGCCCACGACGCCTCCGATTTCCGTGATGACGAAGTCGAAGTTTCCGGTCTTGCCGAGGGCGGAGACGTTGCGCTTGATTTCGTCGGTGATGTGGGGTATTATCTGGACAGTTTTACCGAGGTAATCGCCTCGGCGTTCTTTTTCGATGACGCTCTTGTAGATGCGTCCGGTTGTCACATTGTTGGCGCGGGTGGTTTGGATATTGGTGAAACGTTCGTAGTGACCGAGGTCAAGGTCTGCTTCGTGACCGTCGACGGTCACGTAACACTCGCCGTGTTCGTAGGGGTTGAGCGTGCCGGGGTCGATGTTTATGTAGGGGTCGAATTTTTGGATCGTAACCCTGAAACCGCGAGCCTTCAACAGACAAGCCAACGATGACGAGATGATTCCTTTCCCGAGCGACGAGACAACGCCGCCGGTCACGAAAATATACTTAGTTTCCACGCTTTATGATGTGATAAAAGACCTTCAATTACGTGTCCTTGATAATTAAAGCGCAAATTTACAAAAAAATCGGGGATATTTTCTTAAATTTGCCTTCACGAATATAAAATAATTGACCATAAAAGGCTGTCAAACAACTCTTGTTAACAAAATTAACATAGTTGGCCACTCGAACCGCCTTACTAAAAGCCAAATATATTTGCAAAAATGATAAAAAACTTGCTATTTGACCTCGGAGGGGTCATCATGGATCTCGATCGCGACCGCTGCGTCAGAGCTTTTGAACGACTCGGCATGAAAGATGCCGAAGATTTTCTCGGCGTCTACGGGCAGAAAGGCGACTTCCTCGCGCTCGAAGCCGGCGAAATCGGTATCGACGAATTTCACAGCCGTGTCCGTCGGATGTTTGACCGTCCCGACGTCAGCGACGACGAAATCGACACCGCCTTCAACGAATTTCTCATCGGGATACCCCGCCACCGTCTCGAATGGCTTCGCGAACTGCGAAAGACCTACGGAGTCTACCTCCTCTCCAACACCAACCCCATAATGGTCAACGGCCGCATCGCCGACGAATTCCGTCAGGAGGGACGCGAGATGGCTGACTATTTCGACGGCATCTTCACCTCCTACGAAGCCCGTTGCTGCAAGCCCGGACGCGAGATTTTCGACTACTCGGCTCGCGAAGGCGGACTCATACCCGCCGAGACCCTCTTTTTCGACGACTCGCAGTCAAACGTCGATGCCGCCCGCACATTCGGCTTCAACGCCGTCCTCGTCAAGCCCGGCGACGAATTTGCCGCGCTCCTCGACGAATTTTTGAAATCGACCCCCCAAGCCTAATAATAAATACCGTTTTATTATGAAGATTATAACCAAGAGCGACACGTCGCGCAGGCGCATAGCCGCCGTCGGAATGTATGACGGCGTACATGCCGGACATAAATTCCTGATCGACTACCTTCGGCGCGAAGCCGCGAGCCGCGGACTGACACCTGCCGTCATCACCTTCACCCGCCACCCCCTGACCGTTGTCAGACCCTTGGAGAAACCCGGACTGCTGACCTCGCTCGAAGACCGCCTCTCACGGCTCGAATCGGCAGGCGTCGACGACATCATCCTCTTGACCTTCAACGATAAAATCCGCTTCAAGAGCGCACGCGAATTTCTCGCCGGCTTGCGAAAATCCTACGGCATCGACGCCCTCGTCCTCGGCTTCAACAACCACTTCGGTCACGACCGTCCGCAGTCGCTTGCCGACTACGTCAAAATCGGCGCGGAAGTCGGAGTCGACATCATCGCCGCACCCGAATATCGCGGACCAGGCTCGCCCGTCAGTTCATCGGCAATCCGCCGACTCCTCCTCGACGGCAATCCCGAAAAAGCAGCCGAAGCCTTGGGCTACACCTACGCTCTGCGCGGCATCGTCGTCGAAGGGCGGAAACTCGGCCGACAGCTCGGCTTCCCGACTGCCAACATCCGCATCTCCGACAGCGACCTGCTGATTCCGAAGCCCGGAGTCTACGCCGCCATCGTCATCACCCCCGACGGCGAGCGTCGCCAAGCCATGGTCAACATCGGCTATCGTCCCACCGTCACCGACCCCGCCGCCGCCGTCGAATCCTCGGTCGAAGCCCACATCCTCGACTTCAAAGGCTACCTCTACGAAGAAGAAGTCACAATCCGATTCGTCAGCTACCTGCGCACCGAATGTCGCTTTGACTCCACCGAAAAGCTCCGCGAACAGCTCGTCAAAGACGCCGCCGCCGTCCGCAAGCTCTTCGCCGACAGGTAGTCTTGACACGCAAAGACTACTATACAGATCTGTAACCACCAACAATAAAAATCCGGATGTTTTCGAGCTGAGTTGAAAACATCCGGATTTTCTATGTATTTGTCAGGCAAGAATAGGGGAGCGGGGGAGTGGAAACACCCTGAGCCCTCATTCGCGCAGAGCCTTACTTCTTGTAGAGGACGGGGTTTGTCGCCGGGTCGTTATACATTTTCATCTGTCGGTAGACCTTCATATATTTCTTGCCGGCAGCAATGTCGTCGAGGAGTTGGTCGATAGCGGTCGTCAAGTCCTGCTCCTGTTGGAGAAGAATGTCAAGTTTCGCCTGACACTTCGCAATGTGTTCGGCAGACGCATCGGTGCGTTCCACCTCGCGCTCCATGTGGTAGATTTTGAGAGCGAGAATCGACAGGCGGTCGAGAGCCCACGCCGGGCTTTCCGTGTTGATAGTCGCATCGGGAGCAGGCTTAACGTCTGCATATTTTTCGCGGAAATAAGTGTCGATTTCCTCGACCATATCCGTGCGGTCTTGATTCGACTTATCGATGCGGCGTTTGAGAGCGACGCAAGCGGTCGGGTCGATGTTCGGGTCGCGGATTATATCTTCGAGATGCCACTGCACGGCGTCGATCCAGTTTTTGGCAAAGAGCGTAGCCTCGATTGTGCCTTCGGCATACGGATTGGCAACGCGAGCGTCGACATCGTCGGTCTGATGATAGAGAGCCGTCGTGTCAGCGAAGATTTTGAATGAGTTTCGTGCAAATTTCATGGGTAATATTGTTTGGTTAAGTTGGGTGAATTTTTCTTTGGAAAACCGAGTGAAGCGGTTTCTTTATGCAAAGATGGTGATTTTTATTCCTAAATCAAAGACGAACACAAAAAAATGTGTAATTTTGCTCCAAAACACCTTCCAAACACCCTAAAAAAACTAATTTGGCTATGCAGACAGTGATGTTTCATTCCACGATTTTCGGCCCGATTCATTCGCGACGCCTCGGAGTGTCGCTCGGAGTGAACCTCGGCCCGGACGACGGCAAAATTTGCTCGTTCGACTGCCTCTACTGCGAGGCCGGCTTCAACAGTCAGGGGCAAGGCTCCACCGGGATGCCCCGACGCGAACAAGTGGCCGAACAGCTCGAACAGCGTCTGAAAGCCATGAGCGAAGCCGGCGAACCGCTCGACGTGATCACCTTCTCGGGCAACGGCGAGCCGACACTCCACCCCGAATTTGAAGGCATCATCGACGACACGCTCCGAATCCGCGACAAATACTATGCCGACGCAAAAGTCAGCGTGTTGAGCAACTCCACACGGCTCGGTCGGGTAGGGGTCGACGACGCCCTGCGCCGCGTCGACAATAACATTCTCAAACTCGACTCTGCCCTCACCCCGACGATGCGACTCATCGATCGCCCCAACAATCCTGCCTTTACCTCCGAAGGAGTCATCGACGAGATAGCCCGCTTTGGCGACACCTGCATTGTCCAGACAATGTTCCTCAGAGGCGAATTTGAAGGCGCAACGGTCGACAACACCACCGCCCCCGAAGTCGCCGCCCTCATTGCCGCCTACAAGAAAATTTCTCCGCGCGAAATCATGATCTACTCCATTGACCGCAAAACCCCCGCCGAACATCTCGAAAAAGTCAGCGGCGAAGAGTTGAAGCGAATCGCCGCGCAAATCGAAGCCGAAACCGGAATCACCGTCATGGCGGCAGTCTGAAAGCCGCGGCAGCTAATAGCGATTGACATATTATTATAGAAATATATATATATATAGAGAGAGAGGAGCAGAAAAAATGTCCGAACTACCCATACTCACGCCGCGCCCTCTGCGCTTCGGCGACCGCGTCGCAATCGTATCGCCGGCAGGGATAATCAAGCCGCAGCTTGTCTACAACTGTCTGCCCGTCTTAGCCGATCGCGGGTGGGTTCCCTACGTCGGCGCGAACACCTTCAACCGAGCCGGGACATTCGCCGGAACTGACGACGAACGCTTCGACGACCTCGCCACCGCCCTCCTCGACCCCGACACGCGAGCCATAATCTGTGCGCGTGGCGGCTACGGCGCAGTTCACCTCCTCGACCGTCTCGACCGCCTCCCCCTGCGCGACGACCCGAAATGGATTGTTGGATATAGCGACATCTCCGCCCTCCACGCACTGATGACACGCAAAGGCATCAAGTCGGTCCACGCTCCGATGACCAAACACATCGCCCTCAACTCCGGACTCGACGACGACTCGCAGACACTCTTCTCCGTCCTCGAAGGCAACAGCCCCGCCTACGACGTAGCCCCGCATCCGCTCAACCGTCACGGCAGGGTAGAGGGACGCCTCGTCGGCGGCAACCTCGCAGTCATTGCCGGACTCATCGCAACGCCCTTTGACGTCATCGGTCTCCCCGGAAGCATCCTCTTCATCGAAGACATCGCCGAGCCGATCTACAAAATCGAGCGCATACTCTACAACCTCCGTCTCAACGGCTCGCTCGCTCGGCTGGCAGGACTCGTCGTCGGGCAATTCACCGACTACGCCCCCGACCGCAACGCCTCGACGATGGAAGATATGATTTCCGAAATGGTTGCGCCCTACGATTTCCCCGTGTGCTACGGATTCCCCGTCGGTCACGTCGACCACAACGTCCCCATGCTCTGCTCCTCGACCGTCCGCCTTGAAGTCACAGCCGACTCGGCGACCCTCGCCGTGGTCGAGTGACGATGCGAACTGAAAAAATATTCCGCCCCGAGCCATGGGGTAGGGTGGGGGAGTCGTCCCCGTCGACACAAAGCAAAAGCCGTTCCCCGCGTGAAAAATCTTGCGAAAATTTTCATCGTGGGCGACGGCTTTGATTTTGTTAAGTTCCGTCCGCTCGTCGTCGGTCATGCGAGAACCTTGTGAATGGCTATTCAAATTACTTATGGCCGATTCCATATTGACATCGATGAATTTATTGTTGTATGTGTGTGTGACGCTTGAATTTTGCGTTTCGAGAGTCGAAAATTCGTGCCCGACTCCCCGAAAAAGTTGAAATATTCAAATCTCGCGGCGTTAAATTTGGGCTAATCGCCTGATTGATTGTTTCGTGAGCCCGATTTTTGCTTGCCGGAAAAATCTCTCATCTAAAAAATTTTGATGTTAATTGAAAAATTGATTAATTTTGTGACATGAAGAAAATAGAGTGGCTGACCGACGGCTCGACAAAAATGCCGGATATTGACATCGCGCGACTTGACAAGTGGATTGCGGCGGTGGCGGAATCACACAATCGTATAATCGGCCCTCTGACCTATATCTTTTGCGACGACCCTAAAATCATAGAGGTCAATCGGCAATATCTCAATCACGATTATTTTACAGACATCATCACCTTCGACTATTCGCGAGGGAGGATGATTTCAGGCGATATGTTTATTTCACTTGACACCGTGGAGTCAAACTCGGTCATGGTGGGAGCCACCTATCAGCGCGAACTGTTGCGCGTGATAATTCATGGTGTTCTCCACCTCTGTGGCATCAACGACAAAGGCCCCGGCGAGCGTGAAATTATGGAATCCTTTGAAAATAAAGCACTTAAACTATTAGATGAGATTTGACTATGACCTGATTGTCATCGGAGCGGGTCATGCGGGATGCGAAGCGGCCCATGCCGCCGCCACTCTTGGAGTCCGCACGTTGCTGATGACGATTGACATGAATAAGATTGCCCAGATGAGTTGCAATCCTGCCGTCGGTGGTATTGCCAAAGGGCAGATTGTCAGAGAGATAGACGCACTTGGAGGCATGATGGGTATCGTGACCGACGAGAGCGCAATACAATTCCGTATGCTCAACCGCTCGAAAGGCCCGGCAATGTGGAGTCCGCGAGCGCAGAGTGACCGCATGGCATTCTCGCGTCGTTGGCGTGAAATCCTCGAGCAGACACCCAATCTCGATATGTGGCAAGACTCCGCCAACCTCCTCTTGATTGAGGACGGTCGCATCACGGGCGTGAAAACCAGCCTCGGAGTCGAATTTAAGGCAAAAACCGTAGTCCTTACAGCCGGAACCTTCCTCAACGGACTGATGCACATCGGCCCCGTGAAGCTCGCCGGCGGACGATGTGCCGAGCCTGCCTCCTACGGCATCACCGAGCAGTTGCGCGACCTCGGATTTGCAACCGACCGAATGAAGACGGGAACACCCGTCCGCATCGACGGCCGCTCCGTCAAGTGGGAGCTGACCACGATTCAGGACGGCGACAACGACTACCACAAATTCTCCTACCTCCCCGACGTGAGCCGCAAACTGCGTCAGCGTCCGTGTCACACCGTCTACACCAACCCCGAAACCCACCGCATTTTGCGCGAAGGCTTGCCCGACTCGCCGCTCTACAACGGACAGATTCAAAGCATCGGCCCGCGCTATTGCCCCAGCATTGAAACCAAAATTGTCACCTTTGCCGACAAAAACGAGCATCAGCTCTTCCTCGAACCCGAAGGCGAAGTGACCACCGAATACTACGTCAACGGCTTCTCCTCGTCGCTCCCCGTCGACATCCAGATTCGCGCCCTTGAAACCGTCCCCGCGCTCAAAGACGTGCAAATCTATCGTCCCGGCTACGCCATCGAATACGACTTCTTCGACCCGACGCAGCTCTACCACACCCTCGAAACCAAACTCATCTCCGGACTCTACTTTGCCGGACAGGTCAACGGCACGACGGGCTATGAGGAAGCTGCCGGACAGGGACTCGTGGCAGGTATCAACGCCGCCTTGAAAGTCAAAGGCGAAGCCCCGTTCACCCTCGCCCGCGACGAATCATACATCGGTGTGCTCATCGACGACCTCGTCACCAAAGGCGTCGACGAACCTTATCGAATGTTCACCTCGCGCGCCGAATATCGCATCCTCCTCCGTCAAGACGACGCCGATATGCGTCTGACTCCGCGCGGCCATGCAATCGGCTTGGCGTCCGACTCACGCTTTGAACTCATGGAGAGCAAACGTCGTCAGCGCGACGCTCTGATTGACTTCTGCAAAGAGTTTTCGGTCAAAGCGGCATACATCAATCCCTATCTCGAACGCATCGGCGAGCAGCCGCTGAAACAAGGCGTGAAGCTCCACGACCTCATCCTGCGTCCCGCCCTCAATGTCGAGATGCTCGCGCCCGAGATTTCACCCCTCGCCGAATTTATAGCCACCGAAATCGAGCCGCAGCGACGCGACGAAATCATCGAGGCGGCTGAAATCCTGATGAAATATCAAGGCTACATTCAGCGCGAGAGTCAGATTGCCGACAAGCTCCGCCGACTCGAAAATCTGACCATCCGAGGCAAAATCGACTACTCGAAATTGACCTCGCTCTCGACCGAAGCACGCCAGAAGCTCGTGAAAATCGACCCCGAAACCATTGCGCAGGCATCGCGCATCCCCGGAATCTCGCCTGCCGATGTCAACATCCTATTGTTGATGATGGGGCGGTGAAAAAACGTTGTTCCACGTGAAACAATTTGCCCGAAATCACCTGCAAAATCCACTGTTTAGATAATTCAAAAACCAAAAAACACAATATCATCTCATGGAAGATTACTTAAAGCAACGCATTCGCGACGTCTATGACTTCCCCCAGAAAGGAGTCATCTTTCGCGACATCACAACGCTCCTGAAAGACCCCAAAGGCCTTAAAATCGTCGGCGACGAGCTTGCAGAACTCTATCGCGACAAAGGCATCACGAAAGTGGTCGGAATCGAATCGCGCGGCTTCTTCGCCGGCTCTATTCTCGCGTTTGAACTCGGTGCGGGATTCGTCCCCGTCCGTAAGCCCGGCAAACTTCCTGCCGACACAATCAGCGCGTCATACGACAAGGAATACGGCAAAGATGTCATCGAAATCCACCGCGACGCAATCACTCCCGACGATGTCGTAGTGCTCCACGACGACGTGCTCGCAACCGGCGGAACAATGCTCGCAGCCTACAATCTCGTGAAGTCGATGAACCCCAAGAAAGTCTACATCAACTTCCTTATCGAAATCGAAGCCCTCAAAGGTCGCGAAACCCTCCCCGCCGAAGCCGACGTTACTTCGCTCATCAAGTTCTGATGCACTCTTGACCGATTGCAAATACCCCTCCCGGACTCTCTCCCTCAACCAACATTTCAGCCTATGGCAATTCAAGGAAAGTCAGCTCGGCTGACCGAGAAAATATCCATACTTCCCGATACCCCCGGCGTCTACATGTACTACGACGCCGAGGGTACGGTGATTTATGTAGGCAAGGCAAAGAATCTCAAACGCCGAGTCAGCTCCTACTTCAACCGCACGCATGAAAACGTGCGCACCAATCTTCTCGTCCGTGCCATTGCCGACATGACCTACATCGTCGTCCCCACCGAGCAGGACGCGCTCAACCTCGAATCCTCGCTAATCAAAGAGCATCAGCCGCGCTACAACGTCCTGCTCAAAGACGACAAAACCTATCCGTGGATTGTCGTCACCAACGAGCATTTTCCGCGCGTCTTCATGACTCGCCAGCGCATCAAAGACGGCTCGAAATACTACGGCCCTTACACCGACACCGCCTCGGCGCGAACCCTCCTCGACCTCGTCCGCCGTCTCTACTGCATCCGATCCTGCCGTCGCCCGATGACGCTCGATTGGGTCTTGTCGGGCAAAGGACGCCTCTGTCTCGACTATCATCTGAAACGCTGCAAAGGCTGCTGCACAGGGCTGATTTCGGCAGAGGACTACAACCGCGACATCGACAAAATCCGCGCGATTCTCCGTGGCGAAACCGGACAAGTGCTCTCTTATCTGCGCTCCGAAATGGAAGCCCTCGCCATGGAACTCCGCTTCGAGGAAGCGCAGGAATTGAAAGAAAAATTCGACCTCATCAAACGCTACCAATCGAAGAGTGTCATCGTCTCGCAGACGATCGACGACATCGACGTGTTTGGCATCGACGACGAGGACTCCGACGTCTACATCAACTATATGCACGTCCGTTGCGGAGCCGTCGTCAAGTCCGTCACGCTCGACTACAAACGCCGTCTCGACGAATCGCGAGCGCAACTCTTGGGCTACGCAATGACGGAAATTGCCGAGTCGTTCGGAGTGACGTTTGCCGAGGTCGTCGTTGCCGAAGAGCCCGACGTCGAAATGCCGACGGTCAAATTCATCATCCCCCGGCGAGGCGACAAAGCCGGCTTGCTCGAAGTCTCGCAGAAAAACGCCCGTCAGCATCGCATCGACAAAATCAAGACCGCCGAGCGTCACAATCCGGAAGCGCGGACCGACCGCATCCTCATGCGAATGCAGTCCGACTTCCACCTCTCCGAGCTCCCGCGCCACATCGAATGTTTCGACAACTCAAACATCCAAGGCACCAACCCCGTCGCCTCGTGTGTCGTCTTCAAAGACGCGCGACCCAGCAAGAAAGACTATCGCCATTTCAACATCAAAACCGTGGTCGGGCCCGACGACTTCGCCTCGATGAAAGAAGTCCTAACGCGCCGCTACTCCCGCCTTGTCGCCGAACACCAACCGCTGCCCCAATTGATCATCGTCGACGGCGGCAAAGGACAACTCTCGTCGGCAGTCGAAGCCCTCGACGCAATGGGACTGCGAGGTCGCATCGCAATCGTCGGCATCGCAAAACGCCTTGAGGAAATCTACTTCCCCGGCGACTCCGTCCCGCTCTACATCGACAAAAACAGCGAGTCGCTGCGCATCGTCCAGCAGCTCCGCGACGAAGCCCACCGCTTCGGCATCACCCACCACCGCAACCGCCGAAGCAAGACTCAGGCTGTCTCCGAACTCGACGGCATAAAGGGTGTCGGCGAGAAGACCCGCACCGCCCTGCTGACCCACTTCAAGAGCGTCAAACGTCTGCGCGAAGCCGACCTCGATGCCATAGCCGAAATCATCGGCCCCGCCAAAGCCTCAATCGTCTTCACCGCCCTCCACGCTGCCGACAATTAGACTGCCGCCGATAGAGGATGTATCACACTGAAAATCAGCGCGATATGTAATTAATAGATACTCCAAAATCCTCTTATTTACACTCAAACGGCTGATCTACAGGTGATTGCCATCCGCCTGATGCGTTCTGCTTTTTGCCATTCCCTTCGCGGAAACAATATTGTCGCAAACGAATACACATTCTTTTCATTTCAATTCTTACATTTGCCTACGAAACCTTATTAAAAGTTTTACCATGCACTGTAAATATATTAGTTTGGCATGTCTTATTGCCATGGGAACCGTCGCACAATCTCTTGCGGCGGACACAAACGATGTAAAAACCACTTTCCAATCCTCGCGTGAATGGCGACCGACAATCGACAATCGTGCCGATGCCGTGATGGTCTACGGCGTGGGTGGAAATCCGAGCGACCGCACCCGCTCGCGCAGTTTTGAGGAACGTGTGAGAAGCTGGCGCGAAAAGGGCTACACTGTCCACTTCATGACCGGCATCGCTTGGGGAGAATATCAAGATTATTTCACCGGTAAATGGGACGGCAAACCCCATCTCGACGAAGGTCAGGTGACAGCCCAAGGCGACACCATTTGGCACGGTCGTATGGTCCCCTACATCGTCCCCTCGATGAACTTCATCAAATATCTCAACGAACGCCACGTCAAGCGCGTCATCGATGCAGGTGTCGATGCCATCTTCATGGAAGAACCCGAATTTTGGGCTCGCTCGGGATATAGCGACGCTTTCAAACGCGAATGGAAAGAATACTACGGCTTCGATTGGCGTCCACAACACGAATCGCCCGAAAACACCTATCTCTCCAACAAACTGAAATATCATCTCTATTATCGTGCGCTCAACGAAGTCTTCACGTTTGCCAAGGAATACGGTCGTTCGAAGGGCATGGACGTGAAATGCTACGTCCCCACCCACTCGTTGGTCAACTACTCTCAGTGGCAAATCGTCAGCCCCGAAGCAAGCCTCGCATCCCTTCCTTGTGTCGACGGCTACATCGCTCAGGTTTGGACGGGAACGTCGCGCGAACCCAACTACTACAACGGCAAGCCCCGCGAACGAGTCTTTGAGACCGCCTTCCTCGAATACGGCTCGATGCAGTCGATGACCGCCCCGACCGGACGCAAAATGTTCTTCCTCACCGACCCCATCGAAGACCGCGCAAAAGACTGGGACGACTATCGCCGCAACTATCAAGCCACATTCGTGGCACAATTGCTCTATCCCGGCGTCGCCGACTATGAAGTGATGCCATGGCCCGAGCGCATCTACGAAGGGCTTTACAGCGTCGGTGCAGGCAGCCGCGAAAAGACCCGCATCCCTCGCTTCTACTCGACTCAGATGCAGGTGATGATCAACTCGCTCAACAAAATGCCGCTCTCCGACTCGAAAGTCTCCGGCAGCCACGGCATCGGCGTGTTGATGTCAAACTCACTCATGTTCCAGCGCTTCCCCAACCATGACGGCTACGACGATCCGCAGCTTGCCAACTTCTATGGTCAGGCGCTTCCGCTCATCAAGCGCGGTGTGCCCGTCGAGACTGTCCACATCGAAAATCTCGGCTATCCCGCCACGCTCAGCGACATCAAAGTCCTCCTCATGTCCTACTCCAACATGAAGCCCCTCGACCCCGAGTCACACAAACATTTGGCTGAATGGGTGAAAAAAGGCGGCGTGATTCTCTTCTCCGGTTCCGACAAAGACCCCTTCCAGAACGTCCGCGAATGGTGGAATCAAAACGGCAACTCATTCACCGCTCCCTCTCAACACCTCTTCTCGCTCATGGGAATGCCCGCCAATGCCCCCGAGGGTGAATATCGCTTCGGCAAAGGCACGGTCGTGGTTCGTCGTTCCGACCCCAAAGACTATATTCTCAACGACAGCGGCGATTTGAAGTTTGTCGACGAAGTCAGCCGTCTCTACTCTAAGAGCAAAGCCGGCAAACTCGAAATGAAAAACAGTTTCGAGCTTGTTCGCGGCGCATATCGCATCCTCGCCGTTGTCGACGAGAGTGTGAGCGAAAAGCCTCTGACCGTCGACGGAACATTCGTCGATATGTTCGACCCGAATCTGCCCGTCGTCACTCGCAAGACTGTCAACCCCGGCGAGCAAGCACTGCTCTTTGATGTCGACAAAATCGGCTCGCGCGAAGCACAGGTAATCGTCTCCGCAAGCCGTGAGTCAGACGAAGTGCGTGGCGACCGCAGCTACTCATATCTGACCAAAAGCCCGATTGAGACCACCAACGTCTCTCGCGTATGGTTGCCCTCAGCCCCCGTCAGCGTCAAGATTGACGGCAACGAAGTCTGCGACCCCTCGTTGTGGGACAAGAAGAGCAACACCTATCTCATCAAATTCGAGAACAGCCCCGAAGGCCGTCGCGTAGAGTTCGCGTGGTAACCTCCGCCGCTACGCTCCTTCGGTGGTCAAGGAGAGGGGTGACTACCCGCCGCTCTCCATTCCCACCCCCCCCTCGAATCGTACAAAAAAAATGTGAGCCTCCACATCGGAGACTCACATTTTTTTTGCTCTCGACCCCCATTCTAAGTGCCTGTAATGGCTTTTTTCAAAAAAAATTAGCCCCGTTTTCCATTATCGCACCTTTTTTGGGGTATTTGTGTCGTATCTTTGCATCGTGGTTCTCATCCGCGGAGTGTCGCCGGGATGCAGACCGCTCGCAAAGAAACGTGTTCGCCCAAAACTTAATCATTAATCTAAAAATTCAATAATTAAAAAAACTCACACACCCACAACACACCCACAATCTCTTAATCTAAACACACACACTCACTCATTATGATTATCTTACTCCTCGTCGACTACCTTGGCGTGTTGTGCGCCATCCTTGCCGACCTCGTCAGCGGCATCCGCAAAGCGCGGCGTCGCGGCGAGCGATGCACCTCGTCGGGACTGCGACGGACGGTCGACAAAATTGTTCGCTACTATGTGGCACTCTTCTCGATGACCGTCATTGATGTCATGCTCATCGTCGCGCTCTCATATCTGCGCGATGGCGGCGTCTCGCTCGTCCCCGTCTTCCCCTACCTCTCGACCCTCGGCTCTCTCGCCCTTGCGTCGATTGAAGTCAAGAGCATTTTTGAAAGCTCCGACGACAAAGGCGATATGCGTCGCAGTCTCACTCAGATTGTCGACATCCTCCATCGCCTGCCCCGTCTCTGAGTCAGAATGGAAAAAAGCCGTGTCTCCAACGCGGGCGGCATTTTATCGGAATCATCTCCTGCGATAAGAAATCGCGAGAAAAAACGCACCTTGTAACTATGAAATTAGTTGTCGAAATCACTAACTTTGCACCCCGATTTCCCAACCCTTGATTATTCAGTCAAAAAAAAAGGATACAATCCAAGGTAAAAAAAGCGTCGAAATAAAAAGAATTTTCAGATGAAACGATTTCTGCCCCTGATACTGCTGACACTTGCCGGATTCACGTTCAACACCTCCGAGTTGACCCCGATCGGACTCCTCTCCGACATTGCCGCCGACTTTGACATCACCGAAGCGCGTGCCGGACTGCTGATCACGATTTATGCGTGGGTTGTCGCACTGTTTTCGCTGCCGCTGACATTGTGGTGCGCGAAGATGGACTTCCGTCGGCTGCTCATCGGAGTCGTAGCCCTCTTCTTCGTCAGCCACGTCGGCTCAGTCCTCTCGTCGGGCTTTTGGACGCTCATGGCATCGAGAATCGGAGTCGCCCTTGCCCACTCGCTCTTTTGGTCGATTGCGCCGACAATGGCTGTCGAAGTCAGTCCGAACGGACGGCGATCCACCGCGCTCAGCGCGCTCGTCGCAGGCGGCGGCATCGCAATGGTAGCCGGTCTGCCCCTCGGGCGAGTGTTGGGACTCCTTGCCGGCTGGCGAGCCACCCTCGGCGCGCTCGGATGTCTCGCGTTCCTGATACTCGTCGGGCTGAAAATCTTCTTCCCGCCGATGTCACGCGCCGACGGCTCCGAATCGCGCTCCGAAATGCTCAAAGGCGTCATTGCCTGCCGTCCGCTCATGATGATTTATCTCATCACGGCAGTCATCGTCACCGGTCACTACACGGGTTATAGCTACATCGAGCCGTTTCTCGCCCTCGTCATCCGCATAGCCCCCGAAGCGATCACTTTCACGCTCTGTCTCTTCGGAGTTGCCGGACTTCTCGGCAGCGCACTGATGACGCGCTACTTTCCGCGCCATCCGCGCACCGTCATCTCCGCCTCCTGCATTCTGCTTCCGGCGATGATGCTCCTGCTGCGCCCGCTCGCCGTCGTCGGCGGACTCCCCGCCCTGTGTCTCCTCTGCATCCTTTGGGGGCTCTCGCTCACGGTCTACAACATCTCGTTTCAAAACGAGATAATCGACCTCTCGCCGCGAAATTCAGCCGTCGCGATGAGCATCTATTCCGGCATCTTCAACCTCGGCATCGGCGGCGGAGCCTTTGTCGGCGGCATAGTCTGCGACCACGGACTGATGTCTGAAATCCTTCTCATCGGCGGTCTCATCGCCCTCCTCGCCGCCACCTACGCCCTCCTCCGCTACCTCCCCACCCGCAAAAGGGTGACGGCATAGAGAGTCTGTTTCTCCCCCCCTCCGGCAGAAATTTTCCAAGCCATTCTTCAATATGCATGGATAATGAACGCAATAAAAAAAAAAGAAACAGAACAGCGGTGAGGTCATCGTTGTTCTGTCTCTGATGTTCTTTGTGTATGGTCGGGGTGAAAGGATTCGAACCTTCGACCCCCTGCTCCCAAAGCAGGTGCGCTAACCGGACTGCGCTACGCCCCGATTGTCCGTCGTTGTAAAACCCCCGTCGGGGCTTTGGACAGTGCAAAGGTAGTCACAAAAAATCACTTATGCAAACCTTTTTTCATCTCGACGGCTCGATTGTCGCAGTTTGTGGGCGGAGGATTGGCGGAGTGGATTCCGGCGACGCGGATTTTTTTCGTTTTGAAATTCACGGGGAGTTGACTAACTTTGGGGATTTCTTAGATGCGGCTTCGGATGACCCCAGAGACGAAGATCGAAATGTAAAATTGAATTTAGAGCAAAAGATATATGGAAAAAATTGTCATTCTCGATGGCTATGTTGCCAATAGCGGCGATCTCTCGTGGGACGCGCTCAACGCCGTGGGCGAGTTGACGGTCTATGACCGCACCGCGCCTGCCGACGTGGTTTCTCGCGCCAAGGGCGCAACCTGTGTGTTTACAAACAAAGTTCTCATCACTGATGAGGTCATGGCGTCGCTCCCCGAGTTGAAGTTTGTCGGCGTTCTCGCGACGGGCTACAACAATGTCGACATCGAGGCGGCTCGTCGGCGCGGCATCACCGTCTGCAACGTCCCTGCCTATTCGACCGACTCAGTGGCGCAGCTCGTGTTTGCCCACCTGCTCAACATTGTCAACACCATCGGTGACTATGCCGATTCGGTCAACGGCGGCGAGTGGGGCGGAAACCGTGATTTCAGCTACCGTCTGCGCCCGTTCGACGAGCTTGCGGGGATGACGATGGGCATTATCGGAATGGGCAATATCGGTCGCCGTGTCGCAGCCATTGCCCGTGCGTTCGGGATGACCGTTGTCACCAATTCGGAGCGCGAACTGCCCGACGGGGTGACTCGCACCGACCTCGAAACGCTTTTCAAGGTCAGCGACGTCGTTTCGCTCAATTCTGCGCTCACTGCCAAGACTAAGGGTATTGTCAACCGCTCGACGCTTGCGCTGATGAAGCCGACGGCGATATTGATCAACACTTCGCGCGGTCCGCTCGTCGACGAGGAGGCGCTTGCCGAGGCTCTCAATTCGTCGCGTATTGCCGCCGCCGGTATCGACGTGCTTTGCGAGGAACCTCCGCGCAACGGTTCGCCGCTGATCGGCTGCAAAAACTGTTTCGTTACGCCTCACATTGCTTGGCAGTCGTCGCAAGCCCGTCAGCGATTGATCGACATCTCCGTCGCTAATCTCAAAGCCTACGTCGCCGGCAGCCCTCAAAACGTCGTCTGACCCCCGCCGCTCCGCCCCTCTCGGTTGGGCTTTGTTGCTTGATTTGATTGGGGGGGAGTTGCTTGATTTTGGCTTTTCGGCAGGTGGGGAGTGTGATTTTTCTTGTCGGAAATTTCATTTATTGGAGAATATTATCTAATTTTGCACGTTAGAAGCGCATAAAGGCTTTTAAATCCGCCGTTTAAGACGTTAGCAGGCGGATTCAATGTTGAATAAATCAAAAAAACGAATCACATAAAATGGCAAATAACAAGCCCACAGAAGAAATCCGTACCTCAATCGACGAGGTGAACGACACTCTCACCGGTATCGGTGAAAAAGTCCAAAACAACCCCAAAATCGTTGTTTGGGCGAGCGTTGCAGTGATCGCCGTTGCCGCAGCAATCCTCATCTACATCTATGCAATCCGTCAGCCGGGTCAGAATGCCGCTGACAATGCTATCGGTCAAGCTGACATCGAGCTCCTTATGGGCAACGATTCGATTGCGCTTGCCAAGTATCAGCAAGTTGCTGCCGACCACGGTTATGCAGCCGGCAATCTCGCTAATCTCAACGCTGCTATCCTCCTCTATAAGGATGGCAAATATGAAGAAGCTCTCGGCTATCTCGGCGACTATTCGTCGACTGAATCAATCATCGGTGCGTCTGCCAAGTCGCTCGAAGGTGATTGCTATGTCAACCTCAAAAAGTATCCCGAAGCTATCGATTGCTACAAGGCTGCCGTGAGCATCTCGGACAACAATCCTCACTACACTCCTGCTTTCCTTCTCAAAGAGGCTACCGTGCTCCGCGAGCAGAAGGATTTCAAGGCTGAGGCTGCTGTCTATGAGCAAATCCTCGCCGACTATCCCAACTACGGTTCTGAAATCGGTGTTGACATCAAGAAGTATCTCGAACGCGCACAAGACGCTGCTTCAAAGTAATCTGATTACATAACACGAACTCATATTCATCCCCCCACATTGTCAACATTGACGATGTGGGGGGGATGTTTTTTATGCGGAATGTTAAAATAATATAATTTTAAGATTGAGGCGAGTGGGGTGTTTCGAGATTTATTACCTTTGGGAATCAAATTTTAACCTTATAGATTTTATTAATTTTTTAACCTTGAAAAATTTATGACTAATATTACCAAACAAATGATGCGAGTGGCGATAGTTGGCATGATGTCACTTCCTTCGTTTTCGGCATTAGCCGATGTTGTTTACACCGGAAAGATTGATTATTCTCCGGATTTTCTGCCAAAACAATTTATTTCTGATGGCAAATCTGAACTTTATAATGAGGAGGAGATGGGTGAGTCTGAAATTAAGTTTACTATTTACGATGGTAAGTTTACGGAGTTGAGTAGTTTCACCTCTCCTGTTTATCCGGCTGTCTCAGCGAATGGTGGATATTCGAGGCAACCGAGTCCGATATCATTTAGTATACTGTCAAATGAATGTGCTTATGATGATCGGTATGTGTTGACCCAAACATTGTTTAATAACGATGCGGAATTTGAATGGATTATAGAGAAATATAAAGTAGTGAATGTTGAGTCTGGAGTGGACGGGAATCAAGATGTGGCGACTTGCGGATTTAAGGTTATGTCGCAAAATGGAGCAACTGTTGTTGATATTGATTTTCCGATTGATTTAAACTGGGCAGATTTTGATGTGTATATGACTTCCGATGGGGCGTATTTATCGGTATCTGGAGAATCGATAGAAGATGATTCCTATTACAATTTAATTTATAAGGTCGATCCTAATTCGTCGGCGATTCAGGCGGTTGGTGCTCCTCGCAAAGTGAGCGTTAGCCCTACTGCTCCGCGCCGTGGCACTCCCGTCAATGTGAGTCTTGGCGAGCCTGTCGGCAATAATTGCAAATTGTCGGTGGTTTCGGCTTCGGGGCGCACTGCTATTGTGCAGAATTTGAAACCCGGCGACAGCGAGGCTGTGATCGATACTAACAGATTGGGCAACGGTGTGTATGTCGTCGTGGTCGACAATGGTAAGACCAAACGTGAGGCGACTAAGATTGTTGTCAGATAAGAGGATTCATTGAATTTTCGATAAAAATCAAGGGGCAGACTTCCGCAATAGGAAGCCTGCCCCTGAATATTGGGATTTATGTTGCAGTCGGGGGGGGGGAGGGAGGGGGGATGGTTGTTACAAGATTACGGTAATTTTTAGTATATGGTGTTCTGGGGATCGAAGTTGGTCCAGCCGTTCATCCAGTTGTCAGAGGAATTTCTGAATGCTCCGATAAACCCACCGTTGCCATCGCTGATTTCAGTTGTCGGACAATAGTTTTGTCCCGTATTTGCCGGATCGGATAACCCCAATAGATTTTCTTCCATTGTCTTGTTGCCGAGGCCGGTGAGAAAGAAGGTGTGGGAGAAAGAAACAATCGAGCGGTCTTCAACATTAGTCGTATAATCGTAGAAGTAGTCCTCATACTCTTTATTCTTATCAGTCCCGATGGCATTCATGCCGGAGAAGATGCAGTTTTCAAGTTTGAACTCATCTGCTTTTGCGTATGCGACTGTTTGCCCTCTTTCTCCATCAACTATAAGTCCGATAGGAAAACCTATGGCAAGGAGATTGGATATGTTAAGTTTGCTGCTTCTTCTGATTTGCAGAGCTGCCTGAAATTTGCCGAGTTTGGAGCCGTTATCAGGGAATAAGTTTCCGGCTGTTATATAGTCTGAAGTATTGGCAAATCCGGTATTTTTGGCTGTCATGGGGCCGATAAGTGTTATGTTGCGGAATTTCGCGGATGTGAAGGGAGTCGTTTCTGCACCGCTGGCATTGTTGTCGCTTTCGAATCCGTTAGACTGCGATGTGTCGGCAATACGAGGGTCTCGCACTGATAGGCAGTAGCTTACGTTGCCGTCGAAACCGTTGTCTGTGTCGAAATCATCGTCCCATCCTTTGTAGGCGATGAGATAGGAACAGTTGGCGGAGCCTCCGAACCACTCGAATGAGTCGTCGTTGGAATATGATACCTGAATGTGGTCAATTTGTGTGCCACTGCCGACTGAACCGAAGGTAACGCCGTTAATTTCCTTGTCGGTGTCGAATGGATAGCCTGCGAACTCGACACGAATATAGCTGTAGATACCTGAGTTGTCGGTCTTGACATTTCCGCCGTGGATTGTGGTCGGTCCGCCCTCAATCTGTTGCGTGCCTTGATTGTTCAGCCCCTTGCCACAGATGATGAGTCCACCCCAGTCGCCGGGAAGGCGTTGTCCGGGATTCTGTGCGGAAGTCATCACGATCGGTTCCTGTGCTGTTCCCTTCATTTCGCAGTAGCCACCGGGCTCAACGATAAGTGCAGCCATTGTCTCTTTTTCGCCTTTGATAACCGTTCCGGCAGGGATACGGAGAGTTGCACCTTCGTCCACATATATCCACCCTTTGAGAATGTATGTTCCTTTTTCGAGAGTCACATCTCCGGTAAGATGGAAGTTTTGGGTGCCGTTGCCAAGCTCTTTGCCGTTGAATACAAGGCCTTTGCTATATGCGACGTTGCCTTTGTAAGTTACTTCCGGGTTGCTTTCCTGCGGTTTGGGTTCATCATCGTTTGAGGAGCAGCTTGCGGCCATAAGGCTCAGAACACAAGCTGCCGCCGTCAAGAATCGACGGCCGGATCGTTTGGTTGTTTTGTCCATAAAAATGGGGATTGGTTTGATAATTGTCATGTTAATGACGTTTTAGAAATTGTATGCTATTGATAGGTTGAAGTTACGTCCCGGTTTATAGCTGCGGGTGATTTCTTCAATGTGTTTTGTCTTGTCGAGTA
>CAZCCI010000028.1:0-34680 GCA_964497255.1 uncultured Staphylococcus sp.
CAACGACCCCGAGATTACAAATCACGTGCTCTGGCCAACTGAGCTAAAGAGGCAACAAGTTATTGTTCTCTTGCTTTTGGAGAGGTGTTTCCTTTCAAAAGCGATGCAAAGTTAGGGGTAATATTTGAAACCACCAAATATTTTCAGAAAAATTTTCGATTAATTTTTATACTTTTCTTTCAAAATCGAGGCTAAGCCTTCCGCAACGGTTTCACGGTCAAAGCTTTTGCAAACATTTAGCCTCTTGAAAAATTTTTCATCCCGAAAGCATTTTTTTTGCTCCCGGGATGAAATCAGACGTCAGATTTATTTGCAATGAGCTTTGATCCACTCGTAGTGGCCATATTCGGTCGAGGTGGTGGTCCAATGTTCGTTGATCGGAGTCAAGAGTGCTTCTTTGGGCGAGGTGATGACGTTGTAGACCTCGTAGCTCGTGGTCGGGGGACAGGTGATGTCGTTATAGCCCCATGTCATTCTGATCGGGCAGCGGAGGTGGCGCGCAAAGTTGACGACATCGTAGTATTCCAACGTACGAATCTTTTCGGGGGTGGCATCGCCGGGATTTTTGCGGAAGTGGTGGGGATAGCCGCCGGTCTTGTCGCCGAGATAGCCGGTCATGTCGCTAAGCGCGGGGTGGTTTGCGACGCAGCCGGTGACACGCTCGTCGAGCATAGCTGTGGTGATTGCGAGCGCACCGCCCTGCGAGCCGCCTTGCGTGAAGAGGTTCTTTCCGTCCCATTCGGGGAGGGAGGTCAGGAGGTCGAGGAAGCGACGGCAGCCGAGGTAGACGTCTTTCATATAATATTTATCGCGATCTTCGAGTCCGAAGTCAAGATATGCGCCGCGGACTTTGCGCTCGGCGGCAAATTCCTCCTCGGTGAGCTCGGGATGCAAGCCGTGGATTTCGGTTTCGATGCGAATCACTCCGCCCTCTCCGTAATATTTATGGCGCATCGGTTCTTTGATTGTCTTCACGCCGGCTCCCGGAGGGGTCATCACTGCGGGATACTTTCCGCCGCCTTTGGGGATGAAGAGGTAGCCATACATTGATTTGCCGTCGGGGGTGATTTGGAGTTTCACGAGCTGACAAGTCATCTTGTCGGTCGTATATTTCTCGACGGGTTCAATCGTGTAGGTCAATGGGAATTTCTTATCTTCCTTGACTGCCTTTTTCCAGTAGGAGACGAAATCGGCGGGTTCTTTGACGTAGGGTTCAAGTTTTTCGGGCGAGAAGCCGACTTTGATGTGGTGGGCTGATTTGAGTCCGTCAAATTCGGCAACAAGGCGCAAGTCGCGGAATCCGGGCTTGGTCATCGTCCCGATATTGATGACGGCTTTGCCATTTTTGAGCGACAGTGTGCCCTCCTTGTCGGCAGGCAGCATATCGTCGCCAATGGAATATTTCACGGTCTTGCCGTCGACGGGGACACCGTAGCAATAAAGTTCGACTGAAATTCTCGCGCTGTCGCCGACTTCATAGAGCCAATCGCTGTGGTCGGGGTTTGTCACCCAAAGCATATCGCTTCTCGACGGATAGTTTTCAGCACGCGACACTAATCCTACTAACGCCCCTAATATAATTAAGGTGGTAAAGATTCTTTTTCTCATGGCAATTAATTGCAATAACTAAAAATTGAAATAAAATATGAAACAATTAGATTTATTAAGGTGCAAAATTAGCAAATTCCCCTACGCCGTCACCCTCTCTCGGCTATTAAATATTCTTAAATCCGCATTTTCAATGCTTTCGCGGCTCATTTTTCATTAAAAAGGTCGTAATTTTGCAGTAAATCAATCGAGAAAATCCGACAATTCGGAAAAATTCCAACATTCTCCACGAAAATCCCAATGAAGAGACAAAAATTCATACTCGCCGCATTATGCTGTGTCGCCGCCGGAGCGACGCAAGCTCAGACCGTCAGTTCTGACGCGCAAGGCTTTCTCGAAAGAGGCATTCAAATGTTTGACGACCGCAACTATTCCGGATGTATCGACCAACTGACAGCTCTCAACCGCCTTCACCCCGACCGCTCGCAGGCGGAGGACGCGCTCTACTACCTCGGACTTGCGTCGCAGGGACTCGGCGAGGACAGAGCCGTGGAGATTTTCAGAGAATTTCTCGACTCATTCCCGACGTCGCCCCGCAGAGCCGACGTGATGATGTCGGTCGGCGACTATTACTTCAACCGTGCCGACTACGGTCGCGCAATCGAGGAGTATAACCAAGTCGACCCGTCTGCTCTGACCGACTACCGCAGAGAAGACATGACGTATCGCACGGCTTATGCCTATATGCTCATCGGCGAGTATAAACCCGCCGAGAAGTCGTTTGCTCTGCTGAAAAGCACTGCTCGCTATGGCAACGCGGCTAAATTTTACCTCGGCTACATTGCCTATGTGGAGAAGGACTATTCGACGGCTCTCCAATATTTCCGCGACGTCAACACGTCGACCGAGCCCGGCAATGCCGCGCCCTACTACGAGGCTCAGATTTCATTCATCCAAGGCGACTACAAGCATTCGCTCGAACTTGCCCGCCGTCTGCTCAAATCGGGCGACGTCCCGCAGTTTACCGCCGAGTGCAACCGTCTCGCCGGCGAGTCGCTCTACAATCTCGGCAATGAGGATGCCGCCCTGCCCTATCTCTGGAAATATTGCGCCGAGGCGACCACTCCCGAGCCGTCGGCATTCTATATCCTCGGAATGAGCGAATATCGTCGCGGCGACTATGATGCCGCCGTCAAGCTGCTCCAACAGTCGGTCGGCACGGACTCGGCTATGGGTCAGAGCGCATATCTATTCCTCGGTCAAGCCTATCTCAAACGCGGCGACAACAATTCGGCGCTGATGGCATTTGAAAATGCCTATCGCGTCAACTTCGACCGCGAAGTCCGCGAGACGGCGTTCTATAACTATGCCGTTGCCCGAATGGACGGCGGACGTGTCCCCTTCGGCAACTCTGTGGCTCTCCTCGAAAACTTCCTCAAAGAATATCCCGACTCGCGTTACAGCACCGACATCCGTCGCTACATCGTCAACGGCTATATGAGCGACAATGACTATGAAAATGCGCTTGCCGCTCTCAACCGCATCCCCGATCCGTCGGCTGAACTGTTGCAGACGAAGCAGCGAGTGCTCCTCGTGCTCGGTTCGCGCGAATACACTTCAGGAAAGATTGCTCAGGCCATCACCCACCTCAACCAAGCCAAAGCAATCACTGCGGCGGGCAGCGACAAGTCGATAGCCCGACAGTGTGACCTCTGGCTCGGCGATTGCTACTACACCCGCGGCAGCTTCGACGAGGCGGCGAAAGCCTACAAGAATTTCATTTCGGCATCGCCCAAGTCGGATAAGGGCAATCTCTCGCTCGCTTACTACGACCTCGGCTACACTCGTTTCAGCCAAGAGCGTTTTGCCGACGCCATCACCAACTTCCGCGATGCGCTGTCGATTCTCAACACCGGGACGACCGACCACCCGACATCGCTCATTGCCGATTGCCACAACCGTATCGCCGACTGCCACTACTATCTCTCGGATTTCGATGCGGCTGCCGAAAATTATGTCTCGGCCTACAATCTCAACCCCTCGTCGGGCGACTACGCTCTCTATCAGCTCGCCATCATGAAAGGCTTGCGCAAAGACCATGCGGGCAAAATCGAGAGCATCAACAAGCTCGTCAACGATTTCCCGGCTTCGGGTCTCATCCCCTCCGCACTCCTCGAAAAAGCCGAAAGCCAATCGGCATTGGGCGCGACCGACAAGGCTATCGCCACCTATCGTCAGCTCGTCGACCAATATCCCAACACTTCGCCGGGCCGCAACGGCTATCTCCAACTCGCAATCACCTATATTAACAAGGGCGAGCGTGCAAACGGCATTGCGACCTACAAGAAGGTCATCACGACGTTCCCGACGAGCGAGGAAGCCCGCACCGCTGCCGACGACCTCAAACAAATCTATGCCGCCGACGGCAATATCCAAGATTTCGTCGCGTTCATCAACTCTGTCCCTAACGCTCCGCGCTACGAGGCGTCGGAACTCGAACGCCTTGCATTCCAAGCCGCCGAAAATGACTATGTAAACTCCGGCGCGACCGCCAAGCTCGAAGCATACGTCAACGAGTATGCCGACGGTATCGACCGCGCACAGGCTATCTACTATCTCGCCGACGCTGCTTGGAACGCCGACAAACCCGAGGATGCGCTCGGTCTGGCTATCCAAGTACTCCAAAAACATCCCGACTCGGAAGTTGCCGAAGACGCGATGCTTATCAAAGCTGCGGCCGAAAGTGCGCTCGGAAAGACTGATGCCGCCTACGCGACCTACGCCGAGCTTGAAAATCGTGCCTCTGGCTCAAATATGCTCCGCGAAGCCCGAATCGGACTTCTCAACACGGCTGCCGACCTCGGAAAGTATGACGACGTAGTGGCTACCGCCGACAAACTTCTGACGTCGACCGCTGCCAACACGCCTGCCAACATCAACGAAATCAAATTCATGCGCGGCATTGCCAACAACAACCTCGGCAACTATGACATGGCCTACGACGATTGGAAAGAGCTTGCCAAAAATCTCTCCGACATCCACGGCGTGAAGAGTGCATACTACTTAGGAAGCTCGCAGCTCGAACGCGGCCTGCTCAAAGAGGCGAAAGCCACAGCCGACAAGCTGATTTCGTCGGACACTCCGCATCAATATTGGCTCGCCCGCGGATTCATCCTTTACAGCGACATTCTCCGCAAAGAGGGCAACACATTTGAAGCCGACGAGTATCTGAAATCACTCAAATCAAACTATCCCGGCACCGAGGCCGACATCTTCCGCATGATCGACTCGCGTCTCTGACCCTCGCCGCCGCCGGCAATCGGCAATCATTTCACAAACATCCCAAACGTCATACACCTTATTAATATATATAGGAACTATGAATTTCAAATCAGCAATCGTCCTTTCGGGACTCGTAGCGGCATCACTCGCAGCGAACGCCCAAGGTCTGCATAAAGAAATCGACGTCGACAGCAAAGTCGATCCCGTCAAGCGCGAAGCCTCGCGTTTCACCATCCTCCCCTCGCTTCAACTCCCCTCGCCCACTCGTCCGCAGCTCTCGTTCAGCGACCGCGTCGTCTCGACCACCGTCCCCAACACGTCGCCCCTCCTCGCTCCGACTGCCTACGGCGACAAGCTCTACACGTCGCCCTATCGCGGCTATGTCGTAGCCGGACTCGGGACACCGACATTCAACGCCACTTTCTCGGCAGGATATCGGGCTATCACGACCGACAAGACTTCGCTCAACCTGTGGAGCCAATATGACGGCGATGTCTACCGCAACAAAATCACCGAGCGGATTATCGGCATCCCCATTCGCCGCGACTACATCAACCGCGACCACTCGGCATCACTCGGCGCACAGTTCAACCACGCCGTCGGCAGCTCAACGAATCTCAACGCCGCCCTCGACTACACATTTGCCTGCCACACGAATCCGCAAAGGCTGTCGGAATACTACACTCAGAATTTCAGCCGCCTCAACGCCTCCACTCTCTTGTCGGCAAACAAAGAGAATGTCGACTACACTGCCGGGCTGCACTATCAGCACTTCGGGACATACCACGTCAGCCACATCAACCACACACTCAGCCCGAGTCTTCCCCAAAATGGAATCCGTCAAAATCTTTTCGGGGCGGAGGCAAGCATAGCTCTGCCGTTTGGCGACGAGACATTCATTGCCCTCGATGCCAACGTCGACTTCCTCAAAAGCAGCACCGGGCTGATTCCCACCTCTCCTTTCATCAATAAATTTACTGCAAAATCATCGTCGACAAGCGGACTGATTTCGCTCACTCCCCACTACGACTTCTCGACATCGACCATCAAAACGAGCATCGGCGTGCAAATCGACTACTCGACAGGCGTAGGCAACGACTTTTCCAACTTCCACGTTGCCCCCGAAATCAAATTTGCATGGACTCCGTCGCAACAATTCGGATTTGAAGCCACGGCAACCGGCGGCTCTACGCTCAACTCGCGCGCGTCGCTCTACGACATCACCCCCTACATTTCACCCTACACCGTCTACGACCAGTCACACGTCCCCTACGACCTCAACGCCCGCTTCACCATCGGCCCGTTTGCCGGAGCCTACCTCCAAGTCTTCGGCGGCTATGCCAAAGCCGACAACTGGCTCATGCCCGTCGAGGATGACTACAACAACGGCTACCTCTATGGAGCCTTTGCGCCCGTCGACCTCTCGGCTTGGCATCTCGGAGCAGCCCTCGGATATGACTACAAAGACATCGCCTCGCTCCGCATGAGCTACGAGACCGCTCCCAACGACTACAACGACGCCTACTATAAATGGAGCGACTACGCCAAACACGTCTTTGACCTCAACCTGAAAGTGCGCCCGATGGCTCCGCTCACCGTTACCCTCGGCTGGCAATTCCGCGCCGGACGCTGCGATTACGACATCATCGATAAGCCTTCCGCCATCGGCTCAGTCTATTCCGTCTCGCGCAATTCGCTCGGCACAGTTTCCAACCTCTCGCTTGAAGCAGACTACGCCGTCACCGACCGCCTGAGCATCTTCGGCCGCGGCGAAAACCTCCTCAACCGCCGATTCCACTACATCGGCCATCGCTACGCCCAAGGCTCAACCGTCATGGTCGGCGCAGCCCTCAAATTCTAACCTATTACAACACAATTCAACACATCAATTCATAAATTCATCATCATCTCTATCGTCATTTCCACAACCATGCGAAAACTCGTCCTCTCGACAACCCTGTCACTCGCCCTCGCAGCTCTCTCGGCGACGGCGGCGACACCCTCATCGACCCATGGCGACTACTACACCAACCTGCCCATCGACATCAAACCCGTCGAAACCTTCGCCCTCCCCGACCGTTCGACCAACATCCGCGACTTCGGCGGCATCGGCGACGGTGTAACCCTCAACACAGCCTCTTTCCAGACCGCAATCGACCAACTCTCGGCTGTCGGCGGCGGACGCATCGTCGTCCCCCAAGGCGTGTGGCTCACCGGCCCCATCGAACTCAAAAGCAACATCAATCTCCACCTCGAACGCGGAGCCGTCCTCTACTTCTCGCCCGACAAGGAACTATACCTCGACCCCGACCCCAAAGCATCGAGAGTCCTCGCCTGCATCCATGCCGAGCGAGCCAAAAACATCTCGATTACAGGCGAAGGCACCATCGACGGCAACGGAGCGCAGTGGCGACCCGTCAAGCGCTCGAAAGTCAGCGACACCGAGTGGAGCCGATTCAAGAAAATGGGCGGCATCGAGCGTCAGAACGGCTCGCTCTGGTATCCGTGGCAACTGAAATCGGGCTATGCCGACATCGCCGCCACCCCCGAGAAGCAGGAAAAGAAGCGCAACGACATCTTCCGTATCCACCACTGCGAAAACATTCTCCTCTCAGGCGTGACGTTTCAAAACGCCCCGAAATTCCACGTCCACCCATTCAACAGCCGCAACATCATCATCGACGGCATCACCGTCCGCTGCCCGTGGAACGCCCAAAACGGTGACGCAATCGACCTCTCCGACTGCCACCAAGCCCTCATCGTCAACTCGATCGTCGACGCAGGCGACGACGGCATCTGCATGAAGAGCAGCGAGCGCAAAAACAAAGCCCTCGTCAACGGCTGCGAAGACATTCTCATCCAAGACAACACCGTCTACCACGCCCACGGCGGCTTCGTCATCGGCAGTGAAGACATCTGCGGGATGAACCGCATCGTAGTCCGCGACTGCTACTTCTCGGGCACCGACACCGGACTGCGCTTCAAAAGCGGAATCGGACGCGGCGGAAAAACGTCCGACATCTACATCTACGACATCGTCATGACCGACATCGTCAACGAAGCCGTCACCTTCCAGTGTGACTACGCCGACCGCCCCGCAGGCTCAAAGGAATCAGACATCGTGAAACCCGTCAAAGCCGTCAACGTCCCCGAATTTGCCGACATCCGCATCTCCGACGTCACCTGCCGCGGCTGCGCCACCGCCATCTCAGCCTCCGGGCTTGAAGGCTTCAACAGCGTCCACGACATCTCAATCAGCGACTGCACCTTTGTCTACACCAAGACCGCAACAGCCATCGACTCGGCGACCGCCGAAGTCACGCTCAAAAACGTCCGTCTCGTGAAAGACCAAAAGTAGCCGCCCCCACTGAACAGACCGACCACACACTCACGCTCATACCGGCACGAAATCTCAGCCACTCCGCTGAAATTTCGTGCCGTTTTTGGTTCCCGACATCCGGCCTCAACTGCTAAAACATGTTAATTCCCCTATTGCTTCCAACATTTAGTCACCGAAAAGATGAAAAAATTATTACATCCAACATTATTTTCTTTCAAAATATCACAATTAAGATAAATTTTCATATATTTGCAGTGTGAAACAATCGTTGTTCCCTATCGTGCGCCCTCTCCTCGCGCCGACCATGAAAGCAAAAATTGTCCAAGAAAAAACAAATAAAAGACTCAATAACTCATCCTTAACAACTCACATTTCACGACTATGGCAAATGAAGTTTTAACATTCATTAGCAAATCGGGGGGGATAAAACACTTCCTCGTAAAAATGCTGCTTCTTGCCTGCGCTATTGGAGCCATCGATGCTTCCGCTCAGGTGCGTAACATCTCAGGAACAGTCACTGACGAAACCGGAGAGCCGATGCTCGGCGTCTCTGTCATCATCAAAGGTTCCTCCAACGGCATAGCCACCGACATCGACGGTCACTACCGTCTCAGAGCCTCGGCTCAAAGCGTACTCGAATTTTCCTACATCGGCTACGAAACTCAGACCGTGACCGTCGGCGACCGCAACGTCATCGACATCGTTCTCAAAGAAGACGTTAAAACCCTCGACGAAGTCGTAGTCGTGGCCTACGGTACTCAGAAAAAATCATCGATCACCGGTGCAATCTCACAAGTCGGCAGCGAAGACTTGCAGAAACGCCCCGTTTCGTCAGTCACAGCAGCCCTCGAAGGCTCAACCTCGGGTATCACCGTCACCGGCAACTACGGTGCAGCCGGCGAAAGCCCCTCGATCCGCATCCGCGGTGTCGGGACGGTCAACGGCTCGCTCAACCCCCTCTATGTCATTGACGGCGTGCCCTTCGACGGCAACATCACCGACCTCAACCCCGAAGACATCGAATCTCTGTCAGTCCTCAAAGACGCCGCCTCTGCCGCCCTCTACGGTAACCGTGCAGCCAACGGTGTCATCCTCATCACCACCAAGAAATCAAAATCCGAACGAGTTCAGTTGACATTCAAGACCAACCAAGGTTGGTATCAGCGCGGCATCCCCGAATACGACGTCACCAACGCCGACCAGTGGATGACAACAATGTACAACGCCGTTCGTAACTTCCAATACGGAAAAAACATCAGCAACGGATTAAGCCACGCCGACGCTCTCAGCTCAGCGACCCAATACGCTCAGAATAACACCATTAACGACATCGTAAAGCTCAACATCTACGACGTTGCAGCAGGCTCGCTCTTCATGGCTGACGGTTCGCTCAACCCCTCGGCAAACATCCTCTCGGGCTACCGCGACGACCTTGACTGGTACGACCAAGTAATCCAAAACGGCTACCGCGGCGAATATATGCTTAGCGGCAGCGGCGCATCCGACAAGAGCGACTACTACTTCTCGCTCGGCTACCTCGACGAAAACGGCTACGTTAAGAACAACAACTTCTCGCGTATCTCCGGACGCACCGCCATCAACCTCCGCCCGACCAAATGGCTCAAAACAGGCTTCACACTCAACGCAACAAGCCAAAAGACACGCAACGCCAACGGCGCAGGTGCCGACGAATCTGCCTACACCAACGCATTCAACTACTGCCGTAACATCGCCCCCGTCTATCCCGTACACCTCCACTACACCAACGACGGCATCAACAACGAACGCAACGGTGAATACATCCTCGACGGTGCAGGCAACAAACAATGGGACCCCGGCTACTACAACATTAAAAACGAAGATGGAACAGAAGCTCAAATCCAGACTCGTAACCAATATGTAGGTCGCCACATGCTTTGGGAAAACGAAGTCAAAAAGAAAGTCAACAAGCGCGAAACCATCAACGGAACAGCTTACGCCGACTTCTCTCTCCCCTTCAACATCATTGCATCAGTCAAAGCCAACCTCAACATCCGCAAAAACCGTCAGGACACCTACGACTCGTCGATCATCGGCGACGGCGCAGCCAACAACGGCCGTATGACCTACACCGCCAACGACTATCGCTCCTACACCCTCCAAGAGCAACTCCGCTGGGGCAAAACCATCAATGGCAAACACAACGTCGATCTCCTCCTCGGCCACGAAAACTACGACTACAAACGCACGTATAACAAATCAGCAAAATCCAACGAAATCCTCCTCGGCGGAAGCTTTGCCGACAACTTTACATCGCTCACCGAGATCAGCGGTTACAGCGATCGCTACAAAACCGAATCATATCTCGGCCGCGTGCAATATAACTACGACGAACGCTACAACATCGAAGCCTCATTCCGTCGCGACGGCTCTTCACGCTTTGCAAAAGACAACCGTTGGGGCAACTTCGGTTCGGTCGGTGCCAACTGGATCTTCTCCAACGAAGATTTCATGAAAAACATCACTTGGCTCAACAGCGGTAAAATCCGTGCCGACTGGGGTCGCGTAGCCAACGACGCTGCTGCCGGCTATTACAGCTACATGAGCCTCCTTGAGCTCAACAAATACGGAGGCGAAGGCGCATTTATCGTCACTCAGAAGGGCGCCGCCGACCTTTCGTGGGAAACCGGCGAATCTTGGGGCATCGCTCTTGAAACCCGACTCTTCAACCGTTGGAATTTCAGCATCGAATACTACAACAAAATCAACAAAGACCTCATCTTTGCTGTCAACGACCCCGCATCGGCAGGTTCAACCAGCAACGGCTCATACTCTGCAAGCCACAACGAAAACTTCGGCTCGATTGCCAACCGCGGTATTGAAATCAACACCGATTTCGACATCCTTGCCAACAAAGATTGGACTATCAACATCGCAGCCAACGTCACAACCCTCAAAAACGAAGTGACCAAACTTCCCAAAATCTACCAAGAAGACGGCTACCGCTCGGGCAGCTATCTCATCAAGGAAGGCAAATCGCGCTACGAATGGAACACCTACACCTACTGCGGTGTCGACATGACCAACGGTAACGCCCTCTACGCCCCCAACTTCGACAGCTACTTTATTAAAGACGGCGGCAACATCGTCGGCAACCCCGACGGCACAGAACTCACCTCTGCCAACTATGCCAAGATCGGCGACAAATACTACGTCTACAACCCGTCGAGCTACGGTTCGCGTACCTACAAAGGCTCTGCCCTCCCCTCGGTCTACGGTTCATTCACCGGCAACTTCCGCTACAAAAACTTCTCGCTGTCGGCAATGTTCACCTACTCGCTCGGCGGTAAAATCATGGACGGTGTCTACAACTCACTCATGAATTTCAGCGGCAACCCCGTTCAGATGCACGCCGATGTGCTCAACTCTTGGACTCCCGACATGATTGTTGCAGCCGACGCCCCCAACCGCATCAACACCTCGATCAACCCGCAAGTTCATCAGGAGGAATACACCACAAACAACGCAACGAGCGACCGCTGGTTGACAAGCCGCGACTACCTCGTGTTCAAAAACATCAACTGCGCCTACAAGATTCCGCGCTCATTGCTCAAAAAAATCGACTTGCAAGCAGCAACCGTCAGCTTCTCGTGTGAAAACCTCTTCACCGTGACAGCTCGCAAGGGTATGGACTCACAGCAGAGCCTCAACGGATCGCAGAACAACTACCTGACAACTCCGCGAGTATTCACCTTCGGACTGTCGCTCAACATCTAAACCTCCATCCCCTAAATCTCACACACAAAAAAAAACTTAATTCCATAAATCAATTATGAATAAGAAACTATTCTGGTTAGGCTCTCTTGCCGTTGGCGCAGCTTTCACGCTCAACTCTTGTGGAGAAGACTACCTGCAAACATATCCCGAGTCGGAAATGTCTTCCGAACTCGCCAAGACCAAAATTGAATACTGCAACAACCTTGTCAACGGCGTACTCAAAACAATGTCCACACAGATGTTCAGCCGTCAAGGCGAAAACGGTGAAGGAACGACCAAAACTTGGCACAACAACTATTGCAGCGGATTCATACAGCGTTGCAACCTCACCGGTTGGTCAGGAACAATTGCCGGCAAAGGTCACGTCCAGACAAACAATGCCTACGGCACAGCTCGTTGGACATACTACTATAAAATGATCATCAATGCCAACAACGCCATTGCTGCAATCGAAGAATTTGATAGCACCAACAAAGAGCACCTCAAACAAAAAGAGTACTACCTTGCTCAATGCTACACCCTCCGCGCCTACGCCTATATGCAGTTGACCCAGCTCTTCTGCAAACGTTGGCCCGACTCCCGCAACGGCGAATCGCGCGGTTTAATCCTCCGTCTGAAAACCACGACCGAAGAACTCCCCTGCTCATCGCTTCGCGAAACATTCGACCAAATTTATGCCGACCTCGACCTTGCGCTTGAAAAATTCAAAGACTCAGGTTGCGATCGAACCAAAGTTTGGCAAGTCAACGCCGACGTAGCCCACGCAATCTACTCTCGCGCCGCAATCTATCGCGAAGACTGGCAAACCTCTGCCGACCACGCCAAACTCGCCCGCAAGGACTACCCCCTCATGGGTGCTGACAACTACTTCAAAGGCTTCTGCGAAGAAAACGAAGAATGGATTTGGAGTCTTTACAGCGCACCCGACGAAACCCTCTACTACTACGGATACTTCGCCTACGAAGCAGCCAACGGCTCGCCCGGCACTTGCCGCAACAACCCCTCGGCAATCGACAAGATTTTCTACAACAAAATCCCCGACACCGACGTCCGCAAAAAACTCTATGCCGCCCCGACCGACGAAGAATTTAACGAAACGGACAAAAATGGCGACTACTACATCAGCCGCACCAACGGCCTTGCAACAAGCGGTTCGTTCTACAAACGTGTTTGGGACGAATATGGCGAAAAACTCTACAACGACGGAACAAGCATTTCACGAATATTCATGTACATGCAGTTCAAAGTCCTCTGCCAATCAAACCCCGGCATCGGACAGCTCAACCTCGCTCGCGCAGCCGAAATGTACTACAACGAAGCCGAATCGCTCTGCAAACTCGGTAGAGACGCCGAAGCTCGCGAACTCTTGATCGAAGCCGTCAAGCCCTACGATGCAAACTACACTTGCGACCTCTCGGGCAACGAACTCTATGAAGAAATCAAAAAATATCGTATCTTTGACCTCCTGCTTGAAGGCTACACCTATTTCGACGAAAGACGTTGGAATCAGGATCGCGTCCGCATATCAATTGCCGACAACGGTAGCTGGCACAAAACATTCTCAGGCGTAGACGGCCCCGAGACCTACAACGGATGGACTTGGTGTATCCCCCAACAGGAAACCGACTACAACCAATTCATCGACAAGAACATCGAGCCGGACAATTGGAGCAAAGACGACAAAACTACATGGTAATAGAAATGTAATATTCAATCATACGTGACTATTTTTTTTCATGGTATGAAAATAGTCAAGGCGGACGGAAAGCAGTGATGCTATCCGTCCGTTTTTTTTTCATATTGTATATAGACAAAATTTTTATTACTTTTGCAAAAACAAAACCATCGGAGAAAACCATGCGTCAAATTTTAATCATAGCGATGTTGATTCTCACAGCCGCGCTCGCCAACGGAGCGTCGCCGCGCTGGGAGACCGTCGACACGCCCGGACGCATCTTCACCGAACAGCAGCAGCAACAGCCGCGAACCGACCACGAAGGCTCGGCAGCCGACATCGCCGTGCGCGACAGCAACATCTACGTCTCAGCCTCGCGCCAAGTCAACGTCAAAGTCTTCACAATCCTCGGACAGCTCATATCGCAAGCGACTCTCCCGGCAGGAACTCACCGCCTGCACATCAACGCCAAAGGTATATATATTTTGAAGATCGGCGCCACGACGAGGCGCGTAACAATCTGATTTTCCCTTTGAGAAAAACGAAATGAAAGTACGCCTGATCATCAATCCCATCTCCGGCACCAAAAGCAAAGCCGGACTTGACCGCATGGTCGCCGACGCGCTCAATCGTCCGGATTGGGAGCTTGAAACCGTCTACACTCAATGTCACGGCGATGCAACACGCCTCGCGCTCGAAGCCGTCGACAACGGATGTGAGATTGTCCTCGCAGCCGGAGGCGACGGAACCATCAACGAAACCGCCGCCGCGCTCTGCAACACCGGCGTGATACTCGGAATACTCCCCTGCGGATCGGGCAACGGACTCGCCCGTCACCTCGGCATACCCGTCGACATCCGCGAAGGGCTCAAAATAATCCTCGAAAACCACCCCGAAGACATCGACTATGCGACCGTCAACGACCGCAAATTTTTCTGCACCTTCGGTGTCGGATTCGACGCAGCCGTCAGCGCAGCCTTCGCCGAAAAGAAAACCCGAGGCAAACTGACCTATCTGAAAAGCACATTTGAAACCTATGCCAACTACAAGCCGCAACGCTACACAATCAGTGCCAACGGTCAGAAACTGACCGAAGAGGCCTTCCTTGTAGCCGTCTGCAACGCTTCGCAATATGGCAACAACGCCTACATCGCCCCGAGCGCATCGATTGTCGACGGTCTGCTTGACGTGACAATCATCCATGCCGGCAGTCCGCTATCGACAGCCCTCGTCGGGGTCGACATGATGACAGGCATGATCGAGCGCAATATGCTCATCGACACAATCCGCACCGACAACATCGTCATCGAACGCGAATCGACAGGCGCATCTCACATCGACGGCGAACCGCTCGAAATGCCTAAACGACTCGACATCCGCTGCCACCACAATGGCTTGCGCGTCTTCACCCCCGTCACCGTCCGCCCGTTCAAACCGCTGCTGACACCCGTGACCGCGATGTTCAACGACTTCAAAATCGCCGTTGCCAATCTCTTTCAATAAACCGACATCATGTCGAGCAACTCCCTGACCGCACCTTTGCCGCCGGGGGTCGACAAGACCAAATCACAGACCGACTTGACCGCCGCGACCGCGTCGCTCGGACACGCCGCCAGCCCGACCGCACCCATGCAGTCAAGGTCGTTGAAATCGTCGCCGATGTAAGCCACCTCGTCGGTCGACAGCTCGTGTTCCGCCAAAAATTGCGTCAGAAATCCGAGTTTGTCATGCTCGCCCTGACGGAGATAGTCAACACCAAGCTCCGCCGCACGAATTTCGACACATCGGCTGCTGCGACCGGTCAGAATCATGAATTTCATCCCTGCCCGGCGAGCCATCACGATGCCGGCTCCGTCTTTCGCATTGAATTTCTTCGACTCCACACCATTGGAGTCTATATAAATCCCGCCGTCGGTCAGAGTCCCGTCGACATCCATGACCACGAGGCGGATTTTTGAAAATTTCGCGTCCATTATCTCCTGATTTCAAGCATTTTTTTCTACATGCACGACAACGAGTCGATAAGCCCGACAAACTCGTCAGCATCGTTGACCACGGGCAGCGAATGGATGTTGAATCGCTTCATCAGCTCGCCGGCCTCGACAATCTTGGCGTTTTCGTTGATAATCTTCGGCGAGTCGGTCATGATTTCCCTGACAGTCAGGCTGAAAAAACGCTCTTGACGGTCGCGCATCGCACGGCGAACGTCGCCGTCGGTCACGACGCCTGCAATGCGCCGTCCGTCCATCGCCACGGCGAGACCCTGCTTCGCCTTGCAGATTTCGATAACCGTGTCGCTGACCTTGCAGTCGAGCGACACCACCGGCAGATTGCTCGTAATCATAAAGTCTTTCACTCTGAAAAGCAACCGCTTGCCCAACGAGCCGCCGGGATGGAAGCGGGCGAAATCCGACGGTTTGAAATCGCGAACTTCGATGAGTGCACACGCAAGCGCGTCGCCCATAGCCAAAGTCGCGGTCGTCGAAGTCGTCGGCGCAAGATTCAGCGGGTCCGCCTCGCGCTCGACACTGATATCGAGGAAACAAGCGGAATACTTTGCCAAAATCGACTCCCGATTGCCCGAAACGCCGATGATCGGAATCTCGCGGTCGAGCAGCAGCGGGATGAATCGCATCAGCTCGTCGGTGTTGCCCGAATAGCTGATTGCGAGGACTATATCGTCGGGCGTAATCATGCCCAAATCGCCGTGGTAAGCATCGAGGGGGTTCACGTAGAACGACGGTGTCCCCGTGCTCGCAAACGTCGCGGCAATCTTGCGACCGATGTGACCCGACTTGCCTACGCCGGTGACAATCAATCGCCCCTTGCAATTATAAATCAAATCGACAGCTTTCGTGAAATCGTCGGTCAGGCGGGGAATCATGTCGAGTATCGCCTGCGCCTCGTCTCGAAAACATTTCGTTGCGTATTCTCTACAATCTTTCATCATCATCATCCATTAAACATTAATCATCGTCATCATCTTCATTATTTTATCGGCTGCGTCGGAGGTCAATCCAACAGCGAGCCGATCAGAGCGTCGAAGTCTTGCAGGCGTAGCATATTCGGCCCGTCGCTCAACGCGCGATCCGGGTCGGGGTGCACCTCCAAGAAATAGCCGTTTGCGCCAAACGCCTTTGCAGCCAAAGCCATCGCCGGGACATACTCGCGATTGCCGCCCGTCTTTCCGCCCGCGCCGCCGGGACGCTGGACGCTGTGGGTGCAGTCCATGATGACCGTGTCCGTGAAGCGTTGCATCTCAGGGATGTTGCGGAAGTCGACGACAAGGTTATTGTAGCCGAAGGAGTTTCCGCGCTCGGTCAGCCAAACGTTGTCGTTGCCCGATTCGCGCACCTTCCCGACGGGATACTGCATATCCTCGCCCGAGAGAAATTGAGCCTTCTTGATGTTGACAATCCGCCCCGTCCGCGCTGCGGCTACGAGCAAATCGGTCTGCCGACACAAAAATGCCGGTATCTGCAACACGTCGACCACCTCAGCCGCCGGCTGCGCTTGAAACGACTCGTGGATGTCGGTCAGCAGTCTCAGCCCGTGGCGAGCCTTGACATCGGCAAGCATTTGAAGCCCTTTGTCAAGCCCAACGCCGCGATAGGACTGAATCGAGGTGCGATTGGCTTTGTCGAACGACGATTTGAAAATTATATCAATGTCATATTTCCGGTTGAGTCTGACAAGCTCTGTGGCGACCTCGTCGAGCAACTCTGCCGATTCGATTACACACGGCCCGGCTATGAATATCGGTTTCATAGTAGTAGTAATGTTTCCTTGTTTTTGTTTCGCCTCCGCGCTTAGTTCAAAATACCGGCAGCGACTTTGTCGGCAGTTGCCTTGTCGGTCAGATGCTCGATGATTGCGAGTGAAAACGGTATTGCCGATGAGGGGCCGTTGGCTGTGATGACATTTCCGTCGACGACGACACGCTCGGGGTCATAGCTTGCACCTCCGGCAATCAGTCCGTCCTCGAATCCGGGATAGCAGGTGGCTTTGCGCTCATCGACAATGCCTAGCGGAGCAAGCACCACCGCAGGGGCTGCACAGATTGCGGCTATGTCGCCGCCGCGCTTATGCTGCTCGGCGAGGATTGAGGCAACGTCGGCGTTGTCAGCCACGTTTTTCGCGCCGGGCATTCCGCCGGGGATTATATACATCGTTGCGTCAGCCGGACAGTCGGCAAGCATGATGTCGGCAGAAACCGTGATTGAATGTGCTCCCTTGACGGCAAGCGTCGGGTTGAGCGACACGGTTTCAATATCGATACCCGCACGGCGAAGCATATCGACTGTTACAAGTGCTTCGGTTTCTTCAAAACCGTCAGCAAGAAACATATACGTTTTGTTCATAACATTAGTTATTTCTTGATTCTTAGTGTATTCATTAGCCTCCGGAAAAACCGCCGAAGGTCGGCAAAGCATATACGTACAGAGAGCCACAACTGCCGGCATCAACAGGATCGAATATTTTTTCATCTCAAAGTCGTGGGAATTTCAGGTTTAAATGTTTGTAAATAAAGTCAAATAAAAGGCTGACAGGAAATATGCCAAAAGTGTTTTTCGGTATTCCAAACCAATCAATCACAAAGATAACGGTTTATTTTTGAAAAATTCGTAATTTTGGACAAAAATTCAAATCGTATGACACAAAAAACACCATTCGGCTTAATATCCGTCGTCGTCACCGCCCTCGCGTTGACTCTCGGCATCACCCTCGCGCCGTCGTGCTCGCCCGGCAGTTCATCCTACCGGACTCAGCAAGGAGGCGTGTGGAACACCACTTACAACATTACCTATCGCTCAGCCGTCGATCTCCACGATTCGATCATCGCCGTGATGAAACACGTCGAGATGTCGCTCTCACCGTTCAACGACAGTTCGCTGATTTCACGCATCAACCGCGGCGAGCGTTGTCCTGCCGACTCTCTCCTGAGCCGGATTTTCCTTGCTTCGCAAGAAGTCTGCCGGATAAGTTCCGGACGCTTTGACCCGACCGTTGCTCCGCTCGTCAATCTTTGGGGTTTCGGCTACCGCTCGACGGGTGTCGAACCGACCGCCGAGATGATCGACAGCGTTATGCCTTCGGTCGGAATCACCGACTGCCGTCTCGACTCCGCAGGCTTCATCGTCCGCAAGACTCCTGCCACCGAGTTCAATTTCTCAGCCATCACCAAGGGCTACGGCTGTGACCTCGTCGGAGAGATGTTGCGTCGCAACGGTTGCTCCGATTTCATGGTTGAAATCGGAGGAGAAATCGCCCTCGGCGGACAGAATCCGCGCGGCGACAATTGGCACATTATGATCGATGCGCCAATCGACAACGACACGTCCGTCGTCCACTCGCGCATGGCGGTCATCGAGGTCTCGGGCTGCGGTGTAGCCACCTCCGGCAACTACCGCAACTTCAAGCAGTCGGCATCGGGACGCATCTGGCACACGATCAGTACCGCTGACGGTCGACCTGCACACACCGACCTCCTTTCGGCAACAATCGTAGCTCCGTCAGCAATGCTCGCCGACGCCTACGCAACTGCGTGTATGGCAATGACTGCCGACAGCGCAATCGCTATGCTCAACCGCGTCGACGGTGTCGACGCTCTTCTTGTGACCGTCAACCCTGCCGACTCAACCTATAAGATTTCGACAACTCCCGGATTTCCGGAGGTCAAAAAATAGTCGATTCGGTTTGACTCTGCAAAGTTACGATCGAAAGACTCCGAAAAAGGTGCGATAATGTCAAACGCGGCTATTTTTTGTCGCCCAACCGCGTTACAGCGTACTGTGCTGGGGGTTCGTTTGCAAATTTTAACAATTAAATTCGTAAATAGATAGACTTTGACACCATTGAATAATATGAATGACATCGAAATCCGACATATAGATCAACTGCCATCTGACGACTCTGAATATGAGAATCTCGTCTCACTTATTTCAAGTCTGTGGGAGGATGCAAAATCAAAGGCTGCGATTGCTGTCAATACAGAACTGCTTGATGCAAATTGGCGAACAGGTCAGTATATCGTGGAGTTCGAGCAAGGGGGGAACGCAAAGGCTAAGTATGGCGACAAGTTGATCTCGAATCTTGCAAAAGACCTTACACGTCTTCGAGGTAAGGGTTTTAGTCGCTCCAACCTTATATATGCGTAAACTGTATTTGACTTTTCCAAAAAGTGAGACGCTGTCTCACCAATTGACATGGAGTCATTACTTTGAATTACTGAAATGTGACGACCCGATGGAGATGCAATTCTATATGAATGAATGTATCAAAGAAGGTTGGAAGGTCAGAGAACTGAAACGCCAAATAAATTCGTCATTATTCCAACGACTTGCTCTCAGTACAGACAAAGAGGGAGTCCTTGCACTTGCTAATAAAGGGCATCAAGTTTTATCCCCGGCAGACATTATTCGTGACCCGTATGTACTTGAATTTACAGGATTACCTCAGCATAAACGTTATAAAGAATCTGAACTTGAAAAGGCTTTGAAAGCCAACATGGAGCAATTCTTATTGGAGTTAGGCAGAGGGTTTGCCTTTATTGGTCGTCAATATATCGTCCCGATTGGAGCCAGACGTTTCAAGGTGGATTTGGTCTTCTACCATGCAATTCTAAAATGCTATGTTCTTATCGATTTGAAACGGTCAGAAATAAAACATGGTGATATAGGTCAGATGAATCTTTATCTAAACTATTTTAAAAACGAAATCTGTCAACCTGACGATAATCCTCCGATTGGTATTGTTTTAGGTGCTAAGAAAGACGAGCTGTTAATGGAGTATGCCCTTCAAGGTATGGACAACCAACTTTTTGCAGCTCGTTATCAACTGTATCTCCCCAATCGAGACGAGCTTCAAGCTCAATTAAACTTATTACTTGATAATACGAAATTTAAATAGGGGGGGGAGGCCTTATATTAATAGGCTGATATTATTGTAAACAGGGGTTGAATTTTTCTAAAAACATATTTTCAAATATTTCAATCTATTAAAAATAGGCAGATATGATGGTGGCGGTGGTCGATGATTGGATTTTTTTTCCTAATTTTGTCCGAATAAGTAACTTTCATGTCACATTGATAAGAATAAGATATGTCAATCTCACGTAATTTAGCCTATTCAATCATGGCAACTATGGCTCTCGGCTCTCTCGGTAGCTGTTCGCAACAAAAGCAAATTTCTTATCCCTCGGCTCCTTCCGACGGGACTGTCGACACTATTTTCGGTATGGCTGTCAACGATATTTATCGTCCGCTCGAAAATGATACGGCTGCCGAAACTCTCAAATGGGTCGAGGCTGAAAATGCTGTGACTCAAAATTATCTCTCGCAGATTCCTTTCCGCTCGAAAATCAATGCGCGTCTGACCGAACTCAATAATTATATGAAGCGCGGTCTGACTTATCGCGAGAACGACGGTTTGTTTTATTTCTATGAAAATGACGGTCTGCAAAATCAATCTATCCTCTATCGCAAACCTGCCATCGATTCGGAGGAGCGCGAGGTGTTTCTCGACCCCAATAAGTTGAGCGAGGACGGAACGGTGGCTCTGACGGGTGTGTTCCAGTCGAAAGATGGAAAATATACTGCCTATACGATCAGCCGCAGCGGTAGCGACTGGACCGAAATCTATGTCATGGATACGAAGACTAAGGAGTTGCTCCCCGATCATATCCAATGGGCTAAGTTTACGGGTGCTTCGTGGGACGGCGAGGGTTTCTATTACAGTGCATACCCTGTGCCCGAAGAAGGTAAGGAGTTTTCAAATGCTAATCAGAACCATCTCGTCTACTATCACAAAATCGGGACTCCGCAGAGCGAGGATAAGGTGGCGTTCAGCGATCCGGCTCATCCGTTCCACTTCCATTCGGCTTTCGTGGCTGAGTCGCAGCCCGAACTCTTTGTTTCGGTCGGCGGTCAGGGCGTTGGCAACGAGCTGAAAGTCCGCAAGAACGGTAAGTGGGTCACGATGGCTCCGACTCAGGAGTTTAACAACGGTGTGATCGACGTCATCAATAATAAAATCTATATTCTTACGTCATACGGTGCGCCTAAAAACCGCCTTATGGTTGCCGATCTCGCTAATCCGACGATTGAAAATTGGAAGGAGCTCATCGGTGAGGGTGATGGTGTCATGACCGGTGCTCAGTTTTCGGGCGACAAGCTTTTTGTGACTTACGAGAAGGATGCTGCCAACCAAGTGGCTATCTATTCAATCGACGGTAAGAAGGAAGGCGATGTCAAGCTTCCCGGCTACGGTACGGTCAGTCTCTACACCGAACGTAAGTATCCCAAGGATGTCTACTATGTCTTCACGTCGTTTACTTCGCCTTCGGCTCAGTATGCCTACGATGTCGAGACGGGCGAAAGCCGCATGATTTTCCAACCGGAAATCAAGGGCTTCGATCTCAATGAGTATGTGACGGAGCAGGTGTTCTACACGTCGGCCGACGGTACGAAAGTCCCGATGTTCCTCACCTATAAGAAGGGTCTCGAACGCAATGGCAAGAATCCTGTGTATCTCTATGGCTACGGCGGTTTCAACGTTTCGCTGACTCCCGGATTCTCTGCCAACCGTCTTTTCTTGCTTGAAAACGGTGTCATCTATGCTCAAGCCAATCTCCGCGGTGGCTCGGAATATGGCGAAGCTTGGCACGAGGCCGGTACGAAGCTCAATAAGCTCAATGTGTTTAACGACTTCATCAGTGCTGCCGAGCATCTCATCAACGACGGCTGGACTTCGCCCGACTATCTCACGATTGAAGGCGGCAGCAACGGCGGTCTGCTCGTCGGCGCGACTGTCAATCTCCGTCCCGACCTCTTCAAGGTGGCAATCCCGCGTGTCGGTGTCATGGATATGATGCGCTACCATCTCTTCACGATTGGTTGGAACTGGGCTTCGGACTATGGTACGAGTGCCGACTCGCCCGAAATGGCTAAATATCTCCTCGACTACTCTCCGCTCCACAATATCAAGAACGACGGTACGCCCTATCCGGCTATCCTCGTGACGACGGCTGACCACGATGACCGTGTAGTCCCCGCTCACTCGTTTAAGTATGCTGCCCAGCTCCAAGCGTCCGATACCGGCGATGCTCCGAAGCTCATCCGTATCGACTCGAAGGCGGGTCACGGCGCAGGCAAACCGATTGCAAAGGTGCTCGAAGAGTATACCGACCTCTATTCGTTCATGTTCCACAATATCGGCATCGAGCCTAAATGAGCCGTCGTCGGCTGCTCTATCCGATAATTCGCTCTCTCGAATCGTCACCCCCCCACGCATTCACTACGATAACATTCTGAAATGAATTCTTTTTCCCGGCTGAAACTTCTACCGCTCATCGCCCTCGCAGCCGCCGCTACAAGCGGCTGCTTTACGGGGGTCGAGTACACGCCGCGTGTCAGCGACCGCGATGTGAAACGCGAAAATATTATTACCACTCCCGAGGATACTTTCTTGGCTAACGTAGCTGATGAGGGTCTCGGCGAGTGGAGGCCGGGGAAACGTTTCAGAGTGACCAACGACAAAATCCGTCTGATTTTCGGCGCGACGGCTTCGCCCTACGATTCGCTCGGGGGGAAGACGCTCGTGTTTACCGGGGCTAAGGAGGCTCCGTCGATCACGGGGACGTCCGTCACCGACATCAGTTTCGTCACCGACCCCGACATCGGGCGAACGTTTGTCTATCGCATCAATCGTCCGCTTGCCAAGGTCAAAGAGCAGGAGTCGCTCTCGATTCCGTTTACAATCCAAGAAAGTCTCGTCGACGAAGCCCGCAGTCTGATGGATCGCCAACGCTACTATGTGTTGACTCGGACGTGGCGCGACGATACGGACAATTCGGTCAACGGTCGACAGTTTGTTGCGGTCAACATCGACTCCGTGACGCCCGGCAATGACATCTATCCGATCAAGGTGTCGTTTACCGACGACATTGGGACTTCTGCCCGTCTGTTTATCCATCCCGGACCGCGCGGCTACACGCCTCGCTCTTTCCCGGCTATGTTCTCGTTTACCGACCCGCGCATCAAATATCCTTCGATCTCTGATGCTATGTGGGAAAAGATTATCAATGGCAAGGTTGCCACCGATATGACTCGCGAGGAGTGTAGGCTCGCTCTCGGCTCGCCGCGCGAAGTCGACCGCGGCGCGACCAACTCGTATCTGCGCGAAATTTGGCTCTACGAAAATGGTATCTACCTCGTCTTCGAGGATGGTCTCCTCAAAGTCTTCCGCCACTAATCGGCGGCGGGAAATATTTATTTCTCATTTGTTGCAAGCGTGGAACGACAAAAGCCTTAACGATAATCAGATAGTTTTTTCAAGTATTTTTCGTAACTTTGTAGCCTGTTTTTCAAGATATTCCAATCATAGTAAGGCTTTTTAAAAGCTGTTTAATTTTTAACAGGTAGCAATATTGAACAAAAAAGTTGTTTTCGGCAGTCGTAACCTGCCGTCGTTGGGTATTTCACTCATTCCAATCAGTGTGCTTTTCTTTGCGCTGATTTTCCTTATCATTGTCAGCGGTGCGGATGCTGTCTCGGCGTTCGGGCCGTGGATTCTTTTGGGGTCAACCGCTATCGCTTTGGGGCTTTCGCTCTTTGGCGGTGTGGCTTCGCGCAGAGGTCTCACCGTGGGGCTGAAACGCAGCGCGATGCAGATTTTGCCCGCAATTCCGATTTTGATTTGCATTGCTCTCGTCGCTACGACGTGGATGCTCTCGGGCGTCGTGCCGTCGCTGATTGCCTACGGGTTGCAGATGTTGAGCCCGCGCTTCTTTCTGATGTTGACGTGTGCCGTCTGCTCGGTGATTTCGGTGCTGACGGGTAGCTCGTGGTCGACAATCGCTACGATCGGTGTCGCATTTTTGGGGATTGGCGAGGTCATGGGGTATAGCGATCCGTGGATTGCCGGCGCGATTATTTCGGGCGCGTATTTCGGGGATAAGATTTCGCCGCTGAGCGATACGACTGTTGTTGCGTCGTCGACTGCCGGGGTCGATCTCTTTGACCATATCCGCTATCTGATGTTTACGACTGTCCCGGCGATGACGATTGCTCTCGCGGTGTTTTTGGGCGTGGGGCTATATGTCGGCGCTAATCATACGCCTGACACGAGCGAAATGCTCGGCGCGTTGAACTCGACGTTTAACATCTCGCCGCAGACGCTCATTATCCCTGCCGTTACGATGGTTTTGATACTCCTCCGCTTCCACACTCTTGCTGTCCTTTCGGCGGCTGCCGTGATGGGTGCTATCGGTGTCTTTGTGTTCCAAGACCTCGACGGTATGACTATCGGCTCTTTGGTCGAGGCTCTTTGGAGCGGAAGTGCGCTCGCGACGGGCAACAGTTCGCTCGACGAGTTGACCGTCACGGGCGGTATTCTCGGGATGTTGCCCACGATTTTCCTCGTCCTGAGCGCAATGTTGTTCGGGTCGGTCATGATCGGCACGGGGATGCTGGCGAAGCTGACGGATGCGTTTACCGGGCGGCTGCGTCGGCGGACGAGCATCGTCGGTGCAACCGTTTGCAGCGGTTTGGCAATGAATTGTATTACTGCCGACCAATATCTGTCGCTCATCATCACCGGCAATATGTATCGTGCGCTCTATCGTCGCAACGGGTTGGAAAATCGTCTGCTCAGCCGCTCGATGGAGGATTCGATTTCTGTCACGTCGGTGCTCATCCCGTGGAATTCCTGCGGCCTCACTCAGTCGACGGTTCTCGGTGTCAGCACGCTCGCGTATTTCCCGTGTTGCATTTTCAATATACTCACGCCTATCATGAGCATAATCATTGCCCGCTTGGGTGTAAAAATCCCTCAACGGGCTGTCGTCAGCTCGGTCAAGAGGGCTGATAGCTTCTGACACAAGCGCCTTAAATTAAATATTTTTAACAAAACCCAATCATCTGATTGTCAAACTGAAACACATAAACTTCGGCTAATCTGATGGCGTTAGGCGGTCACAATCGACGACAAATTTCATTAAATTTGCTGGAGAAAAAACATTGTAATGCGAGGCACTTACAATCTCCGCTAATTTTTTTCAAAGACAAAAATAATGTCAAAGACCTACACCGACCAAGTCGCCAAAGTCAGAATGCTCGTCGACGGGCTTAAAAAGAATCTCCAAGATGCTCACGCTCTCAGCATCTCCGACGCTGAAATCGAAACCCTCCAAACACAAAGCGATGAACTTGACGTCATCAATGCCGAACTTGAAAAACTCCGCGAAGAGGTGTCGGGAAAAGCCCACATTGCGAACTCGCGCCTGACCGCTCTGCGCGAACTGACCTCTTCGGTCAAATCAAAAGTCAAGAAAAATGTAGATCCGCTCAAATGGGCTGCGTTCGGTATCCCTGACAAACGCTGATCGATTCATTCCCAACCAAAAACAGTTAAGCACCGCTAAACCGTGGCACATTCACCAATGCCGTGAGAGCGGTGCTTTACTATATATATATGTATGTGTGTGTTGTCGGGGTGGGTTAATAGTCGCTGAATAGCTTGGGTTTGATGACGAAGCCGACGCGGAGGGTTGAGTGAAATTCTTTGTAGGCGAGGAGGCCTTCGCCGTAGCCGTTGTAGTATTGCAGGAAGAGGTATTGGTTGTCGCGAGAGAAGAGACGATAGTTGAGTTCGACAGTGGTGTTGTAGTTCAACCGCCAACCTTTGCGCTTGACGAGAAGGATTGAGAGACCCATGCGTCCGTTGGTCGAGGTCATGGATGTCCCGACTTGATAGATGCCGCAATAGTCGAGGATGTCGCTGTTTTCTTCGCCGTCGACAATCGGAAGCCAGACTTTGCCGTGGACAAGGAAGTGTGGGTCGACCATGATGCTGCCGGCGAGGCTGAGACGATTCCACGAGCGAGAGTCGACACCGTCGCGTCCGTTGGATTCATGCTCGGCAATGAAACTGAGTTTGCCGACGAAACGATTTTTGACAAACAATGGTTTGGTCAGTCCGATTCCCGGGTTGAAGTTTAGGTCGGTCATCGGGAAGGAGTTTTCGAGCACGTTCCAAAAACATTTCTGAGTGTAGAAAAGATAGAGGTATGTCCCAAACGGCAGGTTGCTGCGGGTCAGTCGCTGAGAAATCGAGATTTGGAATTTGGCATTGGAGTTTTGTCGCGTCACCCGCTGCCCGACGGGGCAACCGAAGATGAAATAGTTGTCTTTGTAGAGTCCGAAATATGGCCCTTCGTCAAAGGCTCGGCGGACGCTGTCGGAGTCGATGCTTTCGTTGTTGATCTTAACGATTTGTGCTTCGGTTTCGAGGGCGAAACCAAAGGTTATGAGCAGGAATATGGTTGTGAATCGCAGTAGCGTTTTCGTCATAGGATGAAACAGGCTGAATAGAATGTGCAAATATAACGAATTTTTTTAGTAATTTTGCGCCCATGCGACATCTACATTCCATATTAATCAGCCTGCTACTCGTTGTTTTCGCCTCATGTGGCAATAATGAGGAATTTTTGATCAATTGCAAGATCCGCGGACTCGGGTCGAAAGGGGTCGAAATGACCTACACGACGCGCGGTGTGCAGCGCGTCGGTTTCCATCCGGTCGACGGCAAGGTGACGCTCCGCGGAGTGTCGGACAAACCGGTGCTGGTCGAAGTGTCGACTATCGACAATCAGTTGCTTTTTACATGTGTGGCTCAAAACGGCGACAATCTTGATGTCGAGCTTGATCTCGACAAGCCGACGTCGCTCAAAATCTCCGGCAACGATGCGTCGGAGGAATACACCCGCTTTATCGTCGACAATGATTCGCTGCTCCGAAGCGACGACGTGGCCGGCATCAACCGTCTGATTGCTGCCGAGGTGCGCCGTCACCCCGACCGTATTTCGTCGGCGATGCTTCTCGCAACTCGTTTCCAAGCGCGCGACTATGAGCTTGAAGCCGACTCGTTGGTCAACACTCTCAAACCCGATGCTCGTCCGACGGGCGTCATGGGAGCGTTTTCGAGTCTCGTCGGCGAGCAAGTTTCGTCGAGCGTCGGCAGTCCCGTGAGGGCCATGACCATAAATTGCGGCTACCAAAACAAGCAAGATACGACGATGCGCTATTGGGCATCAAACCAAAGCTATTCGATGCTCGTCGTGACGGGCTATCACCGCGGCGACAGCATCGGGAAGACGCTCCAAAAACTGTGTGACAGTCTGCCCGATAGACGATTTAAGGCGTTTGAAATCGCCGTCACGGGCGACAGTGCAATGTGGAAGAGTGCCGTCCGCAACGACAGCACGAAGTGGGTCAAGGCGTGGGTGCCCGGCGGAACGGCAAGCAACGAGGTGCGCAGCCTGACGGTCTCGTCGATACCCTATTTCGTGGTTGCCGACAGCACGGGCCGACAAATCTATCGCGGTCGCTCGCTTTCGGCTGCTAACGACTCGGTCAGAAACCGTCTCGAAAGTTTTTGGGGTACGGCCTCCTCGAAGAAATCCGACAAGGATTCGCCCAAGGCTGTCGACAGCAAGAAGTCTGCCGCCAAGCCTACTCCCAACATAAAACCCGACACCAAAGCGGTTAAGGCAAGCCCGAAACTCGATCGTCCGCTCAAACGCCCCGACGCAATCTCCGGCGGACAGCTCAAACGCGCCGACGAGAGATAAGATATTCCACAAAAGTTCTCCACGAAAACAAGACATGAAGTTTCTCTTCAAAATATTATCAGCGATTTCGATTCCGGTGATGCTTGCCGGGTGTATCGAGGACGGAATTGACACGTCGGCCGAGGCGCAACCTGAATTTTCGGTCGATACGCTCAAGCTCGGAGTGGTCTTTACCGATCAGCCGACCCCGACAAGCCGTTTCATGGTCTACAATCGTCACGACAAGGTGATGAACATTAGCGACATTACTCTGAGAGGCAATGCCGAGGGCGTGTTTCGCATCAATGTCGACGGTTTTGCGGGGACGAGTTTCCACGACGTCGAAATCCGCCCGAACGACTCGATTTTCGTATTCGTAGAGGCAACGTTGCGTCCCAACGGTGTCCCGCAGCTCACGGAACTCAACGAGGTGCTCGACTTCACGACCAACGGTGTGACGCGCAGCGTGGTTCTCAATGCTTCGGGGCAGGACGTGGAACGTCTCTACGGCATGAGGGTCGAGGAAGATATGCGTTTCGACGCTTCGTATCCGTATCAAATTTTCGATTCTCTGACGGTTGCGCCGGGAGCTGTGCTGACCATCCCGGCCGGAACTTCGCTTCACTTCCACGACGGAGCATTCATGCGCGTCGAGGGCTCACTCGTCACCGAGGGGACTCCGGAAGCTCCAATCAATCTCTGCGGCGACCGCACGGGCAACGTCGTCAGCGACATTTCGTTCGACCTCATGGCCTCGCAGTGGGAGGGCATAGTCTTTGCTCCCGAAAGCCGAGGCAATCAACTGAGCCACACGATTGTCCGCAACACAGTCAGCGGTGTCATCGCCGATTCGCTCTCGCAAGTGGCCATGGTCAACTGCCGACTGCGCAACAGTGCCGGCTACTCACTCGCGAGCCGCTATGCCGACCTGCGACTGACGGGCTGCGAGATCGCCGAGGCTGCCGAAGGAGTGTTTGCCTTGATCGGCGGCAAGGCGACGGTCAGCAACTGCACGTTTGCCAACTACTATCTCTTTTCCGGATTGCGCGGAGCGTCGGTTCAATTTGCCCACTACAATGCCGACAGCGACGACGGCTCGGGGACTCCGCTGCTCGAAGCGACGTTCAACAACTGTATCTTCTACGGCAACGGGACAGATCTTTCGGAGGGTGATTTCACGGGCTGTAACGTCACATTCAACCGCTGTCTGCTCAAAAGCAACGGTTCGGACGATGATAATTTCATCGACTGCCTATGGGGCGAAGACCCGCTCTACTACACCGTCCGCAACGACTACTACTTTGACTATCGTCTCAAACCCGAATCACCAGCTATCGCCGCCGGCTATGCCGCACTCGTTCCCGAAGAAGGTCGACGCGATTTCTATGGCATAGACCGCGGAGCAACACCTAACCTCGGAGCATATCAAGCCGAGGGCGACGCGACGGAGGAATAAGCTGAATCACTCAAACCATCGCTTAATTCGATCTCTACGTTGGAAAGAAAGCAGTCATGAGCATGAAGCGAGGGGCATCATGCTCATGACTGTAAAATCACTGCAAGTACTATGCGTTTCATTGTATTTCAAATTACACTTTTCTGCGGCACAAAAATAATAATATATCATCTTAAATAAAAATATTTCATCACTTTTATTAGCGTTTTACTAATAATTTAACAAAACAATATCCTTGTGGCTTCTGTTTCACAATTTTTCGCCACAATATTTTTCACAAATCAGAAACGTCCACCTTACGGAGGCGAGAAATTCGATCGGGCGGAGGCGGAAGGAGTAGCTGTAACAATCGGAGGCGGCGGGACTGCCCTTGACTGCGGCGTGGAGGACGTAGGAAGTGTTGACGACGGTGTAACTCTTTGTTTCCTTTCCGAATTTGAACAGCCTCAAACTTCAGCTCACAATCTCAAATCCACAGCAGCTAAACGCGGTTTTTTAGCGAAAAATTCGTAAATTTGCGCTATTGGATTGAAAAAACATCATATCCGCAGACAAACCGAGAGACACAGACATCCCTCCAACCCTCCCCCCGACACAACATCATGGCAAACAACATCATGGCAAACAACGACGACATACTCCTCGAAAACAACATCGACGACGACCTCGACCGCAACACCACCGAACCGACCACCGACGCCGCCAACTACAACGAAGACGACATCAAAACCCTCGACTGGCGCGAACACATCCGCCGGCGACCCGGCATGTACATCGGCAAACTCGGCGACGGCTCGAACTACGACGACGGAATCTACGTCCTCATCAAAGAAGTCCTCGACAACGCCATCGACGAATACATGATGGGCTTCGGCAAACAAATAACCGTCGACGTCATCGACGGAACAGTCACCGTCCGCGACTACGGACGCGGCGTACCCCTCGGCAAACTCGTCGACGTCTCCTCACGCATGAACACAGGAGGAAAATACGACTCAAAAGCATTCAAAAAATCAGTCGGACTCAACGGCGTCGGCATCAAAGCCGTCAACGCACTCTCAACACAATTCTTCATCGAAAGCACACGCGACGGAATGAAGAAAAACGTCAGCTACTCACGCGGCGAAATCATCAGCGAAAGCCAAACACAACCAACCGACGACCCCAACGGAACACTCGTCCGCTTCACACCCGACAACACCATATTCCGCGACTACGAATATCGCGACGACTTCATCATCTCCCTCATCAAAAACTACACATTCCTCAACACCGGACTCGCAATCATCTTCAACGGCAAGCGATACATATCCCGCAACGGACTCATCGACCTGCTCAAAGACAACATGACCACCGATCCGCTCTACCAACCAATCCACCTCTCAGCCGACGACATCGAAATAGCAATCACCCACGCCAACCAGCGAGGAGAAGAATACTACTCATTCGTCAACGGACAACACACAACACAAGGAGGCACACACCTCACAGCCTTCAAAGAAGCCGCATCGCGAACAATCAAAGAATACTTCAAAAAAGACTTCGACTACTCCGACATCCGCAACGGAATCGTCGCAGCCATATCGATCAAAGTCGAAGAACCACTCTTCGAATCACAAACCAAAACCAAACTCGGAAGCCGCGACATGGGTCCCGACGGCCCAACCGTCGCTAAATTTGTCGGAGACTTCATCAAAACCGAACTCGACAACCACCTCCACCGCAACACCGACATCGCCGAAATAATCCTCAAAAAAGTGCAGGAAAGCGAACGCGAACGCAAAGCAATGGCAGGAATCACCAAGCTCGCACGCGAAAAACAGAAAAAAGCCAACCTCCACAACAAAAAACTCCTCGACTGCCGAGTCCACCTCAACGACATCCGCGGCGACGAAGAAAAAAAACTCGCATCCTCAATCTTCATCACCGAAGGCGACTCCGCAGCAGGATCAATCACAAAAATTCGCGACGTCTGGACACAAGCCGTATTCTCACTCCGAGGCAAACCCAAAAACTCCTACGGCGTACCCCCGAAAATCCTCTACGAAAACGAAGAATTCAACCTCCTCCAAGCCGCACTCAACATCGAAGAAGGCATCGACGGACTGCGCTACAACAAAGTAATCATCGCAACCGACGCCGACGTCGACGGAATGCACATACGCCTCCTACTCCTCACATTCTTCCTCCAATACTTCCCCGACATGATCAAAAAGGGACACCTCTACGTATTGCAGACACCACTCTTCCGAGTCCGCAACCACAAAACAACCAAACGAGGAGCACGAGGAGGATCAGCCACAGCCGACGACACCTACTACTGCTACACCGACGACGAACGCATCGCCGCCATCCAACGCCTCGGCGACAACGCCGAAATCACCCGATTCAAAGGACTCGGCGAAATCTCACCCGAAGAATTTAGAGGCTTCATAGGCCCCGAAATGCGACTCGACCGCGTCCGACTCCGCAAAGAAGACGCCGTCGCCGAACTCCTCGAATTCTACATGGGCAAAAACACAATGGAACGTCAAAACTTCATCATCGACAACCTCGTCATCGAAGACGACACCGCCATCGAATCCTAAACCCCACACCCCTCACTCCTCACCCCTCACTCCTCACTCCTCACACCAACTCCCCCCACACACTTCACCCCCCCACGAAAAAAAAAGAAATGTCACGCAGCATACTCTTCCCCGGCACCTTCAACCCCTTCACCGTCGGACACCAATCGCTCGTCGACCGCATCCTCCCACTCTTCGACCACGTAATCATCGCCGTCGGAACCAACTCAGGCAAACAAAACGCCACCACAACAACCGACCAACGCATCGACACCATCCGCCGCCTCTACGCCGACAACCCCAAAATCACCGTCACCGCCTACGACGGCCTCACCGTCGACGCCTGCCGCAGCCACAACGCCCGATGGATACTCCGAGGCGTCCGCACCACAATCGACTTCGAATACGAACGCAACCTCGCCGACATCAACCGCCACATCTCAGGCATCGAAACAATCATCCTCTTCACCCTCCCCCAACACACCGCCATCTCCTCCACCATCGTCCGCGAACTCCAACACTACGGACGCGACGTCAGCGAATACCTCCCCGCCGCCAACAACGACAAATAATGTCATCCCCCCCGACACACATACTCAACACCCACAACAACCAGCAAACCCCACACCCACCAACTCCCGACCGATGAAAAAACTACTCAGCCTCATCGTCATCGCAACCACAACCCTCACCGCGATCGCCCAAATCCAATTCACCCCCGAGCGCAAACTCCGCTACGCCGAGCAAATAATCGAAAACTTCTACGTCGACAACATCGACACCACAAAAATCGTCACAGAAGCAATCGTCGCAATGCTCAAAACACTCGACCCACACTCAACCTACACCACCCCCGACGAAACCCGCGAACTCACCGAACCCCTCAACGGCAACTTCTCAGGCATCGGCATACGCTTCCAAATGATCAACGACACCCTCTACGTCATCGAAGCCACCCCCGGAGGCCCATCCGAAAAAACAGGCATCATACCCGGCGACCGCATCATCTACTGCAACGACACCCTCATCGCAGGAGTCAAAATGAAAAACACAGAAATAATGAAACACCTTCGCGGCCCCAAAGGCACCATCGCCAACCTCAAAATCAAACGCAAAGCCACCCCCAACCTAATCGACTTCCGAGTAACACGCGCCGACATCCCCATCCACAGCCTCGACGCAGCCTACCTCATCAACGACACCGTCGGCTACATCTCACTCTCACGCTTCGCCGAAACCACAACCGACGAATTTCGCAACGCAACCAAACAACTCCGCAGCCAAGGAATGCGCCACCTCATCCTCGACCTCACCGACAACGGAGGAGGCTACATGCGACCCGCAACCGAAATCTCCGAAATGTTCCTCGACAAAGGCGACATGATCGTCTACACCGAATCGCCGCGCAACGGCACCTCATCCTACATCGCCCAAAAACGCGGCAACTACCGCGACGGACGCCTCGTCATCATGGTCAACCAATTCTCAGCCTCAGCATCCGAAATCCTCTCAGGAGCAATCCAAGACAACGACCGAGGCATCATCGTCGGACGCCGAACATTCGGCAAAGGACTCGTACAGCGACCCTTCCCATTCCCCGACGGATCAATGATGCGACTCACCGTCTCTCGCTACCACACACCCTCCGGACGCTGCATCCAGAAACCCTACACCGACGGCGACGACCAAGCATACCAACGCGACCTCCTCGACCGCTACAACGCAGGCGAACTAACCAACCCCGACAGCATCCACCACTTCCCCGACTCTCTCAAATACCACACACTACGCCACAACCGCCCCGTCTACGGCGGAGGAGGCATCATGCCCGACAAATTTGTAGCAATCGACACAACCTACAACACACCCTACTACCGCGACCTCATCGCCAAAGGCATCATCAACAAATACTGCGTCAACTACGTCGACGCCAACCGCGAAACAATCAAACGCCTCCACCCAACCGAAACCGACTACATCAGCAACTTCACCATCACCCCCCAACAAATGACCGACCTCATCGAACTCGGCAAAACCGAAGGCCTCGACTACAACGAAACCCACTACCAACGCTCCCTCCCCATCCTCCAAGCCATCGTCAAAGGCCTCATCGGACGCGACATCTACGACCAAACCACCTACTCAAAAATCCTCAGCCCCTACGACCCCATCTTCACCACCGCCCTCCAAATCATCACCACCCCCGCCACCTACACCAACCTCCTCACCAACCCCAACCCACAATAACCCCCAAAAGAATCCCCCCATCAGCCCTATTTCCCCCATTACTCCTATAAACCCTACCCCTCCCCCCAACACCCTCGATTGTTAAAAATTGCAAACGCACCCCCACTACAACATACTAAAACGCGGTTGAACAACAAAATTCAACCGCGTTTGACATTATCGCACCATTTTCAGGCACATTCAATCGTAACTTTGCAAAGT
>CAZCCI010000029.1:0-33459 GCA_964497255.1 uncultured Staphylococcus sp.
GATTCAAAAATCCAACCGAAGCAAAAATTGTTGTAATAAACAATGCTTTCTTCATAAATTAGAATCTATCTATATTTAATAGAAATTAAAGTATGTCCCATCAAACTCATATCTTAAATCGTGTGACCGCTCTCCTATTTTTTTTGCTGGAACTCCGGCTACTATACTATATGGTTTTACATTTTTTGTTACAACTGCTCCTGCTGCAACAACAGCTCCTTCTCCAATTGTAACAGAATGAAGAATAGTCGCACCAGATCCAATCCATGCACGATCTTCTATCTTTATTGGGCCTCGTTTATGTGGCATACTTCTAAAATAAGGATCATCATGATCATGGGAGCCCGTCCAAAGCTTCACGAAACTGCCTAACTGTACGTTTTTACCTATTTTTATTCCTCCTCTGCGGGCATCAAGGACAGACTTATCACCGACTATACAACCATCTCCCAATTCTAGTTGTGATGCTCCTCTAATCTCCGCACCAAAATAAACCACAGAGTTTTTCCCCATTTTAACACCAAAAACATGCCTATAAATTAAATTTCTTATTTTATGAGATGGTATCATTCCTGTTTGAAACATCATATAACGAACAAAACCATTGATATACAAACTGAGAACCAATTTTATATTTATTTTGTTTCGATATTCAGTTTTAGGGGGCGTATCTTTGGGCTCTGCATCCAAATTCCGACCAATATTGTTTTTATGTTTAATATATGGAATCAATAATCCGAAAGCAATCCATTTGCCGAATAAAACCAACAAATTTGCTGATAATAGAATAATTATTAGGCTCATAATTTTTTAATATTTGAGTTTATAAACTTAATTAACATTGAGTCCTTATATACTAATAATTCAATCATCGTATAATAAAGGCCAACAAATAATACAGAAATAAGGAACTCATAGTATATATTATGTAAATTATTGCAAATCATATGCAAGCATAGAGCCAATGGAACATATACTACCACTTTCCCAAGTAATTTTTCTAATGGGAATCTTAATTGTATACGTTTATTGATTGCGATTTGCGAAAACAGCAACACTATCGTTTCGCATGTACACCAAACGATTGCAGATCCTATTGATGCAAGATTGGGTATAATTATTATATTTAATACAACACCTAACACTGCACCTATAATGGAATTAAATAAAATAGTGCCATCCATTTTCAATGGCATCATTGCCTGAATAATCAATATTTGTTCATATCCGACTATAAAACACAGCGGAGTTATAATCCGTAATGGAGTTATTGCCCCCCCATACCCCTCTCCCGAAACAATATACACAATTTGAGGGGCTAATATTATCATAAATATTATAATCGGAATAGATATTGATAAAAGTATATCAATACTTTTATTTATTTTAATTTTAAATTCTTCAATTTTTCCCTCTTGCAGCAACGAACTCATCCGAGGCAACATTACACTTGTCAATGCCGTAAATAATGCTATAACTACTGAATGTAATTTTGTTGCTGTTGTATAATATCCAACTTGAATATCATCATGTGTAAATCCTAAAAAAATCACATTAAAACTAACATACATTGATGTCAACAACATATATACTCCCAATGTAATATATGGTTTTATGTACAATTTAATGTCTATCGTTTTGATTGAATATGACACAGACTTATGTGCATATACCATGTTAATCATCGAATTGACAACAATCATCAAAACTGATAAAAAATAATATATAGTATAATCTGTTGATTCTTTAACAAATAAAAACACAGAAATTACATATAAGCATTTAACCAAAATGCTGCGAATCGTTACATATTTAAAATTCTCTAACCCCTTAAAATACCATTCAATTAAAAATAGATTAAATACAAGTTTTACGCCACTTAGTATTATTAAATTCAAATTTTCATTCAACCTGGGGCTATACATCGTTACTATTGCCAATATAATTAATCCAATAAAAGTTGTAATTGCATTTATAGTCAACAATGTACTAAAAGTCTTTTTTAATTGTCCTGAATTATTTTTATTTGCCGCAACTTCTCTAATACCTAATATACTCACGCCCATCATTGAAAAAAGAATAAAATAGTTAATTATTCCATCAATGAAATTACATAACCCGATATTATTTACACCAAGGACTCGAGATACATACGGGAATGTAATCAATGGAAAAATGTAATTCGCAGTCGTAAGAATGCTACTATACACAAAATTCTTTTTCAATGAAGTCATAATTATATTATAAATTAAACATAATTATGTCACGAATTTGTTCTGATGTATAAAAATCACACATCAGAACAAATGGACGTTTCTTATTTATTAGTATTTGACTGACCATAGCCGTAGCCATATCCGGCTTTTGCTTTTGTCCCGTTTAAAACAAGCGTCATCTTACGCAGACGCTTATCGGAATAAAGTTTATTCAAGAATGTAATCTCTTTATGTGTTGTATAATTTGCACGAGTAACATAAACCGTTACATCTGAAACTCGGTCAAGAGTAAACGAATCACTCACCATACCAACAGGAGCCGAATCAACAACAATATAGTCATAAATTTCTCGCAAATGAGCAAATAAGGCATCAACACGCTCCGATTGCAACAATTCCGATGGGTTCGGCGGAATCTGACCAGCAGTGATAATATCCATATTTTTCTCCAATGGTTCTTTAAGAATTATATCTTCTACGGGGATTGATTCATTTGCTATATATTGTGTAAAGCCAAACTTAGAATGTATGTCAAGATATTCTTCCAGTTTGGGGTTACGAATATCCAACCCAATCAACAACGTTTTCTTACCAAGCACCGCAAATGATGATGCAAGGTTAATCGATACAAAAGATTTGCCTTCGCCGGAAATAGTTGAGGTCATCAATATGACTTTTGAACCTATTGTATTCCCGAAAACGAATTGAAGATTAGTTCTGATTAGACGGAATAATTCCGCAACCGATGAACTACCTTTGGAGGAACGCACAACCAAAGGACTTCCGTGATTACTACGAGTGCAAATTTCGCCCAAAATCGGAACGTTTGTAAGACACTCCAATTCTTCGGTTGTTTCAAACTTATTCTTAAACTGTTCTTTAAAAAAGAGTAATATGATCGGGATGATGATTCCAAAGAAAATCGCAATAGCAACAACCATTTTCTTCGACAAATTAACCGGCTCACTCAGAGTGAATGCATTATCTATAATTTTGCCACGAGGAATTGCATTTGCCAATGCGATATTTGTCTCCTCTTTCTTTGTCAATAAATATAGATACAACTCCTCTTTGATCGACTGTTGACGTTTAATATTTCCAAACTGCCTTTCGTGCATAGGGAATTCGCCTAAACGAGATTTTGAAGTTTTAGTTTCTTTCTCCAAATCTGACAATCTAATTTTAGCGTTTTCATACGCCTTCCTCAATGAGACAATCATATTTTGTCGAAGCACAGAAATCTTTTCATCCAATTGACGAAGTACACTATTGTTACCTTTGGCATTTTCTTCAAGACTCATGCGCTGAAGCAGCAAATTATTATAAGAATCAATGGGCACAGCTGCACTCACATTCAATGCCGGGATTAGTTGATTGTTATTTTTAGGATCTTCCAAAAATTTACACGTCAAATCCAAAACATGAAGATCTGTTTTTGCATACATTATTTGAGACTCCAATGATGTTGAACGCCCCATCCATTTTGTAACATCAGCCTGAACATCAATAAGGTCATGCTCTTTCTTATAAATTTCAATATTTTCTTCCGAAGTATTTAATTCCTCTGTTATGGATTGCAATCGTTCATCAACAAAAACGGCTGTTTTTTGATCTTTTTTCCGTTTTTCTCGAATGCCTAAAATATTATAATTTTCAATGATTCGATCAAGTATTTTTTGAGTAAATTCCGGTGCTGTACTGATTGAATTTAATGATATTACATTAGCTCGTTTACTCGGAATATAAATTGCGACATTTTCACCAAGAGCTTCCGCAGCAGCATCATAAGAACAGTACAAAATCGACATTCTTACGCCCTTGTCTTTTTTCAAATATTCCGAAGAATTAAATGTAAAACTACCATACGGAGTGTTTAATACCACCGGAAATTGTTTATTTTCGGTTTCTGCAACAACTGATCGCTTTACTTTTGCTGTAATATCCACACGATGCTGATCATCTACTACGACCTTAAAATTAATCATAGATTTAAGTGTGTCAGCTATCATTGAATCACACGTAACCACGATAGGCGTTTTATCCGGAACATATCGGCTAAAAATCCTCCAACGCTTAACATTGTAGGTAATATTCAATCCTAAATCCTTAACTGTTTGACGCAAATTACTGTGAGAACGCACTACATTAATTTCGTCATCAACAGAACTGGTACCTCCCATCATGTTTCCAACGGAAAATTGGCTTGCTATTTCACTTAATCCATTAGTTGTACCACCATCTTCCGATTCAATGAGGATATTGGCTACAACTTGGTATTTCGGAGCGGTTGCCAAAGCACATACCGCTCCAATTATACCACATACGCCCAATGAAACAACGAACCAATACCATCGGTTCTTACAAAGTTGAATAAAGCGACGTATATCAAATGAATTGTTTTTACTTTTATTTGTATCCATACAAATATAATTCTTTTTAGTTTTTTACTTAACAGTCAGTGCGATGACAAGTGAAGCGATAACAGAAGCTGCGCTTACAACCGTCGAGACAACCGACAATTTGAAGGCGTTATCTTGATTATATTTAGAGTTAGCTTGTCGCACTTTATTCGGCTCTACATAAATATAATCATTCTGTTGCATATAATAGTATGGCGATGTCAACACTTCTGATGAGTTCAGATTAAGATGCGCATATTCTTTTTTGCCATTATTTTCCCGAATCACAAGCACATTTGAACGCTCTCCGAATGGAGTCATATCCCCCGCAGCCGACAGGGCATCAAGAATTGTAAAACGATTGCGTGTCACTTTAATCGGGCCGGGAGCAGCGACTTCTCCGGCTACATTTACCTGAAAATTGACCAAATCAACAATTACTATTGGGTTCTCAACATCGTTACTGATTTTTTCAGTCAACATTGCTTGTATTTGCTCTGTCGTCATCCCTGCGACATGCAACTTTCCCAGTTCAGGAAATTCAATATCTCCGGATGTATTTACAACGTATGTTTGAGCCTTAGGTGAAATTGTTTGCCCAAAAAGTTCTCTTGTCGACGGATTTACGTTAGTTATGTTATACACAGCCGTAGCTTCCGGATTTGACGATGTCACCGAGATAAAAAGTTCATCGTCAGGTTTTATTTCAGGCATATAGTCTGCCGCTGGGAACGCGCCTTCTTTTACAGAGGATATGTCAGAGAAATATGGTAATACCGTTTTATTGCTGCTACACGAAGCTAACATCACGACTGCAAATAGATTCAATGCTAATGATTTGATTTTCATAAAAGGAATTTACTCTGATAATAAAACAAGTAATAACAAGCTAATTCTTTATATTTGATTAACGCAATCTTTCTGATAATATTATATAAGTTCCTTTAATAAACGTTCAATTTGAGGAATAAGCGGCCGCCGATAATCGTTAGTAATGCTATACACACGAGAATGGACACACTTCGGCGTGAATTTATCTTGTGACGAGATTCTTGCCAATACTTGTTCTCGATCAAGATTATTACGCGTCATTACACGTAATATACGCAATTCATTCGGAGCCTCAACCAACCAAACATCATCAACCATTCGATCGATTCCGCTCTGATATAATATTGCCGTTTCAACAAAACAATGTTGAGCCGATTTTTTTTCATACCATTGCGAAAGATCTTGCCGGACAGCTCCGTGAACGATGGCATTGAGACGTTGTAATGCACATGGGTCTGCAAACACGATCTGGCTTATGCGCTTTCTATCAATAGAACCATCTAAATTCAAACATTCCGAACCAATCTCATCCGCAATCCGATGTTTTATATTCTCATCAGTATTCATTATTCGAGCAGCTTGACTATCGCAATCATAAACATGAAAGCCCATTGTCCTGATAATACGGCTAACAATCGTTTTTCCGCTACCGATACCTCCGGATATAGCAGTCAGCATAATTACTTATTGTGAATATTTTGATTTAAGGATTTGTGATTTAAATTGTCACTTATCGTTTTCTATTATATACTCAACACTATCTGGCGAGAAGCTAACATTGTGATACACGCTCGGCAATGAAGACAACGAGACTTGTAATTTCTTTTTATATCGTTTTATCGAATTAAAATCAATATATGCTTTCACCGGATAATCATCACCATACGAACTCATCGGAACAAGATAACTTATTTCAACTTTTGAAGGGAAAATTATCAGATTTACATCCTCCGGCAAATTTTCAGTTTCAATCGAGACCATGCGTTTACGCATAATCAAAGGCTCAACAGGAACCATTACGGTTACGACATCCGGGATAATCCTTACTCCTGAAATCGGCTGTACTTTCACTTCGTAGCGCATTGTATCTTTAAGATTCGACTTCACAATCGGCTCAGTAGACACAAATTTCAATGAATGAGGCAAATCTTGAACCGAATAAAGAGTAACGGAATCCACATTAGCCATTATCGATCCTGAAATTATATATTGTAAATTCGGACGAATATCCGCTTGCACTCGAAGTTTTACTTTAACACCCTGTTGAGCAGTAAATGACAACCTTATAGAATCTGGTCGGCATGATATAATTTGAATACCATTACCAAAATAATCTCTCATTCTGGAATCTAACTTCTGATGATTAACAACAAAAGCATTTCCACCCACTATATTGTCTTGCCATTTAAGTCTGATTGGTGACAGAGTCCCCCATAGGAAACGTAATAATTGAGAATCTTTTCCTTTTACGCTAACTCCTATTGTCGAAGGAACTTGGCTTATAATAGTTACACTATCCGGCACATCTTGCAATTCAACGGGAACATCAAAATCCCGCTGAACCTCCGTATCAAGCGACAAGAATATCCAAAAGATAAAAGCAACAACAACGAAAAGCAAATAAAGCAACACATTTTGACCTCGGTTCGATTTAAGAGCCGAAGCAATCTGTTGCTTTATTTTCTCAGTCTTTTCGTTCATTTTACAAAATCCCGCTTGTCAGCACATTGCGACAAACAAGTTTTAACAATTTTTATTTGCCTTCTTTTTCTGCAGTAGCCTGCTGGGCAGAGGGATACACAGAACCCTTGTCAATTGTGATCCGAACTTCCTTAGCAATTTCGATAGTAAAAGTCGTATCATTAATTGCTTTTACTTTTCCATAAATACCACCGGCCGTTACAATATCATCATTAACGCGAATACCTTCGCGAAACTTTTTAATTTCATTCTGTCGTTTCTGCTGCGGACGGATCATAAAGAAATAAAATACAGCAATAAGAGCGACGATCATCAGGATGTTTGCCAAACCTGCTTCGCCTTGAAGAAGAATTGAGTTAAGCATGGCTTTTCTGTTTTAAATTAGGGATATGAGAGTTTATTATATACTTTATTTAACTATAACAATCAAACGGCAATTATGCTTTCATCAATCTACCATCCTCTTTAAGATGGTTGATGACAGAATACAAGATCCCGTTAATAAACGCGCCACTTCGAGGAGTACTATAAGCGTTTGCTATTTCTATATACTCATTCAAACTGACTGCGAGAGGAATTGCAGGAAAGTTAAGAATCTCCGATAGCGCGGTTATCATAACAACAATATCCATAAATGCCAATCGTTCCGCATCCCAACGATGTTGATTAACGAAACCATCAATCAATTCACGATACTGTTGATAATTTTTAACGGCAAACTCAAATAGCTCACCTCCGAAACGGCTATCTTCCTTGTCTTTATACTGAGGCAGTAGGCGGACATCGCCACCATTTTCCTTACTCTGACCGAAACGACGAATTGTTTTAAGCACAAACGTCCCCATAACATGAATATCATCATTCCAATATACCGACTTCGACTCCAATCCATCAGAAAGATCATCCGACGGAAGAATGATCACTTTATAGATTTGACGCCAAAAATCCGCATCTTCTTCAAGCGTTGTTTCTCCGGTATTCGCCATATAATCCTTATAAATATCACTTTCAAGGATTTTATCAAGCAAACCTTTCACAAGAAGAGCATCTGACTCCCAAGAAATTTTATTCCCATCAACATACGCCTCAAACTCTTCATTTTCGACAAGAGCTTTGATGTACTTATTCTCCACAAACTTCATATTCGGATGAAGGTCTTTATCCGAGGGCAGATATTTATGTTTTGCAGCATCGAGACGTTGATCTTGGAGCCGTGTAATTTCAACCGCAAGCAACAAAAGACTATGATAAAGTTCATGAGCCTTATCAAGCGAATAATCCAACGCATGGCGAGCGTGATTAAACAATCCGCGATTGTCATTATACTCATTAAGCGTATGCATCAACGAATTTACGCCACGAGTAAAACCCGCAACCGTAAAGCCGGGATTCTTACGCGCGACCGCAATAAAATCCTGATTGTTTGCAACCAAATTCGTGATAATCGAAATCCACAATTCAATATCATCTTTCAATTCCGGCTTTTTAAGGCGCACATAGCTTTTATACGCCGGAAGCGAAGGTATTGCTTCGTAGATTGAAGAAATTATAGAATCGAATTGCGCTACGCTCGAACGATCACGTAAAATCAAAGCCCTGATTTCATCAAGACCATTAAGAGAACGAGCAAGAGCATTTCGATCTAAATATTTATTAAGTGCTAACCCTCGCAGTGGCGATTGTCGACGACCGGAAGAAACATCCAAACCCGACATTTCCAAAACCATCATCAGCAAATCAAGATAAAGTTCGTGACCATATTTTTTATCTCGCGAAGGGTTTTCAACTGGCGGCTCAATTTTAAATTCACTCTGTGTCAACAGATAGGAATAAAGCAGCTGCACCACTTTGATTCGGATCAAAACTCGATTTATCATGACTATAAAAGAACTATTTTTATCTTGCTAATGATTTTAACGATGCAAATTTACGATTTTTCTTTCATTATTCCACTATATTCCGTGTGATTTAAATGCCTATCAAAACATTTTTCTTGTTTTATTTGTTAAAATTCAAGAAATAGTTGTAACTTTGCGCTCAGTATAACACGAGTGGGTACAATTATTAGGGATGTCGTCTCAGCAATCTTATAAAAGATATTGACAACCACAACCACGTCATCCTTCAACATTCATATTCCCTTGCATTTTTGACTACTCTCCTACAACAGCAAAGGTTTTATCCCCTCATACGCGTCACGCGGGAATCATCCTTTAAACGGATTCTATGCATTTGCAAAATATTTCGTATAGGCCCCCGAAGAAACACATTATATTTAAATTTTTGTGTTTAAACAAACAATCCAACTATATTTCAGACTAAACATTACTATTTGATTTCAACACTCAATCGAAATCAAAAATAAGCCCTCAAATATAATTTCACAACAATCTACGGCGACGTCAAAACGCCATCGTGTAAATATTATATGTATAATTACAATGAGCTTGAAGCCATGGACGATTCTCAGCTAATCGAAATCGGCAAATCACATGGTTTAAAAAAAGTCAACTCTTCCGACAAGGAAAATCTGATCTACGACATTTTGGAGCAACAAGCCCGCAATGTCGCAACTACAACCTCGACCAATAATACAAAAAAACGTCGTAGTAAAAAAAATGACGCAACTTCCGAGCCATCGGAAAGCTCATTCGTTCAAAATCCACAGTCCGAGTCAGAAGACACAATTAAAAGCGAAGGCGAACAGCCAACGACATCGAAACGTCGTGGCCGCAAATCAAAAGTAGACCAATCGCCAACGGAGCAGGATGCGCCAAAATCATCTCTAAACAACGATGAGGCCTCAACCTCGGCTTCCAAACAAGAAAACACAACAGAAAATCAACCGGCACAAGCAGAGCAAGAACCGAGCGAACAACAACCCAAGAAAAAACGAGGTCGTCCGTCTCGCAACCAACGCCAAGAAGATTCCGACAACGACACAATCAAATTGGACACCCCCGACAATACCTCTCAGTCTCAGTTTCCAATTAAACCAACAACTCCGGAAGAAGACAAGCAATTAGCCCTCCCCGCCCCCTCCGCTCCGACAAGCGACAATACCACAATCAATAAACCCATGGCGGAAAGCGATTCTCAAGTCCAACCGAGAGAAAACACCGACGAAAATTCCCGTCCACGCCATGGAGTCTTCATACGTCCGGGTCAAACTCAGGATATGACAGATCTTCCCGAAGATAATAATGACGGTCGCAATCGCGACTTTCGTCCGAAAGGCTCGTCATTTGACTCTTTCTTTCCTCGCTCTGGAGGCAGAACCTTTGCACCTCGCTCTCGACAAGAAAAAGAGCAAGCCGAACGGCAAAAAGTCCAGCAGCAAGTCTCGCAATCTGCCCCACAAAACTCCGCTCCAATCGTTCTTAACGAGCCGGGCATGGAAAAGCAGCAGGCCCAAAGCAAGAAAAACAAGAAAAATAAAAAGAACCAACAGGCCGAACAACAGAAGCAACAAGCAGTCCAAACATACAACTTCGATGACATCATCGAAGCAACCGGAGTTCTTGAAATCGACCCCTCCGGCCATGGATTTCTCCGTTCGAGCGACTACAACTACCTACCGTCGCCCGACGACGTTCTCGTTTCAAAAGAACAAATCAAGCAATACGGGCTCCGCACCGGAGACGTTGTCGATGCCACCTTACGCGCTCCGCGAGAAGGCGACAAATACTACCCGCTTGGTTGCGTGCGTAGCATCAATGGTCGCAGCCCGGAATTTATTCGTGACCGCGTCGCATTTGAGCACCTCACCCCCCTATTTCCCAACGAAAAATTTGATCTGACCTCAGGCCGTTCAAGCAATATTTCAACTCGTGTTGTCGATATGTTCTCACCTATTGGCAAAGGCCAACGAGGTCTGATTGTTGCACCCCCAAAAACAGGTAAGACATTACTTCTGAAAGACATCGCCAATGCAATTGCTGAGAATCACCCCGAGACATACATTATGATTCTCCTTATTGACGAACGCCCCGAAGAAGTCACCGACATGAGCCGCAGCGTAAACGCCGAGGTCATTGCTTCGACATTCGACGAACCCGCCGAACGCCACGTCAAAATTGCGTCTATTGTACTCGAAAAAGCCAAACGAATGGTTGAATGCGGTCACGACGTTGTAATCCTACTCGACTCGATCACACGTCTTGCTCGTGCATACAACACATGCGCACCCGCATCCGGAAAAATCCTCTCCGGCGGTGTAGATGCCAACGCTCTTCAAAAACCAAAGCGATTCTTCGGAGCAGCTCGCAATATTGAAAATGGAGGCTCGCTGACAATCATCGCGACAGCTCTTACAGAGACCAGTTCGAAGATGGACGAAGTAATCTTTGAAGAGTTCAAAGGCACAGGCAACATGGAACTGCAACTCGACCGCAAACTTTCAAATAAGCGCATATTCCCCGCCGTCGACATCATGGCATCATCAACCCGTCGCGACGATCTCCTGCTTCGCAACGAAACCCTCAACCGTATGTGGATTCTCCGTCGCTTCCTCAGCGACCGCAACTCAATCGAAGCAATGGAATTCATCAAAGAACGCATGGAGCGAACCTCGAACAATGACGAACTCCTTCGCACTATGGGCGACTAATTGATAGAATTAGAATCAAACCTCAATAAAAAAATGCTCCGCAAAGACTGAACTTTGCGGAGCATTTTTATTGTAGACAGAAACTCACAAAACAAAAATCATTACTTCAACGTAACATTTTCAATCTTGCAATTTTCAATATTCTTAGTATCAAACGATTTCGACGGGTCTATTGCCGTGATATTCTTAAACGTAAAATTGGTCAATGTATATTCATCAATCTTCTTATCCTTATAAAAATCGCGCGTACATTCGAGATTTCCATTGCAGATAGTCACGTTATCAACCAATGATTCAGGCATTGGATCACGCTCAACTTTGTTGAAAAATTGCTTCCAAGTCTGCACCTCCACAGCGTTGCGAACGCGCCCGGTCACACCATCGATCAACACGTTGCGATACTTCTGCGGTGTATCAGGACGCATTTTAAACAACAATACATGATATGTGTCATTAAATTTGCAGTCTTTGAGAATAACATTCGAACAATTCCACGCTTCACTACCAAACGTCACCCCTGCATTTGTCTTTCCAAATGTGCAACGATCGATTATAACACGAGTAACAGCCCCATTACCGGCAATAGTATCAACGTACGTTCCTTTGCCACCTTTGAGACAAACGCCATCGTCATTAACATTCATATAGCAACCGCTGACAAGCACATCGCTACAAACATCAAGATCGATTGCATCCGTGCTCGGCCCTTTCGGATAACCATCCGTCGGCGCAAGGATTGTCACCCCGAGATACTTGACACGCTCGCAATTATATAAGTGGTTTGTCCAAAAACCGGAATTAACCATACGGACGCCACTGACAGTTACATCTTTCGAGTTTGAAATATAAGCCATGCGCGGACGAAGTGCTTCAAGGTTCGTACACTTACGATTCACCTTGCGACGAAGCCAAAATTCATCATAAAAACGATGACCGTTGCCGTCAATCATACCTTCTCCGGAGATTGTAAAGCCGTCACACTTGTCAGCGTTGACAAGTGCTGCAAAATAATCTATCGTCTGACCTTCAAGACGAGTCTTGACAATCTGATAGTTAGTAATTGCATCACTGCCTTTCAACTTACCATTTTTAAGGATATGAAGATGCGTACCTGGCTTGAAAAACAGCGACCCGGTCAAATACGTACCCTCGGGAATCACAATCACGCCACCACCTTCACCGGCAGCCTTATCGATGACCGACTGAATCGCTGACGTTTGAATAATCGTACTATCTTTGACCACACCGAAGTCTGTAATTACATATTTTTGTCCGAGTTTTTCGATATTCGGTTTCCGCGTATCATTAAACCACGCGGGCACTTTACTGCCGTCTGGAAAGTTCTTAAACTCGGCATTTACATTGATTGCAAATGCCGAAAATATCGCTAATGCGATAACCTTGGTATTAAATTTCATATCGTCTTTAATGGAATTAAATTATTTCGCAATTAAATATTTACATCCTAAAACTCGCTCGAAAAGTGGAAGCGAATCTTCGGGAAATCGCTTTGCGCCATTTGAAGCACATAGTTGGAATCGGCAAGGAACACATCCCGACCCTCCCTATCGACAGCCATAAACTGGAATTTGCGTTTCTTGAATGCAGCGAGAGCCTCGGCATCATCACTTTCAATCCAACAAGCCTTATAGAGTGAAATCGGCTCCCATCGACATTGCGCACCGTATTCATGAAGAAGACGATACTGAATCACCTCAAATTGAAGCTGACCGACAGTTCCGATGATCTTTCGACCGTTAAATTGATTAACAAACAACTGAGCCACGCCCTCATCCATCAATTGCTGAACGCCCTTTTCGAGCTGCTTCGACTTCATCGGGTCGCTATTTTCAATATATTTGAACATTTCAGGCGAGAAACTCGGCAAACCCTTGAAATGAAGAATTTCACCCGATGTCAACGTATCGCCGATCTTAAAGTTACCGGTATCGGGAATACCGACAATATCGCCGGGATATGCCTCATCAACAATATCCTTTTTCTGAGCCATGAATGCCGTAGGAGCTGCAAATTTCATCATTTTACCCGAACGGACATGGCGATATGCCACATTACGCTCAAATTTTCCGGAGCAAATCTTAACAAACGCAATACAAGAGCGGTGATTGGGATCCATATTTGCATGAATTTTAAACACAAATCCCGTGAACCCCTCTTCACTCGGCTTAATTTCACGCTCTTCGGCATTCGTCGAACGCGGCGACGGAGCAATCTTAACAAAGCAATCGAGAAGCTCTTTCACTCCAAACGTATTGAGTGCCGAGCCAAAGAACACAGGAGCAACCTTACCTTCAAGATACGGTTGTCTATCAAATTCCGGATATACCCCCTCTATAAGTTCGAGATCTTCACGAAGCTTGGCAGCATCAGCCTCGCCGACATTCTCATCGATTCGCGGATCATTAACCGATTCGATTTCCACACGTTCGCTGACTCGCTGTTTGTCGGGTGTAAACAAATCAAGCGAGTTTTCATATATATTATAAACGCCCTTGAACTTTGCTCCGATATTAATCGGCCACGAAAGCGGACGAACGCTGATTTTCAACTCGCTTTCAAGCTCATCAAGAATATCAAACGGATCTCGACCCTCGCGGTCAAGTTTATTGACAAATATAATAACAGGAGTGTTGCGCATACGGCAAACTTCCATCAGCTTACGAGTCTGCTGTTCGACACCTTTGGCGACATCGACAACAATAATAACACTATCGACGGCAGTCAGCGTTCTGTACGTGTCTTCCGCAAAATCTTGGTGACCGGGAGTATCAAGAATATTGATTTTATAATCACCATAATTAAAACCCATGACAGAAGTTGCCACGGAGATACCGCGCTGCTTCTCGATTTCCATCCAGTCGGAAGTCGCGGTTTTCTTGATTTTATTTGATTTTACAGCTCCTGCCACATGGATTGCACCACCAAAGAGAAGCAACTTCTCTGTCAATGTTGTCTTACCGGCGTCAGGGTGTGAAATGATTGCAAACGTTCGTCTTCGTGCTATTTCTTCTTGTAATGCCATATATACTTATTCTTAGCGTACTATATTTTCAATATTTCAAAATCAGATGCAAAGTTACACAAAATCAACGACATTTTTACGTCGCCGGCAATAAGAATAACACCACCGATACCCCCAAGCCCACACAAAAACTATGAAAATTCCTTAAAAATAGCGGTTGTATTCATATAAAACGCTACATTTGCCGTTAAATTATCAGTTTTTACTCTTCTAATCGGCAAATGTCGCATCTCAAAAAAATAGCCGCCATACTCATTCTGCTAATCTGTCCGTTTGTCAACGTACAGGCTCAAATCGACACGGAGCAAGTGTTGAGAATAGGCGCAAACACTCATTATTTTGAAGACTACGTCCTCTCTATTCAATATTTCAACCAAGTAATCAGCGTCAACCCCAACCTCGCCAAACCATATTTTTACAGAGCCGTTGCCAAACTCAACCTCGACGACTTTGCCGGCGCGGAAGAAGATGCGACATTGGCCCTTGAACGCAATCCGTTCATCATTGACGCCTACGAAGTGCGAGGCGTCGCTCGTCAGAACCAAGGAAAAAGCCGAGAAGCCATTGATGACTATAACCATGTACTGAAAACAATGCCCGAGGCTCGCAGCGTACTCCTCAACAAAGCCCTGGCTCAAAACGAATTGAACGACCACGACGGTGCGTCACAAACATTTGAAACATTAATAAAACGCTATCCCCGCTTTGAAAGCGGCTATCTCGGTCGTGCACGTCTGCGACTCGAAACCACCGACACAATCGGAGCTAAAAGCGACATTGACCAAGCCCTTAAACTCAACTCATCGGCAGTAAATGCCTACCTTATGCGAGCCGACATCGCCATCAACTCCGGCAAAGACTATCAAAGTGCACTCGCCGACATGGACATGGCGATCAAATTGCAGCCCGAGACACCCGGTTTTTACATCAACCGCGCCTATCTGCGTTACATGACCGACAATATTTACGGTGCATTTGACGACTATGAACACGCCTTGACTCTCGACCCGACAAACACAACCGCTCTGTTCAACCGCGGTTTGCTCCGAGCCGAAGTCCACGACACCAACAAAGCCATTGACGACTTTTCGACTGTAATCGGCATCAAAGGCGACGACCATAAGACACTCTACAACAGAGCTATGCTTCTCGCGGAAATCGGCGACTTCAACGGTGCAATTTCCGACATCAACAAAGTCCTCGAAGCCTACCCAGACTTTGCCGCCGCCTATTTTCTTCGCTACGACATCAATCGTCGCAAAGGAGATATGCGTGCAGCCGAAAAAGACTACAACAAATCGCTCGCGCTTGCCAAAACAAAAGTCCAAATTCCGGCAGAACGACAATTCAGCCAAGACGCCACCACATCAGCCTCGACAAAATCAGAGAGCGCATCAGCTACTGACTCTTCATCAGATGTAGCAACGTCAACACCATCTCACCCAACGCATACAACCGAAACACAGGAACAAGTAAAGAAACGCTTCTCATCGCTTGCCACCGTTTCAGCCAACTACGACATCGAAAGTATGCAAACGATTCGAGGAAAAGTGCAAGACCAAGACCTGCGCATCGAACTCGAACCGACATTCATAATCACTTACTACACCTCCCCGACCGAAATCAAACTCAATAGCGAATACATCCGCGAAGTCAACGAGCTGAATGCCACCGGCATACTCCGATTCGGACTGCAAGTTGCGAATCGCGAATCGCAACTTAAAGGTGACGACGTCATCAAAACACATAAATCGTCAATCGACTTCTACAACTCCTACATCGCCAACCACACTCCTCGCGCAATCGACCACTTCGGCCGAGCAATGGACTTATACACCATCGAAAAATATGCCGACGCCATTGCCGACCTAAACAAAGCAATCGAATTGACCCCGGATTTCACACTCGCCTACCTTCTGAGAGCGCAAATCAAGAACATCGACAAGCGAAATCAGCTCGACGACGCAATCGCCGACATTGACCATGCAATTGAATTGTCGCCATTCATGCCGGTTGCCTACTATAATAAAGGAGTCCTGCTTGCCGAAGCCGGTAAATACACCGAAGCAATCGCCGCATTCACCCATGCAATCGAATTAAAACCGGATTTCGGCGAAGCCTTTTACAATCGTGGATACGTCTACCTCATGCTCGGCGACAAAGACAACGCATTCCCCGACCTCAGTCGTTCCGGCGAACTTGGCATAATCCCCTCCTACTCTCTGCTCAAACGCATGGCAAACGGACAATAAACCATGCAAAAGACTTGTTTCGCCCAAAAATCGTCATCAAAACTTTCAATTCGACGACCTTTTAATTACATTTCCGATAATTTTCGCTAATTTTGCGAAGATTTTGTCCAAAATCGGGCTTAATCGGAAACCAATTTATTGAAATCACATTTTTTATACAGCACAAATAAGAGATTATGAAAGTCATGAAATTTGGAGGAACCTCGGTAGGTTCCGCTGAACGTATCCGCCATGTCGCAGACCTTGTCTCCTCACGAGGTAAAAATATAATAGTGCTTTCGGCCATGTCCGGGACAACCAACTCACTCGTCGAAATAGCCGACTACCTCTATAAAAAGAACACCAACGGAGCCAAAGAGACAATCAACCTCTTGGAATCGAAATATTTGAAAACAATCGCAGCTCTCTATGACAAACACGAAAGCCGCGAAAAAGCCCTCAAAGAAATCAAGGCTTGTTTCAACTACATCCGTTCGTTCACCCAACGCGACTCATTCAGCGAAGTTGAAGAGAAAATCATACTCGCCCAAGGCGAAATCATGAGCGTAGCCATGATGACAATCCTTCTCAACGAGCGCGGACTCTATGCCGAATCCCTTCCGGCTCTTGACTTCATGAAAACAGATGTCAACGGCGACCCGGACACCCAACACATAGCCCTCCACCTTCAACCGCTCCTCGACAAATATACCGATGCCGACATCTATATCACTCAGGGATTCATCTGTCGCAACTCAACCGGCGAAATCGACAACCTCCAACGCGGTGGTAGCGACTACACCGCTTCGCTCATCGGTGCAGCCATCGAAGCCGAAGAAATTGAAATTTGGACTGACATCGACGGTATGCACAACAATGATCCGCGTTTTGTCGACAACACCCGTCCTGTCAACGAACTTCACTACGAAGAAGCATCCGAGCTCGCATATTTCGGAGCAAAAATCCTCCATCCGACTTGCGTACTCCCCGCGAAAGTCAACAATATCCCCCTCCGCCTCCTCAACACACTCGAGCCGGAAGCCCACGGCACACTCATCTACAACAACATAACCGAACCTACAATCAAAGCCGTCGCAGCGAAAGATAATATTGTTGCTATCAAGATCAAGAGCTCGCGTATGCTCCTCGCCTACGGCTATCTCACTCGCGTATTTGAAACATTTGAAAAATACCGCACTCCGATCGACATGATTGCGACAAGCGAAGTCGGAGTTTCACTCACCATCGACTCCGAACGCTTCCTTCCCGAAATCATAGACGAACTCAAAAAGTTCGGCACAGTCACAATCGACCGCGACATGGTCATCATCTGCGTTGTCGGCAACATGGAGTGGACCAACACCGGTTACGAAGCCAAAGCAATGAAAGCCTTGGCAGACATCCCCGTCCGCATGATTTCTTACGGCGGCTCGAACTACAACATTTCGTTCCTCATTCGCAAGGAAGACAAAATCACGGCTCTCCGTCGTCTCAGCGAAGTCCTTTTCAATGATTAATATATGACTGCATAGTAATATATGACACGTTTTCCTATCGAAGAATTCGAGCAACTTCAAACCCCGTTTTATTTCTACGATCTAAAACTGCTTGATCGGACACTGAAAGAAATCAAACGCACCGCTCGCGATTCGCGTTTCAAAGTCCACTACGCAATCAAAGCCAACGCCAATCCCGGAATACTTCGTTGCATCCAAGCCTCCGGACTTGGCGTGGACTGCGTCAGCGGTTGGGAAATTGAAGCAGCCCTTGAAGCCGGCTTCCGTGGCGACCGCATCGTCTTTGCCGGTGTCGGCAAGAGCGACCGCGAAATCCGTCTCGGCATTGAGAAAGACATCGAATGTTTCAACATCGAGTCAGAGCCGGAACTCCGCATCATCAGCGAGATAGCCACCGAGATGGGCAAAACCGCTCGCGTCGCGATTCGAGTCAACCCAAATATTGATGCCCACACCCACGCCTACATCACAACCGGTCTGGCAGAAAACAAATTTGGCATCAACCTCGAAATGCTCCCTGCAATCATCGACCTCGCCAACTCGCTCCCGGGAATTGAGCTGAAAGGACTGCACTTCCACATCGGCTCACAAATCACCGAAACGAGCCCGTTCGTAATGCTTTGCGAGACGATCAATCGCCTGCAAGATGAATACGAACAACGCGGAATCACGTTCAAATCTATCAACCTCGGCGGCGGTCTCGGCATCGACTATGCCCATCCCGAACGCCATCCGATTTCCGACTTTGAAGGTTACTTCACGACATTCCACAACCACCTCCACATCCGTCCGAATCAAGAAATTCATTTCGAACTCGGACGTTCGATTGTGGCACAATGTGGCTCGTTGATTTCCAAAGTCCTCTATGTCAAAGTCGGCACAACCAAGAAGTTTGCTATTGTCGATGCAGGCATGAGTGACCTCATTCGCCCCGCGCTCTACAACGCTCACCACAAGATTGAGAACATATCGAATCCCAACGGAGAGATGCACCACTACGATGTCGTTGGCCCGATCTGCGAATCGTCCGACTACTTCGGGCAGAACGAAATCCTCCCCGAAATCAAACGCGGCGACTTGATTGCGCTCCGATCAGCCGGTGCCTATGGTGAAATAATGGCGTCTCACTACAACTGCCGACCGCTCCCGGCTTCATATTTTTCTGAATAAACAAGTATAATCATAATTATGTCAGACAAAAAAACAAACGAAATCTACGCGGACAAAGACCCCGTCGAGTTGCCGGAGAACGCATTTCGCGAACTTGGCGACGGCGAGTCATATCGTCCGATTATGCACCCGGAACGAGACTATCCGGAAGTGACCCCCTACTCTGTCAGCATGGGACTCATCCTTGCCGTGATTTTCAGTGCGGCAGCGGCATATCTCGGACTGAAAGTAGGTCAGGTATTTGAAGCAGCTATACCGATTGCAATCATTGCCGTAGGTATGTCAAGCGCACTCAAAAAAGAGAACCCGCTCGGACAGAATGTCATCATCCAGAGCATCGGAGCTTGCTCGGGCGTAATCGTAGCCGGTGCAATCTTCACACTCCCGGCACTCTACATTCTCCAAGCCAAATACCCCGAAATCACCGTCAACTTCCTCCAAATCTTCCTCAGTTCACTTCTCGGAGGTATCCTCGGCATACTCTTCTTCATTCCTTTCCGAAAATATTTCGTTAAGGATATGCACGGCAAATACCCCTTCCCCGAAGCAACAGCAACCACACAGGTGCTTGCAAGCGGCCTCGGCAAAGCTGCCGCCAAAAACGGAGGTCAAGCCAAAACACTCGTTATTGCATCACTTATCGGCGGTCTCTATGATTACATCGTAGAAACATTCGGCTGGTGGGCAGGCGTACTCAACACGGCGGTTGTCGGTTGGGGACAAACTCTTGCCGAAAAGACAAAGCTCGTCGTTAGCTGCAACACCGGTGCGGCTGTGCTCGGTCTCGGCTACATCATCGGTTTGAACTACGCATTCATCATCTTTGCCGGCTCAGTGTTCGTCTGGTGGGTACTCATCCCGCTCATGGGCACATACGGCAGCGCTGAAATCGCGGCAATGACTCCTGACGACATATTCTCCGACTACGCTCGCATGATCGGCATCGGCGGTATCGCAATGGCAGGTATCATCGGCATCGTCAAATCGTGGGGCATCATCCGCAGTGCCGTTGGTCTCGCAGGTCGCGAACTCAAAGGCAAAACTGACAGCTCCGCATCGATTCGCTGGCAAAACGACATTTCGATGAAACACGTCGTTTTCTTCATCTCGATCGCACTCATCGCCGTTCTGATCTTCTTCTGGGTTGGTGTCATCAACACATTTTGGCAAGCACTCGTGGCTTGGATCGTGGTAACAGTCATCGCATTCCTCTTCACCACCGTAGCTGCCAATGCAATCGCAATCGTTGGTTCAAACCCCGTTTCGGGCATGACACTCATGACGCTGATCATCGCTTCGGCAATCTTTGTCGGCATCGGGCTCAGCGGTTCGTCAGGCATCGTAGCGTCGATGGTCATCGGCGGCGTAGTCTGCACAGCCCTTTCAATGGCAGGCGGATTCGTCACCGACCTCAAAGTCGGCTACTGGCTCGGCTCAACCCCCAAGAAACAAGAGAGCTGGAAATTCCTCGGCACACTCGTATCTGCTGCCACTGTCGGCGGTGTGATTCTGTTGCTCAACCAAGTCTACGGCTTCACAGGTGACAATGCTCTCGTTGCACCGCAGGCCAACGCTATGGCAAAGGTAATCGAACCGCTGATGATGGGTGGCGACACCCCTTGGATTCTCTACATGGTAGGCGCAATCCTCGCACTCCTCCTCAACTGGCTCGGCGTTCCCGCATTGGCATTCTGCCTCGGTATGTTCATCCCCTTGCAACTCAACACCCCGCTTCTTGTCGGCGGAGCTATCGCATGGTTTGTCGGCAGCCGTTCGAAAGACAAAGCACTCAACGACGCTCGTCGCGACCGCGGCACTCTGATTTCGTCGGGTCTCATCGCCGGCGGAGCCCTCTTCGGCGTATTTGCAGCCCTCACTCGTTTCCTCGGATTTGAATATCAAAATCCGCTTGATGCGATTGCTACACAGTGGGCAGGTCTTGCAGTCTACTCGCTTCTCATCATCTACCTCATTTGGGAATCAATGAAAGCCAAGACACTGAAAGATTGACTCTCCTGACAAATATGAAAGCTATTAATCGCGAGATTCTGTCGATCGCAATCCCGTCGATTATCACCAACATCACCACTCCATTGCTTGCACTGATGGACGTGGTGATTGTTGGTCACATGGGTAGCCCTGACTACATTGCAGCGATAGCCGTCGGCGGAACGATTTTCAATATGCTCTATTGGCTCTTTGCATTCCTGCGCATGGGATCGAGCGGATTGACCGCTCAAGCCAACGGAGCAGGCAACAAGTCGGATTGCGACCTTGTGCTCACACGCGGATTGCTCGTCGCATTCACAGCCTCAATCATAATGATAGTCCTTCAAGGTCTTATCATCCGATTTGCCAACCACATTCTTGATGTTGACGACAGCGTCGGTATGCTCGTCAACGAATACTTTTCAATTCTGATTTGGGGCGCACCGGCTTCGCTCGGGACATTCGTCCTGACAGGTTGGTTTCTCGGCATTAAAAACGCCAAGACTCCGATGTGGATGGCGTTTGCAATAAACATTGCAAACATTGCTATCAGCCTGTTGCTCGTTTTCGGCTTCGGGATGAAAGTCAAAGGAGTCGCAACAGGAACTCTGACAGCCCAATGGATCGGATTCGCAATGGGACTTGCAATCGCGCTCATCAGACATCGCCCCTGCCCGACATCGCTTTCTTCAATAGTGAAGACTGATGAATTAAAGCGATTCTTTTCAGTCAACGCCGACATTTTCCTCCGCACACTCTGCCTTATCGCCGTGACCGTATGGTTTACGCGCACAGGATCGGCTCAGGGCACAATCATTCTTGCCGTCAACACCCTGCTGATGCAATTCTTCATAATATTTTCATATTTCATGGATGGATTTGCATTTGCAGGCGAATCGCTTTGCGGAAATTGTGCAGGACAGAACGACCGCACACATCTCAAAGCAACAATCCGGGCACTTTTCGGCTGGGGAATTACCATCGTCGTAATCTTCACGACAATCTACACCACAGCCGGAGATTCAATCATACGACTTCTCAGCGATGACACCGGTGTCATCGAAACATCTGCCGACTTCACGGTTTGGGTCGTTGCAATTCCCATTGCCGGATTTGCCGCATTTATATGGGACGGGATTTATATCGGTTTGACTCGTACTCACGAGATGCTGATTTCAATAGCCGTTTCATCAGCCGTTTATTTTACACTCTATTTCATCCTATTCCCTCTCATCGGCAACCACGGTCTTTGGCTCGCATTCATCACATATCTGTTCAGCCGAGGATTGGTGTTGACATTATTGTCCCGACGAGCAATCTCTAAGTCGTTTCAGTCCAATATTGAAACATCGTAGCTCTGACTGCTCGCAAAAAACTTGCCGAGAGCTATCGGGGGCTTGCCAACACCCTCGATGGAGATATTCAGCAGATGATTACCAAATGGTTCGCGACATAGGCCGACGATCTCAGCGTCAAGGTCTACGAAACAAATGTTGCAATCATTCAGGTTGACAACGACATCGTAATTCTGAAAATGCGCCTTTGCCAACTGTGCGGATTGCCACTTGCCCCTCGTTTTGTGCTCGCCGACGAAATGTGTGCGTGTATGTGTGTGTTTACACCTCCTTTCCATAGTTATACATATTACATTAGATTATAGATTACGGTTTATTGAATTGGTTTTCGACTGCAAAGATACGACAAAAAACAGCCGAAAAGGTGCGATAATGGAAAATCAGCCGAAAAAGATCGAGTTTTCTCGCTTTTTCGGCTGATTTTATGAGGATTACGTTGTAAAAAATTTTCTTGCGCCAGTTTACTCTGATTGAGATTCGGCATAGGTTTCTTTGACCATCGTCACGCACAAAGCTCCGATTATCAACAGAATACCTGCAAGGACAAGCATATTTACCTGACTACCGCCAAGCAACGGAAGAATGTGCCCTCCAAGAGCTGCAGCACAGATTTGAGGCACACAAATGGTTCCGTTGAAGAGCCCGAGGTATGTTCCCATATTCTTTCCTGAGATAGAGTTGGTCAGAATCGTGAACGGGAGAGCCAACATTGCTGCCCATGCGCATCCGATGAGCAGGAAGGAGACGAAGAGCAAATATTGATCCTTGATGAACATTGTCGATATAAATCCGACTGCTCCAAGCAGAAGGCTGAGCGAATAGATGACTTTGTGGCTCTTGAATCGAGGTATCACCACTGCCCAAAGGACTGAGCCGACGGCTTGAACGGCAAACAGAACTCCAACCCAGTTACCGGCAGTCTGATAGGCTTCGGTCTCAGTGTTGGTCGTTCCCCATACGGTGTCGGCGATAGCTCCGGTGGTGTATGTCCACATATATAGGAATGCCGCCCAACAAAAGAATTGCACGAGTCCGACCGTCCAAAAGGCTTTCGGGGCATTGCAAAGAAGGGTTAACATATTGCTTTTCTCTTCTTTTTGCTGCTCCGTGATGCCATGGTATTCGGCGTATTCCTTCGGGGGCATTTCGCGGATTGTTGCAAAACTATAAATGACGCAGAGAATCAACACTGCCGCTCCGATGTAGAATGAATATGTCACGGCATCGGGGACCTGTCCGGCAGGAGCCAAGTTGCTGATGCCGATAGCTGTCAATGTGATCGGGGCGAGATACCCTACAAGGCTGCCGGCATTGCAGAGGAAGCTCTGAATCGAGTATGCCAACCCTTTTTGACGTTCGTTGACCTGATCTCCGACAAGCATTTTGAATGGTTGCATAGCCATGTTGATCGAGGTGTCGAGAAACATCAATGCAATGAAGCCGAAAATCATTGCTCCACCAATCGAAAGTCCGAAGCTACCGGCATTGGGAAGCAGGCACATCACAATCACGGCAATCAAGGCTCCGAGCAGCAGATAAGGCAGTCGGCGACCGAGACGATTCCACGTGCGGTCACTTGCCGCTCCGACAAGCGGTTGGACAATGATGCCCATCAACGGAGGTAAGATCCAAAAATAGCTTAACGAATGAGGGTCGGCACCCAATGTTGCAAATATTCGCGAAATATTGGCACTTTGCAGTGCGTAAGCAATCTGGACACCGAAAAATCCGAAACTCAAGTTCCAAAGTTTGATAAAACTTTGGTCCGGTTTGTTTTTAATCATAATTTTTCAAAAAAATGTAGGAAGTTGGATATAATCGTATTAAAATTTAGGTATTCTAAAACTGTTGTTTATCGAGACGGATTTCCCGATTGTTTACATCTATTACGCATTAAATTTTCGCAAATTTAGCAATTTTCCCTATCTTTGCAAAAAAATAGACGAACGTTTAAGACGCTGTTTAACAAATTTACTCATAACATTACAGATTATGGCTCAGAAACCATCTATTCCTAAAGGTACACGTGATTTTACTCCGGCAGAAATGGCTCGCCGCAACTATATATTTGACACTATCCGCAGTGTGTTCCATCTATTCGGATTTCAACAAATCGAGACTCCGGCTATGGAGAATCTCTCTACTCTCATGGGAAAATACGGAGAGGAAGGCGACAAACTCCTCTTCAAAATCCTCAATTCAGGTGATTTCCTCCGCGGAGTAGACACGGATTTGATTGCATCGGGCGACTGCCCGAAACTTGCGCCGAAACTCTGCGAGAAAGGGTTGCGCTACGACCTCACAGTGCCGTTTGCAAGATTTGTCGTCATGCACCGAAATGATCTCTCGTTCCCGTTCAAACGCTTCCAGATCCAACCGGTTTGGCGTGCCGACCGTCCGCAGAAGGGTCGCTATCGCGAATTTTATCAGTGTGACGCAGACATCGTCGGTTCGGACTCCCTGCTGAATGAAATCGAACTCGTCCAAATGGTCGATGAGGTGTTTGCCCGTCTCGGTATCAGAACCACAATCAAGCTCAACAACCGAAAGGTGCTTGCCGGAATTGCCGAGCTCATCGGAGAGCCCGATAAAATCGTGGACATCACCGTGGCTATCGACAAAATCGATAAAATCGGTCTCGACAACGTAAAAGCCGAGCTTGCAGAACGCGGTTTGAGCCAAGAGGCTATCGACAAGATTACTCCGATTATCACCCTTTCGGGGTCGAATGACGAGCGTCTTACCAAACTTCGCGAGTTGCTTGCCGAAAGCGAGACTGGCATTAAAGGCATCGACGAACTGACCGAAGTCATCAACGGTTCAATCAGTATCGGACTCCGTGCGGAACTCGAACTTGACGTGAGCCTTGCCCGCGGTCTCAATTATTATACCGGAACTATCATAGAGGTCAAAGCTCGCGACGTAGAAATCGGCAGCATCACCGGCGGCGGTCGCTATGACAACCTTACAGGCGTGTTCGGTCTGCCGGGCGTTTCTGGTGTCGGCATTTCATTCGGCGCGGATCGTATCTATGACGTGCTTAATACTCTCGACCTCTACCCGACCGATATTGCAGGTGCAGCCAAAGTCATGTTTACAAACTTCGGGGCGGCAGAAGCCGCAAAGTCTCTCGAAGTCATCAAAGAGCTTCGCGCCAATGGTATCTCAGCCGAAATTTATCCAGATAACTCGAAGATGAAGAAGCAGATGGGGCGCGCCGATGCTCTCAGAATCCCCTACGTTGCAATCATCGGCGAAACGGAAATTGCCAACGGAACGGTTACGCTCAAAGATATGACTTCGGGCGAGCAACGCAGTCTTTCGGTCAAAGAACTTATCGAAGTTCTCGGCTAAGGCTTTCTGATATTACCAATAAATTGGTCTTTTGACCAACTTTCAACACTCTTTTGGCTGAAATTGGCTAATTTTGCCAAAAGAAACCAACCAACACTCATTAATATCGGTATGCTTATATCCGAATCACTGAACACGTTCGGCAAATATTGCCTATTCATATCACGAGTTTTTTCCATTCCAGATAAATGGAAGACGTTTTTCAAACGAACTCTTTTTGAAATTACAAAACTCGGTGTCGACTCGATTCCGCTTGTGATTGTCATCTCGCTATTTATCGGTGCGGTGATCACCATCCAAATGCAGCTCAACATCGTCTCGCCACTCATTCCGTCGTATTCAACCGGTCTCGCCACTCGCGAAATCATTCTGCTTGAATTTTCAAACTCGATTCTCTGTCTGATTCTCGCCGGAAAGGTCGGGTCGAATATTGCCTCGGAGATCGGCACGATGCGCGTCACGGAGCAAATCGATGCGCTTGACATCATGGGCGTCAATTCAGCCAATTTTTTGGTGTTGCCCAAAATCATAGGCTTTCTCGTCTATATGCCGATTTTGGTCGTGTTCTGCATCTTCACGTCGTTTCTCGGAGGTGTTTTGATTTCAATTATTACGGGAATCATCCCTCTCAATCTATTTATCTACGGGTTGCAAACGATGTTCTCGGAGTGGTATGTGTGGTATGGACTCATCAAGTCGCTGTTCTTCTCATTTATCATCACCTCCGTCGCATCTTTCTATGGCTACCATGTCAAGGGCGGTGCGCTTGAAGTCGGTAAGGCATCGACCAATGCCGTTGTCGCATCAAGCATCCTCATCCTCCTGCTTGACGTAGTGCTGACTAAACTCCTATTGCAATGATCGAAGTTAAGAATATCACCAAATCATTTGACGGCAAAACGATCCTCAACGACGTTTCTGCCTCGTTTCTCACCGGGAAAACCAATCTCATCATCGGACAGAGCGGTTCGGGTAAAACTGTCCTTGTCAAATCGTTGGTCGGATTGTTGCACCCCGAAAGAGGCGAAATTCTCTATGACGGTCGCGACCTTCTGAAAATGAACCCAGGTCAAATCAAGGAGTTGCGCAAAGAAATCGGCATGCTCTTTCAAGGGTCGGCTCTTTTCGACTCAGAGACGGTACTTGGCAATGTGATGTTTCCGCTGACAATGTTTACCGACATGAGCTATGGAGAGATGAAGGATCGCGCACAATTCTGCCTCGAACGTGTCAATCTCAAAGGTGCCGACAATAAATATCCGTCGGAAATCTCAGGCGGTATGCAGAAACGTGTCGCAATCGCTCGCGCTATTGCATTGAATCCCAAATATTTGTTTTGCGACGAACCGAACTCGGGTCTTGACCCTCGAACCTCAATCCTTATCGACGAATTGCTGAGCGACATTACTCACGAGTATAATATCACGACAATCATCAATACTCACGATATGAACTCGGTGCTTGGAATCGGAGAGAATATTGTGTTCATCAACAAGGGGCATCGCGAATGGGTCGGTGATATGCACAAGATATACCAAAGCCCGAACGAGGCCCTCAATGAGTTTGTCTTCGCCAACGAACTTTTCCAAAAAGTAAAGGCTTACGTGCTCTCAACAGAGATCCAACATAAGCCTTAGAAAATATCTTATCAGGAATATCCTTCTACCACTCCCATTCGACAACCGAATCGGGAGTGCTTTTTTTTACGTCGACGAGTCGCTGATTAGATGAACCTCGAAAGGTCAATGCGACATCTCGCAATGGCTTTACAAACTCACCGTCGACTAATACATCCACATATTGAAGCAAGCGGTTCATACGCTCGTCGGCTGCCACGGTTTCATAGGTGAAACCTGTGTAACACCACAAGTCTTTACCAAGGCGTTTGATTTCTTTGGCTAGCGGGATTATTTCGTCGACGCTATACAGAGGGTCACCGCCTGTAAATGTCACATCAAAATCATTTCTGACTATGATTTCAAGGACTTCATCAAGCGTCATTTCAGTTCCACCGGAAAAATCCCATGATTGGGGATTGTGGCACGCCGGACAACGATGCTTGCAGCCGGCAAAGTAGATTGATGTACGCAATCCGGGGCCGTCGACAGACGTCCCCGGAATTATATCAAGTATTCTCATCGTTTCCGATTGTGTTGCATCAGAAAATGGTTGATTTCTCATTTATGAACCACTCGATCTTTCAACTCGGCGAGCTTGGCATTGTTCCAACGGTCGGTTGTGCCGACGAGGTAGCCGGTGATGCGCTGCAAGCAGTCGATGTTGTGACTGTGGCACTTCGGACATTCTTTCAACTCAGCCTGTGCATCCTCGTAGCCACAGTCCATGCAACGATTGCGGTTGTGGTTAACCGAACAATAGCCGATGTTGTATTCGTCCATTAAATCAACGATATCAGAGATAGCTTTGGGATTGTGAGTTGCGTCGCCGTCTATTTCAACATAGAATATGTGACCGCCACCTGTCAACTCATGATAAGGCGCTTCGATTTGCGCTTTGTGGCGCGGAGAGCAACGATAGTAGACTGGGACATGGTTGGAGTTCGTGTAGTAGACCTTGTCGGTGATACCGGGAATGATACCAAACGATTTACGGTCGCGCGAGGTAAATTTTCCGGAAAGGCCTTCGGCTGGCGTAGCGAGCACCGAGAAGTTGTGGTGGTACTGTTCGCTGTAATCATTCGCACGCGAACGCATATGACCGATAATTTTCAAACCAAGTTTCTGAGCCTCGTCGCTTTCACCATGATGTTTGCCAATCAGTGCAATCAAGCATTCGGCGAGTCCGATGAAACCGATTCCGAGTGTGCCTTGATTGATTACGCTCTCAATCGTGTCGTTGGGCGACAACTTTTCGGCTCCATTCCACAAGCGTGACATAAGAAGCGGGAATTGCTTAACCATAGCCGTCTTTTGGAAGTCGAAACGATCGCAGAGCTGACGTGCAGTAATGTCAAGTACTCGATCAAGCTTTGAGAAGAATTTTTCGATACGCTCGTCTTTGTCTAGAATGTTCATACATTCGATTGCCAAGCGAACGATATTGATTGTCGAAAAACTGATGTTGCCACGACCGATTGACGTTTTCTCGCCGAATCTGTTTTCAAAGACACGAGTACGGCAACCCATTGTTGCAACTTCATAGTTGTAACGCTCGGGGTCGTTGGCATCCCATTTCTCATGACGATTGAATGTCGCGTCAAGGTTGACAAAGTTGGGGAAGAAACGACGAGCTGTCACTTTGCAAGCCAATTTGTAGAGGTCGTAGTTACGATCTTCCGGCAAGTAGCTGACTCCCCTCTTCTTTTTCCAAATCTGAATGGGGAATATTGCTGTCGCACCGTTGCCAACTCCCTCATACGTTGAATTAAGGAGTTCGCGAATGATACAACGCCCCTCTGCCGAAGTGTCAGTACCATAGTTTATCGAACTGAACACAACTTGATTTCCGCCACGCGAGTGGATGGTATTCATATTGTGGATGAATGCTTCCATCGACTGATGCACTCGGCTGACAGTTTGGTTGATTGCATGTTGGAAGTAACGCGTCTCTCCTTCAAGTCCGTCAAGCGGCTTTTTAAGATAGTCGTCGATTTCAATATTGTAGTATGCCGACAAATCTTTGCCTGTCAACGCTTCCAATCTTTTCACTTCTTCTATATACGAAGAGCGAACAAACGGAGCAAGATAGAAGTCAAACGCAGGGATTGCCTGCCCCCCATGCATCTCGTTTTGTGCAGTTTCGAGCGAGATGCAGCCGATAATGCTCGCAGTTTCAATACGCTTTGCAGGACGCGATTCGCCATGACCGGCAATAAATCCGTATTTCAAGATACGATCCAACGGATGTTGCACACATGTCAAACTCTTTGTCGGATAATAATCTTTGTCGTGAATATGAAGATAGCCGTTTTGAACCGCCTCTCGAGCCTCGGGCGAAAGCAGATAGTCGTCAACAAACGGCTTAGTCGTTTCGCTCGCAAACTTCATCATCATTCCCGCCGGGGAATCGGTGTTCATATTGGCATTTTCGCGCGTAATATCATTGTTTTTAGCCTCAATGATTTCAAGAAACATATCGCGAGTCTTTGCTCGACGAGCAATCGAACGTTGATCACGATAAGCAATGTAGCGTTTTGCCACTTCCTTACGATGAGACTTCATCAGTTCAAACTCGACACTGTCTTGAATTTCTTCAACCGACATCTGCTCACGGCCGTTGATACCGATACGGTCAGTAATGCGAGAGATGAGAGCTTCATCCTCACCCATTTCTGTGGTGAGCATAGCCTTGCGGATTGCCGCTTTGATTTTTTCTTCATTGTAACCGACAATTCGTCCGTCGCGTTTGACTACTGTGAGTATCATTTTGATTCTGTTTTGAGGGGGATAAACGTAATTTTTATTTTACTAATTCTATGCCTCGCCGAAAGTAGCTTCAGCCATGCAAAATTTTACGTCGGCAAAGATACATACATAAAACAAATATTCCAACAAAAAGCAACACAATTATTCTACAAAAATTTCATTTTGGATAACTTTTCGACATATCAAAATTATTATGCCATTAACTACCAATAACTTAACATCTCGTTTTGGACAACTTTCAATTCAATAACACCCCCAAAGTTATCAAAAACAGAGTAATTCCGTGTGTTTCAGCATCATCCGAAAAACTCGCTTAAAAGTTCATCATTCAAGAGCCAAAAGGCTTTGTTTTTTGAAGAAATTTCACTACTTTTAGAGGCGCAGAAACAGTCTTCGATAACAAAAATTGCGTCCGCAATAATTTTGTCACCGATTTTAAACATAAATCCAATATTTTTAGTTTAATTTTGTAGTATAGAACAATCCAATCGCTACAATAACGATAATCGAATGTCACCAATAGATCCGAAATTTGCAAAAGAACGACTCGAAAACGATCGTCGCATACTTGAGCTACTCGCTCAGACGTTTCCCGACATAAGTTCTGCGAGTACCGAAATCATAAATCTCGAAGCAATATTAAACCTCCCCAAAGGAACAGAACACTTCGTTGCCGACCTTCACGGCGAACACGAAGCCTTTCGCCACATCTTGAAAAACGCTTCTGGCAACATTAAGCGCAAAGTAACCGACATATATGGGACAACAATGCGCGAAAGTGAGATCCGCCAACTTTGCGCATTGATCTACTATCCGGAAGAAAAGATGCAGATCATTCGCTCGACGGAAGAAAACCTTGAGGACTTCTATAATATAACCCTCCACCAGCTCATCAAAGTCTGCCAAAGCGTATCGTCAAAATACACTCGCTCAAAAGTCCGCAAAGCCCTACCGAAAGAATTTGCATATATCATCGAGGAGCTTCTCCACGAATCCGGCGGAGAATATGACAAGCAAGGATATTTCAATCGCATCATCGAGACAATCATTTCAACGGGACAAGCCGACGCTTTCATTGTTGCTATGTGCAAAGTGATTCAAAAGCTCAGCATCGATCAACTTCACATACTCGGAGACGTCTATGACCGCGGTCCGGGCGCCCACCTCATCATGGATACATTGTGCCACTATGGGAATTGGGATATCCAATGGGGCAATCATGACGTGCTGTGGATGGGTGCTGCCGCCGGAAATGAATGTTGCATAGCAAATGTGATTCGCGTCTCGCTCCGATACGCCAATCTCGCCACTCTTGAAGACGGCTACGGAATAAACCTACTTCCGCTTGCTACAATGGCAATGGAGACATACGCTGACGACCCATGTACGGAATTTGCGCCTCGCATCGAACACGAAGAATGCGAACACCAAGAGAAGGCCCTTCGACTCATGGCTCAAATGCACAAAGCTATCGCCATTATTCAGTTCAAACTCGAAGGGGCTATGATTATGAAGCATCCGGAATGGGAAATGTCCGATCGGAATCTGCTTCACAAAATAGATTTTGAAAACAACACGGTTGAAATCGACGGACACATATATAATATGTGTGACACAAATCTCCCGACAATCAACCCGAAAGCTCCATACGCACTCACTGACGAAGAACAGGAACTGATTTCCAAACTCCGCCACTCGTTCACCGTCAGCACCGGACTGAAACGACACATTTCTTGCCTTTTCAGCCACGGGTGCATGTATGGGGTCTACAACTCCAATTTACTCTTCCATGCATCAATGCCACTCAATGCCGACGGCACATTGAAAGATGTCACTGTCAACGGACAGAAATACCGCGGGCGCAAACTTTTCATAAAAATCGGAATGTTGCTCCGCTCGGCATTCAACGATGACATTCCTGAAGGAGAAAAAGATTTCGCTCGCGATTACTATTGGTATCTATGGTGCGGACCGGACTCTCCTCTCTTCGACAAAAGCCGCATGACCACATTTGAACGCTACTTCATCAAAGACCCAGAAGCTCATAAAGAAGAGAAAGGTCACTACTATACACTGCGCCAAAACGAAGAGGTTTGCGACATGATACTCGACGAGTTCGGAGTCGAAGGCTCGCAACGCCACATCATCAACGGTCACGTTCCGGTCAGAACCCAGAAAGGCGAAAGCCCGATTCGCGCCAACGGTAAACTCATGGTGATCGACGGAGGGTTTGCAAAAGCCTACCACACGACGACTGGTATAGCCGGCTACACACTCATCTACCACAGTAGCAACTTCGAATTGGTTGAACATGAACCATTCATTTCCGAGGAAGAAGCCATACGCAGCGGCACTGACATTGTCCGCTCCACCAAGATGGTAGAGCACATTTCTCAACGCATACTTGTCCGTGACACAGACAAGGGCAAAATCCTCCAAAGTCAGATCGACGAACTTTCGGAACTTCTATACGCCTTCCGTCATGGCATTCTCAAAGAACGAAGTTCCGACAAAAACGGGATGCAATACATCTAAGAAATCATCTCAATAAAAAAAAACGAAGCGGCATTTGAATATAAATCCAAAAGCCGCTTCGTTTTTTTTCATTGCCACTACGAATCAATCTTCGGAATAATGACGAAGCACTCGACGATATGAG
>CAZCCI010000030.1:0-30817 GCA_964497255.1 uncultured Staphylococcus sp.
AAGCTCTCGAACGCATCAAGCATCTCAACGGTAAGTAAATCCACTGAATAAAATCATCCCCCCAACATATCCCCCCCAAAAAAACTCTGAATAATCATGGAAATGGAAAATATAAAGCCGCTCGCAATCGACGGCATCGAACTTACGAAACCGATTGTCATTTCAGGCCCGTGTAGCGCGGAAACCGAGGAGCAAGTAATGCAAACCGCTCGCGAACTGCTCCGCGCAGGCATCAAAGTCTATCGCGCAGGCATCTGGAAACCGCGCACGAAACCCGGAGGTTTCGAGGGCGTAGGCATTCCCGGACTTGCGTGGCTCAACAAGGTGCGCGAAGAGACGGGCATGAAAGTGGCTACCGAAGTAGCCAACCGCGGCCACGTCGAAGCCGCGCTCGAATATGACCTCGACTTGCTTTGGATCGGTGCGCGCACGACTGCCAACCCGTTTGCCATGCAGGAAATCGCCGACGCTCTTCGCGAAAGCGGCAAAGACATTCCGGTCCTCGTCAAAAACCCCGTCAACCCCGATCTCGAGCTCTGGGTCGGCGCGCTCGAACGTCTCTACAACGCCGGCATCACACGTCTCGGTGTGATTCATCGCGGATTCAGCACCTACGGCGAGCATATCTACCGCAACCATCCGCAATGGCGTATCCCGCTCGAACTTCGCCGTCGCTACCCACAATTGCCCATCATCTGCGACCCCAGCCACATCGGCGGCAAGCGCGAGCTCATCGCGTCACTGTCGCAACAAGCTCTCGACATGGGTTTCGACGGTCTGATCGTAGAGTCACACTGCAACCCCGACTGTGCATGGAGCGACAAGAATCAACAAATCACCCCCGAAGTTCTCAGCGTCATTTTGGACAACCTTGTGTATCGCGACGCACCGGTGCCCACCGAAAGCCTCGCACAACTGCGCCGCCAAATCGACCAACTCGACAACGAGCTCGTCGAAGTTTTGGCAAAACGTATGAATATCTCTCGCGAAATCGGAGAATATAAGAAAAACCACAATATGCCGATCGTCCAGCCCGGTCGCTACGGCGACATCATGCACACCCGCGTGAAGACGGCTGCCGCTGCCGGTGTCGACGAAGATTTCATGCGCACGATTCTCTCGACAATCCACGAAGAATCCGTCAGAATCCAAGTGGCTCTGACCGAAAAAGGCGAATAATTCACTGATCCCCCCCTCTATCACTTGACAATCCACGAAGAAAAATGAAGATACTGATTCTCGGCGCAGGCAAAATGGGAAGTTTCTTTTGCGACCTTCTTTCGTTTGACCACGAAGTCGCCGTCTACGACCCCGACTTCCAACGGCTGCGATTCACCTTCAATGCCCTGCGATTCAAAGACCTCAATGAAGTCGACGAGTTTGACCCGCAACTCGTCATCAACGCGTCGACGGTCAAATATACCATCCAATCGTTTGAAGCCGTCCTCCCCCACATCAAACCGTCGTGTATCATCAGCGACATAGCATCGGTCAAGACCGGACTGCCTGAATTTTATGCCGGCTGCGGACATCCGTTTGTCAGCACCCACCCGATGTTTGGCCCGACGTTTGCTTCACTGAGCAATCTAAGCAACGAGAACGCAATCATCATCAGCGAGGGCGACCACCTCGGCAAAGTATTCTTCCGCGACATCTATTCGAAACTCCATCTCAACATCGTGGAATACACTTTCAAGCAGCACGACGAAACGATTGCCTACTCGCTGTCGATCCCTTTTGCCGCCACCCTTGCATTTGCCGGAGTGATGAAGCATCAGGAAGCTCCCGGCACGACTTTCAAACGCCACATGCAGATTGCTCGCGGACTGATGTCGGAGGACGATTATCTTGTCAGCGAAATCCTCTTCAACCCCAACACCCCCGAGCAGATCAAGAAAATCCAAGCTCAAATGGCAGAGTTGCTTGACATTGTCAGCCGTCGTGACAGTGACGACATGAAAGCTTTCCTTGCCAAAGTCCGCGACCACATTAAATAGCCCCGCAAACGAGACATTACAAATAGATTTTTGATATTTTTTGAAACGCACCTGCAAAAGCCGGCGTCTAATCATCGACACTCCGGAATTTTGCAGGTGCGTGTTCCTTTGACTTGTGCGGACGGCGTAAAAAAACGCCACACACTCTCAATCGAGCAGCTCCGTAAGGCTGTAAATGACCCTCGACGGGCGGTTTTCGGCCGGTAGATCCATCAGATTTTGATCGAAAATATTCTCTCCGACAGCTCCGCCGAGCAGACACACCGTCTGCCAACCGAGCTTGTTGCCCGGCAGGAAATCTTTCTGAGGATTGTCTCCGACATAGACATAGTGACTGCCGTCGGAATCGCCACACAGAGTCATCACAGCCTCAAACGACCGCCCCGTCAGCTTATCCGCGCCGACTTCTTCCGAAATGAAAATCATTTCGTCGGCAATAAAACGATTGAGCCCGAGCGCATTAATCTTGTTGCGCTGCGTGATGCTTCTGCCGTCAGTAATCAACCCGAGCCGATCGCCGCGATTGCGCAAGGCTGCGAGAGTGTACAGCGACTGCCACGGCAAACGGATGTCGGGAAAATGATTGCGATAAATCGGCAGGAGTTCGCCAATCGGCAAACCTGTCGAATCGAAAGCATCGCGAGGCGACGGCGCGTCAAGCATTCCGGCAAGCAAACCGCCACCGTAGCGACGCGCTATGGCTCTGTATGCCGACCGAACAAACTCCATCTCGGCAATCAGAGTGTCGTCGAGATCAAATACGAATACCACCGGTCTCTAAATTAGAAACAATAGTCTACGCACGCGCGAGACTCCTTGTGAGGACCGACGATCGAAGCCGCTGCGACGTGGTCGGGATGTTTGGCGTAGGTCTCCACATCTTTCATCTCCGGGACGACTGCCGTCAGCACCACGTCCCAATCTTCTGCCGGATTTTCATTGACTCCGACCTCCATCGATTGAAGAACTTCAATTTTTTTCGGGAGCTCGAGAAGAGCCTCTTTGAACTTCTCAGCCACTGCGCGACGCTCCTCGTCGCTACCCTTTAACTTAAAGCATACTATATGTTTAACCATAATTTTATAGAGTTATTTATTGGTTTCCGACATCAAAATTACTCTTTTTATTTCGATTCGCCCAACTATCCATCTGAAAAAAATTTCACCTAGTTTTACATTATCGCACCTTTTTCACCTATTTTGTGTATTATCTTTGCAGTGTGATTCAAAAAAAACAATTTTCAAACATCTTATTTTAATAAACCTTTTCTATGAGAAATACACATCGACGAGGTAATAACCCTCAAAGTGAAAATTTTCAAAAAATTCCTTATGCTTCGACGCATAGAAATCGCCTTTTTTGTGTTAACTTTGTAAATGGAAACCCCGGATCGGCAACAATGTTTTCTTAAATCCGGATTTAAAACTTGTGGATAACAATGATTACGACTATCGACAACTATGATCTTTCCGAGCGCAACACATTTGCTATGAAAGTCAAATGCGGAGCATTTATGGAATATAATGCAGCCGACGACATTCCGTTTATCCTCTCCTCGATTCGCAAGGACATCGAATGGCTCCACATCGGCGCGGGGAGCAATCTGCTCTTTCGTGGCGACTTCCCCGGAGTCGTGCTCCACAGTGCAATCAAAGGCATCAATATAATTGACGAAAATCCGCAATCGATCACGGTTCGCGTCGGTGCGGGAGAAGTCATGGACGACTTCATCCTCTGGGCTTGCGACCAAAACTATTGGGGAATCGAAAACCTCTCTGGAATCCCCGGCGAAGTAGGCGCATCGGCGGTGCAAAACGTCGGAGCCTACGGCACGGAAGCGTGTGACGCCATTGTTGCCGTCCATGCCTACGATGAAGTTGAGCGAGAATTTGTCTCGTTTACCAACGAAATGTGTCGCTACGCCTATCGCGACTCGATTTTCAAGCAACCCGACTCGAAAGACCGCTATGTCATCCACGCCGTTGACTATCAGCTTTCGGTCACACCGTCGCCCAATCTATCGTATCCGGCACTCAAAAAAATGTTCGAGAATCGCGACGAAAGAGCGTTGACTCCCCACGACCTCCGCAAAGCCGTCATCGAAGCGCGAGACTCCAAGTTGCCCAACCCCTCGACTACTCCGAGCGCGGGAAGTTTCTTTAAAAATCCGATTGTCAGCGAAGAAATCTTCCTCAAAATCAAAGCCGAAGCCGCCGATGCTACCGTCCCACACTACACGACCGAACATGGCTACAAAATCCCCGCCGCATGGCTGATCGAGCAATGCGGCTGGAAAGGCCATCGCGAAGGCAACGTAGCCGTCTGGCATCGTCAACCGCTCGTGATTGTCAACCCCGAGCGAAAGGCTACGCCCGACGAAGTCATCAACCTCGAAAAAGCAATAATCCGATCAGTTCTCGAACGTTTCGGCATCACATTGACGCCCGAAGTCGAGCATATTTAACCACCCATATTTCTCAATCCTCCACTCAAACCATCTCTCCACACCTCTAAAAAAAAGAACAGTAATCTCCACGATTCAACACTCATATTTTCACCCCCTCTATCGACAACATGAGCACTTACATTATTGAAGGCGGTCACAGTCTGAGCGGAAGCATCAGACCGCAAGGAGCCAAAAACGAGGCGCTTGAAGTCATCTGCGCCACACTTCTGACATCAGAGCCGGTAACGATCAAGAATGTACCCAATATTCTTGATGTCGTCAACCTCATCAATCTGTTGAAAGCCATGCGTGTCAAAGTCGAGAAGCTCAACGACGACACCTATCGTTTCCAAGCCGACGACCTTGACGAAGACTATATTTCGAGTGCTGATTTCGTGTCGCGTTGCGCATCGCTGCGAGGCTCGGTGCTCGTCGTCGGCCCGTTGCTTGCACGTCTCGGACAAGCCTACTTTGCCAAACCGGGCGGCGACAAAATCGGTCGCCGCAAAGTCGACACACACATCACAGGATTGTCGAAACTCGGCGCAATGATTGCCTACAACGAAGAGCGTCAGGCATACTATCTCGTGACCGTCAACGGTCTGAAAGGTTGCTATATGCTCCTTGACGAAGCATCTGTCACCGGCACTGCCAACATCGTCATGGCGGCCGTCCTTGCCGAAGGCACTACGACAATCTACAACGCCGCCTGCGAACCCTACGTTCAGCAACTCTGCCGTATGCTCGTCGGGATGGGCGCGAAAATCGACGGCATAGGGTCAAACTTGCTCCGCATCACCGGCGTCGAAAAACTTTCGGGCACAGACCACACCATTCTCCCCGACATGATTGAAGTCGGCAGCTTTATCGGCATGGCGGCAATCACCGGCAGCGAACTGACAATCACCGATGTCGGCTATGACGACCTCGGCATCATCCCCGACTCGTTCCGTCGACTCGGCATCAATCTCGAACGCCGCGGCGACGACATCTACATCCCCGCGCAGGAGCACTATGAAATCGAGACCAACCTCGACGGCTCGATTCCGACGATTGCCGACGCTCCGTGGCCCGGTCTGACCCCTGACCTCCTGTCGGTCATGCTCGTGACAGCGACCCAATGTAAAGGCAGCGTGCTGATCCACCAAAAAATGTTTGAAAGCCGTCTCTTCTTTGTCGACCGTCTGATCGACATGGGCGCACAAATCATGCTCTGCGATCCCCACCGCGCAGTGGTCATCGGACTCGATCGAAAAATGCCGCTTCGCGCCAACAAAATGCACTCGCCCGACATCCGTGCCGGCATTGCAATGCTCCTCGCCGCAATGAGCGCAAAAGGCGTGTCGACAATCGAAAATATCGACCAAATCGACCGAGGCTACCAAGCAATTGACACCCGTCTGAACTCGATTGGAGCTTGCATCTACCGCCGCGACTGACAATAAACCGCTCACACCACACTCTCTCAACGTTTCAATCAATCCTCCCTCTCGAACCGTCCATCACTCACACAACGATGAATAATACGCCTCTACCCTCCGATGACCGAAACCGGATGCTGCAACTCGTCCGCCGACTTATTGCCGAGTGCAACGACGTTGCGCAGCCATCCGACTTTTCGACCCTCAAAAAGATTATCCGCCAAGCCAACGGCGACGATGCCTGTCTCCTCATCGACCGCCACGGACTCAACCGTCAAATCTTGGCAATCGAAACCGCACTGACACTTTGCGAAATGGTATCGCCGGATCGCAACATGGTCATCGCGTCGCTAATCCACGATCTCTGCATCAACGACCGTATTCCGCTCGAAACAGTCCAAACGATATGGGGCGAGGATGTCAGCCACATGGTCAACGGTCTGATGAAAGTTTCGACTCTCTACGGCAAGCAAGGCGTAGTCAAAACCGATAATTTCAGGCGATTGCTCATGACTTTTGCCGAAGACATTCGAGTCATCATCATCATGATTGTCGAACGTCTGACGCTCATGCGTGCAATCAACCACCACCCCGACGAGAAATTTGTTGCCGACACGGCTTTTGAAGCCAACTATCTCTACGCTCCGCTCGCCCACCGACTCGGACTCTACAAAATCAAGAGCGAGCTTGAAGATATGTCGCTCAAATACACCGCTCGCGAGACCTACACCAAGATTGCACGCGAACTCAACGAAACAAAAATCGCTCGCGACGCCTATATCGCCGACTTCATTGCTCCGCTCAGAGAGAAGCTCGACGCTACGGGGCTGAAATATGAAATCAAAGGTCGCACGAAGTCGATCTACTCGATTTGGAACAAGCTGCGCAAACAACAAGTGGAACTCTCGGGCATCTACGACCTCTTTGCCATCCGCGTCATCCTCGACGTCCCCCTCGAACGTGAAAAAGTCGACTGCTGGACTGTCTACTCGATTGTTGCAGATATGTACACGCCCAACCCGGCGCGTATGAAAGACTGGTTGTCGATTCCGAAGAGCAACGGCTACGAATCGCTCCACACCACGGTCAAAGGCCCCGACAATAAATGGGTCGAAGTTCAGATTCGAACCAAGCGCATGGATCTCGTGGCAGAAAAAGGTCTCGCCGCCCACTGGCGATACAAGGGTATCAAAAGCGAAGGCGAACTCGACACGTGGATGAACAACATCCGCGACATCCTCGAAACCGCCGACGGCCCGATGGAGTTGATGAGAAACTTCAAGATGGATCTCTACGACAAGGAAGTGTTCGTCTTCACTCCTCGCGGCGACCTTTACCGTCTACCACTCGGCGCAACGGTGTTGGACTTCGCGTTCAACATCCACTCGAAACTCGGATGTACCTGCGTCGGCGGCAAAGTCAACGGACGCAACCGCAAGATTAACTACAAACTCCATTCGGGCGACACGGTTGAAGTCTCGACTGCTCCCGGACAGACTCCGAAACAAGACTGGCTGTCGTTTGTCGTCACCTCGAAGGCACGCAACAAAATCCGCCAGACGCTCAACGAGCGCGCCAACCGCTCGGCAGAGCTTGGCAAAGAGTTGCTGCAACGCCGATGCAAGAATCGAAAAATCGAGCTTGAAGAAGCCACGCTGATGCGAACCATCAAAAAGATGGGCTACAAAACCGTGACCGACTTCTTCAAGGCAATCGGCGACGAGATGCTCGATGTCAACGACGTGATCACCCAATACGAACTCGTTGAAAACGCCGACAAGCGCATCGAAAGCGAGCGTCGCAGTGCCGAAGAGTTCGAACTGATGGAGACCGTCGACGACAACACCTCGCCCTCGGACGACATCCTCATCATCGGCGACAACATCAAAGGCATAAACTACCGTCTGTCGAAATGTTGCAACCCGATTTTCGGCGACGACGTGTTTGGCTTCGTTTCAGCCGAAGGTGTCATCAAAATCCACCGTTTCGACTGTCCCAACGCCGCACACATTCGCTACAAATACCCCTATCGCGTGATCCGCACACGCTGGTCGGGCAAAGTCGGCGACCGTTTTGCAGCCACTCTGAGAATCATCGGCAACGATGACATTGAAATCGTCACAAATATCACATCTATTATTAATAAAGAAAAAGACGTCACGCTGAGAAACATCTCGATAGATTCGTCGGACGGCATATTCTCCGGATTTATAGTCGTCGGCATCAGCGACACGTCGGCTCTCAACAATCTCATAAAAAAAATCAAAACCGTAAAAGGTGTAAAAAATGTCGAACGCAGCAACTAAACATATCCTGTCATCTCTACGACGCAACTCCGCAATAGTCGGACTGACGCTCGCCGCGACCTCGTGTGGCAACGGCGACACAGAAAAGGCAACCGCCTTACTCAACGAAGCGCAACAAGCCTTTGAAGCCAACCGGTTCGAGACCGTCATCTCACTGACCGATTCAATTAAAAATGCCTATCCGCGTGAGTTTGACGTGCGTCGCGAAGCCCTCCATCTCTCGACCAAAGCGACCGAAGGACTGGCTGTCATCAGCCGTCAAAAAGCCGACTCGCTCTGCGCCGTCCTCGCCATGCGCGGCGATTCGCTCGGCCGACTCGTCAAATTTGTCAAGAATCCAATCGAAGGCTACTACGTCGGAGCGTCGACCGAACCGACAAAATTTTTCGGAACTAACGGATTGCAAGCACGAGTAAGCCCCAACGGAGATTTCTATCTCATGTCGTCGCTCAAAGCAAAGAAAGTCAAAAGCACATCGATCGCAATCAGTTGCGACGGTGCATCGGCTGCGACATCGACCGTAGCCCACGACGGCGAACGCAACGACCGCTCGATGGGAGCGGAAGTCATCACGTTTATCTCAGCCGAATGTGACAGCGTCGGAAAATTCATCGCCGCCAATGCCGACCGTCCCTTGACGCTGACATTCGTCGGCGAGTCGACCTACTCGATGCCGCTTCCTGAAAAGCAAGCCCGGGAAATCGCGCTGCTCTACGACTATGCGACAACCCTTCGCCGCTTCAAAGTGGCTTCGCTCGAAAAAGAGCGTCTCGAACGCACCGTAGACCTCGCTCGCAGCCAAGCTGCACGAACCTACGTCGAAAAAGACAACAAATCCGAAAAATAACCCGTTCACGCAGTTATTCAGACTCCTCGCGACCCTATAATTCCGAAAAGAGACATGGCAGACGAAGCATCAAAAAACAGCTCGTTCCGACAACTCAAAGCCGACATCTTGAAGGCTTGGGCTTATTGTCGCGAAGGTGTGTGGGAAGACAACCGCAACATCTTCAAAGTCAATATTGTCAAGACGCTCAATCTGACCGTACGCTCTTTTCTGAGTAGCAATCTCCAATCGCAAGCCTGCGCGCTCACCTATCGGACATTGCTTGCTATCGTCCCCGCCCTCGCCTTGCTCTTTGCAATCGGTCGCGGATTCGGATTTCAAAACCTCTTGCAATCGCAACTCTACGAATACTTTCCGTCGCAACACAAGGCTCTTGAAATTGCATTTTCATTTGTCAACTCGTGTTTGGCGCAAGCATCGGAGGGAATATTCGTCGGCATCGGCATCATATTCTTGCTGTGGACATTGATTTCGCTGCTCGGCTCTGTCGAATCGTCGTTCAACGGCATTTGGGGCGTGAAGACGGGCCGACCGTTCGTCCGCAAAGTCACCGACTATCTCGCAATCTGCATCATCCTCCCCGTGTTGATGATCTGTTCGGGCGGACTCCGCATCCTCATGTCGGAAACCATTCGGACATTCATGCCGATTGAATTTATCCGACCCGTCGCCACCGACATCCTCGACCTCGTCTCGATCCTCCTCGGGTGTTTGGTGTTTGCCGGAGCATATATGCTGATTCCAAACACGAAAGTCCGATTCAAGAACGCATTATTCACCGGAATCATCGCCGGAATCGCCTTTCAGACATTGCAATGGCTCTTCGTTTCGGGTCAAGTCTATGTTTCGAAATACAATGCTATCTACGGTAGCTTTTCATTTCTGCCGTTGATGTTGATATGGTTGCAATTATCATGGCTGATCACCATGACAGGCGCACTTATCTGCCGCTCCTCGCAAGAAATTTTTCTGTTTTCTTACGAACGACAGACAGCCAACATCTCTGACAGCTATCGAATGAAAATCTGCATCGCTGTCCTCTCCGTAATTGTCCGTCGATTCAAAGACGGAAAGTCGCCGCTCAACAATGCGGAGATTTCATCGAAATTTTCAATTCCGCCGCGACTGACGTCTCTGATCGTCAGCCTACTGCTCGACTCAAAACTCGTGGTCAGAATTTCGGCGGATAATGACAACGACAATGACTCTCCACTCATCCCGACGACAAGCCCCGAGCACTACACCCTCGGTCATGTCTATAACATTCTCTCAACCCACGGCGAGTCTGAATTTCTGACCAAATTTGACAGAGAATTTAAATCGCTCATCAAAATTTGCGACGACCTCGACGTAGACTTCCAAAAACAAGCCTCATCGGTCAAACTCGCCGAAATCAGTCTCTAAAACACAAACAAAAATCCCAATACAAACGAATTTAATCCAATTTATTAACCATAAATTTCAAATCACCAACAACATGAAAGAAGTAATTTCAACCAACGCAGCTCCCGGAGCAATCGGTCCTTACAGCCAAGCTATCAAAGCAGGCAATATGCTTTTCTGCTCAGGTCAAATCCCTGTAAACCCCGCAACCGGTGAAATTCCCGAAGGCATCAAAGCTCAGACCGCTCAATCACTTGCCAACGTTAAAGCTATCCTCGCTGCTGCCGGCGCAAGCATTGAAAATGTTGTAAAAACAACTGTATTCCTCGCAGACATGAGCCTCTTCGGCGAAATGAACGAAGTTTACGCTCAAAACTTCATCGAACCCTTCCCCGCTCGCTCGGCTGTAGCCGTTCGCGAACTTCCCAAACAGGTTCTCGTTGAAATCGAAGTAATCGCCGTTCTCTAATTTCGGAATCCATCCTAACTCCCGTTTCTGAAAAGAATCGGAAGCCGGCAAAAAAATCAGTGAGTCGCAGACGAGTGTAACTGCTGTGACACTATCTGCGACTCACATTTATAAATTTCAGATTGCTGTGACGCAACCGTTCTCCCCGATTCGGATTATTCGGCAGCGGCTGCCAAATCAACGGCATAGATGCCACGACGACCGGTCGGATACACTCCGCGGAGAATCATGACCTTTTCGTCGGAACCGCTCTTCATGACAGACTTGTAGATGTTCTCTACATCGTTCGGCGACGAAACGCGAGAATTGTTGATCGAATAGATGATGAATCCATTCTTGACACCGGAATCACGGAATCGACCGTCGCCAAGACCTGTCACTTGGACACCGTTGCTGAGACCGAGCTGACGCAATGTCGACTCATCGACTTTCTTAAACGCACATCCGAGATCTGTAATGTCGCCGGCTTTTGTAACCTGCATATTGCCTTGTGTGTTGCGCAAAGTAACATTGGCTGTATTAACCTTATTGTCACGAACGTAAGTAACCTTTATCTTGTCTCCGGGACGATGTTTTGCAACCTGCTCTTGGAGCTGAGCCACATTGTCGGTCGCAATGCCGTCGATCTTTGTGATGACGTCACCTTCCTGCAATCCGGCTTCCTTTGCCGAGCTGCGATCGCTGACACCTCCGACATAGACACCCTTGGTCACGGCTGTGATACCCTTTTCCTTGGCAATCTCATTGCTGAGGTCAACAATCGACACACCGAGCACCGCACGCTGCACCGCACCGTATTGACGAAGGTCGCTCACCGTTTTTTTGACGATTGAGGTCGGGATTGCAAACGAATATCCGGCATAGTTGCCCGTCTGACTGTAAATAGCCGTGTTTATACCGATTAACTCACCTGCAAGGTTGACGAGCGCACCGCCCGAGTTACCGGGATTGACGGCAGCATCGGTCTGAATATATGATTCGATGCTCATTCGTCCGTGGCCCGGAGAGCTGATGCTTCGACCCTTTGCCGATACGATACCTGTGGTGACTGTCGACGTGAATCCGAAGGGGTTGCCGACGGCAAGCACCCACTCGCCGACTTTAAGCGACTCGCTGTCGCCAAGCGGGATTGTGGGCAGATCGGTTGCTTCGATTTTGATCAGTGCAAGGTCGGTCGTGGGGTCTGTTCCGACCACCGTTGCATCAAACGTACGATTGTCATTGAGCGTCACTTCAAGGCGATCGGCTTCGTCGATGACGTGGTTGTTGGTGACGATATATCCGTCGGCACTGAGAATCACACCCGAACCGAGTCCCGAAGGCTGTTCGTGTTGCTGCTGTTGTTCCTGTCTCGGCTGACTGCGACGACTGTTACCGCCGGGATTGCCGAAGAAGTATTCAAAAAACGGGTCGCTGAAAAATCCGTTGCCTCCGCTGTTGCCACCCTGACGATAGCCCTTGGGAGTTACATAGCTTTTTATTGACACGACACCGTTGATAGTGCTCTCGGCAGCCGTAGTGAAGTCCGATTGATTGGCTGGCAGTTGCGCCACGCGAGTCACTCCGCCGGTTCGCTGATTGACCGGGCTGAAAAGTTCGTTGTAGCTCTTTGCATCTTCGCCGTTTTCAAAAATAACTCGCTTCATAGCGATAGCTGTAACTGCCGAACTGAGGACTGCCGTTCCGGCAGCCAACGTGATAATTTTACCGGTTAGTTTCATTGTGCTTTACTTGTTATTTATGTTTTGTATTTATTTTCTTAATCTATGTTTTTTGAAGTTCCAAATTCCGAATGTCAAAGTTGCCGACTGACACTGTGTCATTTCGTGCTTCATGTCTATTAGACGGCAAAAATCGCGCAAAGTTATGTCGGGGATATGTAAGTTTAAAATAAATTAAGATGAAAATCTTCCGATTTAAGATATATTTACCCCCAAGAGCCAATATATGTTGTTTTGTTAAAATGAGACTGTCACATTTTTTTGTAACTTTGTCACATGATGACAAAAAAGACATCCATATTGCTAACGGTCGCCTTGATCATTGCGACGTCGCTCGCCATCACGTCATGTGGCAGCGCGAAAAACACGGCGACAGTCAATCGCACGACAAAAGTCGACAAGGGGCACGACCGACACGACGATTCCCATTCATTCAAAACTCCGAAGTCGCTCCACCCTCAAACCGACGCGCTCATGACGGAAACAAAACGATGGCTCGGCACGCCTTATAAATATGGTGGCGAAAACAAACGTGGAGTCGACTGCTCGGGACTCGTCATGTGTATCTACAAAAATGCGCTTGACATCAAGTTGCCTCGCAACTCCGCCCAACAGTCGCGCTTCTGCTCACCACTCGACAAGAATCAACTCCTGCCCGGCGACCTCTTGTTTTTTGCTACGTCAGGCAAATCGAAAGGGGTTTCACACGTCGGCATCTATGTCGGCGACGGAAAAATGGTTCACTCATCGGGGTCGAGCGGAGTCATCGTCAGCAATATTTTCGACGATTACTATGTCAGGACTTTTGCGGGCGCAGGATACGTCGAAAAATATCGAGCAATGATTTCAGAAAAGCCCGGGAAAACCAAAGTTTCCAAAACACAGCCGGACGAAACGCCATTTTCATATCGCCAAGTCGATTCTCTCCCCCAAAAGAAATCGACCGAACTTGACAAAAAAGATAAATCGGCTCAAACACCTCCGACTGTCAGCCAACCGGACAAACCTGTCAAGCCTGACAAGCCTGACAAACCGGCTAAACCAGTCAAACCGGCGGTCAAAGCCGTAAAGTCTGACAGCATCAAAGCCGAGCCGACACCGGACGAAGCTCGAAACGCAGTGTTAAACTCTCTCATCGAGCAAAAAATAGACTCGATTTTCAAACCGTAAGAACCAATCGAAAGATTTCCTCAAAAAAACACATCACCATGTCAATCAACCGAGCCGAAGCACCTCAAGTTTATAATTTCGATCCATTCACGCTGACACCGCCGTTGTCACACACTCTGCCCAACGGAATTCACGTCTACATCGAAAACGGTAGCGACATCGAAGTCAGCCGTCTCACCGTCGCAATCCCCGGTGGCGAAGCCGAGTCGCCCAAACCCGGTCTCGCTAACAGCACCGCAACAATGCTCATCGAGGGGACCAAGCGTATGACCGGCGAGGATATTGCTAACACTCTCGAATATAACGGCGCGTGGGTCAACACCTCCGTCATGACCCACTACACGGCTGTGAATCTGTTGAGCCTAAACGAAAAATTTGCCGAATTGCTTCCGATTTTAGCCGAATTGATCACTTTGCCAAGTTTCCCGACCGAGGCGACGGCTCAAATATTGCAACGTCAGGCAGCTCGCTTGGAAATCGAGCATGAAAAGATGACGTTTATAGCCGACAAGACTATCCGACCGATGGCCTACGGCGCGGACAGCCCTCTGGCTCAGACGGAAACCGCCGACGAAATCCGAGCGTTTACAGCCGACGAACTTTCAGAGTTTCACTATTCGAGATTAGACCCGAAAAATATCCACATATTTTTAGCCGGCAATATCACTGAGGAGATGGTTGCCGCTGTCGACCGCACATTTTCGACGCTTGCCGGCGGCAAAAACTTCGACCTCTCTCCCCTCCGCTTCACTCCGCCACAACCGCCTCAGCAAAGAGTGGACATCACGGTCGAACACGCCCGTCAGAGCGCAGTCAAAATAATGTTGCCGTCTGTCGGACGAACCGACGACGATTTCGTGGCTCTCCGAGCCGCCGTCACTGCTCTCGGAGGATATTTCGGCAGCCGATTGATGCTAAACATTCGCGAAGACAAGGGTCTGACCTACGGCATCTCCGCCGAACTCTTGGGTTATCCCGACCGCAGTTTCATCTCCATATCGACCCAAACCGATTCGTCGACAAAAGAAGAGGTCATCAATCTGATATGTGAAGAGATGGAACGAATGAAAGCCCCCGAAAGCTATACGGACGACGAAATCAAACGTCTGTCGAAATTCATACTCTCGAATCTCGCGACGACACTCGACACTCCGTTCAGTCGCATGGACTACACACAAACCCATATTTTCGCCGACACACCCGAGGATTATTTCGAGCGTCAAGATGCCACTGCCCGCAATCTTTCGCCCGAACTTCTTGCCGGAATCTCCCGTCGCTATTTCGATACGTCGAAACTCATCATAGCCACCGCCGGAAATTAAGGCTACGGCTCAAACTCATCTAACCAACCTCACGCACTCTCATGGAAAAGAAAACCATACGCGATCTTCATCGCGCCGACATCGAACACTTCAAACGCCAGCCGAAAATTTCACTGACCGTGGTTCTCGACAACGTGCGCAGTCTCAATAACATCGGAGCAATCTTCCGCACGTGTGACGCTTTTGCCGTCGAGCAACTCATACTCTGCGGCATCAGCGCGTGTCCGCCCTCGCCAGAAATTCATAAAACGGCTCTCGGAGCGGAAGACTCCGTCGCTTGGAGCTACTATCAGACCACAGACGAATGTATCTCCGCTCTTCAACGCGACGGTTACACTCTCTGCTGTCTCGAACAGGTCAAAGGTAGCATCGAACTCCAAGAGTTCACGCCACAACACGGTCGACGCTATGCTCTCATCCTCGGGCATGAGGTCAACGGCGTTGACCAAGAAATCGTCAATCAATGTGATGTCTGCCTTGAAATCCCCCAACGAGGCACGAAGCACTCGCTTAATGTCTCCGTTTCCGGAGGAATTGCCATCTGGCACTTTTTTGAGCATATCGGCATCGAAGACTAAGAAAGTATATTCTTTTATTTTGAGAGAAAAAGTTTTTTTTGTAACTTTACATTATAAAAACAACAAAACAATTTACAATAGTATATGAATAACGATTTCAGAAAATACGCCGTACACCATCTCGGCATGAATGGTCTCGCTCTCGACCAATATGCCGCCGCCGCTTCTGCTCAGCAAATCACATCATCATACATCTCTCCCACCATCATTGAAGAACGTCAGCTCAACGTCGCTCAAATGGACGTGTTCTCTCGCTTGATGATGGACCGCATCATCTTCCTCAGCACCGATGTCAACGACTACACCGCTACTGTGGTTCAAGGTCAGCTTCTCTACCTCGACTCTGTTGATCCCGGTAAGGACATCTCAATCTACCTCAACTCTCCCGGCGGCTCTGTCATCGCCGGTCTCGGTCTCTATGACACGATGCAACACATCAAGAGCGACGTTTCGACTATCTGTATCGGCATGGCAGCGTCGATGGCAGCAGTGCTCCTCGTTGCCGGCGCGCAGGGCAAACGTCTTGCTCTCCCCCACTCGCGTGTGATGATCCACCAGCCCCTCGGCGGAGTGCAAGGTCAGGCTTCTGACATCGAAATCACGGCTCGCGAAATCCTCAAATACAAAGCCGAACTCTACAAAATCATCGCCGACCATTCGGGTATGCCGCTCGAACGCATCGAAGCCGATGCTGACCGCGACTATTGGATGACTGCCGACGAAGCGAAGGAATATGGCATGATTGACAATGTGCTCGTTCCCGAAAAGAAATAAAAATCGACACATCTATTTATATATAACTCTCAAATAACTCTTACAGACTCCTCTTACGACACGAAATGGCAAAAAAATCCAATTCGAATCAAGGAATCAAATGCTCTTTCTGCGGCAAGACTCCATCGTATACCGATGTGCTTGTCCCCAGCCCTATCGGCGACAGTTACATTTGCAGCGACTGTGTCCGACAGATTGAAGGTCTTCTGAAAGATTACTACAAAGAAAATCCTTCGCTTAACCCTCAATCTGCCGACTCGAATGATCAAGAACCGACTTCAATCAAATCGCTCCCGACTCCGGTTGAAATCCGTCAATTTCTCGATCAATACGTCATCGGGCAGGACGAGGCAAAGAAATATCTGTCGGTATCCGTATACAATCACTACAAGCGTCTTGCTCAGGATAAAGACGACGTCGACATCGAAAAGAGCAACATTATCATGGTCGGGCCGACAGGTACGGGCAAGACATTGCTCGCCAAGACGATAGCCCGTCAGCTCGACGTGCCTTTTGCTATTGTCGACGCAACCGTGCTCACCGAAGCCGGCTACGTAGGCGAAGACATCGAAAGTCTGCTCGTCCGTCTGCTCCAAGCTGCCGACTATGACGTAGCCAAAGCGGAACGCGGCATCGTATTTATCGACGAGATCGACAAAATTGCTCGCAAGGGTGACAATCCGTCGATCACTCGCGACGTTTCGGGCGAAGGTGTGCAGCAAGGTTTGCTCAAACTCCTCGAAGGTTCGATTGTCAACGTTCCGCCGAACGGCGGTCGCAAGCATCCGGAACAAAAGATGATTGCAGTCGACACGAAAAACATTCTCTTTATCTGCGGAGGAGCTTTTGACGGCATTGAACGCAAGATTGCCCATCGTCTCAACACTCATGTGGTCGGATTTACGGGCTCATCGGTTCGTGCGAAAGTCGATTCGAGCAACTATCTGAAATATATTGCTCCGCAAGACTTGAAATCGTTCGGACTCATTCCCGAAATCATCGGTCGTCTGCCGGTGCTCGTCCACCTCGACCCGCTTGATCGCGACGCGCTCTTGAAAGTGTTGACCGAGCCGAAGAACGCCATTACGAAACAGTATGAAAAGCTGTTTGCCATGGACGGAGTCAAACTCGTCTTCTCGCAAGAGACGCTCGAATTTATCGTCGACAAAGCTATCGAATATAAACTCGGCGCGCGCGGTCTGCGCTCAATCGTCGAAACCATCATGATGGATGCGATGTATGAGACTCCGTCGACCGACATCAAGGAGCTCGTCATCGAACGCTCCTTTGCCGAAGAAAAGCTCCGCCACGCTTATTTCGGCTGATTGCGGAGCCCACCTCTCCTCTCTCACGAACCTCACATTTCTTGAATCTCCTCTATCAACTATTTGATGTAACCATAATCCCATGAACCAACGACTTCACGCCGCATTAAAAGAGCACTTCGGTTTTGACTCGTTCAAAGGCAATCAGGAAGCTATCATGAGTAGTCTGCTTGACGGCAACGACGTTTTTGTCCTCATGCCGACAGGCGGTGGCAAATCTCTCTGCTACCAACTTCCCGCCCTGATGATGGAAGGTACGGCAATCGTGATTTCTCCACTGATAGCCTTGATGAAAAATCAAGTCGATGCAATGCGTCATTTCAGCGAGGCAGACCACGTCGCCCACTTTCTTAATTCCTCTCTCAACCGCTCTGCTATTGATTTGGTGAAATCCGACATCACTGCCGGACGAACCAAGCTGCTCTACGTTGCGCCTGAATCGTTGACCAAGGAAGAGAACATTGAATTTTTGAAAACGATTCCCATTTCGTTTTATGCTGTCGATGAGGCCCACTGTATCTCCGAGTGGGGTCACGACTTCCGTCCGGAATATCGCCGCATCCGCCCGATCATTAATGAAATAAATGTTCGTCCGGTGATTGCTCTGACTGCTACGGCTACGCCGAAGGTGCAACACGACATTCAGAAAAATCTCGGGATGACGAATGCAATGGTGTTTAAATCGTCGTTTAATCGTCCGAATCTCTACTATGAGGTGCGCCCGAAGACTCAAAATGTCGATAAGGACATCATCAAATTCATCAAAAACAATCCGGGCAAGTCGGGTATCATCTACTGTCTGAGTCGCAAAAAGGTTGAGGAGCTTGCCGAAATGCTCATCGTCAATGACATCAAGGCTCTCCCCTATCATGCCGGCATGGATGGGGCTACTCGCAGCGCGAATCAAGACGCTTTCCTATTGGAAAAAGTCGACGTTATCGTCGCCACAATAGCGTTTGGCATGGGAATCGACAAACCGGATGTGAGGTTTGTAATTCATTATGATATGCCAAAGTCACTCGAAGGTTACTACCAAGAGACCGGTCGCGCGGGTCGCGACGGAGGTGAGGGTCAGTGTATCACCTTCTATGCAGCCAAAGACCTGCAAAAAATGGAGAAATTCATGCAAGGCAAACCCCTTGCGGAGCAGGAAATCGGTCGTCAACTCCTCCTCGAAACCCAGAGTTACGCTGAGGCAAGCAGTTGTCGTCGCCGTTCGCTCCTCTTTTACTTCGGAGAGGAATACGCGCTCGATAACTGTCAGAACTGTGACAACTGCATTAATCCAAAGAAGAAAGTGGAAGCAAAAGATGATTTATGTGCGGTCTTGGAAACCGTCATTGCTCTTAAAGAAAAATTCAAAGCCGATCATGTTACCAATGTCCTGCTCGGACAGGAAACCGCTGATGTCAAATCATACGAACATGACCAACTCGACGTATTCGGTTGCGAAAAAGGCGTCGAGGAACGAGTGATCAGTGCCGTGATCCGACAAGCCGTCCTCGAAGGCTATCTCGAACGCGACATCGAAAACTATGGTCTTCTGAAAATCACATCAAAGGGAAAGAAATTTCTCGCAAAGCCGACATCGTTTAAAGTCGTCGAGGATTCGGATTTCGACGATGAGGCCGAGCCGGAAACAATCAAAAGCGCGGGTTCGTTTGCCGCGGACGACGTGTTGTTCAGCATCCTCAAAGATTTGCGCAAGAAAACCGCAAAGAAATTGGGGCTTCCTCCCTACGTCATTTTCCAAGATCCGTCGCTCGAAGCGATGGCAACAACCTATCCTATCACGATAGAAGAGTTGCAAAACATTCCGGGCGTCGGTGCAGGCAAGGCTAAACGCTATGGTGAGGATTTCATTAACCTTATCAAAAACTATGTCGAGGAAAATGAAATTGACCGCCCGGAAGATTTCAGAGTCCGCAGCGTCCCCAGCCGCAATTCGACAAAATATTTCATCATTCAAGCCGTCGACCGCAAAATTCCGCTCCCCGAAATCGCTAAGGCTAAGGGGTTGGAATTTGATGAGTTGATCGACGATATTGAGGCTATCGTCTACTCCGGAACGAAGATCAATATCAATTATTATATTGACGAAATCATTGACGAAGATTCGCAAGAAGAGATTTTCGATTTCTTCAAAGAATGTCAGACCGACAATCTTAACGAGGCTTACCGCGAGCTCGGCGACGATTTCACGGAAGACGAAATCAGATTGATGCGAATCAAATTTCTCTCGGAGATGGGCAATTAATTTTGCTCACTCTCCATCTCCCCCTCTCTCAAAAAAATTTCTCCTTGTAATTTAATTTTCAAATCCAATCACAAGCAAGCATGGGTAAGGTTATAGAATATAACGACGTCGAACTCCACCGCCAAGATCTCATTGCGCTCAAACACGTCAATCTTTCGGTTGAGGAGGGTGAGTTTGTCTATCTGCTCGGCAAGGTCGGCAGCGGCAAGTCGAGCTTGTTGAAATCAATCTATGCCGATATTCCCATCGCTTCGGGTGATGCCCGTGTCCTTGACTATGACCTCAATACGATCCGCAACAAGCAGATTCCTATAGAATATAACGACGTCGAACTCCACCGCCAAGATCTCATTGCGCTCAAACACGTCAATCTTTCGGTTGAGGAGGGTGAGTTTGTCTATCTGCTCGGCAAGGTCGGCAGCGGCAAGTCGAGCTTGTTGAAATCAATCTATGCCGATATTCCCATCGCTTCGGGTGATGCCCGTGTCCTTGACTATGACCTCAATACGATCCGCAACAAGCAGATTCCCTATCTGCGTCGGGAAATCGGCATCGTGTTTCAGGATTTCCAATTGCTGACCGACCGCAGCGCATACGCCAATCTCCGTTTCGTCCTCGAAGCGACGGGTTGGAGAGACAACGCGGAGATTGAGAACCGTATTGAGGAGGTGCTCAAATATGTCGGGATGCATAATAAGAGTTACAAGCGTCCTCATGAGCTTTCGGGTGGCGAGCAACAGCGCATAGTCATAGCTCGCGCTCTGCTCAACAGTCCGCGCATTCTGCTTGCCGATGAGCCGACGGGAAATCTCGATCCGGCGACGGGCGAGGCTATCGTCAGCCGTCTGCACGAAATAGCCCGACAAGGGACTGCTGTCATCATGGCGACTCACAATCTCGCGCTCGTCGAGCAATTTCCGGGCAGGATTTTGACGTGTGAGGACCGCACGGTGAAATAATCGGTTGACGGGCTAAGCAATTCGGCAAATATCATGGCTTTACGCAAGGGGGCTATCTGATTTTTGCGTTGAGGATTGCTGCAAATGATTAACATTTTATTTTGTTGGAAAAATTTATGCTGACTGACGGTGAATTTCCAAAAAATTTAGTTAATTTTGTAAGCAAATAACACGCTCCGTTGAAAAGAGAGTGTTATCTTACTGATTATTCGTACTACACCTAATGGTTAGTTTGACTGATGATATATCGTCTTGGAGACTTCTGATTTGCGGTTGCATTACCGAATCGGAGGGTCGAGAGACATTTCTCATAAAATCGGGGGCGTTACCTCCGATTTTTTGTTTTTAAAACGCTGACGATAACTAAGATATGTCGACGGATGCCATCTCGTATTTTCGGACGAAAGTGTCGGAAACCACCAATCAGACCACTGCCGAATCTCGGCGGAAGGCGGTGAATGCCTTGGTCGGCTTCACGGAGGGTGAGGAGGTGGATTTCGATGCGTTTTCGGCGGATTTTCTCAATGAGTGGGTCGTTTGGCTTATTCAAAACGGTTATTCTCAGAAAACGGCGGCGTTTTACATCAAACAAATCGCTACGCTCTACAATCGTGCCGTCGACGACGGTTTGGCTACTGCTTCCGACGAGATCGCTAAGGCGCGCAACCGACTGCTGGAATTTCCGGAGGAGGCGTTTGTGGAAATTGATGATCATATCGTTGACAAATTGCAGGCGTTTTTTCGCGCGAACGTTGAGAAGTTGCCATCGACAAGGCGTCTTGCAATGGATGTCGTCAAGTTTGCCGTGCTCAACGGCGGGATTACGTTTGATGAGATTGCTGATTTCAAGAAGGATGATTATCGTGGCGATGACTCGACGCTGCTTGACATCGTTGAGAGGTATGCCAAGCCGAAAAACAAGTATCTTTTTCCGCTGAATCAGTCGCGACGCACTCGCGGTCAGTTGAGACGCGACGTTGGGTCGCTGTTTTTCATTGCGCTGACTCCGTTCGGGCTTAGGCTTTCGAGGACGGAGGAGTTGACGGCGTTTGATTTCCGATGCTTGACGGCTTTGCGCTGCGGTGTCGCTCCGACGAAGATTTCGGGGCTGTGTGACGAGGGGCGGATGCCGTCGTTCAATCCTGCGATGGCTTTGCTTCGCCAAGAGACGGTGAGGGATTTTGAGCGCAATTGCATCAATAATGCGATTGCCAAGACGCTGACCGATAATCCGATGAATTGGTATGCAATGCAGTTGAGACCTCACGTCGATTTCGAGGAGGTGAAGTCGGAGATGAAGACTTGTCCCGACAATGTGGCGTTTGCCGACGTTTTTTATCCTCATGAGGAGATCGTGAAGCGGACTGGCAAGCGTATGACTGCCAAGAGCAGTCCGGTGGTTGCCGGGTTGGTCTTTTTCAGAAGTCACGCGACTGACATTGCTCCGATGTTTCGCCACATCGGGAATTTGGCGTGGTGTTATCGCCAAACGGCTGAAAAGTCGAGTCCTTACGCTGTGATTCCAAGCAGGGAAATGGATGTCTATCAGACTGCTATCGGGCAGTTTTCGGAGGGCATGGAGGTGTTTCCCGAGGGGACGTTGGCGATCGAGGAAAACGATTGCGTGGTTATGCTCGGCGGAAATTTTGCCGGTAAGCCTGCGACTGTTGCTGAAATCAAGGGGAGTCCGGAGTCGGGCGGTAAGACGGTGGTTAAACTTGCGTTTATCGGCGACAATAAAATCGAATGGATTGTCAAAGCCGACCCGCGAATGGTTCAAAAAATCTCCCGCCAAAAATATGACGAGCTTCTGTCGGCAGCTGATGAGGTGCTGAGCTGATGAGATTGTAAAGCAAAATAAAATTAAGTATATTTTAATTATTAGTCCATACAATAAAGACACATTATAACTTATGAGATTCAGGACGGCTTTAATTTGGAATGCAATTTCTCAATTTGGACAATCCGGGATTCAATTTTTATCTACAATCATTCTTGCCAGATTACTAACTCCTAATGATTTTGGTATTATTGGCATTGTCACAATTTTTATCACATTCTCTCAAATGATTGTTGATTCAGAAATGGGTGGTGCTCTGCTTAGAAAAAAGGAAGTATCCAAGACGGATTATTCTACATTATTTTTTTATAATTTAGGGGTTAGTATTATTCTTTACCTTATTTTATTTTTTGTTGCGCCTCTAATATCTTCATTTTATCACAAAATAGAACTAACAAATATCATCAGGATATTAAGTTTAAGTGTCATTATTCATGCCTTTCGTGTTGTTCAAAAAATCATGATTTTTAGAGCTTTACAATTCAGACAGATGGCTATTATAAATATTATCAGTGGTATAACCTCTTTATTAGTAGCTATTATTTTTGCTAAACTTGGTTATGGCTATTGGTCTCTTATTTGGCAACAATTAACTATGGCTTGCATGAATGTCGTTTTAATGAGTTTTCACAACCGTTTTCTTCCTGAATTGACATTTGATAAAGCGTCTTTCAAATATCAATTTGGCTTTGGAATCAGTCTATTGGGTTCAGACACTATTAAAACGATCGCTAACAATATCAGCACAAATATAATTGCAAAAATTTCGACATTAGATTTCACCGGTTATTATACTCAATCTAATCGCATTACATCTTTTTGTCAAAGTTCGTTAGGGTCATTAATGGATCAAAGTATATTTCCTATGATGGCAAGAATCGATGATTCCGATAAAGTATCAAAATTATATCATCAAATTTTTTATATACTTTGCGTTTCACTTTCTATTATTACAATTTTTTTTATACAATTTTCTGAAAAAATTATTTCTATTGTTTTAGGTCTCAATTGGCTTGATGCCGAATGGATTTTTCAAATTCTTTGTCTTAGTATTTTACCAACATCAATACAAGTTTTAGGTCGCAATTTATTTAAAGTTATAGCGGCAACAAAATTAGTTTTTTATTTAGAAATTGTAAAATCAACAATTGTGATTTCGGCTCTTTTTTTTGCAACGTTTATTGGTACAATATACGTTGTTTGGAGTGTCGTTTTTGCACAATCTATCAGTTGCATAATCTGGATAATTACCATTGAAAAAGAATTATCAAAGCCATCATATCTATCTTTAAGTTCATTTGTCGTATGTGGATTTGGTCTTATTAGTTTCTATTTCATTCTGCAATAAAATGGTTTATTTAATAGTTTTTATTTTTACTATTGTCGGATGGTTGACAAACAATCGAATGTCAAAATCATTACGAGTATTATTTCTTTTTACAATTGGATGTTACATAATATTATTAATGGGTTTGAGATATCGAGTTGGTATTGATACCATTAATTACATGAACAATTTCAATCATGCGCCATCGTTATCTTCTATTTGGAACACAGATTTTACGACATCTCGCTTTGAGCCCGGATATATGATTTTATGTGCTTTTTGTAAAGATTTAATCGGAGAATACTGGTTAGTGCAATTAATTCACTCTATTGTTCTCATTTTTTGTACTTTTACCTTTTTATATCGTTATTGCATCAATGTTTTTGTTGGAATATTTGTATTTCTAATCGTTGCATGGTTATATTTTAATACCGAAGTCGTTCGAGAAAGTTTTGCGATAAGCATATTTTTATTGAATTATGAAAATCTTAAAAATAAAAATTGGGGGAAATATTATTTATATTGTCTACTTTCCATATCATTTCAATACTCAGCCATAATACTCCTATTCTTCCCTCTTTTTTCTAATTTCAAACTTAATAAATGGTTTATTATCTGCTGTATCGGTTTATTATTTATATTTCCCATAGCTGATACAATCAGCAAATACATAACAATTGCTTCAATTTCCAGTCGAATCGATCAATACCTCGCAAGTGCCGATACTTTAAATTTAAATTGGCGATTAGCAAACTTAATTAAAACATTTTTGGCTATCGGAGCTTATATAATTGCAAAAAAATATAATATCAAATCCTCGTTTGAGCCGTATATTTTATTATATATCTTTTTGAGTATCGGAGCATTCAGTATTCCTATTATTTTTTCAAGATTTTGTAATTATGAATTAATATTTTTAACAGTATACTGTGCTAATATAATATCACTCAAACGTCTAAGCCATATAGTTAGACTATCTTTAATCTGTTTAATTTTTATAAGTTACACTCACTACTACACAAAAATGTGGAGTAGTTGGGTCCCTTATGTTTCAATATTTCAAAATACAAAAATAACCGAACGAGAACAACTTTGGTGGCAATATAATCATTAAATTTATAAAACTATGAATAATCGTATTTGCATTTTGCTTTCTACCTATAATGGTGAAACTTATATTTGCGAACAATTAAATAGTTTAATTAATCAAATAGATGTTAATATACACATTCTAATTCGTGATGATGGTTCAACAGATAATACCATACAAATAATAGAACAATACATCAATGCTCATCCTAATTTATTCACTTTAATAATTGGAGAAAACATCGGATGGCGGAAATCATTTATGAATTTAATTCATGAAGCCAACAAATATATCTCTGAATTTGACTATTTTGCATTTTGCGATCAAGATGATATTTGGTTTCCGGAGAAATTGTCGAAAGCTATCGAATCATTAAATCATTTAAATACCGACATTAAATTATATTGCTCTAATCAATATTATTATCAAGACGGAATTAACAAAGGATTGGTCAGAAAACAATATTTACAACCAAGTATTGAAAATTGTCTTATTCGTAATTTAGCTATTGGTTGTACAATTATTTTCAATAAAAATCTGCTGCTATTAACAAACCAATATACTCCAAAATGTAATCCTCCTCATGATTTTTGGGTATATCAGTTAGCCACACTTTTTGGAACTGTTTTTATAGATCCTAACAGCTATATATTATATCGTCAACATAACTCCAACCAAGTTGGGGCAAAAATAACCAAATTTGACATTTGGAAACGTAGATTTAAAGACATCTTTAATAATAAATCCAATCTTAAACGAGAAATGCAAGCAAAAGATCTTATTGACGGTTATGGGGACATCATGACAGATGCAATCCGAGTCAAAGTTGAATTGGTGGCAAATTATAAAAATTCCATAAAAAAACGCATATATCTTTTAATGTCATCAAAATATACAACAGGATTATTCAGTAATGATTTTTGGTTAAAACTAAGGATTCTATTCGGACAATTATAATTACACACACTATGAAAGTTCTTTTAGTCACAGATCAACTTTTAAAAATCGACGGTGAGCAAATACTCGGACCTGCTAATTTTACAAGTATAGTTAAACGTCTTTCTATTTTAGGAGAATTACATTTATGCTTACTCGAATGTAAATCTGATAATAAACGGATACAAATTTATAATGACTCTTTAAACGAGTATGTTAATATAAATAATATTACATTTATCAAGAAGTCATATATACTTCCTTCTTTAAGGACGTTTAAAATACTCCAAAAACAAATTTCAGAAGTTGATTTAGTTATTGGTTATGTACCAGCACTAAATGCAGAGTTTGCTGAAATCTTAGCCCACAATGCCGGTAAAAAATATTTTGCACTCATGGTGGCATGTCCATGGGATGGTCTTTGGAATCAAGATTGGAAGCGAAAAATTGCTGCTCCATACCGCTATTTAATGAATCGATATGTTCTTCATAATGCCGATTACGCATTATATGTAACTAACGAATTTCTTCAAAAAAGATACCCAACCGTTGGAAATTCCATCGGAATTTCCGACGTGGTTCTCGATGAGAACCACGTCGGTGTATTAGAATCTCGCTTACAACACATTGAGCAATCGTCAGACACGATCAAACTTGCTACGACTGCTATGCTTAATGTAAAATATAAAGGGCAACGATTTGTAATCCGTGCAATAAAAAAGCTAAAAGATTTAGGATATGACAATTATCATTATTATTTAATTGGAGGAGGTGATGATACGAATCTACGTAATTTATCTCATAAATTAGGTATTGATGATCAAATTCATTTTGTAGGTAAAGTTACACATGAAGAGGTATTCAAATTATTAGACTCAATTGACATATATATACATCCATCTCTTCAAGAAGGGTTACCAAGAAGCGTTGTCGAAGCTATGAGTCGGGCATTACCATGCATCGGTGCAAATACGGCTGCTATTCCTGAATTATTAGACAAACAATTTGTTGTTAAACGTAAATCGGTCAATGATATTGTCAATTGTTTATTACAAATGAAAGACAGGACTATTTTACGACAACAAGCTCAACGTAATTTCGAAGAAGCAAAGAAATATGATTGTCGTATTTTAGATGCTCGACGAAATAAATTTTACGAATCTATTCGCAATGATTTTAACAATAAATAGCACTATGAGTAAACATGGTCACTATCAACGGTTAAATAGTTTTATTGCTAAAATATTTAGCATTTTCCCAAATTCATTATTGCGTGTTATTTATAATCTGAATAGAAACACTAACGGATTTATCGGATTAGGAATTAGATATGTTTGCATTAAGAATTTAGCAAAATCTTGTGGCAATAATGTTGCAATATTCCCAAACACAATAATAAAACATTTTGACAATTTAGAAATTGGGAATAATGTCAGCATTCATCCTTATTGTTATATTGATGCAATCGGTGGAATTGAAATAAATGACAATGTTTCAATCGCTAACCATTGTTCTATAATTTCTTTTGGACATACATGGAACGATATTTTCACCCCTATCAAATATAACCCATTAATTATGACTCCTATAAAAATAAATTCCGATGTTTGGATCGGATGTGGGGTCCGGATTATAGGTCCGTGTGAAATTCATAGTCGAACTGTCATTGCCGCCGGAGCTGTAGCTCGAGGAGAACTTTTAGGTAATAATATATATGGTGGGATACCATCAAAAAAGATTAAAGAATTGAAGTCTATCAGCATAAATCAAAATTTACACCCGTCCAACGACATAACGTCTACGCGCATCAGCGTGGCGGCCCGTACGGGGGGGTAACAAACTCATAAACAAACATTTAGCTTTTAGACTTTCGCGATATTTTTATTATAATCGAGCCTAAAAGTTAAATATATGAACTACAAGAACATTATTAAATCACGTGATTTACGAATAAAAATATTAAGTTTGCTTAATTGGATACCGGATAGAGTGATGATTCCACTCCAGTATCGAATCCACACAGGGCGTAAACTTAATCTGAAAAATCCAAAACGTTTTACAGAAAAACTTCAACTATATAAACTCCGCTACCGAAATACCTTGATGTTGAGGTGTACCGACAAATACGAGGTGCGTCAAGTTGTCAAAGAAATGGGTTGTGGTGACATATTGATACCACTTATTGGAATTTATGACAGACCGGAAGATATAGATTTTAATAAGTTACCAAATCAATTTGTAGCCAAAACAACTGATGGTGGTGGCGGAAATCAAGTAGTTGTATGTCGTGATAAAAAGCAACTTGAACGAGAGGCTTTTTATTTAAAACTTAACGAGTGGATGAAAGCCCCAAAAACAAAACCTGCTGGTCGCGAATGGGCATATGAAAATGGATACCCTCGCCGTATTATTATTGAGGAATTAATCAGTGATGGCAAGAGTAAAGATATACCTGACTACAAATTCTATTGTTTTGATGGGAAACCGATTTATTGTCAGTTGATCGACGGTCGTTCAACTGACGAAACGATTGATTTCTTTGATATGCAGTGGCAACACATGGAGTTCCGAGGGCTCAATGCAGCATGTAACAACGCAAAAAAAATTGCAGAGTGTCCATCGCATTTTGAGCAAATGAAAGTGTTAGCTAGTAAATTATCAGATGGATTTCCATTCGTTCGAGTTGATCTTTACGACAATGGGGAGCATATTTTTTTCGGTGAATTGACTTTTTACCCAGCTAGTGGATTCGGACATTTTACTCCGGAGATTTGGGATGTTAAATTAGGCGAATTATTATCGATACCTGAAAAAATGCTATTCAAATCGGGGGGGGTAAGTATTTAATATCCAGTAAGATAATAAAGATTCAAGAAGAGAATCTTATTGACTATAAATTTTTCTGTTTTGATGGAAAAATAAAAATGGTTTATGTTATCAACGGTCGTCAATTGGGGAAAGGGGCTAAAATTGGAATATATACACCTGATTTTCAAAAACTAGATATACGACGCAATGATGAATTTGTTGCAGACGAGACTATTCATAAACCTAAAAACTATACACGAATGCTCTCTATTGCACAACAATTATCATCTAATTTTCCACATGTAAGAGTGGATTTGTATAACGTCAACGGAAAAATATATTTTGGAGAAATGACTTTCTATGATGGTAGTGGATATATGACATTCAACCCAGATTCTTTCGATGAAAAAATGGGTAATTTATTCAATATAAATTCGTTCATTTAATTTCCTCTCATATAATACGATCTTTATCTTCTTAGCATACTATTAATAAACACTGATTTTGATTGAAGCGAAAGTCAATATTTTCTATATTACAAAAATATTGACTTTCATTATATCTATTTTTTCAAAATCAGCATTAAACAGTTCTACATAACCAACTTACAATTTAAATTATATGCCCAAACTATTAATGGTGGTGAACGAGGATCGCTTTTTTCTTTCTCATCGAAAAGAAATTGCGATTGCTGCTCATCGGAATAACTATGACGTTACAATTGTAGCGAAAGATACAGGCCATTTTAATAAAATTAAACAACTAGGCTTGAATACTATCGATATGCCGATTAATCCTACCGGAATGAATTTAATCGAAGAATTTACGACATTTAAATTTCTATATCGACTTTATTATCATGAGCGTCCGGATATTGTTCATCATGTTGGATTGAAAAATATTCTTTGGGGTGGTTTAGTTGCAAAATTATTAAATATAAATGGTGTTGTAAATGCTGTAAGTGGATTGGGTGGCCTTTTTAATGGCGGAAATATTTCAACTGTTACAAAAGGAATTTTATCTGTAATGAGATTTTCAAATAATCGAAATGGCGTTAAAATCATCTTTCAAAATAATGACGATATGTCAATATTTTTATCTAACAATGTTGCTAAACCTAATCAAATTGAATTTACAAAAGGCTCCGGTATCGATTTAAATGATTATGCTTATGCTTCTCCACCTACAGACGAAATTATAAAAATTATTTTTACTGCTCGAATGGTTCGCGAAAAAGGAGTTTGTGATTTAATTGAAGCGGCGGAACTTTTAAAAGATAAATTCAAAAATAAAATTCAATTTTTACTTTGTGGCAGACTTACACCAAATAAATCAGGTATCAATAATGATTATATGAATGTGCATTGTGATGGAGAATATATTTGCTGGCTCGGCGAACGAAATGATATACATCAACTACTTGAAAAAAGTCATATTATGGCGTTCCCTTCATATTATAGGGAGGGGGTACCCAAATCATTAATCGAAGCTTCTGCTATTGGTAGACCAATAATAACATGCGACTCTGTAGGTTGTCGAGATGTCGTTGATGACGGAATAAACGGTTTTCTTATTCAACCTAAAAATCCTCAAATGCTCGCAGATAGATTAACAATGTTAATCTTAAATAAAGATTTACGAGAAAACATGGGCAAGGCTGCACGAAAAAAAGCAGAAGCTGAATTTTCAATTCAACAAGTTATAGACACTCATCTAAATATATACAATTATTTATCACTCAATGTTTAACTTGTAGTATTTATCTCTCATGACTAATTTATTTTCAGCCTATCGCACTTTTTTCGGAAAGGGTGATGCGCTTTATCAATTATTCTCGCCTT
>CAZCCI010000031.1:0-30030 GCA_964497255.1 uncultured Staphylococcus sp.
AAAAAAGAGACTGCATCACTGTAACGTGCGATGCAGTCTCCGTATGAGGTTCGGGGAGGGCGAGGGGAGGATTATTCGCCTTCGACGGGTGCTTTGTCGATGAGTTCGAGGAACTGATCAAGTTTCGGAGTGACGATGATCTGAGTGCGGCGGTTGCGCTGACGACCGAGTTCGGTCGAATTGTCGGCGAGAGGATTGTATTCGCCGCGTCCGGCAGCCGTCAAACGTGACGGATTGACACCGAAGTCGTTTTGAAGCACTTGGACAATCGAGCTTGCACGGAGTGCGCTGAGATCCCAGTTGTTGCGGATGTTGGTGCGGCTGATGGGCACATTGTCGGTGTTGCCTTCGACGAGCACATCGTAGTCGTCATAGTCCTTGATAATCTTGGCAATTTTGCTGAGAGTTTCCATCGCGCGGCTGTTGACATCGTAAGAGCCCGTATTGAAGAGCATATTGTCGGCGAGCGAGATGTAGACCACACCTTTGAGCACTTTGACGTCGACTTCCTGCAATTCGCTGTTGTCGAGCGAGCGAGTGAGTTTGGTGGTCAGCGCGAGGTTGAGCGAATCGGATTTCGATTTGGCTTCAACGAGCTGCTTGATGTAGCGGTTCGAGGCGTTGATTTCGTCGACGAGCTTCGAGATGTTGACGTTGCCCTGAGTGTTTTGGCTGATACTGTTGTCGAGCGACTTTTGGAGCGCGGCATAGCTGCGTTTGAGCTCGGCATTGTTAGCCTTTTCGCGTTCGAGGAGAGTTTCGAGGCTGCGACCGTTGGCACGGATTTCAGCCAATTCGACCTGCGATGCGTTGTAGTCTTTCTGCAAGGCGTTGTATTCTTGCTGAAGATTTTCGCGCTCGGTTTGGAGTGCTGCATATTTCTTGTTGCTGACGCAACTTGAAAGCGCGAGGACTGCAACGGCTGTCCCGGCGATGAGGGTCAATGCTCGTAGTTTCATAAACTTAAATGAGTTGTTGAGAAGAAATTGTTGAATGATAATGTTGTTGATTGAATTTATGATGTAACTTATTGGAAATTATCATCGGTGTGAGCCACGCGCCTTGCGTGAAGTCGCGTCCGGTCGTTCCTAATATTTTATATTAGACGGCGTTTCTCGGCAAAAGTTTAGACGGGAGGGTGAGAAAAAATAACGGCTTCCGATTATTTCGAGGGTCGGGGAGCGGTGTTTTCCTTCTCCGAGGGTCGACGCTTGGCGAGGTTTTCGGACAGCGATTTGAGGTCGATTTGCCCGTTTTGAACTGCCGAGCGCAGGATGCGGCGGTTGCTCTTGTCGCTAAACGAGCCTTTGGCACGCCAAATGAGGTCGGCGACGAGGTTGGCTTTCGAGTTGGTGGCGCGTCCGGCTACGGCAAAGTAGTCATTGCCGACAACGGCATCGATGTCGCCTGCGAGGATTGCTTCCATGAGGTTGCGACCCATTGCGCTCTTCACCTTGTCGACCGCCCAAACGTCTGAACTATTGAGATATGCAACGTCTTCGCTCTCTTCGGGGGTCATGACGACAGGGGCGGGAGCGGCTATGGCAACAGAGTCGGCAACAAGCTCGGGCTCAACGAGTTCGGAGTCAGACGACACTGCATTGTCGCCCGAACCGAGCATTTGCCATAAGGCAACCCCAAGGACTGCGACGACGACAAGCGCGCCGGCGGCGTAGGCGAGGGGCTTTTTGCGACGCTTGATGCCTGAGATGATTTCATCATCGTCGTCGGTCGATTCGCCGCCGTCTGATGCGTCTCCGGCATCGGCATATCCGACTTGGGGAGCGTCGTAGCGGTGACGGCGGTCGGAGGATTCGTCGCGACGGTCGGCAGAGTCGGCTGCGGTGGGCAATGTGCTGTCGATTTTCGGTTCGTCGGTCAAAGCGTCGGCTGAAACGTTTTCAAAGACCGGAGCTTTGCCCTGACCCTCAGCTGCATTGCGGTTGGCTTTGTCGTGGTGGTTGCTGCTCGACTCGAAATTGGGAGCCACGGGGCGACTGGTGATGCGGACATCGACGTTGTAGACCTCGCTGTCGTCGTCAGTCACCTGACGGTGGGCACGGAAGCCGTGGAAGTTGCCCGAGTGGAGACGATTGTATTCGGGAGTGTTTTTTTCAATCGAAAGATGCTGCTCGAAGACGCGACCGTCGCCGAAATCGAGTCGGAGGGTGACGCCTTGCTCCACGGGCTGCATGATAAATTCAAGCTCCTCGGTGGCAAGCATTTCCTCGGTCGAGCGTTTGAGTTTCTGCGGACGATAGTTGTTGGAGCGGACGATGATTTCGACCTCCGCACCGGGCTGCAAGTCCTTTTCATAGAGTTCGACGAAGGGTTCCATCGTGTTGACCGACCGACCGTTGAGCGTGACGGTGTAGCCGTTGAGGGCAGTTCCTTTTGCCGAAACGACTCTGAGGGGGATGCGGCGTTCAAAGCGTATGCCCGTCTGAGCCGCCGAGCGGACGAGCAGGGTAGAGCCTTCGTATTTTGTGAAAGCCGAGGGAGTCCCGACGATGACAAGTTCTTTGTGGGGGGCAAAACCCTCTTTCGTGAACAAAAATTCGAGTCGGTCGCCGTCGTAGACCTGTTGGCTCGACGCAGTCACGCCTTCGGGACAAACGACGGAGTAGAGTTTGCGGATGGGGACGGTGATGCGCGGCATCTTGACTCCCGGACGGAGCGATGCCGATGCCGAGATGACGATTATGCAGCGATATGCCTCATAGTCGGGCTGATGCGGAAACGAGAGTATCGACTCAAATTCGGGATTTGAGATGTAGGTGCGATAGGCTGCCTCTTTCATCGTCTCGACGGGGGCTTGGTTGCCGCCTTGCTCCCACGCTTCGAGTCGCAGCGGCTCGACGGGGACGAGGGCGTTGGCAAGAGCCTCGTCGACAGCCTCGTCCGTGAGATTTTCGTCCTCGACGAGCGTCTTGCGGAGGTTGAGGAAGGCATTGATGAGCTGACGACCGGTGAGGGCACAGCCGTTGTCGACAAGGATTGAAATCATCATGTAGCCGCGCTCGGGATTGAGAGCATTGCGCGTGATGAGCGAGAAGTAGTGGCCGAGCGACGATGATTGGAGAATGTAGCAATCGTTGACGTTCAGAAATCGCTTGACAGCCGCTCCGGGTTCAACCATCGTTGAATCCCACTGCGGGTCGACCTCGCTACCCGAGGCAGCGTAGGAATATATTGTTCGGGTTGCTCCCTGAATTTCACCTCTGAGGGCAATGTGCAGGTAGGAGTATTGAGACATAAGCGTATGTTAGATTGGCAATTGATAAAGAAGCTGTCTAATTGAATCACAAAAGTACTAAAAATACCCTTGCCAGCCAAAAGAGCCGGGCTTATCAGTAAGAAAATCGAGTCAGTCGCGACGAATCGTTGCGTAGATGCGGACGACGGCGTAGGTGGCGGTCATGGTCAGGACGATGAGGGCGGAGCAGGGGACGTCGATGACGGTGCCGAGGAGGAGTCCGGCGATGCTGCATCCGAGCGATACGGCTATCGAGAGCAACATCATGGTCTTGAATCGGTGGCAGAAGGTTTCGGCTATCATCTGCGGAAGGGCTAACATCGACATCAGCAACATTACGCCTACAAGCCTTATGGTCAGAACGATGCAGACGGCTATGAGGACGGTCATCACGGTGGTGATGAAGCCGACGGGCAGGCGGCGCACTTGGGCGAAGTCGCGGTCAAAGGCGCAGATGACGATTTTGTTGAAGTAGCAGGCGAAGAAGGCGAGCAGGATGAGGGTGAAGATTGCAAACGTCAGCAGGTCGGATTTGGTGATTGTCAGGACGTTGCCAAAGAGGAAGGAGTTGAGTTCGGGGACGTAGCCGGGGGTCAGGAAGATGAAGAGTGTGCCCAACGCCATGCCCAATGCCCAGATGACGGCAATCGCCGAGTCTTCGCGCACGCGGTGACGGTCTGCCATCCATCGGACTCCGAGCGATGAGCCGACGGCAAAGACGGCTGCCATGACGACGGGGTTGAGTCCGAGAAAATAGCCTAAGCCGAGTCCGCCGAAGCAGGCGTGGGTGATGCCGCCGGAAATCGAGACGAGTCGACGGGTGACGATGTATGTCCCGATTACCGCCGAGGCGATGCTCAGCAGGACGATGCCGATGAAGGCGTTGCGAAAGAAGTCGTAAGCAAATATTTCCACTGTCAGCGAGGGGGGATATGCGTTATGATTTTGGGAATTAGAACGTTAGTCGGAGACCATCATCAGCCACTCGTCGCGGAGCGAGAGGGGCAGCGCGATGTTGCGACGGGTCAGCGACACGCCCCATGGGTAGACATCGTCGGGCAGAAGGGTGTAGAGGACTTGGCGAAATTCCTCAACTTCGTCGTCGGTGTAGCTGTCGGGCTGTCGGTCGGCAAAGCGGTCGAGCTCTTCGTCGTCGAAGTAGACGGGCTTGTCGGTCAGCGGCAGGTCTTTCTCGCAGACGGCGTGGAGTCCGCAACATTCTTCGCTCGCGGCGGTGTCGGCGGCTGTCTGCTCGGGAGCAGGGGAGGGGTCGCCTTGCTGTCGCGCTTCCGAAATGCGGTGGTTGAGATAGAGGATGAGTCCGGTGGCTATCGTTACCGCCAATATTATCAGTGCTCCTGTCATGATGATGATGATGAGGGTGGGGGTGTTTTTTAGGGGAGGGTGTTACATCATTGGTTTTCAACGGGGTCGGGGAGGGGAGCGTCGCCGTCGAGGAGGATGAATCCGGCGGCTGTGAGGTCTTGCCAAAATCCGGGGTAGGACTTGGCTACGACTTCGACGTCGTTGATGACGATGCCGGGGATGAAGATTGAAATCGGGGCGAGCGACATTGCCATGCGGTGGTCGGCGTAGGTGTCGAAGGCGGGCAGGGTGTCGAACCGACGGCGTTGTCCCTCCCAAGCGACTTCGTCGCGCGACTCGGATTGGAGAATGACGCCGATTTTTGCAAGTTCGGTGGTGAGGGCGGCGATTCGGTCGGTCTCTTTGATTGCGAGCGTCGACAGTCCGGTGAAGCGGAAGGGGATGCCGAGCATCACGCAGGTGACGATGACGTATTGCGCGAGGTCGGGGGTGTCGGAGAAGTCGACATAGAGGCGTGCGTCCTGATCGGGCGAGGGGACGAGGTCTGAGCCGCCTTCTTCGCCCTCCCATTCGGTCATGACACCGAGACGGGTGAAGATGTCAGCCAGTTTGCGGTCGCCCTGACACGATTGCTGCGCAAGGTTGTCGATGGTCACCGCGCCCGACGATATGGCTTCGATTTCATACCACGCCGCTGCTGCGCTCCAATCGCCTTCGATTGTGAAGGCAAACGGACGGTAGGTCTGCGGGGCTACGGTCACGACTCCGTCGGCAAACTCGCTCTCGATGCCTGCCGACTCCATCATCTTCAAGGTCATGAGGATGTAGGGGCGCGAGACGATTTCGCCCGTGAGCGTCAGCCGAAGTCCGGCGGTCATGGTCGGGGCAATCATCAGTAGGGCAGATATGTATTGCGAGCTGACGGAGGAGTCGAGCGAGAGTTCGCCTCCGGCGAGCCGACGACCGCGGATGTGGAGCGGCGGAAAGCCTTCGTCGGCAACATATTCGATGTCTGCTCCGAGGGCGCGGAGAGCGTCGACAAGCACTCCGATGGGGCGGTGGCGCATTCGTTCGCTGCCGTCGATGACGATGTCGCAGCCTTCTTTCGAAGCATAGTAGGCAGTGAGGAATCTCATCGTCGTCCCTGCCGCGCCGATGTTGACGGTCGAAGCCGAGGGGTCGGCGAGGGCGCGGCGCATCGAGTCGGTGTCGTCGCAGACGGCTACCTCTCCGAGCGGCGACGCTCCGGGGGTCAAGGCATTGATGATGAGTGCGCGGTTGCTCATGCTCTTTGAGAGCGGCAGGCTGAGTCGCGCTTCGAGAAATGATTCGGGGGGAAATATTCGATAGTTCACCTTAGTGTCGAGTGAGGGGTTTTTCGGGGTTACACAATGAGTCGGGGGGGAGGAGGTGGTGGTCAACGCGGTCAGCGAGTAGGGGCTACCGGGGTGACGGGCGTGAACGAGACGACGATGGTGGTCGACGCTCCACGCCACGGCAATACGCCGTAGTAGCGCTTGCAGGTCACGGTCACGGGCTGTCCGGAGGCTTGATATTGCTGCAAGCGGCGAGCGAGGTCGGAGTCGGGGATACTGAAATTTATGTCGCGCGAGTAGACGCGGTTGGAGGTGGCAAACTGCTCCTCGCTGACCATCTCGCCTTCAAATGTTTTGAAGATGATGCCACGCTTTTCGACCGTGGTCACGTAGCCGGTCACTTTCGACTCGGTGACGTAGGGGACGTAGTAGCGAATCCAGACGGTGACGGCTATCACGACGACGGTAATGCAGACCGCCCACGTCAGGCATCCGCGGAGACGGTTTTTCTTCGTCCGTTCAGTCGGGGCTACGGCTCTGCCGTCGGTGAAGTCAAACGAGGGCGATTGCGGCGACGACGACGGCGAGTCGGCAGCAGCGGCGGCAGGAGTGTCGGCGGCAACCGATGGGTCGGCTTCGGATTTTGAAAAATCGTGGAGGAAGTAGTCCTTGTCGTTATCGTTGAAATTCATTGGGGTTATGATTCTTTTTTAGTGCGTTTTGAAAGAGCTATGCAAGCAAACGTGAAGAGCCCTTGGGCTATCAATACGAGCGTCTGCACCCCCATCAGGAGGTTGGCAAACGTCAGAGAGTATTCGCGGGTCAAGCCGGGGATGTCGGTTGCAAAGAGTGCGATTCCAAACATCATTGCCCACTGATAGGGGCCGATGCCGCCGTTGGAGGGCACGCCCATCGAGATGCTCGTGAAGACGAAGCAGACGGCGAGCGCGGCAAGCCCGTGGCGCGAAATCATTTCAGAGGTCAGAGGGAAGGAGCGAAACGCACAGTAGAGCGAGGTGATATACGATGCCCACAACACGACCGTCAGCAACAGCCACAGCCCTTTGCCTCGCATCGTGGCGATGACGCTGAATCCGTCCCAGAGGCTTGCGACAATGCTTTTCGCTCTGACAATCAAATGATTGTCGGGGAATCGCTTGCTGACCCACACGCATCCGCCAATCGCCGCCACTGCCACACACCACGGGAGCGGCGAGCAGAGGAGGTCGAGCAGTTTCGAGACCATGCCGCCGTCCTGCCCGAGATATTCGCGCAACTGAGCGCCGGCAGGGATGAAGGTCAGCAAAAGGAGGATGAAGACCGCAAGCGTGTCGGCAAGACGGTCGGCAACCATCGAGCCGAAGACGGTCGTAAAGGGAGCTTTCTCGCGGTTGGCAATGTAGCCCGTGCGCCAGACTTCGCCAAGGCGCGGAAAGACGAGGTTGACGGAGTAGGTGCCCAAAATGCTCAGCGTCAGTTGCCACAACGAGGGGCGGATGTCGAGCGCACGAAGCTGTATGCGCCACCGCGCCGCCCGACAGAACTGTGCCAACAGCCCGAAGGCTATATTAAGCCCTATCCAACCGAAGTCACACTCCCGACAGATTGTCTGCCACATCGTCGCCGGGTTCAAGTCCTCGTTTTTGAAGAGCAACCAGCACAAACCGACTGATATGACGAGCGGAACGCCGTATTTCAGCAGATAGCCTCCGATGCGCCGCCGAGAGTCGGCTGCCGGAGCGATGCCCGTTATGTTGTTGTCGTCGCCTGACATTTAGAAGAATGTTGTTGTTGTTGGGGTTTTCGTTGTCTTTTTTTCTTCAAACCACAAAATTACAAATTTTTCCGACACGCATAGCCAATCCGGGGGTGGCATATCGTCGGGGAGCGGCATTTTTTTCACGGGTTTATTGCCGAAAGCTGTTTAAAACCTCGATTTATTTGCGTAGTTTTGCATACCGACTCTCGGAAAGTGGTAAACTTTCTATAAAAATCTTAAAAATTTCATTTCTCAGTCAAATCCTTACCAAGAAATATATTTTTCAAAATGAATAATTCGGCAATCATCATAACTGCGGTGACCGTGGTGTGCCTGCTGCTGTTGGCGGCTGGCGTAGTCATGAGTTTCAGGTCATCGCGCACGGCTGTCGTCGCTACATTCGCCGGAATGCTCGGCATCGGGCTGCTGACGGTCGACGCTAAGGCTACGGAGCTGATTTTCTGGGGCGTTGCGACGGCAATAGTAGTCGCAATCCAATATCTTCTGCCCGAAAACGTGACGGCATCGCGTCGCGGAGTCGGCTACATCGTCGGGGCGACTCTTGCCGGGATGTCGGTCGGCTTGACCTTGGGGCGCGAGTGGGTGACGGTCGGAGCGGCAGTCGGTGCAATCCTCGGCGGAATCGCTTACAGCCGCACCCCCGACGGAAGGGCAATTAAATTTCCGTCTTCCAAATTTTTAAACTATCTTTGTGCCAAAGGACTTCCGGCAGTGGTGGTCATGTCGATGACCGGCACTGTCGTGATGTGGCTTGCCGAAAACATTGGCTAAGAGTCCGCTCTCCCCTCTCAATCTCTCCGCCCCCCTTGAATCACATCAACAGTTCACCCCCCCCACTCAACCTCCACAACCATGCGCATAACACTCTCAATCATACTGACTCTCATGCTTTGGTCGGTCTCCTACGCCCAAGGCATCAACAAGTTGAAACGCGAAAAACCGGACCTCGAAAAAATCAAAGCCGAGACGCTCGACCACTCGTCGCCCTACTACTATCCGCGACTGCTGGAAGAGTTTCAGAAGAACGACACGCTGATGAAAATCGACAAGTATCGTCATCTCTACCTCGGATATATGTTTCAGGAGGACTACAATCCGTATCGCTCGTCGAAACGCGACATCAACTACAATATCCTCAACCATTCAATCACTCCGACGCGACAGGAGTGTGACTCCGTCATCGCCGATGCCGAAAAGGCCCTCGCCGACAACCCCTTCAACCTCGTCGAAATGGTGATGCTCATCAACGCCCTGCGAGAAAAGGGCAAGACGAATCTCGCCAACATCTGGCAGTATAAACTCAACTATCTGCTGATGGCAATCGTCTCGACCGGGACGGGGCAGGACGAGGAAAATGCGTGGTATGTCATCGAGCCGCAACATGAATACGTGTTGCTCAACATGATGAACTACTCGGTTGCCGACCACGTCTTCTACGACCCTTTCTATGAATATATTACCGTCAAAGACTCGGAAGGAAAACCAAAGGGCGGATACTACTTCAACATCGAACCGCTCTTGAAAGAATACTACCGAAAGCATCCGGAAGAACTTTAAATAAAGTTAAAATTTACATTGGAGCAGATTAAACCTTTCGGCATTTTCTTTATCTGATTTAATATCAATGATTATGGATTTCACCTCAGTCTCACGCGCTCTGTTGAGTCACCGAGTCAAAGCGTCGCTCCGCTGGCTCGGTCACACCAAAGAAATACAGCTCGGAGAGTTGGATCGCCTGCTGAAAGCACTCCGATCGACTCGCTGGGGCGATGCTCACGGACTTTCGGAGGCGAGATGCTACGACGATTTTCGGCGGGCACTGCCGTCGACAGTCCCCTACACCGAGCTTCGTCCGTGGGTCATGAAAATGATTGCCGGAGAGAGTGACATCCTATGGCCCGGTGTGACGCGCAACTTCGCGCAATCGTCGGGCACGTCTGACGGCAAGAGCAAGTATATCCCTATCACTCGCGAATCGTTTCGCCGCTCCCACTATCGCGGCGGCAGCGACGTCGTTGCCCACTATCTCGGGCTCTACCCCGATAGCCGACTGTTTTCGGGCAAAAGTTTCATCCTCGGCGGCAGCTTTGCCAACGAGCTGACGCTGCCCAAGGGCGTGAGGGTAGGCGACCTGTCGGCAAACCTGATTGACAATATCAATCCGATTGCCAACCTCTTTCGCGTCCCGTCAAAGAGAATCGCGCTCCTCGAAGATTGGGCGGAAAAGCTCCCGGCCCTCGTCGAAGCAGCCGCCGATGAGAACATCACCAACATCTCGGGCGTCCCGTCGTGGTTTCTGACCGTGTTGAAGGAGGTCATTGCCCGCAAAGGCGCGTCGACAATCCACGATGTTTGGCCCAACCTTGAAGTCTTCTTCCACGGAGGCATCGCTATGGGCCCCTATCGCGAGCAGTATCGTCGCATCACTGACCCCTCGCGGATGCGCTACCTCGATTGTTACAACGCCTCGGAGGGATTTTTTGCCGTCCAAAACGCTATCGACGACCCTGCAATGCTCCTGCTGCTCGACTGCGGGACGTTCTACGAGTTTATACCGCTCGACCAAGTCGACGACGACCGCCCGGAAATCATCCCGGCGTGGGAAGTCGAAGAGGGCAAGGTCTATGCAATGGTCATCACGTCGTGCAACGGATTGTGGCGTTTCCCCATCGGCGACACCGTCAGAATCGAGTCGGTCGACCCGCTCAAAATCACGATTGCCGGACGAACAAAATGTTTCATCAACGCTTTCGGCGAGGAACTCATGGTTCAAAACGCCGAAGCCGCGCTGACAAAGGTCTGTCGGGAGCTTGACTGCGAGATTGCCAACTACACCGCCGCGCCCGTCTATGCGTCGGATCGTTCGCGCGGTCGCCACGAATGGCTCATCGAGTTCAACCGCGAACCCGAGTCGCTCGACGAATTTGCCGCGCGCCTCGACCTCGCTCTCCAACAGGAAAACAGCGACTACGAAGCGAAACGCAGCCACAGCATTTTCCTCGACCCTCTGACCGTGGTCAAAGGTCGCCGCGGAGTCTTCGACGCTTGGCTTGCGTCGACCGGCAAACTCGGCGGACAGCGAAAAGTCCCGCGACTCTCCAACTCCCGTCAGCCGATGGACGATATGCTCAAATTCAACTGTCAAAACAGTCAATCAATTCTATAAAAACATGAAACACAAATTCCTTTCCGCTCTCGCCTCTCTTCTTCTGGCAGGCTCAACCTTTGCCGCTACGCCTAAGTACATCTTCTATTATATCGGCGACGGTATGGGCATGGGCCACGTTATGGCTGCCGAAACCTACAATCGCACGGTCCTCGGCAACGACGACCATCTGCTGATGATGCAGTTTCCCTACACCTCCGTCTCGACAACCTTCTCGGCTTCATCGCCCGTGACCGACTCGGCTGCCGCCGGAACAGCTCTCGCGACAGGCCACAAGACCATCAACGGTATGCTCGGCGTGACTCCCGACACGACGGCTGTCTCTTCGATTGCCAAAGAGCTGTTTGACAAAGGCTTCGGAGTCGGCATCGTCACCTCGGTCTATCCCGACGACGCAACGCCCGGCGCATTCTACACCCACGTTCCCAAACGCTCGATGCACTATCAAATCGGTTGCGACGCAGCCACTTGCGGCTATGACTTCATCGGCGGTTCAAACCTCCGCGGTGTCAAGGACAAGAAGACAGGCAAGAAGACCGACCTGATGGACAAGTTTGCCGAAAACAACGTCCGCGTCATCCGCGGCACGGAAGGCTTCGACACTATCACCGCCCGCCGTGTGCTCATGCTCTCGCCCGACTCGCTCAAAACGTCAAACATCGGCTTCACCATCGACTCCATACCCGGCGCACTGACGCTCACACAGATGACCGACGCCTGTCTGAAACACATCGTCCGCAACGGTCACGACCGCTTCTTCATGATGGTCGAAGGCGGTAACATCGACCACGCAGGTCACGCCAACGACGGCGGAACAATCGTCAAAGAAGTGCTCAACTTCCAAGAGTCGCTCAAAATCGCCTACGATTTCTATCTCGCTCACCCCGACGAAACTCTCATCGTCGTCACCGCTGACCACGAAACCGGCGGCTTGGGACTCGGCAACAACACCGTCGGCTATGACCTCCGTCTGAAATACTATGACTATCAGCGCATTTCAAAAGACGAGTTTTCCGACCAATGCAAAGCCATCTTGAAATCGAAACGCATCTATCGCTGGGACGATATGCAGGAATTTCTCACCGAAAAACTCGGCTTCTGGACCAACGTCCCCGTGACCGACAAGCAGACCGAAGAACTCAAAGAAATCTTCAACCACTGCTTCGTAGCCCGTCAAGGTGTTGACCAAAAGACACTCTACAACAATTTCAGCGAATTTGCCGTCAAAGTGTTCGGCATCCTCGACAGCGTCACCGGCATCGGCTGGACCACTAACGGCCACTCCGCCGGTCTCGTCCCCGTCTATGCAATCGGTGTCGGAGCTGAAAAATTTGCATCGTTCAACGACAACACCGACCTCCCGAAAAAAATCATGTCGATCGTCAACGGCGACAAATAAAATCTGACCGACGATTGATTTATCACCTCTAACGGAAGCTGTTTTTGAAAATCAAGCCGATTTCAAAAACAGCTTCCGATTTTGTCATCACGCGAAAATTGAGTATTTTTGTGGCAATATGAGGATAGAAGAACTATCACTTACAAATTTCAAGAACATCCCGGAGGCGCGGTTGCAGTTTTCGGGCAAAGTCAATTGCTTTCTCGGAAACAACGGGATGGGCAAGAGCAATATGCTCGACGCTATCTATTTCCTGAGTTTCTGCAAGAGCTTCTCGCGTGTGCCCGACAAGATGCTCATCCGCCGAGGCGAAGATTTTGCGATAGCCCGCGGTCGATACGTCCGCAAGGGCGTAGACGAGGAATTGGTCCTCGGACTGTCGACGACGATGCGTCGCAAGTCGCTCAAACGCGGCGGCAAGGAATATGCCCGTCTGAGTGCCCACATCGGTTGCTTTCCGCTCGTGATGGTCGCTCCGCAGGACATCGACCTCATCCGCGAAAGCGGCGAGGAGCGTCGCCATTGGATGGACATGGTGATCTCGCAGAGCGACCCCGTCTATCTCGACAATCTGATTCGCTACAACCGCGCATTGGAGCAGCGCAACCGTATGCTCCGCGAGGGCATGGTCGATGCCAACCTCTATGCAGCAGTCGAAATCCCGATGGATATGGCGGCGGCCTACATCCACTCCGCTCGCCAAAAGCAACTCGCATCGCTGACCGAGATTTTCAACCGCTACTACAAGGCTATCGCCGGCAACTCGAGCGAAACCGTCACTCTCAGCTATCAGAGCGGTCTCAACCGCGAGGGTGTCACGATGCAATCACTCTTCGACGAAGCCCGTCGCCACGATGAGATTGTCAAACACACGTCGGTCGGCATTCATCGCGACGACATCGGAATGGATCTCGACGGGATGCCAATGCGCCGCATCGGTTCGCAAGGACAGTGCAAGACGTTTACGATTGCCCTCCGCCTTGCCCAATACGACTACCTCCACGAAGCAACCGGGCTGCGTCCGCTGTTGCTTCTCGACGATATTTTCGACAAGCTCGACGCCTCGCGAGTCGAACGCATCATGGAGTTGGTGATTTCCGACTCCTTCGGTCAGATTTTCATCACCGACACCAACCGTACCCATCTCGATGAAATCATGCGCCACACGGGTGGCGACTATCGGATGTGGACGGTCGACGACGGCAATTTCATTCAAACAGTATGAAACGCACCTATCCGAAACACATAGCAGGAATCATCGACGAGGCTATGGCTCGAACGGGGCTGACCGATTCGCTCAACGAGCAGCGGGCTTCGGCGGCATGGATCGACGTGGTCGGGCCGACTATCAACCGCTACACGACGCGACGGTTTGTCGACCACGGTGTGCTCCACGTCTTCATGACCTCCGCTCCGCTCAAAAACGAGCTGTCGTTTAACCGCGACCGAATCATCTCGGCAATAAACCGAATCGTCGGAGTCGACGTTATTACCGACATACAGTTTCACTAACCAAATGTCAATCTCTCCATCAATTAGGAAAAAAATCAATGAGCACGAACAATAATTGCACACGTTGCGAATCGACAGTCGAATCATTTCGCCACCGTATGCCTCTCCAAATGAGGTTTAACGACATAGATATGCTCGGACACCTCAACAACAGTGTCTATCTGACATTCATGGACCTCGCGAAAGCTCACTATTTCAAGGCTGTCAACGGAGGCAACGATGTCGACATCCGCAAAATGGGCATCGTGATTGTCAATCTCAATGTCAACTTCTGCGCCCCGACATTTTTCAACGAGGAAATCGAAGTCGAAACGGCTGCCATCGGAATCGGCGACAAGAGCCTGACCCTCGAACAGCGCATCTATTCCGTCGCCGACAAGCAGGTCAAATGCTCCTGCACGACAATCATGGCTGGGTTCGACATCAAGACCAACACGTCGATGCCTATATCCGACGAGTGGGTCGAAAAGCTCGAAGCCTACGAGGGTCGCCCGTTGAAAAGAAAAAAATCATAAGTCGCCAAGACGATATTAACAACCAGTCACTCACACACTTACTCGAAAAAGCCATGTCACCACGCCGTCTGCCCGACAAATTCGTTGCCATGCTCGACTCTATGGGGCTTCAAGACCTGAAATCGGCTCTTGAAACCGGCGAGCCGTGCACATCCGTGAGACTCAACCGTCGCAAGGGAGTCACGCCCGAGGAATTGAGCTTTGAAGGCAGTGAAATCCCGTGGGCAAAGGCAGGACTGTATCTCGACGAGCGTCCGCGATTCACGTTTGACCCGATGTTTCATCAGGGATGCTACTATGTGCAGGAGGCCTCGTCGATGTTCCACGGCTACGTTGTCGGTCAACTGACCTCGGGAGCGACCGCGCCGCTGCGCGTGCTCGACTCTTGCGCCGCTCCGGGCGGAAAAACCACCGCCGCAATCGACGCTCTCCCCGAAGGCTCGCTCGTGGTTGCCAATGAATACGTCCCGGCGCGCGCGACAGTGCTTCGCGAGAACGTCATCAAGTGGTCGTATCCGGCGTGTGTGGTCACACGAGGCGACACCGCCTCATTCCGCCGTCTGAAAGACACGTTTGACATCATTATAGCCGATGTCCCCTGCTCGGGCGAAGGTATGATGCGCAAGGACGATGAAGCCGTCAGCCAATGGACTCCGGGGCTGATTCGCGAGTGTGTCGACCGCCAATGGGAAATCGTCGGCAACATCTGGCAGGCTCTCAAACCCGGCGGTTGCCTGATTTACAGCACTTGCACCTTCAACCGCAACGAAAACGAGGAGATGATCGAACGAATCATCGACGAATACGGAGCTGAATCGGTCGAAATCCCCGTCGACCCGCAGTGGGGGATAGCCGGAGGCATCGCCACCGAAGCCCACTGCTATCGTTTCATGCCCGGACGCTTGCGCGGCGAAGGGCTGTTTGTCGCCGTGGTCCGAAAACCCGGCGAACCGCGCCCCGACAAGACTTCGGTCAAGAAGGACAAGGGCGGCAACAACAAGAAAAACGTCCCTGCGCTGCAACAAGCCCAAGGTTTGCTGACCGAAGAGGCTCGCAGCCAAATGGAAATCTATATGGAGGACGACCGCATCAGCGCATTTCCGCGCCTCCACCTCGATTTACTGAAAAAAATCAAGCGCGAGACCGATGTCATCCACGAAGGAATTTCAATCGGCAACGTCAAGGGGCGCGACCTGATTCCGTCGCAGTCACTCGCCTTAGCCGCCGCCGACAACGTCGTCGTCGACCGCAACGCTTTCGGGCTGTGTGAAATCAGCCGTGACGAAGCCTTGGCTTATCTCGCCGGCGAAGCCGTCGCGCTCCCCGAATCGACGCCGCGAGGATTCGTGTTGCTGACATTTGCCGGACGGCCGCTCGGGTTCGTCAAAAACATCGGTAACCGCTCCAACAATCTCTATCCGACGCCGTGGCGAATAAAATCAAAAATTAACTGAACATAAGACAATTATACCTAATATAATATACATATATATTAAAGAGAAAATTTTTTCGATATGAGAATCGACATACTGACCGTACTCCCCGAAATGATCGAATCGCCTTTGAATTGCTCGATACTCAAACGCGCGCAAGACAAGGGACTCGCCGAAATCGTGGTCCACAACCTCAGAGATTACACGACCAACAAGCATCGCAAAGTCGACGACTACCCCTTTGGGGGCGAAGCCGGAATGGTCATGCAGATCGAGCCGGTCGACCGCGCATTGGCCGATTTGAAATCTCAACGCGACTACGATGAGGTCATTTTCACGTCGCCCGACGGCGAACAGTTTGACCAACCGATGGCCAACACGCTCTCGCTTACCAAAAACCTCATCATCCTCTGCGGTCACTACAAAGGCATCGACTATCGCATTCGCGAGCATCTCATCACGAAAGAAATTTCAATCGGTGACTATGTGCTGACCGGAGGCGAGATTCCCGCCGTGGTCATCGCCGACGCAATCATCCGTCTGATTCCCGGCGCAATCGGCGACGAACAGAGCGCACTCAGCGACTCGTATCAAGACAATCTGCTCGCTCCGCCTGTCTACACCCGTCCGGCTGACTACAACGGCTGGAAGGTGCCCGACATTCTTCTGTCAGGTCACAAGGCGAAAATCGACGACTGGAAGCATGAGCAAGCTCTCGCTCGCACCCGTCTCCTCCGTCCCGACCTGCTCAAAGAGTAATTTTATAGACACACTCTCATACTCCGGACATTCACTAAAAAAAATACTCAAAAATAGTGAATCGCTCCGCCGTCAGCCCCTCGCAGGCTTGAAAACCGACTCCGACGAGTCGGTTTTTTCATTTTTTTAGGGTATTGTCGTCGCCGAGAAGTTGGACTAATTTTGCACTCGTCAAAAAGCAGAACATTAAACTTTTAAACGAAATAAAAAAAACAGCACAACGACACGGTAGTCGCCTACGGATGTGGCAGAGCGTGGCTCACGGACAAAGCGTGGAGCCGATTAGCCGATTTCAACGACGGACTGCCAGCGGGAGTCGACAATCGCAACATCCGCAATATCGTAATAACAAATAAATAACCAATCAATCAAAACAAACTACTTGAATTATGAAAGTACTGAAAACTATCTTTGCTACAATGCTCCTCTGTCTCTGCTGCGCAACAACATTCACCTCTTGCTCTGACGACGACGATGACGATGCTCCCGCTCTCCCTGCTGCCAAAAGCATTGCCGGAACATATACAGACAATATGACCTGCTCGGTAATGGGCTCTGAATCAGTGTTTGAAAACGTGACTTTCACCCTCACCGCTACCGACGACGCTACGCTTGCAATCGAAATTTCATCGTTTGGCGAAGCTCCGATGCAAGTTCCCGGCATCAGTGTCAATAATGTTGCCGTTTCGGGTATCGACGGAACTTACACTCTCGCTGCAACAGAATTTAGCGGCACGACCGAGGCTGGCAAAGCTTATTCGGGCACTATCCAAGGAAGTTTCGCCGACAATACTCTCACGGTGAAATTCAATCTCCAATACGGAGCAATGCCGATGCCTATGATTTGCTCTTTCTCTTCGGTAAAAAAATAAGAGAGAGAGACACACACTGTCTCATCTATTAGCTAAGTAATATGTTGTCAAGAAGTCTTCTACACATTTCACTTCTGATCAGCGGACTTCTGTCGCCACTCTCCACCCTTGCCGGCAATTTTGTCGGCAAGGTGCTTGATGAAACCGGAAGTCCGATGCCGGGAGCAATGATTAAAATCGGTGACACGGGCAAAGTCACCGTCACCGACTCCGACGGCAAGTTCGAGTTTCAGGTCAAGGACAAAAATTCGATTAAAGTCAATGTCACATTCATCGGCTATGTCAACAACTCAAATATTTTGCAAGCCGACAAGACTGAGAATGTCATCAGAATGATTCCCGACCAGACGGCTTTGAGCGAAGTTGTTGTCACTGCGACACGAACTCCCAAAGCTCTCAAAGATGCTCCGGTGGTCACCCGTCTGATTTCAGCCGACGAAATCAAAAAGGCCGATGCGACAAACATTCAGGATCTTCTGACCGAAGAAATCCCGGGGTTGGAATTCGGCTATGCAATGAGTCAGGAAACGTCGCTCAACATGAGCGGTTTCGGTGGCAATGCTATCCTCTTTCTCGTCGACGGCGAGCGTCTTGCCGGCGAGACGATGGACAATGTCGACTACAATCGCCTCAATCTCGGCAATGTCGGACAGGTTGAAATCGTAAAGGGCGCATCATCGGCTCTCTACGGTGCGAACGCTGTCGGCGGTGTCGTCAACCTCATCACGAAGGAGAGCAACGAGCCGTGGAGCGTCAATGTCAATTCCCGTTACAGAAGCATCGGTCACGAATGGCGCAGCGGCGGCGACATCAATTTCAACCGAAACAAGTGGCGTTCAAACACTTCCGTGCAATATTCAACGACCGAGACCGTCAAACTTACCGACGCTTTCGACACGGAGTCAAAAATTCAGAATATTTTCGGAGGCAAAACGCTTAACTTGAAAGAGCGTCTCACCTATAAAGTGACCGACGACCTTCGTCTGACTGCCCGCGGAGGATATTTCTCTCGCGAGAGCAACCGCGCCAATTATGACGACCACTACCACGGCTATTCGGGCGGTCTGCGCGGTGTATGGCAAATCGACCCGTCGCAAAACCTTGAATTGTCATACGCCTACGACCGGTATGACAAAGCCCGCTACGTCAACGATGTCCGCACTCACGACCATGATTATAGCAACCGTCAGCACATTGCCCACGGTCTCTACACCAAATTTTGGGGCGCGAATGCGCTGACCGTCGGCGCCGACTATATGCACGACTACCTCACGACATATCAATTTACCGACAATGAGTCTCACTCGCAGACGAGCATCGATGCATTCGTGCAGTTTGACTACAATCCGACGACGTGGTTCAACGTCATTGCGAGCGTTCGCGATGACTATTTCTCGGAGTCGGACAACAATGCGCTGACCGCTCGCCTCGCGACGATGTTCAAGCTGAAACCGTTCTCGATTCGTGCGTCATACGCCGGCGGCTTCCGCGCTCCGACGCTCAAAGAAATGTATATGTGTTTCGACATGGCTGGCATCCAGATGATTTACGGTAATCCGAATCTGAAACCCGAACGCAGCCATAATTTCAATGTGGCAATCGAACGCAACGGTCAAATTCAGGGCGGAATCCTGCCGTCCGGCTCTTACAGTCTGACTCTTTCGGCTTATCATAATTACTATGACAGCCGAATCACGACTGCCGAGTATCCCGGCGATGCCGACCGCGAAGAGGGTGCAATCTATATGAATGAGGACGGCGTGAAGGTGATGGGTGTCGATGTCAATGCCCGCTACCGCACAATCTACGGTGTGGATGCATCGGTCAGCTACAATTATATGCACAACAAGGATCGGACCATCGACTCGCAGTTCACCCAACCGCGCCCTCACTCGATGACGTGGCGACTCGACTACGACAAGCAGATTTGCAGCAACTATAATCTCTATGCCGCTATCTCCGGTCGCTATCTCTCGAAGCCGGTCAGCCGATATGAAACCGACGGGGCTTATTCGCTTTGGAAGTTCACTTTGCAACAGCGGATATTCAAGGGCATAAGCGTCAATCTGATGGTTGACAACCTGCTGGACTATAAACCGGATGTCTACTACTGGAACTCTGCGCCGACGACAGGCCGAACGTGGTCGGTCGGGGTGTCGCTCGACATTAATGATTTATTTTGATTCAACTGATTGATATAATGAGTAATAAACGAACTATTATTCTTTCTATTGTCTGCATCGTGGTTATCGGTGCAGGCATTTTGTTGTGGAATAGTCTCGCTTCTTCGACCCGCATCGCCTTTGTCAACTATCAGGCGATTACTTTGGGGCAGATTTCGCGAGCCAACGACAATTCGTTTGTCAACATTTCCGAGCTTCCGGTCGAGAATCTCGACGCAGCCGGAGGCTACGACATGGTTTTCGTCAACGGAATGGGACTTCGTATCACCGACGAGCAGCGACAAATGCTTGTCAAAGCCGCCGAGGAGGGTACTCCCGTCGTCACGACTGCCGCAACCAACCCGCAAAATCAGATAAATTCGGTCGATTCGGTCGACTATGAGTTTATCAAACAATATCTTGTCGGCGGGCGCAACAATTATCGCAACCTGCTGAAATATGTCCGCAAATTCATCGACGGGAAGCGACTCTTTGCCGACGTGCCCGGCGACCCCGCCGTCTCGTCGTCGTCGTTGCTCTACTATCCGTCGGAAAACGATGATCTTAACTTCTCGTCGGTCGCCGACTACGAGAGGTGGCTCAAAGACAACGGCAAGTTTTCAGACAAGGCTCCGCGCATCATTCTGACCGGACAAATGGGTGTCGCCGACAGTCTCGTGGCTCGTCTCGAACAGACCGGCAACGTCGTCTATCCCGTCAACGTCATCCAATCGTTCATAGCCAAGGGTCACGCCGATTCGATAGCCGTCGCTGCCGTCATCAATATGGCTCACGGTCGAATGGGCGACGCTACGACGGCTTGGCTCGACAGCCGCAATATCCCTCTCTTTGCCCCGATCAACGCCAACCGCGACTATGACGAGTGGATGGCTGACAAGATGGGTATGAACGGCGGTTTTCTGTCGCAAAGCGTCGTCACGCCCGAAATCGACGGTGCAATCAGACCGTTCACTCTCTTTGCCCACTTCGTCGGCGAGGACGGTTTGCCCTACGTCGAGGCTATCCCCGACCGTCTCAACGATTTCGTTGCCACGGTCAATAACTATACGTCGCTCCAACGCAAGGCGAACAGCGAGAAGAGGGTTGCAATCTTCTATTTCAAAGGGCCGGGACAGAATGCTCTCGTCGCCGAGGGTATGGAGGTTGCTCCGTCGCTCTTCAATCTGCTGACCCGTCTGCGCTCGGAGGGCTACAACGTAGGCAATCTGCCCGCCGACAGTAAATCGCTCGAAAAACTCATCAATGAGAACGGCAAGGTCTTCAACGGCTATGCCGTCGGTGCGAAGGCTTCGTTTGTCAAAAACAATAGCCCTGAAATAATTTCGAAAGAGGACTACGAGAAGTGGTGGTGCAGCCAGTCGTTTGCTCAGGAGATGCGCGAGGCTGTCGATGCGGTCGACGGTCAGTTTCCCGGTCACGGTCTCAGCGACGACAATGGCAATCTTGCCCTTGCCCGTCTGAGGTTCGGCAACGTTGTCCTCATCCCGCAGACGGCTGCCGGACTCGGCGACGACGATTTCAAAATCGTCCACGGTACGGATGCCGCTCCGCCCCACAACTATGTTGCCGCTTATCTTTGGGCTAAACACGGGTTCGGGGCTGACGCGCTGATTCATTTCGGAGCTCACGGTTCGTTGGAGTTCACGCCCCGAAAGCAAGTGGCTCTCTGCAGCAATGATTGGCCGGATCGCCTCGTGGGGTCGATGCCGCATTTCTATGTCTACTCTACGTCAAACGTCGGCGAGGCAATGATTGCAAAGCGTCGCAGCTATGCCGGAATCATCAACTATCTGACTCCGCCGTTCATGGAGAGCAATGTCCGCGGTATCTATAAGAATCTCTCGGACGCTATCAACGGCTACAATCAGTCGAAAACTCCTGCCGATTCGCTGCGCACGTCAAAACTTGTCAAGAAATATACTCTCGAACTCGGTATCCACCGCGAGCTCCGCATCGACAGCGTTGCTCCTCTGAGCGGCGAGGATATTGCCCGAATCGAGAATTTCGCCGAGGAGCTTGCCAACGAGAAAATCACCGGTGCGCTCTATGTCATGGGTGTCCCATACTCCTCAACCCATATCCAATCGACCGTCGAAGCCATGACTGTCGATCCGATTGCTTACAGTCTGCAAAAGCTCAAAGGCGGCGACATCCGCCGCTATCGTGAGCAAGCCCGCCGACTCGTCAGCTCTGCCAAGGCTGTCGACGATGAGATGATCTGCGCCACTGCCGGAATCACTCTCTACGAGCTTGACAGCGCGCGACGCATCCAAAGCTCTATCGAGGGGTCTAAGGATATGCTCTCGCGCATGATGGTGATGGGCGCAATGATGCCTGCCGCCAAACAGTCGACTTCAAAAATCTCGGAGCGCAAACCCTCGTCATCGGGTCACGGCCACAAGATGCTCCCGGGTATGTCGGCTGAGAAGGCTCTCGCTATGGCGCGCAAAATGGGTGCCGATGAGGAGGCTATCAAGAAGATGGAGATGGCTATGAAGAAAAAATCTCTCTCGCCGACGGGCGGTCACGGCAAGTCGGGCGGAATGATGATGCGTCAAGAGCTTTCAGCCGAGGAAATCGACTTTGCAATCGCTGTCGGCGAAGTGGAGCGAACTCTGCGCAACATCGATAACTATCGCAAGGCTCTGTGCGAAAGCCCCGAGGCTGAACTCGCGTCGGTGGTCAACGCGCTCAACGGCGGTTTCATTGCCCCGACGTCGGGCGGCGACCCGGTGTTGAACCCTCTGATTCTCCCGACCGGACGCAATATGTTTGCCGTCAACGCCGAGGAAACGCCGTCGGCTGTCGCTTGGGAGAAGGGTAAGGAGCTTGCCGACGGGACTATCGATATGTATCGCAAAGCTCACGGCGACTCTATCCCTCGAAAGGTGAGCTACACGCTTTGGAGCAGCGAGTTTATCGAGACTGAGGGCGCAACGATAGCCCAAGTGCTCTATATGCTTGGCGTAGAGCCCGTCCGCGACCCGTTCGGCCGTGTGACAGATCTGAAATTGATACCCTCCGAGGAGCTCGGTCGCCCGCGCATCGACGTGGTGGTTCAAACGTCAGGACAGCTTCGCGACCTTGCCGCGTCACGCCTGTTTCTCATCAGCCGCGCCGTCAAAATGGCTGCCGAGTCGACCGACGATAAGTATCCCAACTACGTAGCGGAGGGAGTCGTCGAGTCCGAACGCCACCTCGTCGACAAAGGAGTCAGCCCGAAAGAGGCTCGCGAGCTGTCGACCGCCCGCGTCTTCGGCGGTGTCAACGGCAACTATGGCAGCGGTATTCAGTCGATGGTCAATGCCGGCGACCGCTGGGAGGACGAAAGCGAAATCTCAGCCGCCTATATCAATAATATGGGGGCAATGTATGGCAGCGAAAGCGATTGGGAACGCCAACGCGACTTTGCGTTTGAAGCGGCGTTGACACGCACCGATGTCGTTGTTCAGCCCCGCCAGAGCAACACTTGGGGTGCGCTGAGCCTCGACCACGTCTATGAATTTATGGGCGGCATGAATCTCGCCGTGCGCAACGTCACGGGCAAAGATCCGGAAGCCTATCTGAGCGACTACCGCAACCGCAATCGTGTGCGTATGCAGGAGGTCAAAGAGGCTATCGGTGTCGAAAGCCGTACGACGATTCTCAATCCGTCGTATATCAAAGAGAAAATGAAGGGTGGGGCAGGCGATGCGGCTGCGATTGCCGATGTGGTCAACAACACCTACGGCTGGAACGTCATGAAGCCCGATGTCATCGACAATGAGCTTTGGGACGACATCTACGACACGTATATCTCCGACAAAAATAATCTCGGGGTCAAGGAGTTTTTCACGTCGACAAACCCTGCCGCCATTCAGGAGATGACGGCAGTGATGCTCGAAACCGTCCGCAAGGGTATGTGGGACGCTTCGCCCGAACAGGTCGAGGCGATTGCAAACCTCCACACCGATGTGGTCGACAAATACGGTGCGGCTTGCTCGGGTTTCGTCTGCGACAATGCCAAACTGCGTGAGTTTATCTCGTCGAAAGTCTCCAAGCAGTCGGCTCAGGCTTATAACCGATCGGTTGCTCAGGTCAGAGCCGAAGCCATATCGTCGGCATCGGATGCCGACGGGATGGTCATGAAACGCGAGAATCTCAACCAAACGGCGACGACGACCAACCGCATCAACGGTTTGCTCGTTGCCGCAGCCGTAGTCATTGCCATCGTCGGGCTTATCGCTCTGATTCGTCACCGTCGCCGCAAAACTGTCTCGGAGGAATAATGGAAATAGCAGTTATCATCATAATGTTGACGGTCGGTTTCAGCTTCTTGTTGAAACTGACCTTCCATAAGCCTATCGGGCAGGTAGTCCTCAGTCTTGCGGCAGCGATATTCGTCGTCGCGACCACGGAGGCGGCTACCACTCAGTCAAAGACTCAGATTGCCGACTGGCTCGCTCAACCGGCTCTGATGCTCGACACTTCAGTGTGGCTGACAATCGACGTGGCGTTTCAAATCTGCTTCTGCATCCTCTCGGCTAAAAATCTCAGCGTGAAGCTGAGCCGAAGCGAGTCGACAGTCCGACAGATTTGTCTGTGGTTTCCGGGGCTGCTGATATTCCCGATACTGTTTGCTGCGCAGACCGAGCTGATTTTCTCGATGACGGGCGTCGACTTCAATCTGACCGGCAGATGTCTTGCCGCCGCGATTGCTATCGGCTTGCCGTTGGCGGCGTTCGGGTTCAAATATCTCCTGCCCGAGACCGACATCCGACTTGAACTCATCTTCATGGTCAATCTTCTGACCGCCGCGCTCGGAATCGTTGCGACTGTCAACGGTCAGACTGCCGCCGTCGGGATCGACTCCGTCGAATGGAGCGCATTGGCGGGCGTGGTCGCCATCATCGTCGCCGGTGCCGTCGCCGGACTGTTTTTAAACAAATACTTAACCAACAAACAAATATCCAAACTGAAATGAATCTTATATCCGACATCCTCTACTGGATTTCAACCGGACTGCTCGTCCCGGTCATCGTGTTGCTTATCTTCTTCTTCATCCGTGCTATCATCCTGATCGGGGTGTTTTTCGGCAAATACTTACAGAAGACCAAGACTTCAGCCGTGTTCTACAAGAAAATAGAGTCGCTGACACCCGAGACGTTGGGTGAGTTCACCGCCTCACTCCCCGAGAAGTCCGACTCCGTCATGAGCGTCTATGTCAAGAAAATCATTGCCACCGCCGACAATGCGGCTAAAATCGACCTCCTGCTGTCGGATTTCGAGATTGAAGCCGACAAGGACATCTCCTCGTCAAAAGTATTGACCAAAATGGGCCCGATTCTCGGTCTGATGGGCACTCTTATCCCGATGGGCCCCGCGCTCGTCGGTCTCTCGACCGGCGACATCGCTTCGATGGCTTACAATATGCAAGTGGCGTTTGCCACAACCGTGGTCGGTCTCGTCGTCAGCGCAATCGGCTTCCTCACTCAGATGATGAAAGAGCGTTGGGCTCTCAAAGAGTTGTCAATGCTCGAATATCTCGCCGACATTGTCAAACATCAATCAAATCCCACCCGCCAATGAGACGCCGACGTTCACTCCTCCGCAACGGCGGCGAGGACAGCGACCCGATGAGCGTGGTCAGCAACCTCTTTGACGTAGCCATGGTCTTTGCCGTAGCCCTGATGGTGGCCCTCGTCAGCCGCTACAACATGACCGAAATGCTTTCGCAAGAGGATTTTACCATGGTCAAGAATCCCGGCAAGGACAACATGGAGATTATTACCAAAGAGGGTGAGAAAATCAACCGCTACACACCGTCGGAGAACAACAATGACCCGTCGTCGTCGGCAAACAAGGGCAAGCGCGTCGGCATCGCCTACGAGCTCGAAAACGGCGACATCATCTATGTCCCCGAACAATAATTTTCCGCCCTCACTCTCCCCTCTCCACCCCCGACCGCAATTTCTATCTATCTCTCTCGCATAACTATTTCACTACCCCCCCGATCGTTTCCACGTTCATTTAAATGTGAGTGAAACGGTCGGGGGGATTTTTTTATTTGTGTGACCCTATAAAAAACAAAAAACGCTCCTTTCGTTGGAAGGAACGCGGCTGCGGGATTAATTTTTTCGATTAAAAATGTAGTCCTATTTTTTTGCCCGATTTTTACAAATCAAAGACAAAATCTTCACAATTTGGTTACAAAGTTATTTTTTTGACAAATATTCCTTAATTTTGCAACAAGAGATGATTTTTACCTGTAAATATCATCCGCTTCATATATCCTAACAGATCCTAACACTGCCTTATTTCGTGAGCATTTTAAAAACAAAAGCAACACCATTTGTTTTGATTGTCGACGACGATGAAATCATATCTTCACTGATTGAAGACTCTCTTCAACGCGAAGGTTATCGAGTCGTGACCGTCAGGTTTGCGGAAGATGCTCTCGCGATGAGTGCCGAGCCGATCGACCTCGTCATCACTGAAATAAGTCTTCCGGGAGATGTCGACGGTTTTGAATTGCTTCGACGGTTGAAGTCAGACGCTTCGACGAGCGAGATTCCGATTGTGGTCTGCTCGAAGGTCGACAGTGAAAATTCAATCGTTGCCGCGCTCAATTCGGGTGCCGACGACTATATCGTGAAGCCGTTTTCGTTGCGAGAATTTATTGCCAGAGCTCGCTCGATGTTGCGTCGCCACCGAAATTTCGAGCCGATTGTCACTCCGTGTGCCATCGAGTATCGCACGATGCTCCTCAATTCGGAAAAACACAGTCTGATAATCGACGGCGAGAGTGTCGCGCTGTCGCCCAACGAGTTTTCGCTCCTCTTCCGGCTCATGAGTTCGCGCAACAAGCTGTTCAGCCGCCAAGAGTTGCTGACCGACGTTTGGCTCGATGAGGATATGAAGAATCCGCGAGTGATAGATGTCAACATCTCACGCTTGCGCAAAAAACTCGGCAGCTACGGGCAAAACATTGTCAATCGCTCCGGCATCGGCTACGGATTTTTGGATATGTGACCCCAAAACGCTACCATTCCACACACACATATTACTATAACTCGATTTAAAGAATAGAAAAAAAAATGCCGTTTCTTCCGTCATCGACCACCCCGTTTATCCTCGAAGCCGGCTGTGATGAAGCCGGGCGCGGATGTCTCGCCGGACCGGTGTTTGCAGCAGCTGTGATTCTCCCCGACGGCTACACCAACGAACTTCTCAACGATTCAAAGAAACTCACGGCGGCTCAACGCAATGCTCTCCGTCCGATTATCGAGCGCGATGCGGTTGCGTGGGCGGTAGCGTCGTGTGACCACGCCGAGATTGACTCTATCAACATTCTCAACGCTTCGATTCTCGCCATGCACCGTGCTCTCGACAAACTTTCGGTCACGCCGGGTGCAATCGCCGTCGATGGCAACCGTTTCAAACCCTACAAGGATATTCCACACACGACCGTGGTCAAAGGCGACGGGAAGTTTGGCAACATTGCAGCTGCGTCGGTTCTCGCAAAGACTTATCGCGACGACTTCATGGAAAAAGCCGCCAAGGAGTATCCGGGCTACAATTGGGAGGTCAACAAGGGCTATCCGACGCGCGACCACCGCGCTGCAATAGCCGAAATCGGCCCGTCGCCAATCCATCGAATGACGTTCAGATTGCTGAAAGAGGAATAAGTTTGGACTACGACAACAATTCGAGTTCGTAGTCAACGACGTCGAGGCGACGACCGAATTTATAGCCTACGCCCTTGAAGTCGGAGACTTTGACGAAACCAATCGACTCGTGAAATTTCCGACTGGCAGTGTTTTCGCCCGTGATGCAGGCTATCAAGACGCGACATCCGCGTTGGCGGCAGGCTTCGACGAGCCGACTCATCAACATCCGCCCTAATCCGCGAGATTCCATCGACCGACGCAGATAGACAGTGGTCTCCCACGTCAGCGAGTAGGCAGCTCGCTCTTTCCACTCATGGGCATAGCAGTAGCCTGCAATCCGTCCGTCGGCAGTCTCGACGACGAAATATGGGTAGCCGCCGTCAATCAATCGGCCGATGCGCTCAGCCATTTGCCCGGCTGTAAGCGTCTCGGTTTCAAACGAAACGGTGGTGTTTTCAATGTAATGATTATAAATATCCGCAATGTCGACGGCATCGCGAATCTCAACGGCGCGCAGAGTGAAGCTGCTTCCGTCGGTTGACTGCGCTTCGGCAGTGTCAATCGTGTTTGTTGCCGCTTTGTGCATAGCTCTTTTTAAGTTTACGAGCAGTTTTGTAGGCAATAAACTCGGAGCGATATGACTGCATGGCGATTTCACGCCCGACACGCCCTTCAAACAGTCCGCCGTCGGTGACGAGACAGTTCCAGAGGGCTTTAACTCCGTGGATAAACGGCGACAGCGAACCGATCTCCTCATCCTTTGCCGCGAGAACCTTGGCTTTTATTGCTGCATGTGAGACTACTATCTTCTGATATTGCTCGCGAGTGTCGCAACTGTTGTGGAAGATGTCGCCGTCGATAAACTCCGGACGGACAGAGTCGCGGAAAATGACTTTCTCCGACAAATCGCGCAAATTCCAGTTGGCGTAACGCTTGTTGAACAGACGAATCTGCTTGTCGGGATACCATCCGCAACGTTTCACCGGGATTCCGCAATAAAAATTCAGTCGCGACATCCCGTAGACCCTGTGGCTGAAACCCTCAGCCTTCAATTGCTTGATGGATTCTTGAAGGGCGGGCGACAGACTCTCGTCGGCGTCGACCGACAAGACGTATTGATGAGTGGTCAGCGATGTGGCATACTGTCGCTGCGCTCCGAATCCGTCAAACTTTCGTGTGCAGACCTTGCAACCGAATTTCTCACAAATTTCAACCGTCCGATCTGTCGATCCCGAATCAACCACTATGATTTCATCTGCGACATCACGCAACGATTCCAGACAGACTCCGATGTGTCTCTCTTCATTGAATGCAAGAATTGTTGCCGAGATTTTATTCATTTCTTTTGACTAAATTGAGGAGTAGGGGGATTAAGATAAGAATCTTGGGTTAGATTGGTAAATCTTACCAACTACAAATGTAAAATAAATATTTGAAACAACTGAAATATTTTCCGACCAATTTTCATACGACCGCCCTAAATAACAAAATAAATACAACGGACAATAGTTTGACGGTTACAATACGGTTACAAAGGGTTTTGCTATGAGTAGGAAGTAAAAAATTTTAATTTTACACTATATTTTTTGGCAAATAGCCTTGATTTATATATTATTTAACATATATTAACCTATTGGGGGGGTGGAATATTGCAAATACTTATTACCTTTGCATCAGCTTAACGTCAGAGGCTTATAGCTACTATCAAAGCAACGCATAACACAAAGTCAACTAAAAAGTTAGGTTAAATGTGGTGAGGGGGCTGTGAAGTTCTCTCATCTTTGTTTATATACTTTTCGTAAATTTCTCTATTATTTTTTCAAAAGACATACGACTATCGGGCAGTTTCCAGCTATTTAAGCTGAACCCGCTCGATTGGCTTGACGTATTCACACTGCAAAGATAGTTCAGACGTGTCGCAATTCGTGAGACACCCTCTGTCAAAAAGCAATGAGAATTGATCGGTTTAACATAATTTAACTATCGGGGGGGGTAGTTTGGAAGATGTTTCATAACTTTGTGAAGACTTAATGGTCATTCGAATGTTTTTATATCATCAAAGCAACGCATAACACAAAGTCAACTAAAAAGTTAGGTTAAAATGTGATGAGGGGGCTGTGAAGTTCTCTCATTTTTTTGAAAAAAAAATGACTCATTTGAGCCATTTTTCATAATTTTTTTATTCGGGGCGTTCAGCTGTCGTGCGACAGGCTTCAATCTCATGTTTTCGTTCGGCACTACATTTCAACAACCACGCAACATTGTCGGCAAGGGTTCGCATTGTTTGCATACCAAAAGTATCGTTTTCGACTTCGCCGGGTTTGAATCCAAATGCAAAATTCCAATATTGGGATGTGGCATGAATCATGTTGCTCATATCGGCATACATGTTCAATCGCTGAAAAGCCGTCGTAGATCCACCTCTGAAACATACGGTCAGAGCTGCCCAAACTTTATTTTGTAGATGTTGTTGCGACGAGTAGAAAAGTCGATCGAGGAGTGCACAAAGTGATCCGTTAGGTCCACCGTAGAATGTTGGAGAGCCTACAATAAGAGCGTCGGATGTCTCCAATTCCATTCTGACTTCATTGTAAAGATTGTCATTGATTGCACATCGGCCCGATGAGAGACATTGATTGCAGAACACGCATCCTTGGATGGGTTTTACTCCAATCCATAGTATTTTGGATTCAATACCACGATTTTTGAGTTGATTTGCAACCTCCGTCAGAGCTCTATTGGTGTTTCCCTCTCGACGAGGGCTACCGTTTATCAGAAGTACTTTCATTTGTAATGAGATTTTTATTTGTTTTATAATTGACTCAACAAATTTAGTTATAATTAAAATAAAAAGCTGTTTAAAT
>CAZCCI010000032.1:0-26605 GCA_964497255.1 uncultured Staphylococcus sp.
CTTCTCACCCCGACATTTTGATTGAGAATCAGCAAACATTGCCGGTTCTCAATTTTTTTATGTATTTATTACGACTCCGTCGGTGAAATGTTTAAGTTTAAGTTGTTGAAAAATGTGCGTGTTAGATGCCGGATATTAATGTTTGAGAATCGGAGCGGCAAGAAGTTGGGGTGGGGATGAGGTGTTAACATTATTTAAAGACTTACTCAAAAGATGTTACAATCGGTGAGTTATTCTTACCTTTGTGAAATATTTTAACATCCAACATTATCATGTCGAAAATATCGAATTTGAAAATCTGTCTGCGAGTGTGTTTCTTGTTGGCAGTGACGTTGTTGTCAACAAGAGTGGCGGCTCAGAACGTGCAGTTGCACTATGATTTCGGACGCGACCTCTATTCATCGGAGCAAGCCGACCGTCAGAAAGTAACTTTGACCTATGAGGCGTTTAAAGCCGACAATTTGGGGTCGTGGTATTATTTTGTTGACTTTGACATTCGCAAGGGAGGTTCAAATTGTGCTTACACCGAAATCAGCCGTGAATTTAACTTGGGCAAAAGCTCACCGTTTTCGGCACATTTGGAGTTTGACGGGGGAATAAATCTCTACGGAAGTTTTCAGAATGCGTTTCTCATCGGTCCGGCTTACAACGGACATTCAGCCGACTTCTCAAAAACATGGAGCGTACAGTTGATGTATAAGCAATGTTTGAAGGGTGGAGGCAATAAAGCATTGTCGGGAGTCCAACTCACAGGCGTGTGGGGCTTGACTTTTGGCAGCGGTAAGTGGACATTTGCAGGCTTTGCCGACTTGTGGACGGGCTATATCCCCGAGTGGGATGCCGACGGTCAGAAAAAAGGCGTTGTCTTCCTCACCGAACCGCAGTTGTGGTACAATTTCAGCAAGTCGTTTTCGATTGGCACAGAGTGGGAGTTTTCGAGCAATTTCATCTATCCAACCGGAAACACCGACACTCGTTTTTACGTGAATCCAACTTTGGCAGTGAAATTTAATTTATAACTCATAACTACTAATTAAGCCCATGAATTTCTTAGAAGAAAAGATCCTTGAAGACGGCATCATCAAGGAGGGTAACATTCTGAAAGTTGACAATTTTCTCAATCATCAGATTGATGTGGACATCATTCGTCAGATTGCCTACGAAATCAAGCGTCGTTTCCGTGGTGAAGAAGTCAACAAGATTCTCACCATTGAGGCAAGCGGCATAGCCATTGCCACATTGTTGGGCGACCTTTACGATGTGCCCGTGGTGTTTGCCAAGAAGGGCGAAACAGCCAACAGCACCGACGACAAGTATGTCTCGACGGCATATTCGTTCACCCACAAGCGTTCAAACAATGTGTTTGTGTCGCGTCCCTACCTCACTGCCGACGACAAAGTGCTCATCGTTGACGATTTCCTTGCCGACGGACAGGCTTCGAAAGCTCTGATCGACATCGTGCATCAAGCCGGCGGAAAAGTGGTCGGATTGGGTATCGCCATCGAAAAAGGACAGCAGCAGGGCGGACGTATGCTTCGCGAAGAGGGCTATCATCTTGAATCCATTGCAATCATCGAGTCGATGGACTATGAGAAACAAGAAATTATTTTCCGACAATGAGCAGCAAAATCAAGACGGGCAACGACACCGTCTATAAACTCGACGGACGGATACCGGTGCTGAAAGCACTCCCGTTCGGACTCCAGCACATATTGGCAATGTTTGTTGCCAACATCACCCCGATCATCATTTTGGCAAATGTCGTAGGCTTGCCACGCGAGCTCAGCTCGGCATTAGTGCAAAACTGTATGATTATCGCCGGTATCGGCACATTGGTGCAACTCTATCCCGTGTGGCGCATCGGCTCGCGTCTGCCGATCGTGATGGGTATCAGTTTCACCTTCCTCTCGCTCGCCATTGCCATCGCCACCTCCCAAGGCATGGGAGTCCTTATCGGAGCCGTTATTTTGGGCGGTCTCGTGGAAGGCTTGTTGGGATTGTTCCCTAAATATTGGACACGCTTGATCTCGCCCGAGGTCGCAGCCACCGTGGTTACAGCCATCGGCTTTTCTCTGCTTCCCATCGGAGCAAACAGCTTTGCCGGCGGTCAGGGCGCGGAAGATTTCGGAAGTCTTAACAATTGGATTGTAGGCTCGGTGACATTGTTCACCTGTCTGCTCGTGATGATATTCGGCAAGGGTCTATTGCGCGCATTGTCGGTGTTGGTCGGCTTGGTCGTCGGCTACATTCTTTCGCTCTGCATGGGCATGGTCGATTTCTCGGCATTGAGCAGCGTCGGAGTCGTCGCACTCCCCACGTTTATGCCCTTCACCCCCGAATTTCGTCTCGACGCAATATTAGCGGTAGTGTGCATCTATATGGTATCGGCAACCGAGACCATCGGCGACGCATCGGTGCTCTGCTCGAGCGCACTCGGACGCGATGTCAAGAAAGAGGAACTCGGACGCGCTGTGGCTTGCGACGGCTTTGTTAGCTCGGTGGCAGGTCTGCTTGGCTGCACGCCTATCACCTCCTTCTCCCAGAACGTCGGACTGATCAGCATCTCGAAAGTTATAAACCGCTTTGCCATTGGCATGGGAGCCTTCCTGATGCTTCTGAGCGGCTTCGTGCCCGCGATTGGAGTAGTGCTCACTTCTATACCGCAAGCCGTGCTTGGCGGTTGCACAATCATGATGTTCGGCTCGATACTGTTTGCCGGCTTCGGCATGGTCGCAAGATGCGGTTTCTCGAATCGCAACATGATTTTGGTGAGCATGTCGCTCAGCGTCGGGCTTGGTTTCACACAGGCGACGGGAATGTTCAAAGTCTTCCCGCAGATGGTTCAGACAGTCTTTGGCGACAACTGTGTGGCAGTCGTGTTCTTGCTGGCAATTATTTTGAATCTCATCTTGCCGAAAGACAAGAAATAAGACAACGATAGAACCCGAAAATAATCCTCCCGATCATATCATTGATCGACGGAGAGGAGAATAGAAAATGCGCGAGGCGATGAATGTCAGTTCAATCGTCTCGCGCAAATTTTATTGGGTATATGTAAGGACTCTCTTACTTATCTTGGGGAATGGGAAGCTTGCCGGTTGAGGAGGGAGCGATGCCGTCGCGTTGGAGCAGCGCGTCGATCGACGCATCTTTGCCGCGGAAGCGACGATAGAGGACATCGGGAGCTTCCGTGCCGCCACGAGTGAGGACGTTCTCACGGAAAGAGTCGGCGGTTGCGCGGTCAAAGATACCGTGCTCTTTGAAGTGAGCAAAGGCATCGGCATCGAGAACTTCCGCCCATTTGTAGCTGTAATAGCCTGCTGCATAACCTCCGGCAAAGATGTGGGAGAAAGTGCTACCGGTGACTGATCCGGAAATCGGGGCAAACATCGCCACCGATTCGCCAGCTTCGCGTTCAAAGGCTTCGGGATCGTCGACGGGCGAAGTGATGCTGTGCCAAGCCATATCGATGAGACCGAAGTTCAACTGACGCAGACAAGCGTAGGCAGCTCCGAATTGCGATGAACTGATGATTTGATCGACGAGCTCTTCGGGGATTGCTTCGCCGGTCTGATAGTGGCGGGCAAAACCGTCGAGAAATTCTTTTTCGGTCAGATAGTTTTCATTGAACTGCGACGGGAGTTCTACGAAGTCGCGGAGCACATTGGTGCCCGACAGCGAAGCGTAGTGAGTGTTGGCGAGCAGACCGTGGAGAGCGTGACCGAACTCGTGGAGGAACGTCTCGACTTCATACGGAGTAAGGAGCGACGGTTTCGAGCCTGTTGGTTTGGTGAAGTTCATGACAATAGTCACGTGGGGGCGCACCATCTTGCCGTCGGCGTCGATTTCCTGACATTTGAACTCCGTCATCCAAGCTCCGGGGCGTTTGCTTGCGCGAGGGAAGAAGTCGGTGTAGATGATGCCGACAAACGAGCCGTCGCGATCCATGACCTCGTAGGCATTGACATCGGGGTGATAGACGGGGATGTCGGTATTTTTGACGAATTTAAGTCCATAGAGCTTGGTAGCGAGTCCGAACACGCCGTCGATGACGTTGTTGAGCTCGAAATACGGACGAAGTTTCTCCTCGTCGTAGGCATATTTGGCGTTTTTCAGCTTGTTGGCATAGTAGCTGTAATCCCACGGCTTGATTTCAATAGCCTTGCCTTCGATCGACGCTGCATAGTCGGCGAGTTCTTTGAATTCCTTTTTCTGAGCGGGCAGATAGGCATCGCGGAGCGAGTGGAGGAGTTCATAGACCTTGTCGGGAGTCTTAGCCATCGTCTTTTCGAGGGCATAGTGAGCATAGGTCGGGTAGCCGAGGAGGTTGGCAATCTTCATTCGGGTTTCGGCAATCTCTTTCATGATCGGGAGATTGTTGTATTCGCCCTTGATGTTGCGACCGGTGTAGAGTCGATACATTTTTTCGCGGAGGTCGCGACGTTGGCTGTATTTCATGAATGCCATGTAGACCGGTTGGTCGAGAGTGAAGAGAAATTCTCCCTCGCGACCCTTTTCGCGAGCGGCAAGGGCAGCTGCTTCGACGGAACTTTCGGGCAGACCGGCAAGGTCATCGGCTCCAAGCCAGATTTCGTAGGTGTTCACCTCTTTAAGCACGTTTTGGCCGAAGCGCGTAGTCAGTTCGCTCAGACGGCTTGAAAGAGTCGAGTAAGTTTCGCGATCGGCACCTTCGAGCAGCGCACCGCTGCGGACAAACGATTCGTAGGTGCGTTTGAGCAGCATTTGGTCTTCGTTGTCGAGATTGAATTTGTCGCGATTGTCATAGACATATTTGACGCGCTTCCACAAACCTTCGTTGAGAGAAACCGATGTCGAGTAGTCCGACAGGCGAGGGGTGATAGACATTGACAGTTCCATCATCCGGTCGTCGCTGAGGGCGGAGAGCAACGGTTCGAAGACCATAAGGACGCGGTTGAGGTCGCCGTCGGCGCGTTCGAGCGCAACGATGGTGTTTTCAAACGTCGGGGCCTCGGGATTGTTGACAATTGCATCGACGGCTTCAAGTCCGAGCTTGATTCCGCGGTCGATTGCGGGCTCGTAGTCGGTGAACGTTATCTTGTCGAACGGCACGACCCCGTGAGGAGTCGACTTAAACTCATTGAAAAACGGATTTTGAGCTTGAATCATAATACTTGTAGCGGCAAGAGCCGATAATAGGATTTTACGCATGAATTGATTCGTATGAGTGTGAATTGATTGGTTTTACGAGTGAAACTATCCTCCTCCGACTTCGGTTCAGGCTTTGAGCGCGGCAGCCCGGCGAATCGATTCGTCGAGAATCAACCCCCAAGAGAGCGAGTCGAGTCGAGCCATCCCGTCGCCGTAGACCTTGATGTCGGATTTCAGAGTTTTGATAAAGTCTGTGATGTCGGGATAGCCGGCAGCAATAGCGGCGGCGTAACGATCGACGGCTTTGTCGAGATTTCCGGAGAGGATTTCGATGTGTCCGGCAAAGAGAAAGTCGGCAGCGGTCGGTGTGCGCGACAAAACTGCCGCGGAATATTTGCGGGCTTTCTCAATGTCGCCAATCAAGAGTGCGCATCTGACGAGCGGACGCGACGAACGGTCGGATTCGCCTTGCAGGAATTCGACTTTATAGAGCAATTTGGCGGCTTCGTCGTGATGACCTGCTTCGAGGTGACACAGAGCAAGATTGAGCGCGATGTTTGAGTCGTCGGGGTCGGCTTCGGCAAGACGCGAGTAGTAACCGATGGCTTCCGTCCAATGACGCAGATTGCGATGGCAGATTGCGAGCCGTTTGACAGTCCATCGGCTGGCGGAGTTAAGCAGCTCGCTTTGCTCGTAGAATGTCACCGCCTTGTCGACCGCTCCGAGCATCTGCATACAGTAGCCCATCTTCTGAAAGAGTTGCGCTGTCGGGGGGAGTTTTTCGGCAAGTTGCGAGAAGATGTCGAAAGCGTCGGCATAGTGCTTGTGTTTGAAGTAGAACTCACCGACGAGCATGAGGGTGTCAGGGTCGTCAAAGACATCTGACAGCAGCGGAATGGTCACGAGGTTGAGCGTGGTCGCAAACGGGTCGGCAAACTCACCTTTGCGGCGGAAGAGTCGGAAGAATCGGTAGATGTCTTGGACGAATTTTCCGGCAATTCGTTCGCGCCCCTTGTCAGACGTCGTGTCAGTGTCGCCGAAACTCATGGCAGCCATTTGAGCGGAGTGAGCGTTGAGCTGCGACGCCATCATCTGTTTCTGCGAGTCGGGGACTTGCGAGAGCGAGAGGATGATCGAATATTTGTCACTGTTGCAGAAGAGTGGCGCGGAGTCGATCACTTCGGCGAGCATTCTGACCGACGCATCGTTGCTGTAAGCAATCGACGAGTGCGACGTGTGGAACGGTAGAAACCAGTTGGATATTTCGTTGAAAAACGGGAAGGTTTTGAGGTTGCTGAACGTCACCATCATGACATCGCCGCCGTCTTCCTGAATTTCATGAAGTTCTTTGAGCTTATCAGTGATGCCCGACTTGTCGAGCAGCTCCGCCCATTCCGGATTTTCCTCGATTGATTCCGGATCGAGCGGTTTGTTGCCGAGTTTTTCAAGCTCGGGGCGCAGTTTCATCATTTCGGGGATAACCTCGTCGGTCAGTTTGCGCCCGATTCTCTCGGTGTCACGCGCACGGATAAACTGCATGAGTGACATTTTGACATCTGCCGCCCAACGTGAATCCTCGCGCAGCGACTCGAACCTATGGGTGAGCGACGGAGAGAACGGACGGTCGCGCTGCACCGACATTATAATAAGTATGGCGCAGAGCGCGCGCACGGAAATCCCGGCGTCGTCCGACGTGTAGGCATCCATCAGCAGTCGCAGACGTTTTTCGTCGGGGTATTCGAGTTGTCCGAGCATCAGAGCCGCCACGCAAAGCTGCTTGAAATGACTCGGCAGCGAAATGTCGGTCAGCAGACCGCCAATCGACGCAGTGTCGTCGACCGAGAGCGGATATGTGGTCCAAATGCGGTTGAAAATCAGCTTTTCAACTTCTTCGGCACGGATTGTAGCCTCTTTGCCTGCTTTTTCAGCGTCTTCGGTCAGCAATGCCATTTGGAGGCGGCGGTTGACACGGCGATATTCGTCGAGAAGAGTCGCGAGGTTCAAATCCTGACGGGTTTGCTGATAGCGGAGAGTGTTGAAATAGAGGGTGGGGACATCTTCGATGCGTGACCGTCGATGAAGCTCGTCGGCAAGGCCTCTGATTTCGGCAAGAATCCCGGCGTAAAGTTCCGGACGAGCCGGATCGGGCATACCTTTGAGGGCATAGAGAGTCATGAAGCCGTAGCTTTCGCGCAGGCGCGACGTGGTCGCCCGCAGTTCGGGGACTGCGCCGAGCGTAGCGGCTGCATTGTCGATCAAATCAAGGGCGTCGTTGATTCGGCGTTGAGAGAGCAGACGCTCGATGTCCTTGGATATATCTATTTGATGATTCATGTTGAAGCGGTTTCGTAGAGGTGCAAATTTAATTATTATTTCCGCAAAAACCGTGCCAAACTGAGGATTTTTCCGTATTTTTGCAGTTCTTAAACAGAAAGTGTTCATTCTGAACCTGAAAGCAACAAATACTCTCCAATTTCATAGAATCAATAACTATGCCACACAATATAGCAATCCTCGGCTCGACGGGGTCGATCGGCACACAGACGCTCGACGTCATCTCGCATTTTCCCGATCGTTTTAAAGCGACAGTCCTCGCCGCAGGGACAAACGTCGACCAGCTCATCAGTCAGGCTGAAAAGTTTCGCCCGGCTCTTGCAATCATAGCCGACGAGTCGAAATATGCCCGTCTGCACGACGCTCTCGCTCCTCTCGGAATCGAGACGGCTGCCGGCAACGAGGCTCTTGCCGACGCGATGGAGCGTCCGGATTTCGACACGGTGGTGACGGCAACCGTCGGTTACAGTGGTTTGCTCCCCACTATCCGCGCCATCCGCAGCGGCAAGCAGATTGCTCTTGCCAACAAGGAAACTCTCGTCGTCGCCGGCGAACTCATCACTCGTCTGCTTGCCGAATCTCCAGTGCGTATCATTCCGGTCGATTCCGAGCACTCGGCAATCTATCAGTGTCTCGTCGGTGAGGATCGAAACACCGTCAGCAAACTTATCATCACGGCTTCCGGAGGCCCGTTCCGCACATTCTCACGCGAAGAAATTGCCAAAGTCGGCCCGGCTCAGGCTTTGCGTCATCCGCGTTGGAACATGGGCGCGAAAATTACCATCGATTCGGCTACGATGCTCAACAAGGCGTTTGAAATCATCGAGGCGCGTTGGCTCTTCGATGTGACCCCCGACAAGATTGAAGCCGTGGTTCATCCGCAGTCAATTGTCCACTCGATGGTCGAATTTATTGACGGCGCGGTCAAGGCTCAGCTCGGAGTCCCCGATATGCGCCTCCCGATTCGCTATGCGCTCGGCGATGCCGGTCGTCTCCCCGCCTCCGAACGTCCTCTCTCGCTCTCCGACTATGCACAACTGACATTCGAGAAGCCCGATGCCGAAAAATTCCCGTGTCTGACGCTCGCGCCTTACGCTCTCAACCGCGGAGGCAACTCGGCTTGCATCATCAATGCTGCCAATGAGGTCGCCGTCCGAGCTTTTCTTGAAGAAAAAATCTCGTTCCCGGCAATCTACGACACTATCACTGCCGCGCTCGATGCAATTCCCTTTGTCGAGTCGCCGTCGCTCGACGACTATGTGGCAACCCACCGCGCAACCATCGAGTTTGCCGAGAATCTCACCGGCTGCATAACTCCGCTACACAATTAATCAAAAAAATATATTTACCCACTCCTAAAAAATTTAACAAAGCTGATTTCACAGTCATAAAATCACTGCATGGAAACATTTCTCATAAAAGCTCTTCAACTCATCATTGCGTTTGCCTTGCTCGTCATCATCCACGAGTTCGGTCACTTCATCTTCTCGAGAATCTTCGGAATCAAAGTCGAGAAATTCTATATGTTTTTCGACCCGTATTTCTCGCTGTTTAAGTGGAAACCGAAGCCCAAGCCCGGGGCAGACCCCAATAAAACATCGTGGCGTGACACCGAATACGGTATCGGTTGGATTCCGCTCGGCGGCTATTGTAAGATTGCCGGCATGATTGACGAGTCGCTTGACACCGAACAGATGAAGCAAGAGCCGAAACCATGGGAGTTTCGCACGAAACCGGCTTGGCAGCGTCTGCTCGTGATGATCGGCGGTGTGACGTTCAACTTCATTCTTGCCGTGCTCATCTATGCCGGTATCGCAATGAGTTGGGGCACACAGTATATCCGTTTTGAGGATGCAACCGAGGGCTTCGACTTTGTTCCGGCTGCTCAGGCTGTCGGATTTCAAAACGGTGACATCCCCTATATGGCAGACGGCAAGCTCCTCGACGCTTCGATGAATGATTATCCTTATCAAATGGCTGACGCTGATATCGTTAAGGTGATCCGCAACCATAAGGATACGGTGGATATTCGTATCCCCGACGATTTTCTTTTCAGAATTAACGAAGACAAGGGATTTTTGGCATACCGTTTGCCTGTATATATTAACAGGGTCGTTCCCGGCGAGGCGGCAGCTAAGGCAGGGTTGCAGGAAGGCGACCATATCGTGGCTATCGACACGATTGCAACTCCCTCGTTCACAGAACTTACGCCTGCTCTCTTGAATTATGCCGGCAAGACGATTCCTGTGACAATCGAGCGTGACGGCAAGACTGTCAAAGTGTCAGTGACACCCAACGAGCATGGCAAACTCGGATTTAATCTCAGCCCGATAACCGATGTCTACAAGACTGTCACTATCAACTACGGTTTCTTCGAGTCGTTCCCGAAAGGTTGGGAAATCGGAACAACCACACTCTCGAATTATGTCAGCTCGATGAAGCACGTCTTCACTCGCGAAGGCGCGGAAAGCCTTGGCGGGTTCGGAGCAATCGGCAATATGTTCCCCGAACGTTGGAACTGGCTTTCGTTCTGGGAAATCACGGCATTCCTCTCGCTGGCTCTCGCTTTCATGAACATCATCCCGATTCCGGGTCTTGACGGCGGTCACGTCATGTTCCTCCTTTGGGAAATCATTGCTCGAAAGCAAGCTCCCGAAAAGGTTGTCATTGCCGCGCAATATGTCGGCATGGCTATCATCCTCTTCTTGCTGCTCTATGCCAACGGCAATGATATTTTCAGAGCATTCTTCAAATAATAAAAAAAAGTTTCTTCCCCCCCCACACACACAGATATATATTGTATGTCACAACAGCTCAAAACAATCACCCTTAAACGCGGGAAAGAAGAGTCGCTTCTTCGTTTCCATCCGTGGGTCTTTTCAGGTGCGATTGCCAAACTCCCCGAGGGAATCGAGGAGGGTGAGACCGTGCGCGTAGAAGCAGCCGACGGTCGGTCGCTCGGTGTCGGTCACTATGAAATCGGTTCGATTGCCGTCCGTCTTCTCGACTCAACCGAGAGAGAGATTGACGCTTCGTTCTATGCCGAACGTCTGCGCCAAGCGTGGGAACTTCGTCAGAAACTCGACCTCATACGCCCCGACAATTCGACCTTTCGTCTCATCCACGGCGAGGGCGACTTCCTGCCCGGTTGTGTGGTCGACATCTATGGCAACACTGCCGTCCTCCAAGCTCACAGCCCGGGGATGCACTTCGCACGCAATATCATTGCCGAGGAGTTGACCCGTCTGCCCGACGCCGGAATCAAGAATGTATATTATAAATCGGAAACCACTCTTCCGTTCAAGGCTCGTCTCGACCCCGTCAACGACTATCTCATCGGCGGGTTTGACACGAATGTCGCCATCGAAAACGGCTTGAAATTCAATATCGATTGGCTCAAAGGTCAGAAGACGGGATTTTTCGTGGATCAGCGCGACAACCGCTCGCTGATTCAGAAATATAGCGACGGCGCGAGAGTGCTCAATATGTTCTGCTACACGGGCGGATTTTCGGTCTATGCAATGCGAGGCAATGCCCGGCTTGTCCACTCAGTCGACTCGTCGGCAAAGGCTATCACTCTGACCGATGCCAATATCGAGCTGAATTTCCCCGGCGATCAACGTCACAAGTCGTTTGCCGAGGATGCATTCAAGTATCTTGCCCACATCGAAAAGGGTGCTTACGACCTGATTGTGCTTGACCCGCCGGCGTTTGCAAAACACCGCAGCGCGATTCGCAACGCCATGATCGGCTATCGTCGACTCAATGCCGCTGCTTTTGAAAAAATTGCTCCCGGCGGCATACTTTTCACTTTCTCGTGCTCGCAAGCTATCAGCAAAGAGCAATTCCGCCTCGCGGTCTTCACTGCCGCAGCCATGTCGGGTCGAAAGGTGAGAATCCTCCACCAGCTCACTCAGCCTGCCGACCATCCGGTCAACATCTATCATCCCGAGGGCGAATACCTCAAAGGTCTCGTCCTTCATGTGGAATAAAACTGTCGAAGAATCTAATTCTTTAATACCTAATATTATAATATAATATTCGTCACAAATGTCATTAACCAAATTTATTTTTCCCGCAATGGCAGCATTAGCCATCTCTTCGTGTGCGTCAAAGGGCGCAAACGAGGTCAAGACTGACGATTTTGATTATACAGTCGACCGTTTTGCCGACATCGAAGTGCTTCGCTACAAAGTGCCCGATTTCGAGCAGCTCACACCGCAACAGCGCATCCTCATCTACTATCTCACGGAAGCCGCTATCTCCGGTCGCGACATCCTTTGGGATCAGAATTGCAAATATAATCTCGCTATCCGCGACCTCATCGAGAATGTCTACAAGGCTTACGACGGCGATCGCGAAAGTGCCGACTTCAAGGCCCTCGAAACATATCTCAAACAAATCGAGTTTGCCAATGGTATTCACCACCACTACTCGATGGATAAGTTTACTCCGGCTTTCTCTCGCGAATTTCTCAGCGCAAGCGTAGCCAAGTTGCCTGCCGACAAGCAACCTGCCGACATCGAGACGCTCTATGAGGTGATCTTCAATCCGGCAGTCATGGCAAAGCGCGTCAACCAAGCTGAAGGTCAGGATCTCATCCTTACGTCAGCCAACAATCTATACGAAGGTGTCAACCAAGCCGAAGTCGAGAAATTTTACAATGCGCTCAAAGATACTACTGATGCAACTCCCGTTTCGTGGGGTCTCAACACCCGTTTGGTTAAAGAAAACGGTAAAATCGTAGAGCAGACCTACAAGGTCGGCGGTCTCTACTCAGATGCCATCACTCGTATCGTCGAACTTCTCGGCAAAGCTGCTCAATATGCCGAAAATGAGACTCAGCGTGGCGTAATCAACAAGCTCATTGAATATTACACCACCGGCAATCTCAAAACTTTCGATGAATATTCAATCGCTTGGGTTGAGGATACATCGTCGAGAATCGACTTCATCAACGGCTTCATCGAAAGCTACGGAGACCCGCTCGGTATGACAGGCGCATGGGAGTCGATTGTCAACTTCAAAAACGAAGAGGCTTCGCATCGCACCGAAGTTATTTCGAGCAACGCTCAGTGGTTTGAAGACAATTCGCCCGTCGATCCCCGATTCCGCAAGGATGAGGTCAAAGGCGTTAGTGCAAAGGTGATCACCGCTGCAATTCTTGCCGGCGATGCTTATCCTGCAACTCCTATCGGCATCAACCTCCCGAATGCCAACTGGATTCGCGCTGCCCACGGTTCGAAATCGGTAACAATCGAAAATATTACGCAAGCCTACGACGCTGCCGCTCATGGCAACGGTTTCAACGAAGAGTTTGTCATCGACCAAGAGACTTCCGAACTCTTGGATAAATATCTTTTCATCACCGACAATCTCCACACCGACCTCCACGAATGTCTCGGACATGGTTCGGGTCGTCTGCTCCCCGGTGTTGACCCCGACGCACTCAAAGCCCACGGTTCGACTCTCGAAGAAGCTCGTGCCGACCTCTTTGCGCTCTATTATCTCGCAGATCCGAAGCTCCTCGAACTCGGTTTGCTCGACAATCCCGATGCTTACAAGGCTGAGTACTACAAATATATCCTCAACGGTCTGATGACGCAGCTCATGCGCATCGAACCCGGCAAGGACGTTGAAGAGGCCCACATGCGTAACCGTCAGCTCATCGCTGCTTGGGCTTACGAACACGGCAAGGCTGACAATGTCATTGAATTTGTCAAGCGCGACAACAAAACTTTCATCAAAATCAACGACTACACCAAACTCCGCGACCTCTTCGGTCAACTCCTTGCCGAAGTGCAGCGCATCAAGAGCGAGGGTGACTATGAAGCCGGACGCAGCCTCGTCGAGACTTATGCTGTCAAGGTCGATCAGCAGCTTCACAAAGAAGTGCTCGACCGCTACGCTACTCTCGACATTGCTCCCTACAAAGGCTTTGTCAATCCCGTCTACACTCCCGTCACCGACAAGGACGGCAATATCACGGACGTGACTGTCAGCTACGAGGAGGAATATCTGCCGCAGGTGCTTCGCTACTCGGAGGAGTATCGTACACTCTGATCGGATAGATAACGATTTCCGACTCGGATAAAGAGTGAAATTATATCCGCAGCAAATCATCAGCCGAAATTCACGGCAACCGATGATTTTGCTGCGGATTTCCCATTCTTTTCGCGAAAGAGAGGAGAGGGCATGGGGCAATAGTTTTCTTTTGAAACGTCATAATTTTGAGGTTATAAAATTATCCCCTAACTTTGTGTCAAAACAACGAACCGAACAGCTTCTAAATGGATTCAGATTTCGATATACACGACCGCGTCAGTGCGGACAAAGATTTTGAAAAGGCTCTCAGACCGTCGTATTTCAGCTCGTTCAACGGGCAGGAAAAGGTGGTCGACAATCTAAAAGTGTTTGTGCAGGCGGCAAAGATGCGTGGCGAAGCTCTCGACCATCTGCTGCTTTTCGGACCTCCGGGACTCGGAAAGACTACTCTTGCCGGAATTATTGCCAACGAACTCGGGGTTAATTTCAAGGTGACTTCCGGGCCTGTGCTCGACAAGCCCGGCGATCTTGCCGGCATATTGACGTCGCTCGAAGAAAACGATGTGTTGTTTATCGACGAAATTCATCGTCTGAGTCGAGTGGTCGAGGAGTATCTCTACTCGGCAATGGAGGACTATCGAATCGACATCATGATCGATAAGGGCCCGGGTGCACGTTCGGTTCAATTGTCGCTGTCGCCGTTTACACTCGTCGGTGCAACGACTCGCTCCGGAATGTTGACCGCTCCGATGCGTGCGCGTTTCGGCATCAATTGCCATTTGGAATATTACAGCCACGAGGTGTTGGAGCGCATCATCAAGCGTTCGGCATCGCTGCTCGGAGTCAAATGTACGGCTGAGGCTGCCCATGAGATTGCTTTGCGCAGTCGCGGGACGCCCCGTATCGCCAACTCGCTTTTGAGACGAGTGAGGGACTTTGCCCAAGTCAAAGGCAATGGCGACATCGAGCCTGAAATTGCACGCTTTGCACTCGAAGCTCTCAATATCGACCGCTACGGACTTGACGAGATGGACCATAAACTGCTCTTGACGATGATTAATAAGTTTGAGGGCGGGCCGGTCGGGCTGTCGACCATTGCGACGGCTATCGGCGAGGAGCAGGACACGATTGAGGAAGTCTATGAACCGTTCTTGATAATGGAGGGATTTCTCCGTCGGACTCCGCGCGGCCGAGAGGTGACTTCGCTTGCCTACACGCATCTCAAACTCAATCCGCCGACGGCTCAGGGGACTCTGTTTTAAATATTTGTAAATAAACGCACTCATAAATATAGAAAATGGCTGGAATCAAATCTCTCGCCAAGGATACGGCTATCTACGGATTGAGCAGTATCATCGGGCGATTCCTTAATTGGTGTCTCGTTCCGCTCTACACTCAGATGTTTCCGGCATCGGAATATGGCATTGTCAGCTATATCTATGCAATTGTAGCTCTCGCGCTCATCGTGTTGACCTACGGAATGGAGACCGGTTTTTTCCGGTTTGCCAACCACGAACGCTACTCCAATCCGATGGAGGTCTATTCGACATCGTTGATTTCGCTTGCGGTCAGTTCGTCGCTGTTTCTTGCGTTGGTGATGGTGTTCATCGATCCGATTTCGTCGGCGATGCACACGTCGCTCCATAAATCATACGTCGTCATGATGGCGATAGCCGTCGCTTGCGATGCGTTCACGGCATTGCCGTTTTCCTATCTGAGATTCCGCAAGCGTCCGATGAGGTTTGCCGCTCTGCGGTTGATCAACATCGGGTTGAACATCGGGATGAACCTCTTCTTTATCCTCGTCTGCCCATGGTTGTGGGAACACTCGCCGGGGTCGATAGCGTGGTTCTACGAGCCTGATTTCGGCATCGGCTACATATTCTTGGCTAATATGGTGACTTCGGTGGTCAACGTCGTCCTACTCCTGCCGGAGCTGCGCGGATTTCCGTGGCGGTTCAATCCGTCGTTGTGGCGTGAAATGCTCGTCTATTCAGCTCCTTTGCTCGTCCTCGGGTTGGCGGGAGTGATGAATCAGACGCTCTATTCGATACTCTTCCCCTTGCTTTTCCCCGATAAGTCGCAGGCAATGGCGCAACTCGGCATCTATGGCGCAAACTTGAAGATTGCAATCGTCATGGTTATGTTTATCCAGGCGTTTCGTTTCGCCTACGAGCCGTTTATCTTCGCGCGAGCCAAGGAGAACGGGACTGATCGCTTGGAGAGTTATAGCGAAGCAATGAAATATTTCGTGATTTTTTCAATGATAATCTTCCTCGGAGTCATGTTTTATCTCGACATCCTCCGTCACTTCATTGCCGAAAGCTATTTCAGCGGATTGAAAGTAGTCCCGATTGTGATGATTGCCGAATTTTTCTTCGGAGTGTTCTTCAACCTCTCGTTGTGGTATAAGCTGACCGATCAAACGGCGTGGGGGATGTGGTTCTCATTGATGGGATTGGCAATAACCGTGGTGCTCAACGTAGTCCTCGTTCCGCACTTCGGCTACATGGGGTGCGCGTGGGCATCGTTTGCCTGCTATGGGTCGATGATGGCAGTCAGCTATGTCATTGGTCAGATCAAGTATCCGATTCGCTACAATGTCAAGCATCTGTCGTTCTACGTAGTCAGTGCCGTGGCGCTTTGGGGGCTGGCGGAAGTGATAGCCGTTGACTCGAAACCGTGGCTCAACATGGTGGTGCGCACGCCTCTTTTGCTCGCCTATATCTTCATGGCGATGAAAATCGAACATATTTCGCCTCGCGACCTCATCCCGCGCCGTGGATGAGGAGGATGCAAATGGCGGATTTATAAGTGAATAGCAAACATTGCTTGAAAAAGTCGTGAGAATATTTGCACGGTTCAAATAAAAGTTGTAACTTTGCACACGTAAATCACGCATGGTTCCTTGGCCGAGTGGTTAGGCGCCGGTCTGCAAAACCGTTTACAGCAGTTCGATTCTGCTAGGAACCTCAAAAAAGTTAAGACTTCCGAAATTCGTTTCGGAAGTCTTTATTTTTCGTTTCCGTCGTTTAAAGTTGGGGAGAATTGAAATTTGTTTGCAGAATGTTATTTTTTGTTTTGGTGAATCGGGGTAGATTTCATAATTTTGTGGCAAACAATCAATAAACCATGGCAGAGACATTGGAAATATCAGAAGTCTATCGTGCAGCGCAGGTGCTTCGCGATGTGGCGCGTCATCCTATCCTCATCGGAGTGCCTAAAATCAATCCGGAAGCGGATGTCTATATCAAACCTGAAAATCTACAACACACCGGAGCGTTTAAACTTCGCGGTGCTTACTATAAGATTTCTCAATTAACACCTGAGGAAAAGGCTCACGGTGTGATTGCTTGTTCAGCCGGCAACCATGCCCAAGGCGTTGCTCTCGCAGCTACGCGCAATGGCATCAAGTCGTTGATTTGTCTGCCCGCCGGCGCACCGATTTCAAAAATCGAAGCTACGAAGCGTCTCGGCGCGGAGGTTTGTCTCGTCCCGGGTGTCTATGACGATGCTTATCAGAAGGCAGTCGAGTTGCAGAAGGAGCATAACTACACGTTTATCCACCCGTTTGACGATTTGAAAGTCATCGCAGGGCAGGGGACCATCGGTCTTGAAATCCTCGAAGAAATGCCCGAAGTCGAAGCAGTGGTTGTCCCCATCGGCGGCGGTGGTTTGATTGCAGGTATAGCTTTTACACTCAAACAGCTTAAACCCGATGTGAAAGTCTATGGCGTTCAAGCCGAGGGTGCTCCGTCGATGTTTAAATCGGTCAACGACGGCGAGCGCACACGTCTCGACAAGGTGGCTACGATTGCCGACGGCATAGCCGTGAAGGAGCCGGGCGTCAACACGTTTGATTTCTGTCGCAAATATGTCGATGAGATTGTCACCGTCAGCGAAGACGAGATTGCAGCGGCTATCCTCGCGCTGATCGAGCAGCAGAAACTCGTGTCGGAGGGAGCCGGTGCCGTATCGGTTGCGGCTGCAATGTTCAACAAAGTTCCTATCAAGGGCAAGAAAACCGTGTGTGTCGTCTCCGGAGGCAACATCGATGTGACGATTCTCAATCGTGTGATCACTCGCGGTCTTGTCAAGAGCGGACGCAACTGCACTCTGACGCTCGACCTGACCGACCAGCCCGGTCAGCTTTCGGGAGTCTGCCATGTGCTTGGCGAGAACGGTGCCAACATCATCTCCGTGACCCACGAGCGCAATTCTCACGTCACTTCAATCAACGGTTGCATCATTCGAGTCGAAATCGAGACGCGCAACAATGAGCATATCGCCCAAATCCGTCACGCGCTTGCTGAAAACGGCTATCACGTAGTCAGTTAGTTGAATGTCTTGACGATTTCAATCGAAATGCTTGAATGATTGTTATTCAGAAATTGTAAAGAACACGTTTAAACTTGAAATATCACACTTATGAATCAGCGTATTTCGTCATTGAGATGTCTGCCCGTCGTTTTGGCGGCATTGTCATTGTTGGCAGTCGGGTGTAAGACCAACGAGACCAACTATCGGCAAGCCTACGAGACGGCAGTGGTGAAACAACGCGATTCATCGGGTGTGGATTCGACGATATATGCAAAGATTCGCAACAGTGCCAAGGTGTCGGAACTCGTTGCGGGGAGCGACAGCCTGCCGATGCGCACCGAATACATCGGCTATACGAAAGACGGCGGAATGTCGCGCGCTGCAATCGGACGATACAACGTCGTCGTCGGACAGTTCAAGCAAGTGTTCAATGCTCGGCAGATGCGCGAGCGGCTTCAAGCCTCGGGCTACGACTCGACATTTATTGTCAACACTCGCGAGCCGCTCTACTACGTCTGCACCGCCACTTGTCAAACCCCGGAAGATGCCGCCAAGGAATTGAATCGGGTTCGCTCGGACAAATCAATAGTCCTACGTTCGCCGCTCCCGTTCATCCTCCGACCGGCTCATCTGGCTCGATAGTAGTGGCGACTCTCAGAATCGAAACCTCTTCTCAAAGTTGTTGGCTTAAACTGAATTTTGAAAACCATTTTTACCTGACAAATTTTCACTGAAATAATATATAAATCACAAATAAAGAAATAGTTTGCTGAATATGAAGAAAATACTCCTGACAGCTTTGGCTTGTGTCGTGTCGTTTACGATGAATGCCCAAATAGTGAAGTGGATGGTTACGCCCGAATACGACGGAGTCCGACTCTTGGACAATGGTCTGTTGGAGGTGTGTCAGAACGACAAATACGGTCTGCTTGATGACAACGGAGTCGCAATCCTTCCGATTGCCTACGACAGTATCGGTGCGTTTGTCAACGGACAAGCACTATTGTTTAACGATTCGCAATTCGTCGGCTTTGTCAACACTGCCGGCGAGAAAGTTGATGTAGCTTCCGACTATACCCTCGTTCCGGATCTGGATTTCTTTTCCGACGGATTCTTGCCGGTGAAGAAAGGGACTCACTACTATTATCTGAACAACGAAGGTCTGGCTGTCTGCGGCCCGTTTGCTGAAGTCAAACCCTATTTCAACGGCTACGCAGCAGTTGTTGCCTACGATGATTTTATTAAAAATCCGAAGGAAGTAAACAATGCTTATATTGACAAAGCTCAAATTCTTGCCTATATTCGTGAATATGGGAAGAAAGACGTGTTGAAGCGCGACGACCTTTCGTTTATTTCCTCGTTCCGCGACGGACGTGCGGTTTACGTCTACAAGCGCAAGGCTTATTTCGTGAATGCCGAGACTCTTGTCTCGACTCCTGTCGTGACCGACTCGCTTCAACCCAAGAAAACTCAGATTCAGTTTGACAAGAACCTCGACCCGACCCCATTTGAGGATGGCTATCTGCTCAAATCGAAGAGCGGCTATCTCTATTTCAACCGATTCATGCAGCTTGACAAGATTGAGGATGCAGGAGTCAATCTCTACATCTACAACAAGCCTGATGCAAAAGAAGTTGATAGAACTACGGATGTGACAGCGTTTGGAAACACCGGGGCGATGGGCGTAAAATATAAGGGCGACGTCGTTTTGCCGGAGCAGTTTGCCGACGTAATTCCTCTCGGCGGACAACGTGCAGTCGTGAAGAGTGGCGACAAGTGGGGAGTTATTGAAATTGATACTAAAAATCAATTCGTTATAAAACTCAACAATAACGAGCACATCGGTTTCAACCATCGTTATTACACCACTAAACTCACAGCATCGATGCCGTCGGATGTTAAATGTAGCGATGCAACGCTCATCTCAAAATCGAAAGATTGTGAAATCAAAATTGAAAGCCGACATGAGAATGACAACGTCGAACGCAACACGTTGACCTACGATTGCCGCTTGGCAATCCCGTCGAATCTGAGCGACACTCTGATGACACACAACTATGTGTTTGCAATCAAATACAATGGATTTACCTCGATCGACTACAACGTTTCAATCCCCGAATGGTATGTCAAATACTATGAGGTTAAGCTCTCAAACAATCATTTCACCATAAGTCCGTCGGACATCATTACCGTTGAATTTGACTTGGTAAAGACCGACGTTGCACGCGATGACAAGACTAACTATTTCAAGACGGTAGAGTTGTCGATTCCCGGCGTGGGTGATGTGCCCTTGAATAAGATCACGGAAAATCACTATGCATTCCGCGTCGGAGGCATCGATTGTGAAAAACTCAAATTTGTGGTGAAAATCACGGAAGTCGGATGTCCGGCAATTGAATACCCGTTTGAAATGGTGTTTGAAAAGCCCGAAAATCCGACAGCCAACAGTCAAATTGGAGTATCTGTCAATCAGATTCGCCCCGTGACGAGCCTCCAACTCCCGACCGCCGCAACCCCCGACAGCGTAGCAGTCCCCATCATCATGCTGCAAAGCAATTGATGCTAAACAAAATGATGATGATGAGAAAAATAACATTCTTATTAATGCTTGTTTCCGCAATGATGAGTTATGCCCAAAGTGGTAGTTGTGGAGATAATGCGTATTGGAAGCTGTCCGAAAAGACTCTTACAATTTATGGATCGGGAGCGACTACAAACTATTATTCTCCGAATAGTATCTACGCTACATATCCAGAGTGGTATGATTATCGAGATGAAATAGAATCGGTAGTTGTCGAAGCAGGAATTAATTCGCTAGGAGACTATTCATTCTATGAATACAGATCTCTTAAATCAGTAATTCTGCCGGAAGGACTCACCCATATCGGTAATTATACATTTGCTAAATGTAGTTTACTTGATAATGTGACATTTCCGTCGACTCTTGAATCCATAGGTGATGCATTGATGAATTATTGTAATAATGGTCATTCATTCGAGAATTGTATTGCTCTTAAAGAAATATCTCTCCCCGAAAACCTCAAATTGATTGGTGGAGGCGGTTTCAATGGATGTTCTGGATTGACGAAAGTTGAATGGAATGCTATCAACTGCGTAGCGGATGTAATAGATCCCGTTGCTCGTTATGAGGGAATATTTGTTGGCAGTTTTGTGTCGGAAGTCTTTTTTGGGAAATCGGTTGAGGTGATACCGTCTCAGGCTTTTCAAGATGTAGGGCCCCTAAGCAAGATTAATACCCCGGGTACAATCTCGTTTGTCGGTTATAATGCGTTTCTAAACACCACGTGGCATAGAATGTTAGAATCTGACAAGGTAATATATATAGATAAAACTGCATATTCTTATATTGTTGGGCAACGTGATGAGCAACCTATATCTGTGTCCTTTAAAGAGGGTACAAAGACTGTAACTGACCATATCTTTCAAGATAATAAATATCTTGAAAAAGTTGAGATTCCGTCCAGTGTTGAAAATATAGGTGAAAATGCCTTCAAAGGTTGTGAAAATCTGAAAGAAGTTGTGTGGAATGCTGCTTCAATTGGAGATATGTCAGGTTATCAAGGCAAAGCTATGTTTGATTCTTCATTGAAAACAATTGTGTTTGGAAATGAAGTTACAATGTTGCCCGAAGAGTTTTTCTACGGATGTAAATCTCTGACCGAAATAAAACTTCCGGAATCGTTGCGCACAATAGAAGCTGATGTTTTTAGAGGTTGCGAAAGTATTACAGAGTTGGTAATACCTGACAATGTGGAAAGTCTTGGACGAACAGCAATCTACGATTGTGCCAATTTAAAAACATTGGAAATCGGAGAGGGACTTAAGTCATTTGATAGTTATTTCTTTTTAGGTGGATGCCCGAATTTATCGGAACTTAAATGGAATGCTATTGAGGCTAATAAAGATGTCTCTGCATCAATCTATCATTCGACTGATATTTGTTATGCACCGATAGTTAATTTTATTGTTGGAGATAAAGTTGAATATATTCCGGCGCAACTTTTTTGGGAGTCATCGACACTCTCGAATGTTGTATTAGGTAATTCTGTGATTGAAATTGGGGAGAGAGCATTTAGAGAGTGTAGTGCGCTCACATCGATTAAGTTTCCTGAAACACTAACGACGATTCAGAATGAAGCGTTCTATAAATCAGGCATCACGGATGTTGTTATACCTCGAAATGTGACATCAATAGGAACATGGGGATTTGGTGGCAATGCTTTAAAGCGAGCCATTTTTACTCCGAATAAAGCTCCTAAGTGTAATTTTCAAGATATTTCGGAGCAGTTTGAAATATATGTTCCGGACGTAGACGGCTATGGAAATGAAACATTTGCAGAATACAAAAATCGGTTAAAGCCAATGGCAACAACAACTGTCACAGAGTTGACGCCTGATGGTATAGGACAGGAAATACCTTTTGAGTGCGCAATACCGGATTATAAAATGAGTATTACTGCTAAGCCCGTACTTGAAAATAGTGAGGGTGAACATATCGCAATGGTAGAAGCATTTTTTGAGGGTAAAGAAAACTTTACGGCAACATTTGCTTATTATTATAAGATAAATGCAATTTCCGGAATTTCATCAATAAATATTGACAACGGATTGGCGGATGTCTACAATATATCCGGCTTAATTGTGCTAAAAGATGCGGAAATAATGGATATTGAAGCACTTCCTGCTGGAATATATATAGTAAAAAGTAATGGTAAGTCAAGTAAAATAATAATCCGATAAATATCGAATCCCGGCAACAAGATTGTTTTGAAAACATTCATAGTTGTCGGGATTCGTTGTATCTGTACGGATCGGGGGGGACAAGGGGGCTACGTCGTCGTTTTGAGTCCCGGCAACTTGTCGATGCAAACCGTCTCTTGGCGAGGGATGAGGTCACTGTTGAATGTCGGGATGAGGTCGTCGAGAGAGCAAGGGCGGTAGGTCGGGATAAGGTTGGCAAGGTAGGCGACAAACCCTATAATTTCGTCGGCGGAGTGGGAGCGTCGCAACTCGGCGAGACTCAGCGAAGCATCGCGTTTCGACAAGCGTCGGCGGTGCTCGTTGCACACGAGCGGAACGTGGAAATAGTCGGGAGCATCAAATCCGAGGAGGCGGTAGAGATAGAGTTGCTGAGCCGTCGACAGCAGGAGGTCGGCACCGCGGACCACTTCCGTCACGCCCATTAGCGCATCGTCGACGACGACCGCAAGCTGATAGGCCCACGCGCCGTCGGCTCGTTGCAACACGAAGTCGCCACACTCGTCGACAAGATTACACCTCTGCACGCCGAAAACTCGGTCGGCAAACGTGATTTCTTCGTTGGGGACATATAGGCGCATCGCGTGCGGGCGTTCCGGCTCGGCGGTGCGGACGCCGGGCGTAAGGACGGCAGGGCGACACGTCCCCTGATAGACCACTCGACCGTCGGACTGATGAGGAGCTTGCGTCGCCATGATGTCGGCTCGCGTGCAGGTGCAGGCATACGTCAGCCCCGAGTCTTTCAACCGTTCGAGAAACTGCCGATAGATCGGCTCGCGACGGCTTTGGCAGTAAGGCCCGTTGTCGCCGAGGTTATCGACGCCGCCCTCATCCCAAGTCAACCCGAGCCATTGGAGGTCGTCCTCGATTTGGCGGGCAAATTCCGTCTTGGAGCGTTGAGGATCGAGATCTTCGATGCGCAAAATCCACTTTCCGCCTCGACTTTTGACTGAGAGCCACGAAATTACAGCCGAAAACACATTGCCCAAGTGCATCCGCCCCGTCGGCGACGGCGCAAACCGCCCGACGGGGCATATCGTTTGATTATCAATGCCGTCAGCCGGCTTTATATCTGAAATCAGAGAAGAATCCATTTGTATAATTAGTAATTGGTAACAAAATTACTGTAAATTAGCTGAAAAACGAGTTTGATTAATAGTTTTTTATAATTTTGTAGGTGGAAAAAGGTTATATTAGCCTTGAATCTAAAAAAATGAGACTTCTTGGTAATAAATTGGATTAATAATGAAGTATATTCTTATTATAGTTGTGGCTTGTATTGTCGTTATAGCTTTGGTCGTTATAACGATAATAAGAATACAATTAAAAAACAGAGTTGTAGAATTAACGGAAAAAATTAAAAATATTCATTCGGATTACGATCGAATTAATAATTGCAAGCTGTTAATGCCCAAAGATTCGTTTTATGATATACGAACGGATTTAGATTCTGTTTTTAGAGGAAATATAATATCAGCAACACAGAAAAGAGAGTTTAGAGATTTTTATGTCGAATATTATCAAGAAGCAAAGTCGTTAGTTGAGAAACATGAATCATTTAAGATTTATGATTTCTCGGATGATATATTGGGATTTATTAGTGATTTTGAAAATATAGAAGCGATAGTAAAAGATCATAATGATCTTGTTATAAGTGAATTATTAGATACTTATAGTGAATTTTTTGATACATGTCTGAAATATCCGTTGGATAAACAGCAAAGACGGTCAATTATATCAGAAGAAGATAATTGTTTGGTGGTTAGTAGTGCAGGTAGTGGCAAGACATCATCAATTGTTGGAAAAGTAAAATATTTGGTAGATATAAAAGGAGTAGAGCCGCAAAAAATTCTATTAATCAGTTATACTAATAAGGCTGCCGCTGAGTTGACGGAACGAATCGGCATGAATGGTTTGCGTGGATATACATTTCATAAGTTAGCTATTGATTTGATTGGAAGAGAGTTGGGGATAAAGCCCTCAATTTGTGATAATACCGATGCTTTGTTTGTCGAAATATATCGAGAGTTGTTAAATAATCCCGATTTTAAGAAAAATGTATTGGGCTATTTTGTTGATTATCAGATAGACGAGGAAGAATGGGAGCAATGTAAAAATCAAAGACGAGAGCATTTGGCAGAGCAGAAAAAAGCAAAATTAAAGACTATTTTCCCGGATATGGATGGAAAACCGATATATGTTAGAAGTGTGCAAGAGCAAAAGATTTGTTTTGCATTGTCAGCTTTGGGCGTAAGATTCAAATATGAAGAGCCTTATGAGTATCCGGTTGCTAATGAAATGTATTCACAGTATAGTCCTGATTATTCAATATATTTTGAGCAAAATGGAGAAAACAAACGAATCTATTTAGAACATTTGGGAATAGATGATCATGGGCTTGTTCCTGCATGGTTTGCGAAAGATAAAAATATCTCACACGAGGAGGCGAATCGCTTATATAATGACGGTATATCATGGAAGAAAGCTGTTCATGAAAAATTTGGTACGAAGTTATTAATAACAACAAGTGCTGATTTTCATTATTTTGATATTCGGAATAAATTAAAAGAATTGTTGATTACTGTAGGTGTTCCTATTCAAGAGAAAACGGATGAGGAATTATATGATTTGATTTTACCTCAAGGAAGTAAGCAAGAAAAGGCTTTTATAAGGCTTGCAGTTACTTTTGTGACATTGGTTAAATCCAGTTGTAAATCGGTTAAAGAAATTCTCCGACAAGCTGAAAATGCCTATGATAGACGAAGTGAGGATATTATAAAGAATATCTTTACTCCCATATATGAACGTTACTCCGAAGTATTGAATAGTCGTGGGCAAATAGATTTTACGGATGCCATTCTTAAAGCGACCGAAATCTGTCAATCCTCACATCCTGTTAGTTTCGATTATATTATTGTTGATGAGTTTCAAGATATATCCGTTGATCGTTATCACTTTTTGAATGAGTTGAGACGTGGAAATCCTCCGGCAAAGTTATATTGTGTCGGAGATGATTGGCAGTCAATATATCGTTTCTCAGGTAGTGATATGTCATTATTCAGTCAATTTCCGAACTATTTTGGAGTAACGGAAATAAATAAGATTGAAACGACATATAGATTTGGAGAGCCATTGGTATCATTATCATCTCGTTTTATTCAGCGAAATAAAGTTCAGATTCAAAAAAATATTTCTTCATTTGACTCTGGCATGAGAACGGATTTGGAGTTTTATTCGTATGACAGACGAGATTATTGTAACACTATCGGGCGACTTGTGGCATCAGTGCCGTTGGATAAGACTATTTTCTTATTAGGCAGATATTCATTTGATGACTATTATTTGTCTTATATGTATCAAGCAGTGAAAGAAGGAAACAGATTCTATTATATAATATGTGGTCGAAAAATTGAATTTTTGACGGTTCATAAGTCGAAGGGGCTTGAAGCAGACTATGTAATATTGTTACAATGTAATAAAGATGTCTATGGATTCCCGTCTCTTGTTGGTGATGACCCGGTGTTAAACTATGTGTTGACAGAGAGAGATCAATTTCCTTTTGGAGAGGAGCGACGATTGTTTTATGTGGCAATAACGAGAGCAAAGATAAAAACAATGGTGCTTTATGATAGTCGTTTCCCATCTGTTTTTGTTGAAGAATTTTTACATCCGGAAAAAATCTCAGAAGAAAGTTACGAAAAACATCCTAATGCCAATAAACGATGGACAAAAAGAGCTGACCAATATTTGTTAAATTTACATCAGGAGGGTAAAAGTATTAGGTATATTGCAAATAAAATGGGGAGAAGCCAAACCTCAATAGTGATGAGGTTGAATAAACTAAAACAAATATAATCGGATAACTGTGGAAATTACTACTATTTAGACAAAAAAATAAAATTTTGTCAGAATAAATTGTTGACTGATTGTTTTTTGCTAATTTTGTCGCTGCAAAAAAACATTGTTGCAAGCCGATTGGATCAAACGCTCGGAAGCA
>CAZCCI010000033.1:0-22844 GCA_964497255.1 uncultured Staphylococcus sp.
ATGAAGAAAGCATTGTTTATTACAACAATTTTTGCTTCGGTTGGATTTTTGAATCCAATGCAATTATTTTCAGAGCAGCTAATAAAACTGTTCTTCTATTTGTGTGTATTTATAGGAGCTGTGATGGCTGTTATAGATGGACAATCTCTTGGAAATAAATCATATCCGGCAAAACCTTATTTTGTATTGTTGACGATGATTGTTATTTCTACATTTTCAGCAACTGCATTTCACAGTCAGTCATATCGGATTTCGTTAATGTCAACTTTGCCATATTTTATAGGCTATTTCTATTTTTGGATAATAATGCGGCTTGAAATCCCTGAAAAATTCGTTCTAAAAACCATTTTTATTGCTTGTGCCGTTGCTGTTCCGATATATTTTATCAATTTATTTTCGTTCCCGAATATTGTTTTTGGTACAGATATTGAAGAAGATTTGTCGCGAGGGATACTTCGCGTACCGCTTTTATTTCTTGAATTTATTGTTTTTGTATTATTTTATGCAATTAATCAATTACATTTAAAAACAGATTATAGAAAGATATGGATTTGTGTGATTGTGATATGTTTTATCATGATATTTTTATCTGTCGTTCGACAGGTTATTCTTTATTCGATTGTGTTAGGTCTGTTTTTTATTCTAAAAAAAATGTCTTGGCTGAAAAAAATAGCAATATTAGCAGCCGGAATATTTATTGTATTATATGTTCTTCCGATGATACCGGCATATAATACTATGGTAGAATTATCACAATCTCAAATAGAAGAAAATGAAGATACTGAAAATGTCAGAATTGGAGCTTGGCGGTATTATACTTTTGAAAATCAAACAAACGATATTACTCCGGTAATTGGAAATGGAGTCCCCTCTATTGGTAATAGTTTATGGGGAAATATGTTTGAAAGTGAAATTGATAGCAATGGATATTTCTATGATGATATTAGCTGGGCGGGAATAATCTATCTATTTGGTTGGATTGCATTTTTTGCGTTGTTTATATTGATATTAAAAACCATTATGCTACCTAAACCTCCGAATAAAGAATATTTAACATATTGGTTCGTATTTATTGCATTATCTGGAATCGGCACAGGCGTTTTAACATATTATCATCAGATTTTTTATGTAATGATTGGTATGTATTTAGTGTATAAAGACAATTACAATGAAAGCGACAGGAATTATAATACTGAATTATAATAATTTTTTAGATACGATAAAGTGTGTTGAATCTGTAGAACAATTTAATACGGCAAATATTAAGTATGTAATTGTTGATAATGGTTCAACTGATGCTAACGCTGTTCCAAAAATAAAACAGTTTGTCGGAAATCGATTTCAAGGCAAATCTTTGATTATAAATGAGGGGGATACTGCGCCATCATCGCTCCCAGACGTAACATTCCTTATTAGCAAAGTTAATAATGGATATGCTTGTGGTAATAATAAAGGATTGAAGATTCTCGAAAAAGATCACGATGTCGATCGAATACTAATATTAAATAATGATATCCTTTTTGTGGAGGATATTATTCCGAACTTGATCAAATTGCAAGACTCATTAAACGATTGTGCAATAATGAGTCCGTTGCTATTGAAAAAAGATGGCAAAGAATTTGATTATAATTGTGCCAGATTGGATCCCTCGTGTGGTAAGTTGATAAGAACTAATTTCTTAATGCCGTATTATTGGATCGTAAAAAAGAGATATGATTTGATTTTTCGGAAACAGATGTTGTTGGTGTCATACACATATCCATACCCTAATTTTTTTGCAGTAGAGTTGCCATCCGGAGCGTGTATGTTAATAAAAAAAGATATTTTTAAACAAATAGAATATTTTGATCCGAATACATTTTTGTATTATGAAGAAAATATTTTATTCAGAAAAATACAAGCAATCGGGATGCGGAATTATATTTCGACAAATAGCCGTTGTATTCATTTAGGCGCAGTTTCAACGTCGAAAAGTCCGACTCCGGTTATTGCTAAGATGCAATATAATAGTTGTAAATATTATATCCGTACATATTTAAAGCCATCAAAAATAACTTATGGATTATTTAGATTAAGCATGTTATGGATTGAGATGTTTGAAAAGATAAAATCAATAATTAAGTCTTACTAAATATTCAGAATATGCTTTTCAATTTGATAGCGACGCAACCGAGTTTTGGAACACTTCGTCATGGAGGAGGCATCTATGGCGAAATTGTATTTCGTCGGATTTTAGAGTTAGGGTATCCTGTTTCGGTCATATATGACTCTTCTCTATGGCTTAACCCTGAGATTGAAAAATTATGTAAAGAACATTCTGTTTTAATGCTTGATGCAAAAGGACGGACGATACAAGATATTGTTAATGAGGTGAAACCGGGTGCGTTATATTCGCCCCAACCACTTGATAATGTTTCATGTTTGAAAAATTGTAAAGTCATTGTCACGGTTCATGACCTACGCTACATAGAAATAACACTTGATGAAATGTTTTGGCGTTATTCTCCTGGAATGATTATGCAGATGAAAAATTTATTGTGGAAATTGCGCCCCGGTTATGTTAGGAAACACCGTTATAAGAAATTAGCTTGTTTTCTAAATAATCCAGATATAAAATTCGTTGTGGTTTCGAATCATACATTGAGTTCTCTACGTCTTCATTTCCCAGAATATGTTCACAAAACTATACCGGTATACTATTCTCCATCTACAATATTTGATAAGCCTGAGACACGGCAACGAGATGCAGACTATTTTTTGTTAGTAAGTGCAGATCGGTGGGAAAAAAATAATCTTAGGGCTATAATGGCCCTTGACGAACTCGCAGCGGAAGGCCGATTGAATGGAAAGAAGGTTGTGGTGACAGGCGTAAAATCTGCGACTAAGTTTAAGTATCGATTTAAGTCTGTGGATATTTTTGAATTTCGAGGTTATGTTTCTGATCGCGAGTTACATCAATTATACCACGATGCATATTGCTTTATATATCCGTCATTTAATGAGGGATTTGGCTATCCACCGCTTGAAGCAATGTCTTTCGGAGTCCCTGTGTTGGCTTCTCCGTTTTCTTCAATTAGTGAAATTTGTGGAGATGGAGCGTTGTATTTTAATCCGTATAGCATTGAGGAAATAAAAATGCGGATAATTCAATTAGAAAATGCGGAAAGTCGAAAGAGGCTCATTGAATGTGGAAGACGGCAGTATGAAAAAGTATATAAGCGTCAAAAGGAGGATTTAGACAAACTGATTGGATTCATTTACGAACAGAATTTATGAAAAGTAATGGTGTGTATCTCAATCTCGATATACACCATTACTTTTGACATTCGTTCTTATAGTTCGAATTTAATGTTTACGATTGATTTTGCAGGAAGTGATAGCGTTATTTCCCCTTTTGAAATTTTGACGGAATCAAACGGACGGAGACTTACGCTTTCGTTTTTATCAAAATCATTAAAATCGTCGATGTTTTTTGCAGTCAAAATTTCGCTGGAAATCAGTTTCGCTTTTGTGCCGTTTAAAGGAATTGTGATTTCTGATTGGTTGTTAAGGTCTATATTAGTCAGAGTAATGTTTGTTTCTCTGTTTTTAGTCGATGCGGTTGCGCTTACTGTCGGGATCTCACGATTACCGCGAACTGTTCGATTTGATGTTGTAACATCAAGAGGAATAAACGTTGCATTTTGATGAGGAATGTACATCTTAAAAACATAGTAGGTCGGGGTCAAAACCATTTTGTCATCTTTGGTAAGAATCATTGATTGAAGTACATTTGCCAATTGTGCAATATTAGCCATTTTTACTCGATCAATGTGTCGGTGAAACACGTTCAAACTAAGAGCTGCAACCATTGCATCACGCATCGTGTTCTGTTGATAAAGATGACCATGAATAGAGCCCGGTTCTTCATCCCACCAAGTACCCCATTCGTCAACTAATAAAGATACTCGTTTGTTTGGGTCATAGATATTCATAATTGAGTCGTGCTTTTCAATAACATCCTCAATTTCGAGACATTTGCCCAAAGTCCAATAATAGTCCTCATTGTCAAACACGGTTGCGGCTCCTTTACTCCCATTCCATCCTTTAACCGTATAGTAATGAAGTGATAGCCCATTCATGTGATTGCGAGCATTTTTCATAAGAACATTTGTCCAATTATAGTCATAGTCGCTTGCTCCTGATGCAATTTTGAAGAGACGATTATTATCGAAATTACGACAATAGGTTTGGTAACGGCGATATTCATTTGCGTATGCTTCGGGGGTGAAATTTCCTCCGCATCCCCAGCTTTCATTTCCAACGCCAAGATACTTTAATTTCCATGGTTTTTCTCGTCCGTTTTGTTTACGCTTTGCTGCCATCGGCCCACTTTCGGCGGTGATATATTCAACCCATTTGGCAAGTTCTTCAACAGTTCCGCTACCAACGTTGCCACTCAAATACGGTTCGCAACCAATGAGTTCGCATAGATTGAAAAATTCATGAGTTCCGAAACTGTTGTCTTCAACTGTACCGCCCCAATTTGTGTTGACCATAACCGGGCGATTTTCTTTAGGTCCAATGCCATCGATCCAATGATATTCGTCGGCAAAGCAACCTCCGGGCCATCGAATCACAGGTATTTTCAGATTTATAAGTGCGTTGAGAACGTCATTGCGATAACCGTCAGTGTTAGGTATTGAGGAGTTTTCTCCAACCCAAATGCCGCCATAAATACAAGTGCCGAGGTGCTCGGCAAATTGTCCATAAATTTCAGCAGGAATTGTGATGTTATAATTGATTTTGTCAAAGCGAGGTGTAACCGTTGCTTTTTCAGTGCCGATTGCAGCCAATGTGCTTGATAATAGGCAACAGCCAGTCAGTAGCATTTTGAAATTAGATGATGTTGATTTCATTGATTTAGTTTATTAAGGTGTAAATTTTTAACAATTTTCTTAGATTCGCAAGTGTGGAGGCAGACACCTAATTAGATATTCACGAGCTGTTTCCCACGGAATATAAATTGTATCACGTCCGGGAATCAATGAAACCGGAGTTTCGTTAAGATCTACGCGGATGTAGTATTTTCCCGATGTTGCACGGAATAATATTATTTGAAGATTGGCAGACATAGGAGCAATGTAAAAATCTCGCCAATGAAGACCGACCGTATCAAAATAGTTCGTCATATAATAGCATCCGGGAATGTGCATGATTGCAAGCAATGGAATTAAAGTCTCGGCATGACCGAAACGAAGCATTGCGCTGTAAGGATTCACCCCTGCGATTGCGTTGTCAGTTGTATGAATCAAGTCTAAAAGTAGATTCGTTGCAAGCTCGGGTGCTGCATTAGACAATGTAGATGCAGAATAGGTTAGATAATTACGAAGATTTTCAGTTCTCCACAATGCGTTTATTTCGTCAAGAGTAAAATATTTTTGCAAATCAATATCAAGAGACATTGCTGAACAGCCAGTTAGGACTTTGAAAATATTCAAACTAACCTCTATTGCTTCATTTTCAATAAATGGATAAGAATTTCCGACAGCTCTACGAGCAAGATTTGTCGGAGTTTGTTGCCGTGTAAAGTCAGCGGAAATTTTTTGACATTCATTACTGTCTATAAAAGCCTGATAAGTTTCGTCTTCAAGCCAAGGACGAAGAGTAGGCGAATTTTGTTGTCCCGATGTTGTGTATACTTCTATATTGTTATTTAAGCGAGTCAACTGATGTGTAAACTCATACATTGACATAATGCTTCGAGGAATGTATGAGGCGATTGCATTTACTTTTGTATTTTTGAATATTGGTTGAAATGCCATGAATGCCCTCGAAGCAATTGCTCGTTGTTCTGCTATGCCAAGCGAATCAAGAGCACCCCATCTACTAGCAGTTTGGTTGTTGATCAGGTTACAGATTGAGATTAATTCGCGACCCATCGGGGTTATTGAGCCAATACTATCGGCACGATGTAGCGTTTGTAGTAGTTTGGCTGTGTGTTTTTTTGAAGAAAGGAAGCGAGAACCATGACGACCTACATGGTTTAGATATATAGGTGTAAGCGTGTCTGGATATGCTCGGGTTTCGGCTGTTCGAGTCGGATATGGGATTGCTGTACCTTGGCATTCGGTAAATGTATAATCCGTTGCTGTTGGATCTGCAGCAACGACCACACTAATCGATGAAATGAATATGCTGATAAAAAAGAAGATTCTCTTCATTGTTAATGACAATTCTTTTTGTTAGATTTGCAACTCCAAATTTCGTAATTATAAAAGAATATGCCAAATTATCAGCAATTAATTTCGGAAAATTTATATGCCGAAGCCTTAGAAGAACTTGAAAAACTCTTAATCGAATCTCCAAATGATGACAAACTCCTCTTTGATAGAGGAAAATTGCGTTGGCGTTTAGGTAATCGTAGTGGCGCAACGAGTGACTATGCAAAAGCTGCTTTGAAAAATCCTAATGGCCCGGCAATTAAAGCTCTTGAAAATGCTCGAGATATTGCCGACTTTTTCAATCCGGATCTATATAATCCATAAGGATACGCTGTGGCTTATGTTATTCTTTTTCTGATAGCTCAAGCCAACGCATTTCTTTCTCGTCAAGAATTTCTTTAAGTTCACTATATCTTTTTGCTTTTTCTGCAATGTCTATAATTTCAACCCCGGAATTGAAAATGGATTCAAGTTCAGATTTTTCTTCCGTCAGTTTATCAATTTCAGTAGACAATGCTTCGAGTTCTTTCCGCTCTTTAAACGTCAGTTTCGGTGGACGTACAGAGGCTTTTCGTTGTGGTTGACATGATAGCGGTTTTTCTGCTTGTGCAACTTTGGCTTGCTCCTTAAGATAGTTGCGATAGTCTGTGTAATTGCCGGGGAAGTCTTTTATGACACCATTTCCTTCCATAACAAATAAATGGTCGACGATTGAATCAAGAAAAAAACGGTCATGAGATATAACTATTACACAGCCTTTAAATTCTCGCAAATAGTCTTCTAAAATACCGAGAGTCATGATGTCGAGGTCATTGGTTGGCTCATCAAGGATCAAAAAATTCGGTTGTGTAATGAGTACTGCTGCAAGATTTAGACGACGCATTTCCCCTCCGCTAAGAGTCGAGATGAATTTTTGTTGGTCTGCGGGAGAAAATAGAAATCGTGTCAGAAATTGCATTGGCGAATAGTGTTTAGTCTCGTTGATAACGACATCTTCGGTTATATCAGTGATTGCGTCAATGACTTTTTTGCCTTGAGGCAATTGTAAGCCTTCTTGTGAATAATATCCAAAACGGACAGTCTCGCCGACGTCCCATCCTCCGCAGTCAGGAGCAATTAAACCTTGTAGCATTTTGACAAGTGTTGATTTACCCACTCCATTTCCTCCTATTATACCGAGTTTTTCATATCGAGCAAACGTATAGGTAAAGTCATCAAGGATAATCTTATCGCCAAAGTGTTTTGAAACGCCTTTCGCCTCAAATATTTTCGAGCCGATATATGATGATTTTATTTCAGTCGGATCAATTTGTTTTTCATTGTAGTTGACCTGAGACCGTTTTTTCAAATCATAAAAAGCATTGATGCGATAACGAGCTTTGCCGGCACGGGCTTGCGGTTGTCGGCGCATCCACTCTTGTTCTTTTCGCAGAGTATTCTTGACTTTTGCAAGTTCGCCGGTAAGGGCTTCGATGCGTTCCGCTCGTCTACGAAGATAAAGGTCAAAATTGCCTTCGTAGGTGAAAATCTGCTTCAAATCGATTTCTATAATTTTATTGCATACGCGGTCGAGAAAATAACGATCATGTGTAACCATTAATAGAGTTACTTTTGAACGCGTAAGATAGTTCTCAAGCCATTCGACGGATGTGAGATCAAGATGGTTTGTTGGTTCATCGAGGATCAGCATATCAGGGTTGCCAAGCAAAACTTGTGCTAGCGCAACTCGTTTTATTTGTCCACCTGATAAGTTATCAACCACCTGATAAGGGTTGTCAATGCCAAGCTGAGAAAGCATTTGACGGATGCGATCTTCATGCCCCCATTCTTCGTGTCCTTCGAGTTTGACAGTAGCAAGAAGATTATCCATAATTGACAATTCTTTTTCAAATGTAGGAATTTGAGCAAGAACTCCAATTCGAAGGTCATTCCGAAAGATTACGTTTCCACTATCAGGCGACTCTACACCGGAAACAATACGCAATAATGTCGATTTTCCAGTCCCATTTTTTGCGATAAGACCGATTTTGTCACCTTCGTTTATCCCGAATGTGACAGAATCGAATAGCATACGATCTCCGTAGCTTTTTGTTAGATTTTCAACTTGAAGATATGGTTTCATTTATCAAGGCAAGAGTCAAGTGCGTCTGAAATGACTTTTCGGTCAAGATTTTGACCAATAAATACAATTTTAATCATACGGTCACCGTAGTCTGGATCCCAATCACGCATAATACTGGGGTCTTGTTCCGCCATTTCTCGTAGTTCTTCTTCCGGTGCTGTTGCGAACCACATACCTGCTTCTTTCAATTGCTTTTGCTTGCCTGCGGTTTCAAATAAGTATGACATATCCGGATTATTGCCGAAATAGCAAATTCCTTTTGATCGAATTATGTTTTTGGGCCAATTTCGAGCTGCAAAATAATCAAACTTATTTAAATCGAATCCGGGACGGCGAAAATAAACAAATGTCCCAATGCCATATTCATCAGCCTCGCCCTCTTCTTCATTATGGTTGTGATGGTGGTGGCAACCACAGGTGCAACCTTCGCCATGCTCATGATGGATATGATCGTGCTCCATATGGCGTTCATGGTGATGATGGCGGTCTTCGTTGTCTTCGATTTCGTCAATAGACTTTTCAATTTCACGAACCCATCTAGCCGAAGTCGCAACTTTATTAAAATTGAAGAGATTTGTATTTATGATGCTTTCGATGTCGACATTGGCGTAGTTGCATTCTATTATTTGTGCACCCGGATTGAGCGTATTGATGATTGTTAGAATACGACCTTTTTCAGACTCTGTTATTTCCGAAACTTTGTTAAGGAGTATAATGTTGCAAAATTCGATTTGTTGAATGACAAGGTTGGCAATATCTTCGTCATCATGTTTCTGAGATGTTAGATTCTCGCCACATCCAAATTCGTCTTGAAGACGCAGCGCATCAACAACTGTGACGATGCAATCTAAGCGAGGAAGACCATATTTTTGATGCTCTTTGCCCATTAGAGGAATAGAGCAGATTGTCTGTGCAATTGGTGCTGGTTCGCAAATGCCGCTTGCTTCAATGACGATATAGTCGAAGCGTTTCATTGCAAGAATGTCTTCGATCTGTTTGACTAAATCCATTTTCAAAGTGCAGCAGATGCAACCGTTTTGCAACGCAACAAGAGAATCGTCTTTTGAATCGACGATACCTCCTCGTTGAATCAAGTCAGCATCGATGTTTACCTCTCCGATGTCGTTTACGATGACAGCGAAACGGATTCCGCGCTCATTTGTGAGTATATGGTTGACAAGAGTCGTTTTCCCGCTACCAAGGTAGCCGGTGAGAAGTAGTATTGGGGTTGGGGTTGACATTTTGAGTAAGTCTATTTAATTTACCATTCTATTTTTACAGCCGTGCCATCAATATCGGCATCAATTGGTGGATTTAGTTTGGTTAATTGTATGAAACCGCCATTAATGGCTGGAAATTTTTGCAAAAGAGCTTTGTGAATACGTCCAACAACATGCTCGAGCAATTGTGAAGGTTGATTCATCTCAGTGCGAATGATTTCAATAGCTTCAGCATAGTTGAGCGTATCAGCAACATCGTCGGAGCTGATTGCTACGTCAAGGGGGTAATTAAGGTGAACAGATAATTCAAACGTATTTCCGTTTATTCGTTCTTCTTCAAATACTCCATGACGAGCAAACAGCCTAAGGCCGTTTATTTCAATAGTTCCTTTCATTGGATTTTAATTAGCCCATGAATAATTCAATTTGCGTTTGGAGAAGCCTTTAATTCGATAATAAAGATTATAAATCGGCTCAAACGTAATAAACCAAGGAGTTGTTAGGAACAAAGAGCGAGAGCCGAGGGCTCGAGATGTTTGACGCCAAGCAATCATGATTGTAATATTGACAATTAGCCAAATAATACCTGCTGAAACAGCCGGGAGTAATGATGGTAATCCAACGAATGATATCGCAATTAGCAGGCTGTGGAATAACCACCAGATAAAAGAACATGACCCGAAAAATACGCGAGCTCCTGAACGGAGTGATTTTGCTGTAAAATCGTAGCGCAACTTGTTGTTGACGTGCATAGATTGTGGCAGATCTTCAAGGACTTCAACAATCGAAGCCGTTGAGAGTTCGACAGCTGTATTATTGCGATTCGCAACTTCATTAATAAATATGTCGTCATCGCCATATCGAAGGTGTAGCGAACGAGAGAATCCTTTATTTTTGAAGAATACATCTCGACGATAAGCCAGATTATGGCAGATTCCTCGGTAAGGACGTCCGGCAATTGCCCAAGATAGATACTCTATTGCTGTTCGAATTTCGTCAAAGGCATGAAGTCGTTTATTCGGATTGTGAGCCTCATTAGAAATTCGAGAAGTAGCATAGCCGATAACGATCTCTTTCCCTTGAATGAAGTGTCGCATCATGGCTTTCAACCACGTACTTGATTCAATTCTGCAATTTCCGCTTGTAAGAAGCACAACATCATAGCGAGCAGCTTTGATGCCAAGTGTGATTGCAAGTTTTTTGCGAGATAACGAGCGCGAGTCAAGAGGGGTAAAAGTCATATATAGGTTTGAATACCGTTGCTCTATACGAGCTATGACATCTTTTGTTGATGACATAGCCCCATCATTGACAACGATCACTTCAAATCTACCGTTGTAATCTTGTTCAAGTATCTGAGGTAGAAGGATCTCCAAATTGGCCGCATCATCCACAGAATAGACAATAACTGAAACCGACGGATATTGGGCGTCATCGGATGGTAATGGAGTATTGTTGTCCTCGTTAACCTTTGAACTTACGGATGCAACATGATGTCGGAATCCGAACAGTAGATATAACGCAGTTAATACTATTGCTGATAGGAGAACTATAATTGTAGGTGTAAACTCTAAATCAAACATTTTGCAGACGTTCTAAATATAATTCCGAAGAAATAAGCAAAATTTATCAAATCAAGTACAAAGATACTGATTTTTGTTGATTAAATTATGATATGTACTTTCTAATTCGATTTTTATTTTAGATTTACAACCGTGATACCTGCACCTCCGAACCGGACGTCTTCGTCATGAAATGATTCGATGCCCGGAGTCGTTGAAAGTAACAAACGAATAGCTTGACGCAATGCTCCAGTACCTGTTCCGTGAAGGATCCTGACTCTTGAGATATTGAATCTGATAGCGTCATCAATAAAATATGTTACAGCTTGAACTGCTTCGTCGGCTCTCATGCCACGAAGGTCTATTTCTTGTTTAAAATTTAATTGACGTTCGTAGCCCGAGTCGATAGTTTGCATTGAAATTGTTGATTTGCCTGCTGGTTTCGGTTTTGCGTTGGTAATTGTAAGCCGTTCGGATTTTACTGTTGTTTTTAGATTCCCGAACGCAACAATGGCATTTTTGCCGGATAGCTCGAGGATGACACCGACTGTCCCACCTCCGTCAAGTTTTACATTTGCTCCTATCGTTAATTCTTGTTTAGACTGTCCGGATGCTACTTGTTGAATTGAATTTCCTTTCCTTTTTTTAGGGGCTTTTGATAGGATTGCATTCGTGTCTCGATGATTCTTGGCTTCTTTTTCGATAGCGAGACGTTCATCTTTTAATCTTCGACGAGCTTCAAGAGTTTGTTCTCTTTCTGCATTTGCCTCTTTGATGTCGGCAATCGTACGTTCGATGACGGCATTTGATGAATCAATAATTTTTCGAGCCTCCATACGAGCTTCCTCTATGATGTCGCGGCGTTTAGCTCGGAGTTGCTCTGCGTCTTCGGAATATTGCGCGAGCATCTGTTCGAGCTTCTTCTCTTTTTGGCGTATCGCTGTTCGTTTATTTTCCCAATATCGTTTGTCGCGAGTAATGTCGAGGAGGTAGTTGTCAAGATTGACATATTCTTTGCCAACAATTTCTTCGGCGGCAGATATGATCTCTGTCGGCAATCCTATTTTTCGAGCAATTTCAACAGCGAAAGATGACCCCGGATTCCCGATTGATAATTTAAACATCGGTTGCATCAAATGACGGTCGTATAACATAGAACCATTAATTAAACCGGAGGTGTCTTCGGCAAACTGTTTGAGAATTTGGTAGTGTGTTGTAACAATTCCCCACATCTCTTTGGTGTTCATTTGTTCAAGAATTGCACGAGCAAGAGCTCCTCCTATTTGAGGCTCTGTGCCTGAGCCCATTTCGTCAATCAAAAACAATGAGCCTTTGCGGCCACGCTGTAACATGAATTTCATACTACGGAGGTGGCTGCTGTATGTCGAAAGATCATCTTCAAATGATTGGTCATCACCGATGTCCACAAAGATATCTTTAAATACGCCAAAGTGAGAATTGTCGTGAACGGGTGGCAAGATTCCACATTGCAGCATATATTGAAGCGTCCCAACTGTTTTCAAACAAACGGATTTTCCTCCTGCATTTGGACCGGAAATCACAAGAATACGAGATGCCGAAGCATCAAGACGGATGTCGATAGGGACGATTTCTCGATTATGGCGTTCGAGCGATAGTTTTAATACCGGATGACATGCGTGATACCATTCGATTTCTTCTTTGTTGTGTAAATTGGGCATTACGCCACCTACGGCATCTGCATATAGAGCTTTAGCGTTGATGAAATCAAGATGGTATATAATTGATGCTCCATTGAGCATCTCTTGGATATAAGGACGTAAATTATCAGCAATGGAAGTGAGGATGCGAATGATTTCGCGATGTTCTTCAAGCTGAAGCTCGCGAGTTAAATTATTGGCTTCAACGACTTCTGCCGGCTCAATGAACAAGGTCTTGCCCGATGCGGATTCATCGTGAACGATGCCTTGTATTTTTCGCTTGTTCATTGGTGGAACGGGGATAACAAGACGCCCATCGCGTACCGCCGGAGTCGTATCCGGCTCAAGCCATCCTTGAGAGATGGCAGAGCTTAAAACCCGACGTAGAATTGAATTGACTCGACCGGACATGCCTCGTAATTTGGAGCGAATGTCAGATAGGGTTGGGGATGCATTATCTTTGATTAAGCCATTGGTGGTATCAACTGCTTGGTCAATCATCATCCCAAGAGAAGTCGGAATGATTGCAAGTCCCTCTGCAATATTCGATAGTGTGGGATAGGGGGTGCGCCCATCGATTTTATGGCGATTGAAAAAAGCTGCAACTGCGCTGAAGCAGTCAAGCATGCGTCTAACTCGAATTAATTCTTTTACTTCAAGGAATGTTCCGGGGATTTTAATGATAGAAAGATTCCGATCAATATCATTGACACCTTCAAGGGGAATTGCCTCTTCACTGTGGTTGGCCGCAGACATTTCATTAACGGCTGAAAGAGCTGTATTTATGGCGTTGAAATCGGATAGAAATGCCATGTTCTTACATAGAGTGCGAGAACCTTCACAATGACAACGAGCCGCGATTTCTGCACGAACGCCGACAAATCCGATTTTTTCTTCAATTCGTTCTGGATAAATCATAATGCAAAATTAATGAAAAAATTTCGTTATTTTTGCAGTCGTGAATGATCAAATTCTATCATCATAATTATATGTCGGATATTTTCTGCCGAAAAATCAAAGATTTCATTGCGGCAAATGGTATGCTCAATTCAGATGAGCGATTGATTGTTGGGTTAAGTGGTGGAGCTGATTCTGTCGCTTTACTTTCGGTTTTACTTGATTTGGGCTATAATTGTATTGCAGCTCATTGTAATTTTCATCTTCGTGGAGACGAAAGTTTGCGCGACGAACGATTTTGCGAAGACTTGTGTTGCCAATTAGGTGTCGATTTTCTGAAAATAGATTTCAATGTTGATGATAGATGCGCTCAAACAGGAGAATCCGTAGAAATGGCATGTCGAAGCTTACGCTATGAATGGTGGCGTTCTCTGATTAAGAATGGTCAAGGGCAACTTATTGCGGTAGGGCATCATCGAGAGGATAATGTTGAAACCTTTTTTCTAAATCTTTTAAGAGGAAGTGGTTTAAGCGGGTTGAAATCAATGCAACCACGAACTGTCGATGTCGTTCGTCCTCTACTTGCAGTTACTCGTCTTGATATAACTGAATACCTTAAACGTAAGGGGCTGAATTTCGTGACGGATTCAACTAATTTCTCCGATGAATATCGTCGGAATCGATTGCGTAATCAAGTTTTGCCGGAAATTGAACAGGCGTTTCCCGGCGCAATGGGGACGATTGCAAATAGTATAAATTATCTTCGGGATAATTATGCGCTATATACAGGCTACATAGATTTTTTACGAAAGAAATATATCAATAATGATGGAGTAATTAATCTGAGCCAACTTTTGTCTGAAGAACGAAATGCGTCGATTGTCTTGTTTGAAATTTTATCAAATGCAGGAATAAACATGACACAAGTTGAAAATATGTTAGATTCGGTTAGATGTTCGGAGCGGTCTTCCGGAAAATATTTTCAAGGACGGAATATTTGCTATCTGCTTGATCGAGGTCGCTTAATTCCGACAGAAATAGGGCGAAAATATGCCAGTATCGTTATTGATGACATTTTGACATCTCCGTTTTTTGCAATTCGGAGAATGTCACAAAGCGACTTTGAAACTTTACGTAAAAGTCGGCAATTGAATCAAGATGCGTTATATATTGATAGTTGTATTATGAATGGGAACCCAATATTTGAGTTGCGAACATGGCGCAATGGAGATCGAATGATACCATTCGGAATGAAGGGGAGTAAACTGATCAGTGATGTGTTTTCGGATGCAAAATATTCATTGCAGCAAAAATCCAAAGCTCGAATATTAACTCGCAATGGTGTTGTGATATGGATTGTGAAATTAAAGCCATCTAATCATTTTCGAGTGGACGAGTCAACATCCGAAGTTATTGAAATAACATATAATCAGGTTTTATGACCGAATTGGTTATTAAAAATGTGGTTTGCCGACATTGTAAAGCAGTGGTGGTCGATATAATTGGGGCGCTCGGTTTTACTAATGTTGAAGTGAAACTCGGACGAGTTTCGATTGCAGAGGATGTGTCGAGAGAATGTCTCGGCAAACTAATGTAGAGGGTGGATATGTGCTTATTGCTCTGCGGTTGTTCGCAATGCAGTATGAAGGCGCGATCAGATCACATTGCCAAGCCACTAGTCGTAGAAGGTGATGTCTCGGTTGAGGATATTCGTGATGCGGTCTCTGCGTCAAGCTTCACCGCTTATTGATAGGGCCTTGAAGTTAATAGTCTCACATCTGATTGATTTGAAGAGCCTTCTTTGTTGGATTTTTTTGGATCCGTATTACAACTTTCTGATAATTGGCTTGAAGAATGAAATAAAACATTCTGTATAAGTTTTGAACCATTCAAACATTTCGATTTGAGCAGATTTCTTTGTAAAGTCGCACCTTTTATATAAATTAATTGTCGACGCTTTTTTGCCATCAAGTCGTTTCCAATCCAAGGCTTCTCCAATCGCGCATTCGGCCTCTTTCTTGTATGTAAGTAGCGCATCAAAGAACTTTTTATCGGGATCATCTACGATATAGAATTGAACCGTGATTTTTTGTTCTCGCGAATTAAGTAGAAGGCAAATTTGGAAATTAGAACGACCAATGGCGATATTCATCCAATGGCTATATGATGGTGATTGTGTACGGAATATTTTTGAAGGATTATTTGCGATGTATTCACAAAAAGCGGACCAAAATTCATATCTATATAGTTCAGCTGCGGTATGATTTTTATCGGATGTTTTATTTGATGATGATCGAATATCTTTTGACCAATCATTTGGTTTGGCAATAACATTAAAAATCGGGGCGGCAGGACTACTGTTTATCTTTATTAAACCAATTTCTACGCCAAAGAAATTGAATTCTTTGTCAGTGATACGATTTAACCAATCAATTGTGGCACGATGTTCTTCTGTAAATCGTTCAGCGATCCATATAATGGAGACAGCATCAAGCCCTGCTGCGTATGTAAGAATTTGCCCCAAATGATTGTGATCTGTTTTTTCTAATTGATTTTCGATTAATACGAGTTTGCCAGTTCCGGAATCAACACAAAGAATGTCAGCGCGAAATGGTCCGACATGTTCTTCTTGTGCTTTAATCTCAAGTTCATTCATTCCAAGAGTGTCCGCGAGCAAAGCTATGTTTTCCTCGGTCGCAAGCCAAGGTGTAAAATCGGTCGCTTCATTTTGCCAGCAGTCACGGAGGTTTATTTTGGTTATCTTTGATAAATTTATTGATGTTGGCATATCGATGTATTTGTTGTTATTCATTTATATTCGCATCTTTTGTCGTTGATGCGGCAAGTTGTTTACTCGCTTTAACTCCGAGTTTTTGGAGGTTTAGTGCGCGGTTTACCAAATTGCCTGTTCCGGTGGATAGTTTGATCATTGCGTCATCGTATGCTTTTCGTGTTGAGCTAAGAGCCTTTTCTATTCGCTCCATGTCTTTGGTGAAATCGGCGAATTTGTCGTACATTTTGCCGGCTTCCTCAGCAATTGTGATGGCGTTTTTTGTATGTCGGTCTCGACTCCAAAGTTGAGCAATCAATTTTAAACCGGAAATAAGGTGGGTCGGTGACACGATTAATACTTGCCTATCGTAGGCTTCTTGCCACAATGTAGGTTCGAGTCTCATGGCGGCGATGTATGCCGGCTCGTTGGGGATGAACATCATGACGAAATCAAGTTTTGCGTCTCCGACGTATTCTTGATAACGCTTGCGAGCAAGTTCGTCAATATGTTTTTTGACGGAGCGAACATGGCGAATTGCCGCATTGTCGCGGGTTTCGTCATTGTCTGCATTAGCATATTCAACAAATGCGGTGAGTGATACTTTTGAATCAATAACCACAAAGCGTCCATCCGGGTATTTAACAACTACATCCGGGCGTAATAATGTGCCGTCTTCGTTTCTAAGAGTATTGCCATGATTGTCGGTTGTCGCTTGTGTGAAGTATTCTATATTTTTTTGTAAGCCTGAATTTTCGAGAATTGATTCAAGAACCATTTCGCCCCAATCTCCTTGCACCTTACTATCTCCTCTGAGGGCTTCTGATAATTCTCGGGCTTGTTTTGAGATCGACTGATTTAAATCGACCAGCTCTTTAATGCGTTCGGAAAGGGAAAATCGCTCACGAGCTTCATTGTTGTAGGTCTCGGCCACGGTTTTGCGAAATTCGTCAATGTTCGTTCGGAGAGGTAAAAGTATCTCGCGAAGACGTTCTTCATTTTGGCTTTTAAGATCAGCGGTGTTTTTGCGTAGTATTTCATTCGCAAGAATTTTAAAGCGATCTTCAAGTTGTTGCTCCTGTTCTCGGCGAGTTTTATCCAATTCTTGATATTGCAGCTCTCGTCGTTCGATTTCTTTGCCGAGTAGTTCGAGCCGAGTTTGAAGTGCCGAATTGTTTTCTCTTGTTGAACCGAGTTGTTCAGACGTGGCGGTTAAGCGAGTAGACAACTCATCGATGTTTTTACGAGCATCGGCAAGGCTTGTAGAAAGAGTAGACTGTGTGGCTTGTGCATCAGCATTGAACTTTTGCAGGTCGAATACTAATTGTTGATTTTCTTTGCGAAGTGATTCGATATGCGATTGATACTTATATATAATGCAGAAAGCACCGATCACTATAATGATTAAGACTATAGCGAGAATTAGAGTTGTTGACATAATGAGAGCTTTTGCCGCTGATTTGGAAGTTCTAGTTCGCAATAACTCCGCTGAGTGAACTTATTTTTATATTTGCAATTGAATAGACACGAGCAAATTGTCGTATTTTTTCAATTGTAAACTTTGACGGAGACTCTTTGCTTGAGGGAATGTTGTTAAAAACCGTTATGGAAGTTGGAGTAGAATTTTTATTCATAGGCATAAATTAATAATTGTTCGACAATATCAGAATTATTCGTCGGAATTTGTGGTATATCAAGAAAACGAATCTGAAGGTCCTTTATTGTTGGATGAATAATAAAATTGAATGCAAATTTTACAATATCGAATTAAAATGACATTTCCTCGCGTGCATGTAAAAAAAAATACTTAAATTTGTGGGGTGTAATAATCCTCCTTGTACTTATAATTATAGAAAAATTAAAATGGCAAAAATCGGAAGTAAATGGACCGGCAGTGGCCGCAAAGCAATGCTTTTAGGCAGTGGAGAGTTAGGCAAAGAAGTTGCAATCGAACTTCAACGAATGGGCGTTGAGGTTGTTGCGTGTGACAAATATGAGAATGCTCCGGCAATGCATGTAGCTGATAGTTGCCGAGTGTTTAATATGCTTGATGCAGATGCTCTTCGCGAAGCTATTATAGAGGAAGCCCCTGATTTTATTATTCCAGAGGTTGAGGCGATTGCAACACCGGTGCTTGTCGATCTTGAACAGCAAGGTTTTCGTGTCACGCCTACTGCAAACGCAGCATTATTGACGATGAATCGCGAAGGAATTCGTCGTCTTGCCGCTGAAAGGCTTGGTGTGATGACATCTCCTTATCGTTTCGCTTCTGATTTTGATGAGTTTAAGGATGCAGTCAATGCGGTTGGAATTCCGTGCGTGGTAAAACCGATCATGTCATCCAGTGGACATGGACAAAGCGTGATTAAAAGCGAATCAGATATTGAAAAATCATGGCAGATTGCGCAAGAAGGCGGAAGGGCCGGCGCTGGTCGCGTTATAGTTGAAGGGTTTGTTAAATTCGACTATGAAATCACATTATTGACTGTCCGCTCGATTGCGGGAACGTCATTCTGTGAGCCGATTGGACATATTCAGGTTGATGGCGATTATCGTTACTCTTGGCAGCCACAACAAATGACGCAAGAGGCAAAGTCTAAAGCGCAAGGAATTGCTCGTAAGGTTACTGATGCTCTTGGTGGCTATGGAATTTTTGGCGTTGAACTATTTGTTAAGGGAGATGACGTAATATTCAGCGAAGTGTCGCCTCGTCCGCATGATACCGGAATGGTGACAATGATTTCTCAGGATTTGAGCGAGTTCGCGCTTCATGCAAGAGCTTTAACCGGACTGCCCGTTCCTGGAATTAAATTCTTTGGGCCTTCTGCGTCGCGTGCAATTGTTGTTGAAGGAGATACGAATGAAATTGTAATGGATAACCTCGAAAAAGTATTGGAAGAGCTGGGTGTTCAAATGAGAATTTTCGGAAAGCCGGAGATTAAAGGACATCGTCGCATGGGCGTGATTCTTGCTACGGCTAATACGGTGGAAGAAGCTCGCTCTAAAGCTGAACGCGCCTACGACAAATTAAAAATAGAAGTGCGCTAATGCACTTCTATTTTTAATTAATCATTAGGAGTGGAATTACATCGAGTAGAGATTCGGAAATATTAAATCTGTTGTAAAATGCGCAAATCTGTAGTTTCGTTAATCGTTGTACTTTTTGCAATGCTTCTGCCTATACGGTCATATACTCGAACTGTTGTTGATAGGGAAGATGTAAAAAGGATTCTCAAACGTCTCGATCGGGAACTTGACATTCGGGATGCATACATAGAAAAGCGTCATTTTACGATTGATTCACTGAAAAAGGTTATATCGGGAATTGGAATAGATAATGAAAAACGCCTCAATTGTATATTGCGGCTTGGCGATAGCTACAATGCTTTTAATACAGATTCGGCAATAACATTCTATGAAAAAGGTCGGAAGTTGTCTTCGTCGCTTGGTTATGATTCGATTTGCATGAGATTTGAATTGCGAATAGCTACGTATCTGCCGTTATTGTCATTTACAACCGAGGCAAAATCTCGGTTAGAAAAGGTTGCGATGCAAAAGATCCCGGAAGGGCTGTTGCCTGAATATTATGATGCTGCTCGGCAGATGTATTCCTACATAGCATTGTACTACTCGGATTATCCTGATATTCACGATGCTTATGTTGAAAAATCTCATGCGGCACAGACTGAATTGCTTAAATATCTAGATTCGAGCTCATCTAAATATTTATTGAATCAGGGTGAAGATTTGGTTTATCATCAGCAATATTCAAAGGCTAAGGCAATTTTATTGCTGTTATTAGACCGCTTGCCGGAGGAAGATAATCTGTTCGCTCGTGCGGGGCACTTATTGGCTGATATATCCAAAGCTCAAGGCGAGCATAATGCTCATATATATTATTTGGCATTGTCGGCGATTGCAGATACGCGTGGGGCGACGCTTGAAGTTTCATCTTTGCAAGAGTTAGGGCGTATAATGTATTTGAATGGGGATGTTGAACACGCTTACGATTATTTGTCGACTGCACTATCTGAGGCGGTTGAATGTAATGCTCCGTTGCGTATTATCCAGTCATCAAGCATATTCCCGATTATAGAGACTGCACATAAGTCTGAATTGCGAAGGTCGGAGGTTCGAACATACGTTGTAATCTTTATTCTAGTGTTTTTGCTTATCGTTTTAGTGGCTACATTATATGTGCTACATCGTAAAAATCGCCAGATGAATCGAATGGCGGTGAATTTGGCAGAAGCAAACAACACCAAAGATATTTATATATCTCAGTTTCTCAGCTTATGCTCAATTTATATGGATAAGCTAAATCAATTTAATAAAATGGTTCATCGTAAGATTACAACCGGGAAGGTTGACGATTTGTTGAAATTGACAAAGCAGGGTAAATTTATAGAAGAACAATCGAAAGAGTTTTATGATGTATTTGACGATGCTTTCCTTCATATTTATCCTAATTTCGTGTCAGAAGTAAACAGACTTCTTCGCCCGGAAGAACGCATGGTGCTTCGTGAGGGAGAGAAGTTGAATACAGATCTCCGTATAATGGCATTTATGCGATTGGGTATAGAGGAGAGTGCTCGAATCGCTCAAATGCTGAACTACTCTATATATACAATCTATACATATCGTAACAAGCTTAAAAACCGAGCATTGTCGCGAGATACATTTGAGAGTGATGTAATGAAAATAAAATCTGGAGTATAATGTGAATCTCTGTTAAATTTTTCTTAAATGTTTAAACCGTTTCAACTAAATATTAAAGGAGTGTTGCGATCCTATTGTAGGCCGCAGGTGATGGGAATTGTAAATGTGACTCCGGATTCTTTTTATGCCGGATCGAGAACTATGGATGAAAAATCTATGGCTCTTAGAATTGAATCTCTTATTGCGGAAGGTGCTGATTTTATTGACATGGGGGCTTATTCTTCTCGCCCCGGAGCGGATGATGTTTCGCCAGAGGAAGAGATTGCGCGCTTAAAGGTTGGTATGAAGGTGCTTCGCTCAATATCCTCGGATATTCCTGTTTCGATTGATACATTTAGAGCGAAAGTCGCGAGAGAGGCAATCGAAGAGATGTCGGCAGATATAATCAATGATATATCCGGGGGAGATTTGGATCAAGATATGTTTGATGTTGTTGCAAAGTTAAAAGTGCCATATATCTTGATGCACATGAAAGGGTCGCCGGCAACAATGCAGGCATTGACTGATTATAATGATGTGACTGCAGATGTCATTACGGATATTTCTGAAAAAATGCGAAACCTTCGATTGCTTGGCGTGTCAGATATTATTGTTGATCCCGGATTTGGATTTAGTAAAACAACAGAGCAAAATTTTGAGCTGATGCGAAACCTAGGGGCGTTTAATGTACTCGATGCTCCGATTCTCGTTGGAATCTCTCGGAAGTCAATGATTACGCGCACGCTTGGGATTGCTCCTGCGGATGCTCTTGCTGGCACTGTTGCATTGGATGCGTATGCGTTGACAAAAGGAGCTGCCTTTCTTCGCGTTCATGATGTTCGCGAAGCTGTTCAATCTGTCAGATTGTTTGAACTGGTCGATAATTAATGTTTTAAAAGTGTATATAAATGGGTTATTTTGGCATAAAAGATGTTTTTGATATTGCGATAGTTGCGCTATTATTATTCTACTTATATCGAATAATGAAAGAGAGTGGTACGCTGAATATTTTCTTTGGTGTTCTAGCTTTTATTGTTGTATGGGTGCTTACATCGCAAATACTAGAATTAAAGTTGCTGGGCTCAATCCTTGATCAATTTATGGGGATCGGATTGCTTGTCTTGGTGATATTGTTTCAAGAACAAATCAAACGTTTCCTTGTTGAACTTGGTGATCATAAGCGTTGGCGATTCTTAAAAAAACTATTTATGCATGACAAGAATGATGAGACATCAGATACCCGTCGATATGTATTGCCAATAGTCTATGCGTGTATGAATATGTCGAAGACTAAAACTGGGGCATTGATTGTAATTAGGCAGGAGATTCCGTTGGAATCTTACGAGAAAAGTGGCGATATTATTGATGCCGATATAAATTCTCGACTCATTGAAAATATTTTTTTTAAAAACTCTCCTCTTCATGATGGCGCTATGATTATTGATAAGGGCCGAATTAGAAGCGCAGGTTGTATATTGCCGGTTAGTCATGATCGCAATGTGCCTCGTGCGCTTGGTCTTCGTCATCGTTCGGCGCTTGGAATTTCGCAAGCAACAGATGCGTTTGCTATTGTTGTCTCGGAAGAAACCGGGAATATTTCGGTGGCTCATAGGGGCGCATTGTCAACGCGATTGAGCTCAACAGAGCTGGAACGTCGTTTGTCGCAGATTATGACGAATGATAGATAGTTTTG
>CAZCCI010000034.1:0-21926 GCA_964497255.1 uncultured Staphylococcus sp.
AAGCGTGGAACTGCAATGCCACGTCTTAGTGTGAAGGTGGTCGGAATACCTTTATAGACAGATGTGGAAATTAACAGCCCCACGCATATACGTGGAGACAGTTAAGCCAATTCTTGTCTATAGTGAAATAGTTTCCGACGCTTTTCACACACAAGAAGAAGACATAACGCCTCTTATTTATCAAATTGTTGAGATGAGACTCTTCCCATCCAATTGCAAAATTACATTTTTTTGTAATTCATGTCAATAGGCAGACTAAAATAGTTTTTATAAAAAATTCACCCGACTTTTACATTATCGCACCTTTTCGGGCGATTTGTGTTGTATCTTTGCAGTGTCGTTTGGATGCTTTACTTCTTCCGGCGAGACATTATTGCCTCGGATAGAAGGCTGTAAATTTCCCTTTCGCTACCCGACAGGTTTGACAGATGTGCGTCGATCACTCGCCGATCGCCTCGCGCTGCCGGTCCGGTTTGCGATGCCGCAGGTGAGTTTACAAAAGCCTTGCGCAAGGTCTCGTCGAGCAGCGGTCGGAGCACGTCGAACGGCAATCCGTCGCGCGACAGCAGTTCGTCGGCTATCGTCCAAAGATAGTTAGTGAAGTTGCACGCGAAGACGGCGGCAATGTGCATCTTCTTGCGCAGATCGCTGTCGGCATGATAAACCGCCGAAAACAGCGTCGAAGCGAAGTCTCTGATGCGCGTCTCAACCTCGGCTGTCGCCCCTTCGACAAAGAGCGGAATCTTTGCCACATCGAGGTCGACATCCTTTGAAAATGTCTGCAAGGGATAAAACACGCCATAGTTTGGCGACAGTGATGCCAATGCCTCCATGCCGACCGACCCTGACGTGTGGAGATAGAGAGCGTCGGTCTTGGGGAGTCCGGCAACAACCGTGGCTATCGCATCGTCGGCAACACTGATGAGATAAATATCAGCCGTCGGATCGACTTTTGCAAAGGTGTCGACAGGCTCAGCGCCCGGGATTCGTCCGGCAAGTCTTTCAGCCGACTCCGACTTTCGGCTGTAAACTTGAACGATGTCTCCCGCGCCGGCTAAAAAAAGAGCCGGAGCGAGATGTGATGCCACATTGCCCGCTCCGACCATTACTATCTTTGTTTTCTTCATTTTTACATCAGAAACTGTTTAGAATTTATCAACATGGACATTTTCCCATTTCAGCTTCGAGAGATCTTGCGGCTTCCGTTCCTCATCTTTGTGACCGATCGAAAGGATGCAGACCACTTGACAATTTTCGGGCATTCCCAATGCCTCTTGCACATATTCTTCCGAAGGGATTCCGTCGGCAGTGAAACGTCCGCGCACCTGAATCCAGCACGAACCGAGCCCGAGCGCAGCCACTTGGAGCTGCATATAGGCGGCAGCAATCGAAGCGTCTTCAATCCACGGATCGGTTGCCGTCGAATCGGCTGCAACGACAATCGCAAGCGGACACTTGGCAATCGGCATCGCTCCGGCTTCTTTGCATTGGCTGAGACGAGTCAACATATCGGGGTCTTCAACGACAACAAATTGCCATGCGCGAGAACTTTTAGAGGTCGGGGCGAGAAGTGCGGCTTCAAGAATGAGCTTAACCTGCTCCGGATCAATCTTTTCAGAAGTGTATCGACGGATGCTTCTGCGATTTATGAGTAGCTGTTGGAAGTCCATAAACAGATTTTTATAATAAGAGAGAAAGGAGGGAGTAAATTTTAAAATATTAGTGCTGATTAAACGCTCGAACCACACCTTTTGTTTGATGACGAGCCTATCGACGACACACCCAGACGCTCGGATAGCGAGCTGAAAGAGACGACGCAAGCGAACGAGCATCGTTGATGCGCGACGCCGAAGCGGCATAGATGCGATAGTTTCCGTCCATTTCAATTATGCTCAGCGTCGGGTCGCCGACTTCCGAAATGTGACGTTCGGCAAGCGTCCGACTCGGAAACGAACCGACTACGAGTATGTAGCGACCAATCTGATTTCGCTCTCCGTTGACGACTGTGGCAACCGAGGCATTCTCGTTGGCATGGTTTGAACTTTCAGCAGGCGGAGTTGCAATATTGAGCAAAATTTCGCGCGAAACGGAGACGGTCGAGTCGATCACTCGTTCAATATGAGTGCCGATACCGGAGTCGAGCGACGCAAAATTAACTTTCGGACTGTTGACAAGACTCGTTGTCGAATAGAGGACTCCGAGACCGACCATCACGGCAACAATAGAAGCTACGATTTTCAACGGCAGAGGAATCACAACCGGTTCTCTCTCCTCCTCAACAATCGTCGGCTCGGCAACCTCAGCATCTTCCGCAAGCGGTTTCACGGCGATCGGCATCAAGCCTGCGCAGGCGCGCAACGGAAGCGAATCGGTCGACGGACTGAACACAGGCGCATCCGATGTCGAACCGGGATGAAAAACGCCAAGGTTTCCAAACGCGATTTCACCGTTGAGTTGCAATTGATAGCGCATCGAGGCCATCTCCGTGTCGAGTTCCGAACGAGCGGCATCGAGGCTGATCGACTCGCGACGCGATATGCTGCCGACAAGCAACGCATCGTTGTGGCGCACCTCCGGATTAAATCCGAGCGACAACGACGGCGGAAGAAAAGTCTGTGACAGAGAGTCGTAGCGCGCACTTTCACGATTAATCATGAATGCTCCAAACCCGGGCACAACGACACAATCGTGGTGCATCAACAGGTATTCGATATGTTGCGCTACATTTATCATACTGCAAAGTTACTAAACTTCCGCCGTCTTTGCAAACACAAAAAGCGTCTTACTTCTCATTATTTTTATCCAAATCGCCGGCATCGTAGTTGAGTTTTTCTTTCATTTCCTCGTCGGCGGTCAGAATTTGAGGAGCTTTACCGTTGACTTTTACGTTGATAAGGTTGACAGTCGGATAGTTGCATCTAAACTCGTCGGAAGCGGCTTTGACATCGACATCGGAAATCACAAAATTTTCAACCGTATCGTTGACGTTGGCTGCAACCACGCCAAGACTGTTGCATCGACCGCTGATACCCTTGACGGTCACATTGCGGATATGCCCTACTGGGTGTTCGCCACTGCCTTCAAGAGTGAAAAATTGCTTCCATGGCAGGACTTCGACCAATGTGCCGAAGCGTCCGGAAATGTTTTCGACGCGAATGTTTTCGTAGGTCTGATATGTGTCGGGGCGCACTTTCAATCGGAGCACCGAACATTCGTTGTCGACGCGACAATTGCGAATCACGACATTATTGGCATGGATACATTCGCTTCCCATCGTAAGTGTTCCGTGGAGATTCGGTCCGAACACGCAACCTTCGACGAGCACGTCGGTGACACTGTCGTTTTCATACGAGCGGTTGGCATAGACACCCTTGCCGCCTTTCAGACAGACTCCGTCGTCGTCACAATTGAGGTAGCAACCGCGCACTATCACCCGATGGCAACCGTCAAGGTCGATGGCATCGCTACTCGGAGCGCGCACAGGCTCACACGGAGCTTGCACTTCGCAGTTTTCAATCAAGAGGTCGTTGCAACGATAGTAGTGCGACGTCCAGAAAGCAGAGTTAATCAGACGCACTCCGCTCAGACGGGCATTGTCACAGCCCCAAAGAAACACAAGGCGCGGTCGACGCACTTCAAGATTCGTCCAACTGCGGTTTTCCTTGCGAGCGTTCTCTACATTGTCCCAAAATTCGACCCAAAATTTATATCCGTTGCCGTTGATTGTGCCCGGACCTTCGATTTTGAAATTGTCGACATGATAGGCATTGATCAACGCTGCATGATAGTAGATGCTGCGACCTTCCATGCGCGATGGAATCAATGGATAGTCATCAATGCAATCCGAGCCTTTGATGACAGCTCCTTCATGGAGTTTGAGCGACGTTCTGGGTTTGAAAAACAATGCCCCGGTGAGATACGTGCCTTTCGGGACTACAATCTCTCCCCCGCCCTCGGCTTCCGCCCGGTCGATGACGGCTTGAATTGCCAATGTCTGAATACGGGTGCTGTCATTGGCGGCGACTCCGAAATCAGTCAGACAATAGCGACGCGGAAGTTGAGGAGTCTCGCTCTTAAACATTCGGTCGAGAAACTCCGTGGTGTAGTCGACAGTCGTGTCGATCCACGGTTGGAAGAACCAAAACGGATGGACATCGACCGGGATACGATGACGCTCCGTGTAGATGCCAAGCGAATCGTAGACGCTGACGAGCGAGTCGCGTCCGTCGCTGAATCGGGGAAGTCCGCTGCTGATAAAGCATACGGGCGCGGACTTGGGTGTAGCCCAAAGGATTGCCGAAGCCTCCTCCCAATTTTCTTTCGCTTTCTTTGAATCTTCATAAAGTCCGCCGAGCCACTGAGCGTTGACCGGGTAGACACCTTTCTTTTCATAACTTTCGCGAGAAGTCCGGATGTTAGACTCCGAGACGAACGTCGCAACGCCGTCCATATTGACGACGGCTTGAACATCACTCGACACGTTTCGCCACTCGCCGCGACCTTCGTGACGCTTAGAACCGTTGGTCACTCCGACGAGAGTCGCGAGTTGAGCACCGGCAGAGCATCCGGAGACGGCTATCCGATCAGGGTCGATACCGTAAGTTTCAGCATTTGCTCGCGCCCATCTGACCACGGTCTTGATGTCGTGAAGCCCGGCGGGATAAACAGCTTCGGGTATCAGACGATATTCAACAGGAATCGTCACATATCCGCGAGCGGCAATCCGCTGCGCCATCGGGACTTGCAGAGACTTATTGCCGGAGTTCCATCCGCCGCCGTGAATCATGATCAAAGCCGGATACGCCTTGTCGTCGTCCGGTCGGAAGATGTCGACATGAAGATCTCGCTTGCCGAATTTAGTCTTTTTAATGGTCGTATAGACCACATTTTCATACGCTTTCACGCCCTCGGGCAATTCAGACTTCGCAAGGACTGCCTCAGGGTGATATTTGCGAATCTTTTTGTCGGTAGAATATGTGGTAAACGACGTATCGCGAGGAACTTTCGGGTTATACTCGGCTCTGACAGTCGACGACAGGCTCAACAAGCCGGCAACAACGAACAATAATATTTTCTTCATGATATAAAATATATTCCAATGTCTTTCAAGAAGTTATTTCAAAACCTTATCGGTGTAGACCGACCCGTCGACGTAGACGATGCGACGAATATTGACACCGCGAGTCGGTTCGGTCAGTCGAACACCTTGCAGATTGTAGTACTCGACGCGCTCAATCTGACTGCCTACGACAACGTCGTCGATACCTGCCGACTTGATTTCGGGATAATACTCATCGACACTGCTGATATTGTCGGCATTGCCGGCTTTCATAATATTCTCGACAATCGAATTGATGTAGACTTCGACATTTGTGTACCAACCTTTTGAATCGAGAGTATAAGCCTTGGCATCCGATGCATCATTGGGATTCAAGCCATTGGCTGTTTCCCAATCGTCGGGCATACCGTCATTGTCGCTGTCATAGCCGGCAGCTCGGACATTGCTCGGAAGTTCGGGATAGCTTGCCGTCTTCGGATTTTCCACACCCGACGGGTCATTGATAAAGTCAAGGATTCCGGCACGGTTTGAAGTTGCATAAGTCTTGCCCGACGCATCAACGTAGGGCACATCTCCATAATAAGTCGTCGTTCCGGTCGTTGCCTCCTCCATATAGCGTGCATCGACAGCGTCGCGATAGAGCGAAGCACCGCAATAGCTGATAATTTTATCGTAGGCATTCTCGGCGGAATGTGTAGTCACCTCTCCCGGCTCGATTTCCGCATCGAGTTTGACCGACACGCAATCGGTTCCGCTAATCTTTGTATAGGTAACATTTTCTCCGAACTGATGAGAAGCGTCCTTCATGTAACGCTCTCCACCGGAAATGACCAAGCCGTCACTATCATCATATTTCACACCTTTCCAATCATAGTTTTGAGGTGTCGATGCTGCGGTGACATAGTTGCCGTCGATGTAGTAGCGCGACGAAAGCCCGTAGAGTTCAGTATGATTTTTGTCAGCGTTGCCCGACTTTGCTACCGACACCTGAGTGACGCGAGTTTTATTGCTTGTGCCGGGGCCGGCTTTATAATAATTGTTTACGATGTTGATGTAACCACCGCCGGGCCCACCATAGCAAGCCGAACCACTGCCCCAATTATACATCAGACAGTTACGAAAATCGACTCGTTCGGCATCGACGGTCGACGAATATTTTGTATTGTCATAGCCCGTCCACGAATAACGAGCACCGTTGAAACGCGGAGCGCGGTTCTGAACGTGGGCAATCATGTTGTGGTGGAACGAGGCATTCTTACCACCCCAGATACCCCCATAGCTGTGAGCACCTTTCGAGTGCCCCGGATTTCCGAGACCTTCGGCAATCGTGGTCCACTGCATCGTGAAATCACGATTGTCGTAGAACGATGCCACTTCGTCGATACTCCACGAAAACGAACAGTGGTCAATGATTATATTCTTATGATTACGTCCCCAAGTGGCATCCGCACCGTCGTTGACATTCTTGACCTGCGAACGACGCGAACGAATGAAGCGCACTATGACGTTGTCACAATTCGTAAAATTGACCGTGCGATAGCGCAACGTTATGCCACCTTCGGGTGCTGTTTGCCCTGCAATAGTTGTATTTGACGTAATATTTAAATCCGATTTCAAATCAATGTACCCACTGACATCGAATACAATGATTTTGGCTTTGTCGCCTTTGAGAGCTTCGCGGAGAGAGCCCGCGCCGGAATCATTCAGATTGGTCACATGACGGATTTCGCCTCCACGGCCGCCGGTCGTATAGCGTCCGTGACCTTCCGCCCCCGGAAAAGCCGGTGCGGTTTCAACAGCCGAAAGACTTATTGCACTAATTATAGCCGATACAGATAATAGTAGTTTTTTCATTGATAGTTTAAGTTCTAATTCATGGATTTATTTTGACGCAAAATTACAAAATTTTGCTGAATGTCACAAAGTTATATACATTTATACCACCGAAACCGTCTCAGAGTTTGCCTCGGATGTAGGCGACGGCATCGCGTTGTATCCGAGATTTCAGAAGGTGATTACACCCGAGATACAATGTGGCAAATATGGCAAAGCGCATGATGCAGACCATCAAAGGCGACCACTCGGCTTCGCTAACTGCCATACACGGAACTGCGATCAGCAATGTCAGAGCCAGATATGGCGCGAGATCAAGCATATAGTTCCAAAGCGAACGATGAGTGAGTCGAATTGCATAGAACAACGTGACCGCCCACGTCAGCGCCGACGCTACGATCTGTCCCGCAATCAAATATTTCAGCCCCTCGACAGGCGATTCGGGGGTTTCAAGCCCGATATAAGGCAACACTATTATTATACATAAAATTGCTGCAACATCGCGGACAACTTCCGTCACGACAAGCAACCGAGCCTTACCGAGTCCGAGAATAAAGTTACGATACAGCAACATCAAGACTGTAAACACACCCTGAAACAGCAACATCTGAAACAATAGTATCGACGGATCCCACTTTGTGTCGAAAAGCGTGTGGAATATCGGTCGAGCCATGACAATCAGCAAACCCATAGCCGGAAATAGCAGATAGGCGGTGAAACGATGAGTTTTTGCACACATCCTGACATATCTCTCCTTGTCATCCTGAACCGACGAAAGAAGAGGCAGGAATGACGAGGTCAAAACCTGCGACAGAGACATGATACCCATTTTGCTCCATTTATCAGCCTGTCCGTAATAGCCAAGCGGAGCAAGCCCGACTTTCAAACCGATGAAAAAACTCGCGACATTCTGAAAAGCAGTATTGAGAAACGACGACACCATCACCCCGCTACCGACTGCGAAACAACTCTTCAAAGATGTCATCGAAAACGCAACCAGAGGTCGCCATCCACCGGTCAGCCAAAGAATTGCCGACTTAACTCCGGCTACGACTATATTTTGAGCTACGATTGCCCATGCACCACAACCGTCAACAGCCATGTAGATTCCGACAACCGAACCAGCAGCAAGCCCCACGGAATTGCTGACCGCCACCATCTTGACATCCATACGCTTCATCAGCATATTGGTCTGAACAATGGCACTCGCATTAAGAATGAATGTAAGAAACATTACGCGGGCAAGCGGAATCAATCGTTCGTCGCCTCCAAACAATGTCGCAATCCACGGCGAAAGGAAATAGAGCACAACGTAGAGCACAACCGACATTCCGAGGTTGAACCACAACACGGTCGAATAGTCGAGTCGGGTCGGATTTTTGCGCTGAATGAGTGCCGACGAAAAACCACTGTCGACAAACAGCGATGCAAATGCCTGAAAGACGAGAATGGCTGCAACAAGTCCGAAATCCTCCTGCGTAAGTTTCAACGCAAGGACAATGCCGGTCACGGCATAGAGAATCTGCGACGACACGCGGTCGATCACGTTCCATTTCAAGGTTCGTGCGACTGCTACTTTCAGGTTCTCGCCTTCTCCACCACCTGTCGACGGCATTTCACTCATCTTGCAGATTTAAAATCAATAGAAAAAATTACTGCTCCATCGGAATAGCTTTAAGCCCTACCGATCGATTTTTGATTTCAGGAGTACCTTTATAATAAATTTTTGTGCTACCCATACCCATCATTGTAAACGATTTGGTTGCCCACACGCCGATCGACCCGGTGCCGCCGGCTTTGATTGAAGCCGTCTGCGTTTCAAGTCCGTCGGCTTGGATTACACCCGTGCCAGTGAAGTTAAACTTAGCGTGGTCACACTTGCCGCTGATGACAAGCGTCCCGTTGCCGGTCTGAATCGACGCACCGACTTCCGTAGCTTCAACGCCGGAAACGACGATGCGACCGTTGCCAATCAACTTTGCGGCAAATTTCGGGCCGTTTGCCACATTCAACACTTTCACGAGCGAATCACCCGAGTTTTCGACATTGGTAAGATAGGTCGAATAGACTTGAACCACGGGCATATCCGCCATTCCGACGTTCTCAGTCGAAACCTGCATCGAAAGTTTACCGTTTTTATTATTGAAAATAAATGCCGAAGCCTGCGACGAGGGACAAGTGAACACCGCCAACCCGGCAGAGTCAGGATTGCAAGAATAAACCACATTGATACCGTCGACGACTTTCAGTTCATGAAACTCATTGACATTCAGCTCATATTTAACAATATCGACAGCTTGTGCACTCACAAATCCGAGCATAAAAAGAAGAGATAGAAGAGTTTTCATAATCAGGTAGACAAAATTTATCAGTTTGACGTTTGGAGAGATTATATCTATTTTTGAATTTCAGAAACAATGACTTCGATACGAGCAATGACATCAAGCAGCTCGTCGAGGGTCGATGCGCGCAGCATCTCAATGCGAGTCGCACGAAAATTCGGAATACTCTTAAACAGCGGTGAGGCGGCAAGATGACGGCGGATGTGAAGAATGCCGCGATACTCATCGATACGGTCTACGCTTTCACGAATCTGACGGCGAAGGATTTCAAACTTTTCGCCGACACTCAACGGCTCGTCGGAAGTTCCGTCGATCAGCCTACGAATGTCGCGGAAAATCCATGGCGCACCGATCGACGCTCGTCCGACCATCACTCCGTCGACTCCATAGCGGTCAAACGCATCGCGAGCGAGTTCGGGAGTCGTGATGTCACCGTTGCCGATCAGAGGAATCGTCAGACGCGGATTTTCCTTCACTCGGGCAATCATTTCCCAATCAGCCTCGCCGTTATACATCTGCGAGCGCGTCCGTCCGTGGACAGTCAAAGCCTTGATGCCGCAATCCTGCAACTGCTCGGCAAGCGTCACGATGATTTTCGAGTCGTGATCCCAGCCGAGACGGGTTTTTACCGTCACCGGCAATTTGACAGCGTCGACAACCGCACGAGTGATTTCGAGCATCTTCGGGACATCGCGAAGCAAACCTGCTCCCGCACCCTTTCCGGCTACTTTTTTCACCGGGCAACCGAAATTTATATCAAGAATGTCGGGCGACGCGGCTTCGACAATCTTTGCAGCCTCAACCATCGGCCCCACTTCTCGACCATAAATCTGAATAGCCGTCGGGCGTTCGCCGGGATCTATTGCGAGCTTTCTGACCGTAGCCGGAATGTCGCGGATAAGAGCATCGGCACTCACAAACTCAGTGTAGACCATCGACGCCCCTTGTTCTTTACACAACAGTCTGAAAGAACGATCAGTGACATCCTCCATAGGTGCAAGCATCACCGGACGCTCTCCCAAATCTATATCTGCAATTTTCATGAGTGCTAAAAATATATGTTTTCTTAATCCGAAATTATTAGACGCTATTTTTTAATTATTCTTTCCTGACAGCAAAATTAGCTAAATTTCCCTTATCCATAAAGCTGCCGTTAGTCAAATAATCCTAAATCAGACAATCTCAACGAATATCTTGCAAAATAAGGACAAAAAAAAGAAGCTGGTCGCCCTATTCGGAGCAATCAGCTTAATTTTTTCTTTCCTTAGTTGGAACTGTGTTGATTCCGAGTTGTCTGAAATTATTCAGCAGCAACAGAGTCAGCGGGAGCAGCTACGCTGTCAGCAGCAACAGAGTCAACTGCAACAACTTCTTCAACTGCAACTTCTTCAACTGCAACAGTATCTGCAGCTTCAGCAGCCTTATCAGATGAACCGCAAGAGAAAAGCGATGCGCTGAATACAACAGCGAGTAACAAAACTAACTTTTTCATTTTCTTTTTGATTAATTTTATAAAACAATTTTAAGCTTCAAAAACGACGCAAAGGTATAACAAAAAGATTTACACACCAAACTTTTTTTAGATTTTTTTCCGCCGGATCGCATTTTTTAGCAAAAAAGTATAAAAATTTGTCATACTCACCTCTAAAATTTAACAATTTTAGCTTTTCATCGGTTTAGCCGGTGGACTTTGCCCCACACCTATATATTATATATACGAGCAAAAAAGTGAGGGGGTCATCACGACTGCCTCACTCTCCATTCATCACATTATGCTTATTTGTGTAGTGCTTTTGTTATTGTGTGTGTAGCTGGACTCATATATAATTTTATATTTACATCAAAGATACCTACTCCCGACAATATCCCAGTCGACGACATTCCACCAATTTTTCAAAGCGTCGAGTCGACGATTGCGATAGTCGATGTAATAAGCGTGCTCCCAAACATCAAACGTCAGTAGCGGAGTCAATCCGTCGCAAAGCGGATTGCCGGCATTCGAAGCCTGCGTTATAAACAGCTCGCCATCCTTATCTTTCGACAGCCAGACCCATCCTGAACCGAACACCGAAACGCCGGCTTCCTCAAAATCAGTCTTAAAACGCTCAAACGAGCCGAACTGACGATCGATAGCCTTGCGGAGATGCCCTTCGGGTTCGTGACTGCCATCGGGAGATAACGAAAAGAAATAGAATATGTGATTCCACGCCTGCGAAGCATTGTTGAAAATCGCGCCCGCCGATGTTTTTATCACGTCTTCAAGCTCCATATCCTCATACTCTGTGTTGGCTATGAGGCGATTGAGATTTTCGATATACCCACGCTCATGCTTATCATAATGATAGCTGACGGTTTCTTTCGAGATAAAAGGCGCAAGCGCATCTTTTGCATACGGCAAATCGGGAATTGTATAAATCATAGTACCAATATTTTTTTACTGTTCATCTAATTTGATTCACTATACTTCAAAAACACGCATCCCGGCGCTTCCGTTCGCCCTCCATCAAGTTAAATAGAGTTAAAGCTACGTCATCCATCGCCAACAAAGCGACCATCGACAAGTCTTTCAAAAAAAATCTTCAAAAATTTAATTTAACTAAAATTTGGATATTAGGTGGTGGAATTGTAACTTTGTCAATTGATGAACGAGGAAAAGCAGAAAACCGATGCCGAAAGCCGATTGCTCCACTATCTGTCGCAACACAAGATGCGCCGGACTCCGGAGCGAATGATGCTTCTCGAGCAGATTTCGGAAATGAAAGGCACTTTCACTTCCGCAACTTTGCTCCAATCGCTCGCAGAGAAAGGCTTCCATCTGAGTCAGGCGACCGTCTACAACGCCTTGCGTCTCTTTGAATCTGCCGAAATCGTGCGTCGTCGACGCTCCGACAACGGCATCGAGACCTACGAATACGGACTGCGCGACGACGAACACTTGACTCTCGTCTGCTCCCGATGTGGCAACTCTCGAGAAATCAGAGACATCGAACTGATAAAATTTCTGAGACTACGTCGCTACCCATCGTTCGTCATGAGCGGCTTCGACCTCTACATTCACGGTCTGTGCTCGCGATGTCGTGGCGGCGGTCATCGACAGAAGACAAATCGCAAAGAAAAATCTTATACACTAAAATAAACTCATTTATTTCACAAAAACATGAAAGTTGATGTGCTTCTCGGTCTCCAATGGGGAGACGAAGGAAAAGGAAAAGTGGTTGACGTTCTGACTCCGCGCTACGACGCCGTTGCGCGCTTTCAAGGCGGTCCGAACGCCGGTCATACTTTGGAATTTGAAGGCAAAAAGTATGTGCTCCGCTCAATTCCCTCAGGCATCTTCCAGCATGGACAGACCAACATAATCGGCAACGGCGTGGTCCTCGACCCCGTACTTTTCAAGCAGGAAGCCGAAGAACTCGAAAAGAGCGGCATCGAACTGCGCTCGATTTTGAAAATCTCTAAGAAAGTCCACCTCATCACCCCGACCCACCGTCTGCTCGACGCTGCCAACGAGAAAGCAAAAGGCGGCAACAAGATCGGAACAACAGGCAAAGGCATCGGCCCGACCTACACCGACAAAATTTCGCGCAACGGTCTGCGTCTGGGCGACGTATTCCATAACTTCAACGAAAAATACTCGGCTCTCCGCCAACGCCACCTCGACCAACTCGAAGCTCTCGGCTCGAAACCCGAAAACCTCGACGAACTCGAAGAAAAATGGATGGCAGCAATCGACTACATCAAAGGCTTCGGCATTGTCGACTCCGAATTTCTCATCAACAGCCTCCTCGACGAAGGCAAGAGCGTGCTCTGCGAAGGCGCACAAGGAACACTCCTCGACATCGACTTCGGCTCATATCCGTTTGTCACCTCGTCAAACACCATCTGTGCCGGAGCTTGCTCGGGTCTCGGCGTAGCCCCCAACAAAATCGGAGAAGTATTCGGCATCTTCAAAGCCTACTGCACCCGCGTCGGCAGCGGCCCCTTCCCCACCGAGCTCTTCGACGAAACAGGCAAACTCATCCGTGACCTCGGACACGAGTACGGAGCAGTCACCGGTCGCGAACGCCGTTGCGGTTGGATCGACCTCGTTGCACTCCGCTACGCAATCATGCTCAACGGCGTGACACAACTCATAATGATGAAGAGCGACGTCCTCGACGGATTCAACGAAATCAAAGCCTGCGTCGCCTACAAAATCAACGGTATCGAAACCAAGCAATTCCCCTTCTCGATCGACGAAGACATCGAGCCCGTCTACGTTTCACTTCCCGGCTGGAAAACCGACATGACCAAGATGCAGAGCGAAGACGAATTCCCGAAAGAATTTAGCGACTACATCGCATTCCTCGAAAAAGAGCTTGCAACACCGATCACCATTGTCTCTATCGGCCCCGACCGCAAGCAGACAATCGTCCGCGAAAAGAAGGCATAAACACAGCATAAACCGCTAAAAGAAAACACTTGATGCAAAGTCATGTCGTCGCGGATAACCATCGCCGTTACCCCGACCGACTTTGCATCTTTTTTTTTAATTTCATAATTTCTCCAAAACCTGTTAACCACCTACTAAAACCATGGCAAAAGTTAAACCATTCAGAGGAATCCGTCCTCCACACGAACTCGTCACAAAAGTCGCATCGCGCCCCTACGACGTTCTGAACTCGGAAGAAGCACGCATCGAAGCCGAAGGCAACCCCCGCTCGCTCTACCACATCATCAAACCCGAGATCGACTTCGCCCCCGGCACCGACGAACACGCCCCGGAAGTCTACGACAAAGCCGTCGAAAACTTCAACGCTTTCCAAAACAATGGCTGGCTCGTGCAAGATGAAAACGAACACTACTACATCTACGCACAGACCATGAACGGTCGCACCCAATACGGCATCGTCATCGCAGCCAACGTCGACGACTACATGGAGGGACGAATCAAAAAACACGAACTGACTCGCCGCGACAAAGAAGAAGACCGAATGAAACACGTCCGCATCAACAATGCCAACATCGAACCCGTATTCTTCGCCTTCCCCGACAACGCACCACTCCAAAAAGTGATCGACGAAGTGACTGCCGCCACACCCGAATACGACTTCGTAGCCCCCGACGGCTTCGGACACCACTTCTGGGTAATCAATAACCCACAGACGATCGAAACAATCACCCGAGAATTTGAAAAGATACCTTATTTATATATAGCCGACGGCCATCACCGCTCAGCCGCCGCAGCCCTCGTAGGTCACGAAAAAGCACAGGCAAACCCCAACCACACCGGCAATGAAGAATACAACTACTTCCTCGCCGTAGCCTTCCCCGCCTCACACCTCAACATCATCGACTACAACCGCGTAGTCAAAGACCTCAACGGACTGACACCCGCCGAATTTCTCGACCGCCTCAGCCCCAACTTCACAATCGAAGAAAAAGGCACAGATGAATATCGCCCCTCTGCGCTCCACAACTTTGCACTCTACCTCGACGGCAAATGGTATTCACTGACAGCAAAGCCCGGAACGTATGACGACAGCGACCCGATCGGAGTCCTTGACGTAACAATTTCAAGCAACCTCATCCTCCGCGACATTCTCGGCATCACCGACCTCCGAGGCGACAAACGCATCGACTTTGTCGGCGGCATCCGCGGACTCAGCGAACTCAAAACCCGCGTCGACTCAGGCGAAATGGCAGTAGCCCTCGCCCTCTACCCCGTAACAATGAAACAACTGATGGACATCGCCGACACCGGCAACATCATGCCCCCGAAAACCACTTGGTTCGAGCCGAAACTCCGCTCCGGACTCGTCATCCACTCACTCGAATAACACATCCCCCCCTAAAATAAATCACACGATACCGTCACGGTATCGTGTGATTTTCTTTCTATCTATGTCTGACGTCTGAATAAAAACTTTTGTTTTCTTTATTATTGTTTTGCTCTATACTAATATTCGATTTACTAAGCCTTAGGCTCGGAAGTAATGATTCGCTTCGCACCTATATAGCGTTTTGAATAGTAGCCTCCGTCGGGAAACTTCTGATAAACAACGCCCTTTGAAGTCGAAGCGTGGATAAACGTACATGACCCGTCGGGATTGACATCGACCACCATAGCAACGTGACCAACACGATTACTGCGACTGTTGCGACCCGCAAAAAACAAGAGATCGCCGGGACGAATATCACCATCCTCCACCTTCTCGCCCTCATCATATTGAGTGCGCGACGAACGGCTAAGATCATATCCGAAATTCTTAAACACAAACCCGATAAAACCTGAGCAATCAAAAGCCGACGGCCCTGCACTACCACGGCGATAACGAGTGCCGAGATATTTTGAAGCAAAATCCGTGAGTTGATTAATCAATTCGCTGTTAGAATCATCGGTCGACTCCACAAAACCCGTGAAGCCGGCAAAAGGAGAAAAAGCTCTGACATTATCAATAAGAGCATCAGGCATAGCAACATTAACTTCGGCAACCATCGCATCGTGAACCGACGGGAGTTTATACGGAGTAGGATTTTCAGCCTCGGCAGACACAACCGCCGCGCAACCGAAAATAAGAGCCGTAATGAAGTTTGTTATTTGCTTTTTCATTGCTGAATGTTGATAATTCTTAATTTTGTGATGACTCGCAAATTTTGAGCGTTTTCAAATTTCACAATGCAAAAGTAGTCAACAATTTTCGCTTTACAAAATGTCAAAATATTGAGTTCGCGACCGTTAACGCTATTAAATTGTTTTTCGCAAGAATAAAACAAAATTTTACACTGCGTGCTCGAAATGTTAACAAAATCACCAAACCACACCGATTTAAATACAATAATTAACTCATTTTAACTAAATAATTAATCTTTTTGTAACCTCTTGCCTCAAAAAATCAAAAAATCCGCCACCTACAACCGAAATTTACAGCAAAGCAATTGTTAATTATGATTCATACCTCATCCAAACCAACAATCTAAAAATCAGTAAATTTCATAATCAAATTCAAAATCTTACTTTTACAATATTTTGCATATTTTAACCCATTCTTCTCTCATTTGACAATCGTCACACAATTGACGCATTTTTACTCTTGATTTTTTGCAAAATAATTGCGAACTTTGCGAGTGATAAGGCTCGATTTCAAAGCAATCGACGCCCCACTATCAAACCAAAGATAGTCTCTCTCCAACCACATCAAATTAAACCTTTTGAAATTTTAGGTAAATTCAAAATAGTTCATTACAATGAAAAAAAGTGCTTTGCAACAAGCCCGCGCGGCTTACAAGCCTCAACTTCCAATCGTACTTACAGGTGGAGTAAAAGTTGTTGAAGGGCAGCCGACAAATTCTGCCGACAATCAAGAAGACATCAAGAAACTGTTCCCCAACACATACGGCTTGCCGGAACTTCGTTTCGAAAAAACAGCCATCGACGAATCGGCTAAACCCATCAACGTCGGTGTAATCCTCTCGGGCGGTCAAGCACCCGGCGGACACAACGTCATCAGCGGTCTCTTTGACGGAATCAAAAGCATCAACCGCAACAGCCGTCTCTATGGCTTCCTCATGGGCCCCGGCGGACTCGTTGACCACAAATATAAAGAACTCACAGCCGAAATCATCGACGAATATCGCAACACCGGCGGTTTCGACCTCATCGGCTCGGGTCGCACAAAACTCGAAACCAAAGAACAATTCGACAAAGGTCTTGAAATCCTTCGCGAACTCAACATCAACGCCCTCGTAATCATCGGTGGTGACGACTCTAACACCAACGCCGCAATCCTCGCCGAATACTACAAAGCAATCGACGCAGGCGTTCAAGTCATCGGCGTACCCAAGACAATCGACGGCGACCTCAAAAACTCAGTCATCGAAACATCGTTCGGATTCGACACCGCAACCAAAGTCTATTCCGAAGTAATCGGCAACATCGAACGCGACTGCAACTCAGCTAAAAAATACTGGCACTTCATCAAACTCATGGGACGTTCGGCATCACACATCGCCCTCGAATGCGCCCTCCAATGCCAGCCCAACATCTGCATCATCTCCGAAGAAGTTGAAGCCAAAAACCTCACGCTCGACCAAGTAGTCGACGAAATCGCCGAATCAGTCGTAATGCGTGCAGCCGACGGCAACAACTACGGTGTAGTCCTCATCCCCGAAGGCCTCATCGAATTCATCCCCGCCGTCAAGAAACTCATCGCCGAGCTCAACGACCTCCTTGCAGCCAAAGCCGAAGAATTTGCAGCAATCGACTCTGAACAGCAACGCGAATGGGTCATCGCTCAGCTCAGCGAAGAAAATGCAAAGACCTACCAATCGCTCCCTGTCGGCGTAGCTCGTCAGCTCACACTCGACCGCGACCCCCACGGCAACGTACAGGTATCGCTCATCGAAACCGAAAAACTCCTCTCGGAAATGGTTGGCAAACGTCTCGAACAGCTTGCTGCCGAAGGCAAATACAACGGCAAATACGCCACCATGCACCACTTCTTCGGCTACGAAGGACGTTGCGCAGCCCCCTCTAACTTCGACGCAAACTACTGCTACGCACTCGGCTACACCGCTGCTTGCCTCATCGCTGCCGGCAAGACCGGCTACATGTCAAGCCTCCGCAACTTGACCTTCGCCCCCATCAACTGGATTGCAGGCGGTATCCCCATCACAATGATGATGAACATGGAACGTCGCCACGGCGAAATGAAACCCGTGATTCGCAAAGCCCTCGTCGAACTCGACGGCGAACCCTTCCTCAAATTCGCCAAAGAGCGCGACCAATGGAAACGCAATACTTGCTACGTATTCCCCGGCCCCATCCAATACTTTGGCCCGACTGAAGTTTGCGACCAACCCTCGCTCACTCTCGTCTACGAACAGAAACGTCGCAAATACTAATATATTTACGACAGACAATCATACACAACCGGTCTGCATCACACTTCGATGCAGACCGGTATTTTTTTGGGCAAGCACACACACAAACACCGAACAAAACAAAAAGGCGACTCCATTCATTGACAGTTAAATGGAATCGCCTTTTATACCTTAATTATTATCTTTGTCTTTATCCTAATCGAGCTTCAACACCGCAAGGAAAGCCTTCTGCGGCACCTCGACCGAACCGATCTGCTTCATGCGCTTCTTACCCTTCTTCTGCTTTTCAAGAAGTTTGCGCTTACGCGAAATGTCACCGCCGTAACACTTAGCAGTCACATCCTTACGGACAGCCTTAATCGTCTCTCGGGCAATAATCTTCGCACCGATAGCCGCTTGGATAGCAATGTCAAACTGCTGACGCGGAATCAACTCTTTGAGCTTCTCACACATCCTTCGACCGAAAGTGACAGCGTTATCGACATGAGTCAACGTCGACAGCGCATCGACGCTCTCACCATTGAGCAGAATATCAAGTTTGACAAGCTTCGACTCGCGGAAATCATGCAAATGATAGTCAAACGAAGCATAACCCTTTGAAATACTCTTCAACTTATCGTAGAAATCGATCACGATTTCGCCGAGCGGCATATCGAAAATCATCTCCATACGATTGCCGGAAATATACTCCTGCTTGACGAGCTCACCGCGCTTGCCGAGACAGAGCGTCATAATCGGGCCGATATAATCGGCAGCCGTGATAATCGACGAGCGGATATAAGGCTCCTCAATATGATCAATCAGCGTAGGCTCAGGAAGCCCCGACGGATTGTGAACCTCAGTCATCGTCCCATGCTTATCATAGACACGATACGACACGTTAGGGACAGTCGTAATCACATCCATATCAAACTCACGCCCGAGACGCTCTTGGATGATTTCCATGTGGAGAAGACCCAAGAAACCGCAACGGAAACCGAAACCGAGAGCCATCGACGACTCCGGCTGGAACGTCAGCGACGCATCGTTGAGCTGCAACTTTTCGAGCGACGAACGGAGATTCTCGAAATCCTCGGTCTCAATCGGATAGACACCCGCAAAGACCATAGGCTTCACCTCCTCAAAACCATCGATAGCTGCCTCACAAGGCGCATTGACGTGAGTGATCGTATCGCCCACCTTAACCTCGCGCGACGTCTTGATACCCGATATGATATACCCCACATTGCCGGCTGAAATCTCCTGACAAGGCATCATATTGAGCTTCAACACACCGATTTCGTCAGCGTTATACTCCTTACCGGTCGCAACAAACTTCACGAAATCATTCTTGCGAATCGTACCGTTGACAATCTTGAAATAAGCAATGATACCGCGAAACGGATTAAACACCGAGTCGAAAATCAAAGCCTGCAACGGAGCATCGGGGTCACCGACAGGCGCAGGAATGCGGTCGACGATAGCTTGAAGAATCTCAGGCACACCAATGCCCGTCTTACCGCTTGCTCTGATAATCTCGCTGCGATCACAACCGAGAAGATCCACAATCTGATCCTCAACCTCATCAGGCTTTGCGCTATCAAGATCCACCTTATTAATTACGGGGATAATTTCAAGATCATTATCAATAGCCATATAGAGGTTTGAAATCGTCTGAGCCTGAATGCCCTGCGACGCATCGACAATCAGCAGCGCACCTTCACACGCAGCAATCGAGCGCGACACCTCATACGAAAAGTCGACGTGACCCGGAGTGTCAATCAAGTTAAGGACATAATCCTCGCCACCAGAGCGGAAACTCATCTGAATGGCATGGCTCTTAATCGTGATACCTCTCTCTCTTTCGAGATCCATATCGTCGAGCACCTGAGCCTGCAAATCCTTGCCGGCAACAGTGTCGGTATATTCAAGCAGACGATCGGCAAGCGTACTCTTACCGTGGTCAATATGGGCTATGATACAGAAATTTCGGATATTTTTCATACTGAGTGCAAATTTACGACAAAAACACGAGATTTCACCCCACCTGCAAAACAAACTTCACTCCATAAATGTCAAAAATTGCTCGGGAGGATAAAATTAGCTAATTTTGTAAACCAGTTAATTCAACATCCCCATTATTTAGTCAACACACAATGGCAAAACCGGAATATATACAGAAAAACAAAGCTTGGCTTGAAGCAAAAGCCCGTGAAGCAGGCGTCGTAGCCCTCGACAAAGGCATCTGCTACAAACCCATCAAACGAGGGAAACCCGACGGAGCGACCCCCAACCGCAACAGCGTCGTGACCGTCCACTACGTCGGCAAGACCATCAACGGCAAAACCTTCGACAGCAGTCGAGGCGGCGTTGCCCCCGCATTCCGTCTGCGCGAACTGATTCCCGGCTGGATCATCGCACTCCAACAGATGCACGTCGGCGACAAATGGGAAGTCTACATCCCCGCCGAACAAGCCTACGGCAAATCAAACCAACCCGGCATCCCCGGCGGCTCGACCCTGATTTTTGAAATCGAACTGCTCGGAATAGCCTAAGTCGCGCCCTCCCAAAAAAAATGCCCTCCCTCCAAAAAAAATGCCACAAAATACTCCTCAAATCATCAACAACGACAATTCACACGAACAGAAACAAATGCCACACGATAATTCCGACGAACTCCTGCCGCTCGTCGACGAAACCGGACAAGTCATCGGCTCGGCAACACGAGGCAAATGTCACGACGGCAGCCGACTGCTCCACCCCGTCGTCCACCTCCACGTCTTCAACCCACAAGGTCAGCTCTACCTTCAAAAACGCCCCGAATGGAAAGACATCCAGCCCGGGAAATGGGACACAGCCGTCGGCGGCCACATCGACTTCGGCGAAGACACCGCGACAGCCCTTCGCCGAGAAGCCCGCGAAGAAATCGGACTTAAAGACTTCACACCCGAATTTCTGACGCGCTACGTCTTTGAATCGCCTCGCGACAAAGAACTTGTCAACGCCTACCGAACCACCGTCGAGGCCATCCCCACCCCATCCGACGAACTTGACGGCGGACGCTTCTGGTCGCCCGACGAAATCATCGAAAACATCGGCAAAGGCATCTTCACCCCCAACTTCGAGAGCGAATACCTCAAACTCTTCGGCAACGACTAAGCGACAACAGCCAATACACACACAGGCTGCAAAGACACAAAAATAAGCTCCGTTATGACTTTTTATACTTCAAGATTAGACGTATTCGCGTTTTTTTGCTAATTTTGTAGCCAGAGAAATCCAATATACAATTTTTAACCCCATTAATAACTTCAAAAATGACAAGTTATAAGGAACTCGGCCTTGTAAACACCAAAGAAATGTTTGCCAAGGCTATCAAGGGCGGTTATGCAATCCCCGCATTCAACTTCAACAACATGGAGCAGCTCCAAGCAATCATCAAAGCTGCTGCCGACGAAAAATCGCCCGTAATCCTTCAGGTTTCAAAAGGTGCACGCAACTACGCTAACTCAACTATCCTCCGCTACATGGCTCAGGGTGCTGTTGAATACGCCAAGACTCTCGGTTGGGAAAATCCCCAAATCGTGCTTCACCTCGACCACGGCGACAGCTTCGAACTCTGCAAAGACTGCATCGAACACGGCTTCTCGTCAGTCATGATCGACGGTTCACACCTCCCCTACGAAGAAAACGTAGCCCTCACAAAGAAAGTTTGCGACTTCGCTCATCAGTATGACGTAACCGTTGAAGGCGAACTCGGTGTCCTCGCAGGCGTTGAAGACGAAGTTTCGTCTGACCACCACACCTACACCGACCCCGAAGAAGTTATCGACTTCGCTACTCGCACAGGT
>CAZCCI010000035.1:0-21117 GCA_964497255.1 uncultured Staphylococcus sp.
GATTTTATTCAGTGGATTTACTTACCGTTGAGATGCTTGATGCGTTCGAGAGCTTCCGCCATGCGTTCTTCCGTGGCGCAGAGCGAAATTCTGATGTATCGTTCTCCGTTTGACCCGAAAATAAATCCGGGGGTAAGGAAAACTTTCGCTTCGTGGAGCAGACGGTCTGCGAGAGCTTCGGAGCTTGTAGCCGGGTCGGAAATTTTGCCCCAAAGGAACAATCCGCTTTGGTTCGGGTCAAACGAGCATCCGAGTTCACCCATGATTTTTTCGGCAACTTTTCGGCGGGAAGCATAGACGGCGTTAACCTCGTCATACCAACTGCCGTCAACTTCGAGGGCTTTGGCGGCGGCGAGCATCAGCGGCTTGAACTGTCCGGAGTCAATGTTGCTCTTGACCTTCAATATCCACGAAATGAATGTCGGGTTCGAAGCCGCCATCCCGACGCGCCAGCCGGGCATATTGTGACTCTTGCTGAGAGAGTTCATCTCAATTGCAATGTCCTTTGCTCCGGGCACTTGAAGAATGCTCATCGGGTTGTCGTTGAGAATGAATGAATACGGGTTGTCGTTGACGATGACAATGCCGTGCTTCTTGCCGAAAGCAATAGCTTTTTCAAAAGTCTCTCGGCTAGCTTTTGCTCCGGTCGGCATGTGGGGATAGTTGAGCCACATGAGTTTGATTCGATCGAGCGGCAGGCGTTCGAGGGCTTGGAAATCGGGTTGCCAATCGTTTTCTTCGACGAGGTCATAGTTGAAAATATCAGCTCCGACGAGACGGCTGATCGATGAGTAGGTCGGGTAGCCGGGATTGGGGACGAGCACACCGTCGCCGGGGTTGAGGAATGCAAGCGAAATGTGGGTCACGCCTTCTTTCGAGCCGATCAGCGGTTGGATTTCCGATTTAGGGTCGAGAGTGACGTCATACCATTTCTTGTACCAGTCGGCAAAGCCCTTGCGCAGTTCGGGAAGCCCGACGTGGGGCTGATAACCGTGGTTCGACGGGCAGTTGAGAGCCTCGGTCATCGTGTCGATTACGCTCTGATGTGGCGGACGGTCGGGCCCGCCGATTCCGAGCGAGATGACATCGTCGCCTGCCGCTTTCATGGCGGCTACTTCTTTGAGCTTTGTCGAAAAATAGTATTCTTTTATGTTTTCAACTCTTTGTGACGGTTTGATTTCCATGAGCTGTATGTTTTTTTTGAGGGAATATACTGTGGTCGTTTGTAGTCGGGGTTGGGGGGCTCAGGCGAGAGTCATTTCAGCTTCTGTATACTCGCCGAGAATTATCAAATCTTTGATCAGCGGACGGGCTGCATCGATAGCTTGATGATAGCGGACAAGGCTGTCGAAAGTGACATCGATATAGAATCTGTATTCCCATTCGCGACCGACAATCGGAGTCGATTGGATTTTCGAAAGATTAATATCGTAGAACGACAAGATTGTCAGCACCTTTGACAGCGCACCGTTGGTGTGGGGTAGGGTGAAGACTATCGAAGCCTTGTTGATGTCTCTTTCAGCCGGACCGATTTCCGCCGCGAGCAGCGGGTCGGCTACAATCAGAAAACGAGTGAAATTTCGTTTGTTTGTCTCGATGCCTTTTTCGAGAATGTTGAGCCCGTAGAGGTGGGCTGCATATTCGCCGCAGACGGCAGCATGGCCATTGAGCGCATTTTCTGCAATCTCTTTCGCGCTCCCGGCAGTGTCGGGGCGTTCTACGATTTTCAGATTCGAGTGTCGACGCAGATATTGCTCGCATTGCATCAGAGCCATCGGGTGTGAATTGACTTCGGTCAACTCGTCGATAGTCTGTCCGGGCAGAGCGCAAAGGACGTGTGAAATCCTCATCTTTACTTCGCCGAAAATTCTAAGATTGCTCTGTCGGAGCAGTTCGTGATTTTGGAGAATGCTTCCGGCAATAGTATTTTCGATAGCGACGACTCCGACGAGCGAAGCGTCAGTCGAAAGCGTGTCAAACATAATCGGAAATGTTTCGCATTCGATTGTATGAATGTTTTCGTTGCCGAAATAGAGATGGGCGGCAGCGTCGTGGTAGCATCCGGCTACGCCTTGTATGGTGACTTTCTTTATGTTTGATTTTGTAGCGGTCATAATTCGATGAGAAAAAAAGAATCCCGTTCGATGGTTGAACGGGATTCCGAATGGTGTTATGTCGTTATAACTTTTTGCAGTTAAGTGGTGATTGATTCACGCACGCAAAATCCCGTTTTTATTTTTCGTCAAAATAAAAATAATAAAAAAACGGATATGCGTAAAATCGAGTCATTGCTTAAATGTTATTTTAGAGGGTTTGTGATTGTTTGCAGTGCAAAGGTATGTAATATTTACGAATTGCCAAATAATTTTGCAAGAAAATTAAAAATTAAAATGAAATTATGCCAAAAATGCCATTTAAAGCCGACTCGAAAATTGTCGAAAAAGGCTTCCGAAAAACTTTCAACTCTTTTTTAAGGTATAAATGCTGAAATGTCGTGTTTTTTCAGTAATTTTGCACTTTGAAATTCCCAATTTTACATAATCAGATCAGAATTTACTACCGATGTCTGACAACAAACGTATCAAAACCGCGCTTATTTCAGTCTTCTACAAAGACGGACTGGAAGAAATCTTATCGTTACTCCATGCCGACGGAGTTAAATTTCTCTCAACCGGAGGAACTCGCTCTTTCATCGAGAGCTTAGGCTACGAATGTGACGCAGTTGAAGACCTTACAGGCTACCCGTCAATCCTTGGCGGACGTGTCAAAACCCTCCACCCCAAAGTGTTTGGAGGCATCCTCAACCGTCGCGACAATGAAGGCGACCGTGGTCAGATAGCTCAATATGAAATCCCCGAAATCGACCTCGTCATCGTCGACCTCTATCCGTTCCGTGCCACTGTTGCATCCGGCGCTCCCGAAGCCGACATTATTGAAAAAATCGACATAGGCGGCATCTCACTCATTCGTGCCGCTGCCAAAAATTATAAAGATGTAGTCATCGTAGCATCGAAGGCTCAATATAAGCCCCTTGCCGAGACACTCAAACGCAATGGCGCAACGATTTCGCTCGAAGAACGTCGTTGGTTCGCAGGTCAGGCGTTTGCCGTTTCGTCGGGCTATGACACTGACATCTGCAACTATTTCGCTTCGACTGCCGTAGAGTCGCCCCTCGAAGAGACTCCGGCACTCCGCATTGCGTTTGACGACGCCAAGAAAATGCGCTACGGCGAAAATCCTCATCAAAACGGTGTCTTCTTCGGCGATTTCTCCGAAATGTTCGACCAGCTCCACGGCAAGGAGATTTCTTACAACAACCTCCTCGACATCGACGCTGCCGTTTCGTTGATCTCCGAATTTTCGACCCCGACATTTGCAGTGTTGAAACACAACAATGCTTGCGGACTCGCATCGCGCCCGACGATTGCCGAAGCGTGGAAAGACGCTCTTGCAGGCGACCCCGTCAGCGCATTTGGCGGTGTCCTCATCACCAACGGAACTGTCGACGAAGCTACTGCCGAAGAAATCAACAAAATTTTCTTTGAAGTCATCATCGCTCCCGAATATACCGAAGGCGCGCTTGAAATCCTCAAACAGAAGAAGAACCGCATCATTCTCGTCATCAAGAAAGCCCTTGATACCAAACGTCAGTTCCGCTCGATTCTCAACGGAGCTCTCGTTCAGGATCGCGACCTCAAAGTCGAGACTGTTGACGACCTCAAACAAGTCAGCAACAAGGCTGTCACTCCCGAGCAGGCTGCCGATCTTTTGTTTGCCAACAAGATTGTCAAAAACTCGAAGAGCAACGCCATCGTTCTTGCCAAAGACGGAATGCTCCTCGCAAGCGGCGTAGGTCAGACCTCGCGTGTCGATGCGTTGAAGCAGGCAATCGAAAAGGCTCATTCGTTCGGATTCGACCTCAACGGAGCAGTGATGGCATCTGACGCATTCTTCCCCTTCCCCGACTGCGTTGAGATTGCTCACAAAGCAGGCGTGACCGCTGTCATCCACCCCGGAGGCTCGATCCGCGACCAAGAGAGCGTAGACTATTGCAATGCCAACGACATCGCTATGGTCATCACCGGCTTCCGCCACTTCAAACACTAATATTTTTTGCTCCGTAACGTGGGCAATCATCTCTCATAATCTCCACACCCGTATCGCGGTTCGCGCACACACGCACCGAGTCGCGATACGATGGAGATATACACATATATAATATATTCAATTCGTCAAATGGGATTATTTTCTTTCACTAAGGAAATCGCTATTGACCTTGGAACAGCCAATACGATTATCATACACAATGACAAAATAGTCATTGACGAGCCGTCGATTGTCGCTCTCGAAAAGCGCACCGGCAAACCCATCGCCGTCGGTCTCAAAGCCAAGCAGATGCAGGGCAAAGAGAATGACGGTATCGAAACGATTCGTCCGCTTCGCAAAGGTGTCATTGCCAACTTCAATGCCGCCGAAATGATGATTCGCGGTCTGATCAAGAAAGCCAGTGCGAAGAGCAATTGGTTTTCGCCTTCGATGAAAATGGTGGTCGGAATCCCCTCCGGCTCGACAGAAGTTGAAATTCGTGCCGTCCGCGACTCGTCGGAACATGCCGGCGGACGCGACGTCTACATGATTTACGAGCCGATGGCAGCCGCTCTCGGTATCGGTATCGACGTTCTCGCACCTCAGGGCAACATGATTGTCGATATAGGTGGCGGTACGACTGAGATTGCCGTCATTTCACTCGGCGGTATCGTCTCAAACAAGAGTATCCAAGTTGCGGGCGACGACCTCACGGACGACATCGTCGAACACATGAGCCGTGTCCACAACGTCAAGGTCGGCGAGCGCACAGCCGAGCAGATCAAAATTCATGTCGGTTCGGCTCTTACCGAGCTTGAAAATCCGCCGGAAGACTTCATTGTCCACGGCCCGAACAAGATGACTGCCCTCCCGATGGAAGTTCCTGTCAGCTATCAGGAAATCTCACACTGTATCGAAAAGTCGATTTCGCGCATTGAAGCAGCCGTCCTCCAAGCTCTCGACGAAACTCCACCGGAACTTTATTCAGACATCGTGATGAACGGTATCTTCCTTGCCGGTGGCGGTGCAATGTTGCGCGGTCTTGACAAGCGTCTGACCGATAAGATCGGCATCCAATTCCACATCGCCGAAGATCCGCTTCTCGCTGTGGCAAAGGGTACGGGTGTAGCTCTTAAAAACATCGAGACGTTCTCGTTCTTGATTCGTTAATAAAAGGAGCAACATCGTTTAGGCTGTTCATGCGTTGAAAAGACGTGTGCAGTCTCTGACGTGTGCAACCTTCACTCTCGACTTTTTTCATATTTTTTCTTCAAACGAAACAGCTTTGCATAAGTAATCCCGGAGTTGCCGTTGAGAGGCAACCGGTATGCTTGTGCACGGCTTTTTCATATAGCATTCATATCCGACATTGAGCGAGCTTTTAAAGTTTTTCGTTAAATACAGTTCTTGGTTTCTGTTTATCCTCTATATGGTGGCAGGGTTTGCAATGTTGTTCTCTCGCAATCCGTTTCAGCATCATATCTATCTGTCGTCGGCAAATGCAATCTCGTCGGGTGTCTATCAGACGACGAGCAATGTGACCTCCTACTTCTCGTTGCGCGACATCAATGAGGATCTTCAACATCGAAATTCCGATCTCGAACTTGAGAATTACCGTCTCAAAAGCATCATCCGTGACTATCAGCAGAAACTCTATGCCGACACGATGACGGTCGACACCGTGTTGTCGCGCTACCACTTCTTGATTGCTCATGTTATCAATAATTCGATCAATCGGTCACACAACTATATCACGATCGAGAAGGGGCGGCTTGACGGAATCGAGCCGGAGATGGGAGTCATAGACCAGAACGGTATTGTCGGCATTGTCAACGTCGTCGGCGATCATACTGCTCGCTTGATTTCCGTGTTGAATCCCTATCTGCGTCTGTCGTGTAAGGTCAAGGGTGAAAATCAAGTCGGTTCGCTCGTTTGGGACGGTCGCGATCCGAGCGAGGCAATACTCGAAGAGTTGCCCAAGCACGCCAAGTTTGTGAAAGGCGACACGATTGTGACAAGCGGCTACTCGTCTGTGTTCCCCGAAGGTGTTCCCGTCGGGACGATTGTGTCGGGTGCGCGTGATCGCGAAGACAATTTTTTCACTCTCCGCATCAAACTTTTCACCGACTTCTCGACCCTCTCGACAGTCCGCGTCATCAGCGACAATATGAAACACGAGCTTTCGATCGTCGAAAAGGAACTCGAAGTCAAAAACGTCAACTGATTTCAATATGAGCAAAACCGGATTTAAATTCATCATATTGGGTCTCATCCTTATATTGGCACAAGTGCTTGTGTTTAACCACATTTGCTTGTTTAATGTCGCCGTGCCGATGGTGTTTGTCTACATCATCCTGCGTCTGCCGATAACCCTTTCGCTCAACCGTATTCTGACGGTCAGCTTTTTGGTCGGGCTGATTGTCGATATTTTTTCAGACACATACGGAATGAACACCGTCTCCTGCACGGTTCTTGCAATGTCGCGCAGAGCGATTATCCGTCTCTACGTCCCGCGCGAAGAAGATCTCACTCGTCCCGAACCGTCGATGCACTCGCTCGGAACGTCGACGTATCTGAAATATCTTCTCACGATGACGTTGCTCTACTGCTCACTTATATTCTTAATCGAAGCATTCACATTTTTCAATCCCGTCAGACTGTTGTTGCGCATCGTTTTCAGCACACTGCTCTCAATGGCTGTGATGATCGGGATTGATAGTTTCATGACTCCAAAAAGTGAGAAAAGATTATAATCTCGAAAAGCGGCGTTATGTGATTAGCGGCTTCATTGTCGTCATCGCATTGATTTACATCTGCCGTTTGGTCAATCTGCAAGTATTTGAATCGAAATACAAGGAGAATGCCGATTCAAACGCATTTCTCCGCAAGGCGGTCTATCCGTCGCGAGGCATTATTTATGACCGCGACGGACGTCTTGTTGTCTACAATCAGCCTGCCTACGATGTCATGATGATTCCGCGCGACGTCAAGGAGTTTGACACGCTTGACTTCTGCCGTGCGCTCAACATCACTCCCGAAGAGCTCCGCGGGCATATCGCCAACATGAAGGATCGCCGACGCAATCCGGGCTATTCGTCATACTCTCCGCAACGTCTGCTTACGCATCTGACTGCCGGCGAGTATGGGCGTCTGCAAGAAAAGCTTTATCGTTTCCCCGGTTTCTATATTCAGAAACGAATCTTGCGCGAGTATAACTACAAGAGTGCGGCAAACGTGCTCGGCAATATTCGCGAAGTGTCGAAGAAGGACATCGACAGAGATCCCTACTATATGTCGGGCGACTATATCGGCGACATCGGTATCGAGCACACTTACGAGAAGCATCTTCGCGGGACGAAGGGTGTCGAGGTCTTGATGCGCGATGCTCTCGGGCGTATTCAGGGCAAGTATGAGGACGGTGCTCTCGACCGCGATGCGGTTTCGGGCAAAAATATCAAACTTTCGCTCAACATCGAGTTGCAACAATATGCCGAGTCGTTGATGGTCAACAAGAAGGGCGCGGTTGTTGCTATCGAGCCGTCGACGGGTGAAATTTTGTGTCTCGTATCCGCTCCGACCTACGATCCGAGTCTTCTTGTCGGACGTGAGCGCGGAAAGAACTATAACAAAATGATGCGCGACCACGATAAACCTCTGTTTAATCGTGCAATTCAAGCGACGTATCCTCCCGGTTCGACTTTCAAGCCTACTCAGGGGTTGATTTTGCTCGAAGAGGGTATCATCACGACCGGGACTCAATTTCCGTGCTCTCACGGATTCATTTCGGGCGGTCTGCGAGTCGGATGTCACAGCCACGGAGCTCCGTTGCCCCTCAAACCTGCGCTCCAAACGTCGTGTAACGCTTACTTCTGTTGGGGCTTCAAGGCGATGATCGACAAGCGAAGTCGCTACGGAAGCTCTGCCAACGCTTTTGAGATTTGGAAGAACCACATGGTTTCGATGGGCTATGGCTATAAACTCGGGATCGACCTTCCGGGCGAATATCGAGGCTTTATCCCGAACGTGGCGTTCTATGACAAACGCTATGGTTCGGGGCATTGGAGCGCAAACACGGTTATCTCGATTTCGATTGGTCAGGGTGAAATCCTTGCGACTCCGTTGCAAATCGCCAATTTGTGTGCGACGATTGCCAATCGCGGATATTACATCACGCCTCACGTTGTTAAGGAGATTCAAGATACCGTGGTTCCCGCCGAATATCTCGAAAGGCATACGCCGACGATTGCGTCGCGATGGTATAACGAGGTGGCGGAGGGTATGCGCATGGCTGTCACGGGCGGTACTTGTCGATTGGCAAATCTCGATGACATCGAGGTCTGCGGCAAGACCGGTACGGCTCAGAACCCTCACGGACGTGACCACTCGGCATTTATGGGTTTTGCTCCATATCATAATCCGAAGATTGCCGTGGCGGTCTATGTTGAGAATGCCGGTTTCGGCGCAACTTTCGGTGTGCCGATCGGTTCGCTGGTTATCGAGCGTTATCTTCGCGGTCATATTGCTCCCGAACGCAAACACATCGAGGAGCGAATGTTGCAGTCGAGCACGATTCATTTTGCCGGGACGAAGAAGCATTGATATATGTGTGTGTCTCTCTCTCTTTCTAAGGTGGTATATTTCCGAATTTCATAAAATCAATCATTTAATTTTTAATTCAATAAGAAGACAGTGCAACAGGAAAAAAGCGGTTCGGTTTTCAAGGATGTCGATTGGTTTACCGTCGTGCTCTATATCGTTCTCGTCATGATGGGAATGGTCAGTATCTATGCGGCAAGCTATGATTTTGACCATGCCAATATGTTGAGTTTCGCAGAATTTTCGGGCAAACAGTTTCGATGGATCAGTCTGTCGCTTGTCTTGGGCATGATATTGCTGCTCATCGATGTCAGGGTCTATGAAAATTATGCCTACGTCATCTACGGCGGTATGCTTTTGCTGCTGTTGGTGACGATATTCATTGCGCCTGACACGAAGGGGTCGCGTTCGTGGCTCATTCTCGGCCCGATGAGTTTGCAACCTGCCGAGTTTGGAAAGTTTGCAACCGCGCTGTGTCTTGCCAAGCTGTTTTCGAGCTATAATTTTGTGCTCAATGCGTCGCGTAAAAACTATGCACTTGCGTTGATGATTATATTTTTGCCGATTCTTCTGATTCTCGGACAGAATGAGACGGGTTCGGCGCTGGTGTATCTTTCGCTATTCTTTGTGCTCTATCGCGAGGGTATGAGCGGACTTGTGTTGTTGGCAGCACTGTGTGCGGTCACGATTTTCGTCGTCTCTTTGAAGTTTACGGAGCCGATGATGTTGGGGATTCCGGTCGGACAAGCGGTTGTTTTTATGCTGATAATGTTTCTGATTGTTGCGATGCTTGCTGTCTATTGCAAGGAACTTGATGCGTCGCGCAATGTGATGCTGTGGTTTCTTGCTACGGGTGCTGTCGTTGCCGTTTTGGGCTTTTGCGGCGTTGAAGTGCCGGGAATGATATATTTTCTCGGGGCTATTTCTGTCGCGATTGTTTATTGCATCCTGCTGATGTTTAAGACTAAGGCTCGCAAGCTGATCATAACGGTCTCAGCGGCAGTCGTTTCGATTGCGTTTCTCTTTTCGGTCGACTATGCTTTCACTTCAATTCTCCAACCTCACCAGCAGATGCGAATCAAGGTTGCATTGGGCATTGAGGAGGATCTCCACGGTGCGGGCTACAATGTCAATCAGTCGAAGATTGCCATCGGCTCGGGCGGAGTTATGGGTAAGGGGTTTCTCAACGGTACGCAGACCAAACTTAAATATGTCCCCGAGCAGCACACGGATTTCATCTTCTGTACGGTGGGCGAGGAGGAAGGTTTGGTCGGTTCGGCTACGGTCATTGTGTTGTTTCTGATATTGATATTGAGAATCATCAATATAGCGGAGCGTCAGCCGAATGTCTTCGGGCGTGTATATGCCTATTGTGTAGCGGGTTATTTGATTTTCCACTTTACTATTAATATAGGAATGGTCATCGGTTTGTGTCCGGTCATAGGCATTCCGTTGCCGTTTTTCAGCTATGGCGGTTCGTCGTTGTGGGGATTCACATTTTTGCTGTTTATCCTCTTGCGCATAGATGCGTCTCGCCGAGAGCGTACGTTCTGACCCGTCAGTAGTGGTGACGGCGGTTGGTTTTCGTTTTGCAGTAGTAATCATAAGAAAAAGGTTTAAGATTTTAGAGTGTTGAAAAAAACTTTCTGCAAAGATAATACACGAAATAGGTGAAAAAGTGCCCGTTTGGCATTATCGCACTAATTTTTTTTGCAAACGGATTGAAAAAATGCCCCTTGGATTCGCTAATTGGTTGAATCCAAGGGGTTTATTGTTGAAATATTTTTTCGTTTCAGAATTTTTTTTTGGGGGGGGCAAGGTGCTCGGTCGGGGGGATTAGAGCTCTTTGGTGTTGAGTTCGGTGTCTGTCGTCAGAGTTGAAATGGGGAGTCGAAGTCGGCGAGGAGGGGATGGGCGGTGTCTTTGGCTGAGAGTATCATTTCGGTGGGGTCGATTTGCCAGTCTATGCCGAGCGTGGGGTCGGCAACGGAGATTCCTCCGTCGGCTTCGGGGGCATAGAAGTTGTCGCATTTATATTGGAATACGGCTATGTCGCTCTTGACTGCAAATCCGTGGGCGAATCCTCGGGGGATGAAGAGTTGGAGGTGGTTTTCGTCGTTGAGTTCGACGGCGACGTGTCTGCCGAACGTGGGCGAGCCTTTGCGGATGTCGACGGCGACGTCGATGACTGAGCCTTTGACGCATCTGACGAGTTTTGCCTGTGCAAACGGCGGTCGCTGGAAGTGGAGTCCGCGTATGACTCCGCGTGTCGAGCTGCTTTGGTTGTCTTGAACGAAGTCAACGCTGCCGATTTTTTCGTCAAATTCACGTTTGGAGTAACTTTCAAAGAAGTAGCCTCGCGCGTCGGTGAAGATGCGAGGTTTGATGATTACCACTCCGTCGATGTCGGTTTTGATTACATCCATTTTTTTTGAAAGAATATATATAGGTTGGTGGGGTTTATAAGGTGTCGGGGGGGTGGGAGATTTGTTTAGCTGCGCGGGTTGGGTTCGTCGATTATCCTCATGAGATACTGACCGTACTGGTTTTTCAGCATGGGGGTTGCGAGTTTGATTATTTTGTCGCGTGAAATCCAGCCTTGGCGGTATGCAATGCCTTCGAGACAGGCTATTTTGAGCCCTTGGCGTTTTTCGAGTACTTCGACGTAGATCGATGCTTCGGCGAGTGAGTCGTGGGTGCCTGTGTCGAGCCATGCAAAGCCTCGCGGGAGGGTGGTGACGTTGAGGCTGTTGCTGTTGAGGTAGACTTGGTTGACGGTGGTTATTTCGAGTTCGCCACGAGCTGAGGGTTTGATTTCGGCTGCGATGTCGACGACGTTGTTGGGGTAGAAGTAGAGTCCGACTACGGCGTAGTTTGACTTCGGTTGTGTCGGTTTTTCTTCAATCGAGAGGCAGCGACCGTCGGCATCGAATTCGGCTACTCCGTAGCGTTCGGGGTCGTTGACCCAATAGCCAAATACGGTGGCGTTTCCTTCGGCGTCGACTCTGTCGACGGCTTCGCGGAGGAGTCCGGAGAAGCCTGCTCCGTGGAAGATGTTGTCGCCGAGGACGAGACAGACTGAGTCGTTGCCGATGAATTTGCGTCCGATGATGAAGGCTTGTGCGAGTCCGTCGGGCGAGGGTTGTTCGGCGTATTCAAATTTCACTCCGAAGTCTGAGCCGTCGCCGAGCAGCCGTCGGAAGCCGGGAAGGTCTTGGGGGGTGGATATGATGAGTATTTCGCGGATTCCGGCGAGCATGAGGGTCGAGATGGGGTAGTAGATCATCGGTTTGTCGAAGATCGGCAGCAGTTGTTTGCTGACTCCTTTGGTGATGGGATAGAGCCGTGTGCCCGATCCTCCTGCCAATACGATTCCTTTCATGGATTTATATATATGGAGTGTCTGTTATATTCGTGGATTGGTTGAATTATTGCAAATGTAGGGAAAAAACATGAAATTTCATGCCGATGGAGTTGATAAAGTGGTCTTGGCGGTTGAAATCGGTGGCAAACGGCTTGAAACGGGTGGTTGCAAACGTGGCGTTTTCAGGCTTGACGGACGTAGATTTGGGCATTTTCATATTTCATGACTGTGACTTTTGTCCCGGTGGGAATGAAGCCTTGGAGGGCTACGGCATCAAGGATTTCGTCGTCGATACGGACTTTGCCTACGGGGCGCATATCGGTGACGGCCGTTGCTTCGCGTCCGATGTAGCGGGTTGGGGTCATGTCGACTCCGATGTAGCCGTCGTCGACTTGCTGGGTCAACATCAGTTCGGTGTGGCGACGGATGCATTTCGGGCCGTGGGACGAGGTCAGATACCAAACGGCTCCGATTGCAAGGATGATGCCTACGAGGAAGATCATCAGCGAGTTGATGACGGCGTCGGCATTGATGTGGGACAGCGAGAAGGTGTAGTGTTCGATCAGTCCGAAGAGTACGGCGATGCACATACATGAGATTCCCGAGATGCCGGTGAGCCCGAAGCCGGGGACTACGAACATTTCGAGCACGACGAGCATGACTCCGAGGACGAAGAGTAGGACTATCCATGAGCTTGCAATCCCGGTGATGTAGATCGGCAGGAAGTATAGCACGGCGGCTATTATTGACGCTGCTGCCGGGAAGCCGACGCCGGGCGAATGAAGTTCCATGTAGATGCCGCCGATGATGAGCATGATTAGCACGGCTTGGACTGCGGGGTTGGTGAAGAAGCCTATAAGTTTGTCGAGCCAATCGGGGTGGTATTCATCAATGATGTAGTCGGTGTCGGAGTAGCCGAGTCGGGTCATGAGGTCGGGGATTGATTCGGCTTTGCCTTCGGCGAAGTGCCATTTGACGGCTTCGTCGGCGGTGAACGTCAGGACTCGCGTCGAGTCGATGAGTCCTGCAATTTCGACGCGGCTGTCGACCATGGCTTCGGCTATCAATGGGTCGCGACGCCACTGTCCGGCTATTGTCGGGGTGGCATCGGCGGGGTGTTTGCCGTGGCTTTCAGCCGTTGCCCGCATCATGGCTCGCATATAGGATTGGTATTTGTCGGGCATGGCTTGTCCGTCGGTGCCGTTGACGACTGTTGCCGCTCCCATCGACGCTCCATTGCGCATATAGACCGAGTCGCAGGCAAGGGCGATGAGTGCGCCTGCCGATGCTGCATTGTTGTCGACAAATGCTACGACCGGGTGCGGGTAGTTGAGAATGGCGGTGCGAATCGAGTCGGCGTGGACTACGGAGCCGCCGTAGGTGTTGAGGTGGACGAGGAGCATATCGCTGTTGCGACGTTTGGCTTCGTCGATGGCTTGACGGGTGTAGTGCCACGTGCTCGATCCGATTTCGTCGTCGAGTCGGAGCATGTAGACTTTGAGGGTGTCGGCGGAGGAGTGGAGTGAGAGGCTGCCGACGATTGTCAGCAATATTGCCGAGATGATGCGGTGAAGTGAAGACATAGAGAGGTTGGGGGGATTGATGAGGTTAGTTTTCGATGATGTTGTTGCGACGGTTGCGGCGGCGACGGATGTTGACTCGCTTGCGTAGCCATCCGGGGATGATGCAAGCTCCGACGGCGAGGTAGATGTAGTAGCCGACGATGCGCCAGAAGATTGCAATGACGAGGACGATGCCTGCCGATTGAATCAGGTCGCCGTAGTAGGTGGTGAAGAGCCATTCGCTGATGCCTGCACTGCCCGGCGTCGGGCTGACCATGAGACAGACCCAGACGACGAATTGGCGGACAAAGACGGTCAGTTGGTCGGCGTTAGGTGCGAAGCCGAGAAAGAGGGCGTTGACTACGAGATAGCGCGACGACCACGAGAGGGCTGTCGCTCCGAATGTCTTGATCCACCACAGTGGCGGGCGTTTGCGGAGTTTGCGTCCTGTCGATTCGATGTTGTGACCGAGTTCGTCGATTTGTGCCGACCATTTGCGGAGTATTTTCAGCCGGAATATCTTGTTGAGGAAGATGCGGACGGCTTGTGGCTTGACAAATATGCCGACAAAGAGCATGGCTGTCCAGATGAATATTCCTGTGTAGACAACCCAGAAGACCGATTGCAGCCCGACGGCTATGCTCTTGTTGCCAAACTCAAACAGGTCTTGGTAGGGGACGAGGAGCACTACGAGCGGAATGGAGATGACGAAAAATAATTCGTCGAGAAAGAGCGTGGTCATCATCAGTGTTGTCGCTCGTCCGAGTTCGATGCCTTCGCGGTTGAGATAGATCATGCCGAATGCGCTGCCACCGACCGCCGAGGGGGTTACGCATGAGGTGAATTCACACAGCATATCGACGCGCAAGGCGTTGCGCCACGGGAGTTGGTTGTCGGTCAGTGTGCGGAATCGCCACGTCAGTCCGAAGTCGCGTCCTGCCATGAACAGCCATGCGAGCATTATGCAGCCGATTGTTTGCCAGTCGAAATTTATCGAAGCAAAGACTTCCGGGTCAAATTCGCGATGAAACAGCCACATCACGGCTATCAGACCGATGACGATCGGCAGAAATATTTTCCAAACCGAGCCGAGCGATCGGATTCTGTGTGATTCAAGGCGTTTTTTGTCGGGGGTATTCATTGTTGAATGGGGGTGGGAGGCGAGGGGTTTGCGGTTCAAGAATTGAGTCTTCGTCGGATGATTTTCTGCGAGGCTGTCAGCCGGATGTCCGGGTCGAAGATTATGGCTTTCGGGGTCAGTCGTGAGCCGATTTTAAGTTTGATTGTGTCGAGCAGGTCGGAGGGCAGGTCGGGAGTGTCGGTTACGATTACTGCTTCTTCGCCCCAACGAGCCGAGGGGCGTGAGGTGACGTAGAATCGAATTGTTTCTCCGACTATCGGGGCTATCTTTCGCTCGATTTCTTCGGGGAAGATTTTGATTCCACCTGAGTTTATGACGTTGTCGTGGCGACCGAGCCAACGGAATGATGCCTGTGACGTGAGGTCGACAATGTCGTTGGTTATGAGCTTTGAAAACGAGAGTGTAGAGCTTTCGATTGCAAGACATCTGCGCTCGTCGAGCGAGAATGTGAAGCCGGGGAGGGCATGAAATTCGTTGTCGCCGAGCTTTCGGAGCGCAACATGGCTGCAAGTTTCGGTCATTCCGTAGGTGGCGTAGGTCGGAATACCGGCTTGGAGTATACGGCGTTCGGATTCGAGGCTCAGCGGTGCACCGCCTACGATCATGGCTTTGATTGAGTGGCGATGCGGTGATTTGATGACGGCATCGACTTGTGACGGCACGATCGGAAGCAGTGAGATTTCCTCTCTGCCGGAGTTGCCGTTGTCGCGGTCGGTTGTTGCGGCGGCTGTTAGCTTGGGCGAGTTTGACGGCTGTTCGACGACAATGCGACTTCCGGTTTCGAGTGCGCGGACGAGTTGCATTTTTCCGGCAATGTAGTCGGGCGACAGTGGCAGATAGAGCGTGGATGCGGATGTCAGCCCGAAAAAACGGATTGTCGCTTGAGCAGATGCTCGCATATCGCTTTTTAGTAGCCGGATTTCTTTCGGTGTGCCTGTCGAGCCTGAGGTGTGGGCGACGACGTAGGGGCGTTCGTCGAACCATTCCGAGAGGAATCGTTCGGCGTCGGGGGTCAAGACTGAGCTTTCGGGCAGATGTGTCGTCGTCAGTTTATCCATGGCAGTTCGGGGATTTCCCAATGTTTGTCGGGGGCGTACAGCAGTTTTTCGCCTGAGAGTGTCAGGGGCGAGGGGATGTTGTTGTCATAGAGTTGACCCGTTCCGAGTCCTTGCGGCATATTGCTGTCGAGTGTGGCTACCCACTGGGCTATTGCGTTCAGTCCGATGTTTGATTCGAGAGCCGATGTGACCCACCATCCGCAATCGAGTTCAGATGCGAGGTCTATCCATTCTGCGGAGGCTTCAAATCCGCCTATCAGGGTTGGTTTTAGGATGATGAATTGAGGGCGGACGCGGTCGAGCATACGACGTTTGTCGTCGATGGAGTTTATTCCGATCAATTCTTCGTCGAGGGCTATCGGAATTGGTGATTCGCGACAGATGCGGTGCATTTCGTCCCACTGTCCGGCGCGAATCGGTTGCTCGATCGAGTGGATGCCGAAGTCGGCGAGACGGTTGAGATAGCCGATTGCTTCGTCGGGAGAGAATGCTCCGTTGGCGTCAAGGCGTAGTTCGATGTCAGGGGCTTGACTGCGGACGAATCGGAGAAGGTCGATTTCTTCGTTGAAATTTATGCCTCCGATCTTGATTTTCACGCATTTGAATCCGTCGGCGAGTTTTTCGGCTATTCGTTGGCGCATGAGTTCACGATCGCCCATCCAAACTAATCCGTTGATGGTTATCGACTTGTCGCCACGAGTCCATGCCGACGGATAGATGGTGAGTCGGCAGCCGTTGTTTAAGTCGTTGACTGCTGTTTCGACGGCGAAGCGTATCGACGGGTAGTCGCGCAGGAGTGAGGGGTCGGCTGCGTAGCGGTCGATGTGTGTGCAGACTTCCGCGAGTTTCATCTCGTAGTCGGGACGGTCGTCGCAACTGAGTCCGCGAAACAGTCCGGCTTCTCCGAGACCGAAATGAGTGTCGTCGAGACCGGTCTCGGAGAGGCGGATGAAATAAGTCGCTTTCTGCTTCATTCGTTCGCGCGAAGTTATAGCTGTGAAGCGAAAGTCAAGGAGGTATTTACACCAATATGCTTTCAAAATCGGAGTGTTTTGTGTTTAACCCGGGAATTTGGGGAATTGGTCAAAGTCAGGGTCTCGCTTTTCGAGGAATGCGTTTTTACCCTCCTGAGCTTCCGCCATGAGATAGTACATCAGTGTTGCATCGCCGGCAAATTCCATCAAGCCGCGCTGTCCGTCGAGTTCGGCATTGAGTGCACGTTTGATCATGCGGATAGCCATTGGCGAACGGCTGAGAATAGTCTCGCACCATTCTACGGTCTCGTCTTCCAAACGTTCGAAAGGCACCACCTTGTTAATCATGCCCATGCGTTCGGCTTCCTCGGCGGTGTACTGACGGCAGAGATACCAAATTTCGCGAGCTTTTTTCTGACCTACACAGCGGGCAAGGTAGCTTGAACCGAAACCGGCATCAAAACTGCCCACTTTCGGACCGGTCTGTCCGAAACGAGCGTTGTCCGACGCGATGCTGAGGTCGCAGACAACGTTGAGGACGTTGCCGCCTCCGATTGCATAGCCGTTGACCATTGCTATGACAGGTTTGGGAATCGAGCGGATGGCTTTGTGGAGGTCGAGGACGTTGAGACGGGGCACGCCTTGCTCGTCGATGTAGCCGCCTACGCCTTTGACGTTTTGGTCGCCGCCCGAACAAAATGCTTTGTCACCGGCTCCGGTGAGGATGATCACACCAATGTCCGATGCGTCGCGACAGTAGCTCATGGCGTCGAGCATTTCGCGGTTGGTTTGCGGACGGAATGCGTTGTAGACGCACGGACGATTGATTGTAATTTTGGCTATGCGCCCATATTGCTCAAAAAGTATGTCTTCATACTTCTTAATAGGTTTCCATTCTCTTTTCATTGTTCGGTAAAAATGAGGTGTAATTTAAATCTATTCTACAAAATTAGCAAAAATTCGGGGATATGTTGTAATTTTGTTATTTCAAACGCTCGACCAAGTGCCGAAAACGTTCTCAAAACTAAGGAAACAGTTTAATGGAAAAGACACAACACGAACTTATTCTCATCAATATATCCGGTCAGGATCATCCGGGTGTAACGTCGGCTCTCTCTGAAATTCTTGCAAAATACAATGCCGGTATTCTCGATATCGGTCAGGCTGATATTCACCACACTTTGTCGCTCGGCATTTTGATTAAGACAGCCCCCGACGTGTCGGGCAACATCATGAAGGAACTACTCTTCAAGGCTACGGAGCTGAACGTGACTGTCAGATTTTCGCCCGTAAGTATCAGTGAGTATGATCAGTGGGTCGGGATGCAGGGTAAAGACCGTTGGATTATCACGATTCTCGGTCGTCGATTGACGGCGCGTCAGATTGCTAATGTCTCATCTGAAATTTTCTCGCAAGGAATGAATATCGATTCGATTCAGCGTCTCACCGGACGTATGCCGCTCGGCGAGGAGACGCAGCCGTTGTCAAAATCGTGTGTCGAATTTTCGGTGCGTGGTGTTCCGCTCGATGTTTCGGCTATGCAGGAGCGATTCTTGCAACTTTCGCAGCAAGAGGAGTTTGACATTTCGATGCAGGAGGACACTCTCTTTCGCCGCTGTCGCCGCTTGATTTGTTTCGATATGGACTCGACGCTGATTGAAACCGAGGTTATCGATGAGTTGGCGATGCGTGCAGGTGTCGGCGACAAGGTGAAGCGCATTACGGAGCGTGCTATGCGCGGAGAGATTGATTTCAACGAGAGTTTTACGGAGCGAGTGGCTTTGCTCAAAGGTCTCGATGAGAGTGTCATGAAGGAGATTGCCGAAAATCTGCCTATCACCGAAGGTCTCGACCGCATGATGCAGGTGTTGAAACGTGTCGGCTACAAGACGGCTATTCTTTCGGGCGGATTCACGTATTTCGGCAATTATTTGAAGCAGAAGTATGGCTTTGATTATATGTATGCCAACGAACTTGAAATCGTCGACGGAAAATTGACCGGTCGCTACCTTGGAGAGATTGTCAACGGTCGGCGCAAGGCTGAATTGCTCCGACTGATTGCTCAGGTCGAAAACGTCAACATTGCCCAGACGATAGCCGTCGGCGACGGAGCCAATGACCTGCCGATGCTCAGCACTGCCGGTCTCGGCATTGCTTTCCATGCCAAACCGAAGGTCAAAGCCAATGCCGAGCAGTCGATTTCGACGATTGGTCTTGACGGTGTGCTCTATTTCCTCGGGTTTAAAGATTCTTTCTTCCCTGAAAAATAAGAGACTCGAATTTTGAAAATTTCGATTTGATTCAATCCATACAGTGACAGTCGCGAATTACTCGATTTGCAGTAATTCGCGGCTGTTTTTGTCGTGAATAATCATTGATTTTAGTGATAGCGAAGGTCGGTCGAAATGCGTAATTTTGCAGAGATGAATATCATCTACCTTGTCATCACCTTAAAAAACAATGGAACAACTGTCGGAATATACGCCTCACCACAAAATGAGGCAACTGATAAAAGACAATAATTTGCTACTAATGACAATCAGCCGATTTGACATCGCCTATGGTTTCGGCGACAAATCTGTGAGAGATGTTTGCAGAGCAAATAATATAGATGAAGACACTTTTCTTGCCGTCTGCAATTTTTTGAGCGGGAAAAACTATCAGCCTTATCCGATTTCATTGCAATCGTTGGTGGCATATCTCAAACGTGCCCACCTTTCATTCCTTGATTTCACGCTCCCCAAGATTCGCCACAATCTCATTGATGCTATCAACTATTCCGCGTCAGACGACGTTGCTTTTCAATTGATAAAATTCTATGATGATTATGTCGTGGAGGCTACCGGACATATTGAGTATGAAAATAATATAATCTTCGGCTACATTGAAAAACTCTTGCAAGGCACGATTGACGAAGATTTCAACATTTCGGGCTTCTCGGATCACCATACCCACATGGCGACCAAACTCAAAGACCTTAAAGATGTGTTTATCAGTCACTATAAGCAGAAAGATAACATTCGGCTAAGTTCGGTGCTGTTTGACATCATTGTCTGTGAGCGAGATTTCATGTCGCACTATGAAGTAGAGTGTTCGTTGCTGATTCCTGAAATCAAACGCCTTGAAAAGACATTGCGCTCTCGGTTGAATGACGCAACGGATGCGGAGGATGTCGACGATTCGGAGCAAGATCCGCGGTTGGCAACTCTCAGTAATCGAGAGAAAGATATAATCCGATTGATTGCTAAGGGTATGGCAAACAAAGAGATTGCTGATGATCTTTGTCTTTCGGTTCACACAGTAGCCACCCACCGTCGTAATCTTTGTTCAAAACTTGAAATTCATTCGACGGCAGGTATAATTATCTTTGCAATTCTTCATCATCTTGTTGATATTGAGGAGGTTTTGCCATAGTAATAAAGTGGTGAACTAAATTAGAATATTAAAAAATTAACCAGATGGTTAATTCTTTGTTCGAAATATGTTATATTTGTGGCCGAACATCCTCGACTAAACAACCCGATAGATTGGAAATGGGTCGTCACGACCTTAATCGCCGTCGGGATGCTGCTCGTTGGCATCGCGTCTCTTTTGACCGCGTGCAAATTGATTGGCGATTGATTTAACGAGCTACGAGAAAAAGAATAAGCAAAAGGACAAAATAACTAAAATAATTGTTAACTTTGCATCGTCTTGATGCCGATAGACGTTAATTCATCGGACAGGGGCATGACAACTCGATTCAATTCGGGGGACGCACCACTACAACCCGCGACTTCGATCGTGGGTTGATTTTTTAGAACGAATATATTTGCGAATCACCCAGCATCAAATATTTGCCATGAATACCCATTCGTTTTAATTTGTCTATTGCCTCAATATATTGTGTCCCCCATGAACTAAATTCAAACAGCACGATGTCCGCTCCTTGTTCGCGTGTCGCGTGTTTCGCATATTTGATGATGTTGCTTGGCGATGATGTCGATTTGAAATCTGCTTTTACGCCGTCAATCAGCGCATCGAACGAACCGGCATCATCAGCGGCAAACTCAATTTTATGACCGCCGTTTGCGAATCGGTTCGCCATACGCAATTCTTTTTCAAATTTACCTTGTTCTTGTTTGTTGTAATTTCCTTTGCTCAACCGCTTTGGCGGAGTTGAAATAGACCCGCCATTCGGCAATGTGAAATTGCATTCTGATTCGGGGATAACTCGTAGCTTCCCCGTAATGCCTCCATTTACCGCCCTGCCAGTTGCTTCTCCTGGAGTTCGTGCGGCATGGCGTTCTTTGGCGATTTCTTGCGGTGTTTTTTGCTTTCCGAGCAACCTATCCAC
>CAZCCI010000036.1:0-20884 GCA_964497255.1 uncultured Staphylococcus sp.
CCACCAGGAATCGAACCGGGGACACAAGGATTTTCAGTCCTTTGCTCTACCAACTGAGCTATGGCACCATCATTTTTGCAAGTGGGGTTTGTAGTGGTTTCCCCGTTTTTGCGATGCAAAGGTAGAGAGTTTTTTTGATGCGTGCAAATTTTATTGATGTTTTTTCTTGAATTTTGTGCATTTTCAGTATTTCAGAGTACTTTTTAGTCTATTTCTCGTATGATTTATACGCTTATACTATTCAATACTGCCTCGAATTGGGTGGATTTCAAAAAAACTCATTTCCCAACATTGCTACCGTTAAAACTTCTGTCGACTCATTTATAGAGAACAAACCGATAACTCTCGCATGGGCAAAGTAACAGATAAGATTGTCAAGCAAACAACTCTCAGAGGTCATTTTTGCCGATAAATCACAGGCTTTCAAGTTATGGTTCAGACGCTTTTGTGAGGTATCTTGCTGATTTTTACAAAAAAATGTGTACCTTTGCGCTTCCAAAACAATAATATATTATAAGTATAATGGACACTATTTCTGCTACCACACATCCCGATGTCTTGTTTGAGGTCAGTTGGGAGGTATGTAACAAAATCGGCGGGATTTATACCGTTCTGTCCACAAAGGCCAAAACGCTTCAAAAAAAGATGAATGACAAGACCGTGTTTATCGGTCCTGACGTTTGGTCTGACGAAAATCCTTCGCCGTGGTTCTCCGAATGTAAGATTAACGGACTTTCAGAGCGAATCCAGAATATAAATTTGCCCGATGGGGTCAGCATTAGAGCCGGTCGCTGGGAGATACCCGGTCGGCCGATTGCTATTCTTATAAAGTTTGACGGAATGTATGCCGTCAAAAACGAGTTTTACGGTGAAATGTGGAATCGTTTCGGCGTTGACTCGCTCCATGCCTACGGCGACTATGACGAGGGCTGTGCTTTCGGTCATGCCGCAGGCGTAGTAATCGAAGCTATCATTGCGAGTGGCTATGGAGCGAAACTGACTCCGACCGGACGCATTTCAAAAAAATATCGCCCGCGCATCGTTGCTCACTTCGACGAGTGGACCACCGGCATGGGACTTCTCTATGTCAAATGGAAGTTGCCTCAGGTTGCTACCGTGTTCACCACTCACGCCACGAGTATCGGTCGCAGCATCTGCGGCAACAACAAGCCTCTCTACGACTATCTCCGCGGTTACAACGGCGACCAAATGGCTCGTGAGTTGAACATGGAAGCGAAACATTCGCTCGAAAAGAGCGCGGCGCACGCAGCCGACTGTTTCACTACCGTCAGCGATATCACGGCTATTGAATGTGAGCAACTGCTTGAACGTCGCCCCGACGTTGTGACACCCAACGGCTTTGAGAAAAACTTTGTTCCTGCGCCGTCAAAATTTCCGGCTGCGCGCAAAGCGGCTCGCAACAGAATGTTGACAGTGGCATCAGCCCTCACAGGCAAATGTTTTGACGATAACACATTCATAATGCTCACAAGCGGACGATGTGAATATCGCAACAAGGGTCTTGACATGTTCCTTGACGTTTGTGACGATCTTCGCCGACGCAATCTTGACCGCGAAACAATTGCATTCGTCATGGTGCCGGCTTGGGCAAAGGAAGCTCGCACGGATTTGACCGAACGACTTTCAACGATGGGCGACGCTCCGTTCTCATCAGCCAACGCTTCGCTTGCCGACCCGGTGATCACTCATTGGCTTAACAATCCGGACAGCGATGCGGTCAACCTTCGCATACACAGTCTCGGATTTGCCGACAACTCCGACAGCCGAGTGACAGTCATCTACGTTCCCTGTTACCTCAACGGCAACGATGGTGTGATGAATCTGTCGTATTACGACATTTTGCCCGGCGCAGATGCAACGATTTTCCCGTCATACTACGAACCGTGGGGCTATACACCTCTCGAAAGCGTTGCGTTTGGCGTTCCGACCGTTACGACTTCTCTGTCGGGATTCGGCCAATGGGTGCTCCGCAACTCTGAGAACTATTTCGACGAATGTGGGGTCAATGTTATCGGTCGCGGAGACTCGAACTATGATAACGTTGTCGACAACATTGCTCACTCAATCGCTTTCCTCACTGAGATCAGCGCGAAAGAAGAGAAGAAAATCCACAAAGCTGCAATGGCAACAGCCGGTCGCGCTTCGTGGGAAAACTTCATCAAATTCTACGATGACGCTTACTCTCTCGCTCTCTCTAAAGCCGACAGCCGAGTAAACGAACAGAAAAAAGAATAATTTAATACTATTCCTTTTTAATATATAAATCATACTCAACAACAAATGCCCTGCTGATCGGTAGCTGCATCAGGCAACCGAACAGAGGCTTATTAAAAACACAACTTAAATAACCTAAATATGAAACTGCCCGTAAGCAAAACCAATGCACCCGTGTGGCGCGACATCACAGTGAAGTCCGTGCTTCCCGAAGCATTGAAACCCCTCGAAACGCTTTCTCGCAACCTCTGGTGGGTCTGGGATAGCGCAGCTAAAAATCTCTTCCGTGACCTCGATCCGGACCTTTGGCGTGCGACAGGTGAAAACCCCGTCATGCTTCTCCAACAGCTCTCAACCGAGCGTCTCGAAGAAATCATGAACGACGCAACGCTCATGGAGCGCGTTGAAAATGTCTACAAAATGTTCATGGACTACATGTCGAAGCCTATGCGCAAAGACATCCCCTCTGTGTCATACTTCTCGATGGAATACGGTCTCTGCAACTGCTTGAAGATCTATTCAGGCGGTCTCGGCGTGCTCGCCGGCGACTACATCAAAGAAGCCTCAGACTCTTGCGTCGACATGACTGCTATCGGCTTCCTCTATCGCTACGGCTACTTTGCACAGTCGCTCAGCGTTGACGGACAGCAGATTGCCAACTACGAACCCCAGAACTTCAACCAGCTCCCCATCGAGCAAGTGACCGACGGCAACGGTCATCCGCTCATCCTCGAAGTTCCCTACCCCGGACGTATCATTTACAGCCACATCTGGCGTGTCAACGTCGGTCGTATGAAGCTCTATCTTCTCGACACCGACTTCGACATGAACAGCGAATATGACCGCTCGATCACCCACCAACTCTATGGCGGCGATTGGGAAAACCGTATCAAGCAAGAATACCTCCTCGGCATCGGTGGTGTGCTCGCCCTCAAAAAACTCGGCATCAACAACACGATCTATCACGCCAACGAAGGTCACGCCGCACTCCTCAACCTCCAACGTCTCGTTGACTATGTAGAGAAAGGTCTCGACTTCAATTCTGCGCTCGAACTCGTTCGTTCGTCAAGCCTCTACACCGTCCACACTCCCGTGCCCGCCGGTCACGACTACTTCGACGAAGGTCTCGCTTACAAATATCTCAACGAATTTGCAGGTCGCCTCGGCATCTCTTGGCAAGACCTCATGAATATGGGTCGCGAGAATCCCGACAGCCAAGACCGCTTCTCAATGAGCGTCTTTGCCCTCAACACCTGTCAGGAAGCCAACGGTGTAAGCTGGCTCCACGGAGAGGTTTCCAAGAAAATGTTTGCCGGTGTTTGGAAAGGCTACTCTTGGGAAGAAAGCCACGTAGGCTACGTCACCAACGGTGTCCACATGCCGACTTGGGCTGCAAGCGAATGGAAAGCATTCTACCGCGAAAAACTCGGCGACCAAGTATTTGACAACCAAAGCAATCCCAAGGCTTGGGAAAACATCTTCAAAGTCAAAGACGAAGAGATTTGGGATCTCCGCATGACGATGAAAAACAAATTCATCAACTTTGTCAAACGCGACTTCAAAGCTAAATGGCTTGCAAACCAAGGCGACCCCTCTGCCGTCATCAAAATCCTCGAACGCATCAACCCCAACGCGCTCATCATCGGCTTCGCACGTCGCTTTGCTACTTACAAACGTGCTCACCTCCTCTTCACTGACCTTGATCGTCTTGCTCGCATCGTCAACAACGAACAATTCCCCGTGCAGTTCATCTTCTCAGGCAAGGCTCACCCCGCTGACGGAGCAGGACAGGGACTCATCAAACGCATCCTCGAAATCTCGCGTATGCCGCAGTTCCAAGGCAAGATCATCTTCCTTGAAGACTACAACATGATCGTGGCTAAACGTCTCGTCACAGGCGTTGACATCTGGCTTAACACCCCGACTCGTCCGCTCGAAGCGTCCGGTACATCGGGCGAAAAGGCTGAGATGAACGGTGTGCTCAACTTCTCAGTGCTCGACGGATGGTGGTATGAAGGCTACCGTCTCGATGAAAAAGCAGGCTGGGCTCTCACCGACAAGCGCACATTCACCGATCAAAGCCAGCAAGACAAGCTCGACGCTGCTACAATCTACTCAATGCTCGAAAACGAGATTATCCCCCTCTACTTCGCCAAGAACTCGAAGGGCTACTCTCCCGAGTGGATTCAGTATATCAAACGTTCGATCGGTCACATCGCTCCGCAATACACCATGCGCCGCATGATCGAAGACTACATCGAACGCTTCTATGAACCCGAAGCAAAACGTTTCAACAAACTTTCAGCCGACAACGACAAACTTGCAAAAGAAATTGCCGCTTGGAAAGAAAAAGTTGCAAACGCATGGGACGGCATCAAAGTGCTCGAAGTCAGCTCCGACCGCGAAATCAGCCAAAACAACAGCGGCGACACATTTGTCACCACTATCAAGATTGATGCCAACGGACTCGCCGACGACCTCGGTCTCGAACTCGTCGTTGACAAGATTCAAGATAATCAAGGCAGCCGCGTAGGAAGCACGGCATTCAACGTCGTTGCAAAAGAAGGTAACATTGTGACATTCCAACTCGCCGACAAACTCCGCGATCCGGGCGTGTTCCGCTACAGCTACCGTCTCTTCCCGAACAACCCGCTTCTTCCCCATCGTCAAGACTTTGCATTCGTTCGCTGGATCTAATCCGCTATCACGAAGCAATCAATAAATCTGACCGATAATCAAGCAGGAGATAATCACGCCGACAATACGGCGGTTATCTCCTGCTTTTTCTTTTATACTCGCCCCTTCAAATGCTACTGACATTAGCTAAAAAAAAGAGGATATGCCATCTAATTACGGCATATCCTCTTGTTGATAAGTTTTTATTTATCGAGAAATAGAAGAGAAATTATTTCACGATAACTTTGCTGACTTGTGAGCCTTGACGTTTGATGTAGAGTCCGTTGGCGGGATTTTCTACGCGAACACCTTGGAGGTTGAAATATTCGACAGGTGCATTTTCATCTGTAACGATGTCGGCGATGCCTGATTGGTCAGCAGAAATTTTAAAGTTAAAACTTGCAAGTCTCCACTTTGTACCACCGGTGTAGTAATTGTAGGTATTGCCTTTTTTAAGGTCATAGAAGACTGAATTGCCTTTTTCAATGCCGTCAATAGCAGGTTCTTGATCTTCGAGATTTACACCTGATTTGATTACAGTGCCATCAGAAAGACGAGCATCCATTTTTGAACCAGTGTCACCGTTTACAAACATATTGATTGATTTGTTTGAAGCAACATTAGCTGCAAAAACAATTTCAAGTTCACCATTTTTAGTAGGCTCGAATTTAATTTCCAAACCGTTTTGATCACCACGAACGTCTGATGCATTGAAGGTCCATGAACCAGCTCCTGCGGTAGAGCCCTTAGAGGTGTTGTCAAGGAATGTTGCAGTAATAGATGGGAGTGTAACAACATTGTCTGCTACATCGCCACCAGCAGCCCAAGTTTCAACTTCTTGAGCCGAAGCTGTGAATGCCATTGCGGCAACTGCAAAAAGAGTAAAAATTTTCTTCATAAATGCTTGTTTTTAGGATTAATAAAAATGCAATTGATAAATTATAAAGTTATTGTAATCAATGTAAATGCAATATAATAGTTGAGGTCAGTTTTTCGGTTGCAAATTTAAGTTTAAAGTCAGAGTAGTCAAAATTATTAACAGACGTTAACCTATTAATATTTGATTTGTTAGACGAAACATAATGAGATGGCGTCCAAATGTTAAATTAAACAAAAAGTCACACTCTGCGTGAAACTTTTCGGCTCTTTGAGCGTCTTATAAATAAAGGGGCGAGAGTCCCCAACCTTTGTGTAATACGAAATTAAAAATCAGCTTTCTAAAAATTTTTGTAATTATTCCGTCGGTCAATATCTTCCGTCGGTCTAAGTTTATAAAAGCAATAGAGCCTCAGTCGCGATGACCGAGGCTCTATTACGTTCTGAATTTTTTTATTACAGAGGTTTATTTCGATGCGTCTACTTTGTTGTAGCGAGCATTGAGACCTTCGATGATGTCGTTTGTGATGTCGAGCGACGGGTTGAAGTAGATACCGGCGGCTTTGAAAAGGATTGCGTCGTAGCCTTTCGATGCGTTATAGATCTTGATGTAGTTTTCAATCGAATCGTTGAGTTGGAGCTGCTGTTGGGCGAGTTCGTTTTCAGTGTTTCGACCGAGGTTTCCAAGATAATTTTCGGCATCTTGCTGCATTTTTTGCAGCTTCTGCATGTCGGCGTTGTAGCTTGCTTCTGAGAGGTAGCCGTTGCTACGAGCTTTTTGCTCGACGGCAGAGGCGAATTTTTGGATTTCGGCAGCCTTTGCCTGACGTGCGTTTTCAATTTTTGAAACTGCGCGCATTGAGGCTTCTTGGAAATCTTTTGCAAGATTGTAGCGCGCCATCAATGAGTCGGAATCTATGTAACGAATGTTGAGTCCGGAAGTGGTTGCGCCATCGGCTGTTGCTGCTTGAGCCGGAACTCCGGTTGCATTGTCGCTTGACGTTGAGCCGCCACACGAGGTTGCAGAGAGGGCAAACAGACTTAAAAGCAGCGTCGAAGCTGATATTGCTAACTTGTTCATGAGTGAAAAATATATGTAAATATAGTTAAGATGTTATTTTGTTTGTCTTTGTTTTTTTGTGAGGGTAGAGGGGATTTCATGGTTTGCAGTCACGATGGGCACATCCGATGCCTCGTTTTTTCAGCTCCGGAATGTCGTGGGCGTGACCGGTTGGAAATTTTCCGCCTTTGACGAACCAAACCTTTACGCCCATAATCAAAAATGCCAATCCAAGGAGAATGGCCGCTGCAACTATGGTTAGAAGTATGATTTTCATCGTCAATCGGGGTTTTGCGATGCAAAAGTAACAATTAAGTTCAAATTTTAGCGCGTATCTCAAATTTATTTTATAATTTAGTGGTGCAAAAGTGAGAGTTTTAACAATTCTTTCACACTTGCGCTAATATTTCATAAAAATAGCTGCAAACTTCGATGTTTTGCAGGCTTGATTTAATCGAATTTTATAAAATCCCTCAAAAGTCAAAAAATAATTTATGGAAATTAAAGATCTTCAACCGAAAGAGGTTTTCTCGATATTCGATGAGATTACGAAAATTCCGCGTCCGTCAAAGAAAGAAGAGAAAATCCGCGAATATCTCCTAAATTTTGCCAAGAGTCATAATTTGGCAGTGAAGACTGATGCTGTCGGCAATGTCGTCATGTCGAAGCCGGCAACTCCCGGTCATGAAAATGCTCCGACTGTCATCCTCCAAGGTCACATGGATATGGTCTGCGAGTCGAACGACAAGAATTTCGATTTTGCCAACAGTCCGATTCCCACCGTCGTTGACGGCGATTGGATTCGCACTAATGGAACGACTCTCGGCGCTGACAATGGTATCGGCATGGCGGCTTCGCTCGCAGCGTTGACCGACGATTCGTTTGAACACGGGCCGCTCGAAGCTCTGTTTACTGTCGATGAGGAAACCGGCATGACCGGTGCCAATAATCTCGGCGCAGATATGATTTCAGGCTCAATGCTTCTCAACCTCGACTCTGAGGATGATGCTGAAATCTTTGTCGGATGTGCCGGCGGTGTCGACACCCAAGCATTCTTCACCTACAAGCGTTCGTGTGCTCCGACCGATTTCCTCTATTTCCGTCTCAGCGTTGAAGGTCTCAACGGCGGTCACTCCGGAGGCGACATTCACCTCGGTCGTGCCAATGCCAATAAGATTCTCGCTCGCTTCCTTTTCAATCTTTCAGGGAAGCATGAAGTGGTTCTCTCGGAAATCGACGGCGGTAATCTTCGCAACGCAATTCCTCGTGCAGCTCATGCAGTCATCGGTGTGCACACTTCTCACAAAGAAGAAGTCCGCGTTGCTCTCAACCACTATATCGCCGAGCTTGAAAACGAATACAAGGGTCTCGAACCGAATCTCAAACTTTCGATGGAAAGCGTCGACGCGCCCGACTTCACGATTGATCAAGAGACGTCGACCAACGTTATCCGTTCGCTCTATTGTGCGCCCCACGGAGTCATCTCTATGAGCCGTGAGCTTGAAAACCTCGTGGAGACGTCGACCAACCTTGCATCTGTTAAAATGACAGCTGACAACACAATCGTTGTTACTACAAGCCAACGCAGCTCTGTCGAGTCACGCAAATGGGATATTGCTCGTCAGGTTGAAGCCGTATTCCTCCTCGCAGGAGCTCGTGTCGAACACGGTGACGGCTATCCCGGATGGCAACCGAACCTCGAATCACCCATCATGAAGATTTCGCGCGACGCTTACAAAGAACTCTACGGTGTCACTCCGGCCATCAAAGCAATCCACGCCGGTCTTGAATGTGGACTTTTCCTCACGAAATATCCTCACCTTGACATGGTTTCGTTCGGTCCGACACTGCGCGACGTTCACTCTCCCTCGGAACGTATGTTTATCCCCGCAGTCGAAAAATTCTGGGGTCAGCTTAAACGCACTCTTGAAAAAGTCGGTGAACTCAACAAATAATAAATGCCGACCGTTTCGATAGCATAACATAAAAACAGATACTCATCATCTCCTCTCTCCTTCTTTTTTTATCACAAACTCTCTTTCTCGAACTTCTGCGCGGTAAGAGTACCGCGAGCTTCCCTAAATTCAAGAAATAGAAATCGAACCTCGACACGAATACGCACTCAGCGCGTCGTCCTGACAATCAGGCGTAATGACAGAGGGCATTCCACTCCCCTCCTCTCCGCAAATGTCTCCGTCATGAAACCCTGAGAAAATCTCGCCTCTCCTCACCGACTGAGATAGTTATCCCCCCTGCGCCGTGTGGCGCGCAAGGGAATTGTTTTACTAAAGTTATATTTTATGCACAGACGTTTCGCTCTGCTAATGCTTGCAATCCTCTTCTCATCAGTATTGTTTTCAAAAACTGACCTCACGTCGACGAAAACACCGACTGATAGCCTCTCCCAAGCCATAGCAGATTGTGAAAATCTCCCCTCCGATACAATTATTACATTAACTGAGGAAGATTTTGAAGAAGTGGCACATCGACTTGGCGTCGAAGTAGCCGCTATTAAAGCCGTTGTCGAAATTGAAACCGGACGAACCCACAAGGGATTCTCCGCCCCCGGCAAACCTATCATTAACTTTGACCTTGCTATGTTTCGTCACTTTGCCACCCGCCGAGGTGTCAATCTTGCGAAATACAGCCAATCACACTCTATCGTATTCTCCTCGTCGCGCAGTTCGCAGACGAGAGCCAACCGCCGATTTGACGCGGCAAAAACAATACATCATCATGCCGCAATCGAAGGAACATTTTGGGGAATGTTTCAGATTGGAGGATTCAACTGGAAACGATGCGGAGCTGAAAGCCTCGATGACTTTGTTGACAAAATGTCGTCGACCGAACGAGCCCAACTCGATTTGTTCGCTGAATTTATTGAAAACTCGGGGTTGCTAAAACCGCTCCGAGATAAAAATTGGACAAAATTTGCTCGCGGCTACAATGGCCCCGGCTATGCACGTAACAATTACCACACGCGCATGGCGAAAGCCTACGCTCGCTACTCCGCCCTCGCGACCAAATCGGAAAATACTGCCACCCCCCATCCGTCAGACGAAAAAGATTGCACTGCCTCCTGAAAATCTGAATACATATATACCAACCCGCCCTCGTCCGGCGGTGTTGGAGTGGCGGGACGAGGGCGGAGGAGACAATTAAATCTGTGTGTGCGAAGTGTGTTTTTCAGTAGCGCTGTTAAGATTGTCTTTTTTGAGAGAGTGGAAATGGGAATTATTAGAGTGGAAACAGTTTAAGTTAGGTTTTGTATGTGGTGAGAGGTATATATATAACGTATGTAAGTATGCAGCAACCCATTAGAACATCGGCTTGAACGGCTGCGTCGCAGTCAGTCGCGACGTAGCGTCACCGATATAGTCCGCGCTATCCGCCGTGGTCAGTTTCATGACCGGCGCACCCGGACGAAGATCACACTTATTGAGATCTATATAATAAATACCAGAATTGGTAACAATATCAAAATAATAACGCAAATCACGAATGTTGGCAAACGATCGCCATTGTGTCGAACTGACATTAGCCTCCCCATCTACCGTATAAGTATATGGCACAGAGACGTTAAACAAGATCGAGCGCACAATCGAAAGCCCCAGATCCGCATCAGCGGTTCTACTGACATTCTTATCGAAAAACGAAGCTCTCACAAAGCGATCGGGACTTGAAACCGTGCCCGGCAAAGTGTGAGTCCCACCCTTCTTGACCCAATAATCATTGATTGCATTGATTTTCGGGAAAGTCGGATCGTTGGTCAACACCGGGATGTCCTGCCCTTGATATATATGGATTGTACCGTGGTCAAACTCGACCACCGCACTGCGCCCCTGTCTATCCGTGATACCCCAATGCAGAGTCGACACCGTTCCGCCATCAAAAGTAGCCCCAGAGATATTGAAATCATGTTTCTCGAGCAAATCGACAGCCTCAGGCGTAGTCTCACACAAATCAAGAATCCAAGCCGGAAAGACAGCCAACGACATCGGAGGACGATTCATCGTCGAATCATTGACATAAATCGTACCCTTACAGAATAAACCGTTGACGACGAGCCCCTTTTCGTTCATCCCCTCAGTGACACCACCGTCATACCCGACTGCATAGACCGCACCATATTTCGACGTCCACTCGACAGACCCTGGAAGCGTATTACCAACCTTCCGAACACCGCGCGGATAAACATAGAGATCGGTCGGAATCGGATTCTTCCAATCGAGCGACCGCCCGACGATGCGCAGACTGTCGTCTCCGACATATAGGACTCGCGAACACCCCTCAGCCTCATGACAAAATCCGGCACAAAGGGTCAAAGTTATAGCTGCGGTCAATAGTTTTACATTCATAACCTATTCATATTTTTTACACATAACACACCGCAGCCTCATTTAGTTCAGCCGCCCCTCAAAAAAAATATCGTTCCACGGCTTAGACACTCCTCCTCATAGAAACGAAAAATGGAAGCAAACCTCTCCCCTATAAAAAAAAATTTTCGAATCTCAATTTTATAACCGTTTGATTTTCAAACAACAACAAATACAAGGCAAAAAAAATTTACCCTCGGCGGACATTATCGCACCTTTTTCGCTGATTTCTGTTGTAACTTTGCAGAGTGAAATCGGAATCATTGAAATCCGGACGACAGTCGAAGACACCGCAAATAAAAAAACTTCGGCAACCCGAACCAATTATTTGATTTCGAGTCACCGAAGTTGATAAGTTTCCGTCAAAATCTCTATGACTGAAAAATATTATTCAGCCGTAGTGAGAATCGAGGGAGCGACGTAGGTGCGAGTTGCAAGCTCCTGATCGAGCATATACAAACCCATGCCGTTGTCACCGATAAGCGAGAATTTATCAATCAAAGTGCGGCAGTTATCCTCTTCTTCAACCTGCTCGCTGACAAACCAATTGAGACGATCGCGCATAGCGTAATCCTTCTCAGCCTCGGCAAGAGCATAGAGATTATTGATGAGCGACGTCACCTTCTGCTCATGTTCGAGAGTAGCCTTGAAAGCATCGAGCGGAGACGCCCAAGAAGTCGGAACGGCATCGATAGCTTTGAGTTCCACGCGACCGCCACGCAAGTTGACATAGTTCATGAAAATCGTAGCATGAGCCTGTTCTTCCTGATACTGAACTCTAAACCAATTGGCAATGCCGGCCTTACCATCGGCTTCAAAGTGAAGCGACATTGAAAGATAGAGATATGCGCTCCAAAGTTCGGCGTTGATTTGAGCATTGAGAGCGTCTTGTAACTTGCTATTCAACATATTTCTTTATTTTTATAATTATTATAAACTATAACGCAAAAATACGAACTTTTTCTTCAATCTCAAACTAAATTTTTCACTCCGACTTCACAGATTCCTGATATAATCTTTGACCGACATCAACCGCGCGACAATTGATCGTAGACCTTTTGGAATTTGAGAGCGATTTTATCGTTGCAAAGATTATTGATCGAACCGATATGAGTATGCTTGACACTGCGAACGGGCTTATAAGTACCATCCTGCACTTCGAGCCCCACTCGCTTATAGGCTTCGCGGAAAGGAACACCATCGAGGACAAGGCGATTGACCTCCTCAACAGTGAAAAGATAGTCATAGCGCGAGTCATCGATAATATCGCGACGGACGCGGATATGCTGCAACATAAAGTCAGCCATATCAAGACATTTAATCATCTCACTCGTTGCCGGGAAGATAATATCTTTGAGCAATTGAAGATCTCGATTATAGCCAAGCGGAAGATTGGCAGTCAGCAAAGCGATTTCATTTTGAATCGATTGCAGACGATTACACTTCCCTCGCATGATTTCAAAGACATCGGGATTCTTCTTGTGAGGCATAATCGACGAACCGGTCGTCAGTTCATCGGGGAACGACACAAATCCGAAGTTCTGACACATCCACATACAGACGTCCATCGCCAAACGTCCGAGAGTCGAAGCGATTGCTCCGATAGCCATCGACGCAGCGCGTTCCGTCTTGCCGCGCGACATTTGAGCTGCCACGACATTGTAGTGAGGAGCTTCAAAACCGAGCAGACGGGTAGTCATCTCGCGATCAAGCGGAAACGACGAACCGTAGCCTGCCGCCGAACCGAGCGGATTTTGGTTGGCAACGTTATAAGCTCCGACGAGCATCTGCATATCGTCGACAAGTGATTCGGCATAAGCCCCGAACCAAAGTCCGAACGACGAAGGCATCGCAACCTGCAAGTGAGTATAGCCGGGCATAAGCACGTCTTTATACTCCTCGCTCAGCGTCAAAAGTCTGTCGAACAAACGCTTGACAGCCTCAGCGATATTCAGCAGCTCATCGCGCATAAACAGTTTGAGGTCCACGAGCACCTGATCGTTGCGCGAACGCCCCGAATGGATCTTCTTGCCCACATCGCCGAGCTTGGCAGTGAGCATAAATTCCACCTGCGAATGGACATCCTCAACGCCGGGTTCAATCGTAAACTCCCCGCGCTCGATGACTTCGGCAATCTCTTCGAGAGCTTTGAGCAAAACATCAAGCTCATCCGCACTCAGAAGCCCGATGCTTTCAAGCATCTTGATATGAGCCATCGAACCTTGGACATCATAACGTGCGAGACGGAGGTCAAGCTCACGGTCATTGCCGACCGTAAACTCTTCTATCATTTTGTCGGGCTCGAAGCCCTTGCTCCAAAGTTTCATTGAATAATCTATATTATGAATAAATATATAACTATGATCTTATTTCTTATCGCGAGACGACTGCTTCTCAGAGATGCAGACCCTCAATCAGACGACGATAGCCTGCGATTGCCGCGTCTATCTCACCCACCCCGACAAACTCATCGGCTGAATGGCTGCGCGACGACTTCCCCGGACCGATTTTCAGCGACGGAAAGTCATACATCAGCGACATATCACTCGTTGTCGGCGAAACAAACGTCTTACACCCGAGCGCGACAACACTCCTGACAAGCGGATGACAGTCATCTATGACCGACGCACGCACGCGGGTCGAGCGCGGAGTCAGCGTCGTGTAGCTGACAGCCCGACGAAGCAATTCAACCGTTTCCTCATTTGAAAACGCATCCGTAGTCCGAATGTCGACCACCCACCGACACTCATCCGGAATAGCATTGTGCTGCCACCCGGCATTGATCTGCGTAATGTTGACGCTTATCGGACCGAGCACTTCCGACTCAGCCGGAAAACGGAATGAGCGGAGCGCATCGATGTCGGTCATCGCGCGATAGATAGCATTAATGCCCTCGCCTCGCGCCGCATGACCGGTCACACCCGGAGTCTGGCAGTCGAGCACCACCAAACCGCGTTCGCCGACAGCCGCCTGCATTTCGGTAGGCTCACCGACGATTGCACACGCAATATCTATGCCCTCATCCTTGACATGGGGCAGAAATGCCCTCATTCCATTCTCGCCGCCCACTTCCTCCTCAGCAGTGATAGCCAACAGAAGATTGAACGGCAACGCTCGGTCACGCAAGTCGAGAAACGTCTGAATCAGCGACACCACCGACGCTCCGGCATCGTTGCTGCCAAGACCGTAGAGCTTGCCATCCTCAATCGTCGGGACGAAAGGATCGCGAGTGTAAGATGCCGCAGGTTTGACCGTGTCGTGGTGAGAATTGAGCAACAACGTCGGGCGACAATTGTCGAAACCGCTCGACAGCGCATAGACATTGTTGCGAAAGCGACGAGGCTCAGCACCGCGGCTGTCAAGATAGTCATAGATCAGCGCAGCCGTAGCGTCCTCGTTTCGCGAAAGCGACGGCGTGGCTATCATTTGCGACAAAAGCGAAATTGCATCATTCCGGTTCATGCTGACCATCGGTGTTGTTTTTGGGGTGAGTTATACAGTATCTTCTCGTCTATTTTCTGATGACGGTTCCGCGATCGGAAGTCAGCGCATCGGAATGCTTGATTGTCACACTTCCGACACCGGCATCAATAGCAGTAAACGCATTGTCGATTTTCGGAATCATGCCCTTGTTGACCACCCCTCTCGCTCGAAGATCGGCATAGACATCGGGGGTTATGAGCGGAATCAACGACTCCGGACGGTCAAGATCCTCCATGACGCCCGGCTGCTCAAAGCAAAATATCAGATCGGTCGGTCCGACACGCGACGCACCGATAGCCACCGCCGAGGCGATAGAGTCGGCATTACAGTTGAGCAGCGAACCGTTTCCGTCGTGAGTGATAGCGCAGTAGACCGGCGTGATACCGGCTTCGAGAAGCGACGAAATGAGAGCCGAGTTGACACCTTCGGGCGCAATATCGCCGACAAAACCATAGTCGATCGGCGACGGCTTGCGACGAGTGGCAGTGATAGCATTCCCGTCAGCTCCGGTCAGTCCGATTGCATTGCAACCGGCAACTTGAAGCATTGAGACGATACGTTTATTGACCAATCCGGCATAGACCATCGTCACAACGTCGAGCGTCTCGCGAGTTGTCACTCGTCGACCCTCGATCATCGTCGTCGGGATGTCGAGTCGCGCACTCATGCGAGTAGCCTCTTTGCCACCGCCATGGACGAGGATTTTTCTGCCGGGCAATTTGACGAAGTCCTCGACAAAGCGAGCCAGCGCATCAGGATTGTCGACGACGTTCCCTCCGATTTTGACAACTTTGATTGAATCTGCCATATCAAAGACTTTCAAGGATACGTTTCAAAACAACCTGAGCCGAAATTTCACGGTTGGCAGCTTCGGGAATCACAATGCTACGCTCCGATTCGATCACGTCGTCGGTGACAATCATGTTGCGACGCACGGGCAGACAGTGCATGAAAAATGCGTTGTCGGTCAGAGCCATTTTTTCGGCATCGACAGTCCATTCGCGATCGGTCGAAAGCACCTTGCCATAGTTGGGATCGGCAAATGCCGACCAGTTTTTGGCATAGACAAAATCCGCGCCTTCAAGGGCTTTACGCTGATCATATTCAACACGGGCTTTGCCGACAAATTCCGGTGCAAGTTCGTAGCCGTGAGGATGAGTGATGACAAACTCATAGTCGGTGGCGTTCATCCACTCGGCAAACGAGTTGGGGACAGCCTGCGGGAGTGCGCGCGGATGCGGTGCCCATGTCATGACCACTTTCGGACGTGCTTTCGTCTTAAACTCTTCAATCGTGATGAGATCGGCGAAACTTTGAAGCGGGTGGCGCGTCGCTGCCTCCATGCTGAACACCGGTCGACCGGAATATTTGATGAACTGATTGATGACTCGCTCCTCGTAGTCCTCGGCCTTGTCTTTGAGACCGGCAAACGAGCGAACTCCGATGACGTCGCAATACGACCCCATGACGGGAACAGCTTCGAGAAGATGCTCCGCCTTGTCGCCGTCCATGATCACACCGCGTTCGGTTTCGAGTTTCCAAGCACCTTGGTTGACATCGAGCACGATTACGTTCATGCCGAGATTCATCGCGGCCTTCTGTGTGCTCAGACGAGTGCGGAGACTCGAATTGAAAAATATCATCATCAAAGTCTTGTTCTTGCCGAGATGAGTGTAAGCAAAGCGATTGGCTTTGACTTCGAGAGCCTCTTTGACTGCCAAGTCAAGCGGGCCTATATCATTAACATTAGTAAAATTACGCATAATGAGAGAGTATTGATTTTATATGAGTTCTTTGAATGCTTCAACAAAACGCTGCGCTTGGCTGCGAGGAATCGAAAGCGGGGGCAAAAGACGAACGGTGTGTTCGCCCGCGCCACCGGTGAAGATATGCTTGTCGAAAAGCAAGCGTTTGCGCAGTTCGGGCGCAGAACCCTTGATTTCGATGCCGATCATCAGACCGCGACCGCGGACTTCGACCACTTCGGGATTCGTGGCGGCGATTTCGCTCAATTCTTCGAGCAGATATTCGCCGACGGCGGCTGCATTGGCAATCATGTTTTCAGTTTCCATGACATCGATGACAGCAATTGCTGCCGCACAAGCGAGATGGCTGCCGCCAAACGTTGTCCCGAGCATACCCTTGACCGCCTTGATTTTGGGCGAGATGATTACGGCTCCCATCGGGAAACCGTTGGCTATGCCCTTTGCGCAAGTGATGATGTCGGGGCGAACGCCCGAATATTGGTGGGCAAAGAAACGTCCGGTGCGACCGTAGCCCGACTGAATTTCGTCGAGGATGAGAAGCACTCCGTGTTTCGCGCAGACCTTTTGAAGATTTTGAAGGAAAGAGTCGTCGACCATACGAATACCGGCAACGCCTTGGATACCTTCGATGATTGCGGCGGCAAATTCGCCTGTCGAGAGTTTGGCTTCAACGGCTTCGATGTCGTTGAGCGGAGCAAATTCGACATTGGAGGTTGCATTGAACGGCGATTGGATTTTCGGATTGTCGGTAGCTGCAACCGCGCCCGATGTGCGTCCGTGGAAAGCCTTGTCAAAGGCAAGGATTTTGCTCTTGCCGGTGTGGAACGACGCGAGTTTCATCGCATTTTCATTGGCTTCCGCTCCCGAGTTGCAGAGAAACAGAGAGTAGTCATTGTAGCCCGAAATGCGTCCGAGGCGATCGGCGAGCTGCTGTTGAAGCGAATTTTTTACGGAGTTTGAGTAAAACCCGAGTTTCGAGACCTGCTCGGCTATGGCAGTCACGTAGGTGTGATGAGCATGACCGATAGAGATGACGGCATGACCGCCGTAAAGGTCAAGATATTCGGTGCCGTCGGCGGTGTAGACGAAGTTGCCGAGTCCGCGGACGGGTTCTATGTCGTAGAGAGAATATACGTCGAAAAGAGTCATAATTGCAATGTTTTTAACAGCATAAGACTTATAGCAACCGGAAGTCTCTATAAGTCTTATTATAATTGAAATTTTTTCACGAATTTTCTTCGATGCGGTTTAAAATCCCGACGGTTTCAATCTCAGCCCCATGTCTTCGGGAAGACCGCAGATGAGGTTGAAATTTTCGACGGCTTGTCCGGACGCACCTTTCAGAAGATTGTCGATTGCCGAGATGACGAGCAATTTCGAGCCGTGTTTTTCAAGCGAAATCACAGCCTTGTTCGTGTTGACCACCTGCTTCATGTCGACCGAGCGATCCGAGACGTGGGTAAACGGTGATTCGGCGTAGAAATTCTTGTAGATTTCAACCGCTTCGTCGATGGTCAGCTCCGTGTCGAGGTAGCTCATGGCAAAGATGCCTCGCGGGAAGTCGCCGCGCACGGGGACGAAACTGATTTCTTCGTCAAATCCGGGTTGAAGCTGCGAGAGCGTTTGGCGAATTTCAGCAAGATGCTGATGACCAAAGGCTTTGTAGACCGACAAGTTGTCGTTACGCCAACTGAAATGGGTCGTTGCTCCGGGTTTCACGCCTGCGCCGGTCGATCCGGTGACGGCTGTCACATGGATTTCGCTGTTGAGCTTTCCGGCTGCGGCGAGCGGCACGAGCGCAAGTTGAATAGCCGTGGCAAAACATCCGGGATTGGCAATTTTGTCGGCTTTGCGGATTGCTTCGCGCTTGACTTCGGGAAGTCCGTAGACGTAGCCTTCGCTCTCATTGCGATAGTCCTGAGCGAGATCGACGATTTTCAAGCCCTCGGGACGAACGTTTGTCTCCCAAAATTTTTGGCTGAATCCGTGACCTTGACAGAGAAACAGCACGTCGACGGCATTGAGGTCATAGCTGTCGGCAAAACACAATTCCGTGTCGCCGATTAATCCTTCGTGGATTTCGGCTACCGGTTTGCCGGCATTGCTCGACGAGTGAACGAAGACGATTTCGGCTTCCGGATGGTTGATGAGCAGACGGAGGAGTTCGCCGGCAGTGTAGCCGGCTCCTCCGATAATTCCGACTTTTACCATTACTGCTTCTCTGCGTTGCTCTTCTGCACGTTATGGTAAATCTTCATCTGGTTGCCGAGGATTTTGGTGAAGCCCTTTACGTCGTCGGCAGTCCAAGCCTTGTTGACTTCACCGTATTCACCGAAATCGGTCTTCATGAGGTCAAACGGAGTGTCGACACCGACAAGTGTGTAGGACAACGGACGAAGAATCACTTCAACCGTACCGGTCACATTTGCCTGAGTGCTTTCGAGGAAGGCTTCCATGTCGCGCATGACGGGATCGAGATATTGAGACTCGTGGAGGAACATTCCATACCACGTTCCGATTTGGTCTTTCCAATATTGCTGCCACTTGGTAAGCGTATGTTTTTCGAGCATCTTGTGGGCTGCAATGATGAGAATCGGGCCGGCAGCTTCAAAGCCAACACGTCCCTTGATGCCGATGATTGTGTCGCCGATGTGCATATCGCGACCGATGCCGTAGCGACTGCCGAGACGCTCGACTTCACGGATTGCATCGACCTTGTTTTCATAGCGCACACCGTTGACGCTTGCAATTTCACCCTTTTCAAATCCGATTTTGATGTGCTCTTCGCCGTGTTCGGTCACTTGGCTGGGATATGCGCTGTCGGGGAGAGTCTGCTCTGATTTGAGAGTTTCTTTGCCGCCGATGCTCGTGCCCCAAAGACCTTTGTTAATCGAATATTCCATTTTTTTGAAGTCGGCAACGAAGCCGTGTTTTTTAAGATATTCGATTTCATATTCGCGAGTGAGAGTCATGTCGCGAGTCGGGGTGATGATTTCAATCTCAGGAGCAAGGATTTGGAATGTGAGGTCGAAACGGACTTGATCGTTGCCTGCTCCGGTCGAACCGTGAGCCACTGCGTCGGCTCCGATTTTCTTAGCATATTCGATGATGGCGATTGCTTGGAAAATACGTTCGGAGGACACTGAGATGGGGTAAGTCCCGTTGCGGAGCACATTGCCCGCAATCATATATTTGATACTCTTTTCGTAGTATTCGTTTGTCACATCGAGAGTGGCATGAGAAGCTGCGCCGAGACGCATTGCTTTTTCTTCGATGATTTTGAGTTCCTCGTCAGAGAAACCGCCGGTGTTGGCGATGGCTGTATGCACTTCATAGCCGAGGTCTTCGGAGAGATATTTTGCTGCGAACGAGGTGTCGAGACCGCCACTGAACGCGAGGACAACTTTCTTTTTCTTTTCCATAACTGAAATAAATGAGTGGTTAAGGTTTGGTTGTTATTATATATGTGTGTTTGAGGAGGATGCGGATGTCGAGCGATTGCAACGAAAAAAATTTTATTTCAAGTGAAACAATTTTTTGAAGCGATTGTAAACCCACATCTTGTAAGGCGCACCCTTCGACGGGCGTTGGAGCTCGGCTTTGGGGTCGTAGAGCATACCCGTGCAGAGACACATCCGTCGGTTGTTGCGTTGGAGAATGTCGTAATTCTTGCATCCTTCGCAACCTGCCCAAAACTCATCGTCGTCAGTCAATTCTGAAAACGGCACCGGCTTGTAGCCCAACTGAGTGTTGAGTTTCATAACCGGGAGAGAAGTTGTGATACTAAACAGTTTTGCGAAAGGGAAGCGAAGACGGGCAAGCTCAAAAGTCTTGGCTTTGATTTTTGCAGCAAGCCCCAATCGTCGGAAATCCGGATCCACGATAAGGCCTGATGTGGCCACATAATCACCATGTTCCCAGCTCTCAATGTAACTGAAGCCGATGAGACGGTCATCACAGAGAGCGACGACAGCCTTTCCCCCGCGGATTTTCTGTGCGATGTATTCAGGGGTACGATTTGCGATACCCGTTCCGCGCTGAAGGGCTGATTCATAGATGAGGGTAACAATTTGCTCAGCATACTTTGCATGCTCTTCTTCGGCAAATATTACCTTTATCTGATCATTGTTCATCTAACTGTTTAATAAAAATAAGTAATAATTAATAAAATGTCTGCAAAGTTACTAAACATCTTTCATTTTATTCAACCAAATATCAAATAATCTGAAAGTGTTAAGCTTTTTTAATTCATATCCGCTACCTTATCGAATATGCGTCAACAAGCAAAATGCAAAAAACGCTGAAACCGTCTTGATTTCAGCGTTTTCATTTTGCTTTGTGATCCGCCTGGGGCTCGAACCCAGGACCCCAACATTAAAAGTGTTGTGCTCTACCAGCTGAGCTAGCGAATC
>CAZCCI010000037.1:0-20869 GCA_964497255.1 uncultured Staphylococcus sp.
TGATTCGCTAGCTCAGCTGGTAGAGCACAACACTTTTAATGTTGGGGTCCTGGGTTCGAGCCCCAGGCGGATCACAAAGCAAAATGAAAACGCTGAAATCAAGACGGTTTCAGCGTTTTTTGCATTTTGCTTGTTGACGCATATTCGATAAGGTAGCGGATATGAATTAAAAAAGCTTAACACTTTCAGATTATTTGATATTTGGTTGAATAAAATGAAAGATGTTTAGTAACTTTGCAGACATTTTATTAATTATTACTTATTTTTATTAAACAGTTAGATGAACAATGATCAGATAAAGGTAATATTTGCCGAAGAAGAGCATGCAAAGTATGCTGAGCAAATTGTTACCCTCATCTATGAATCAGCCCTTCAGCGCGGAACGGGTATCGCAAATCGTACCCCTGAATACATCGCACAGAAAATCCGCGGGGGAAAGGCTGTCGTCGCTCTCTGTGATGACCGTCTCATCGGCTTCAGTTACATTGAGAGCTGGGAACATGGTGATTATGTGGCCACATCAGGCCTTATCGTGGATCCGGATTTCCGACGATTGGGGCTTGCTGCAAAAATCAAAGCCAAGACTTTTGAGCTTGCCCGTCTTCGCTTCCCTTTCGCAAAACTGTTTAGTATCACAACTTCTCTCCCGGTTATGAAACTCAACACTCAGTTGGGCTACAAGCCGGTGCCGTTTTCAGAATTGACTGACGACGATGAGTTTTGGGCAGGTTGCGAAGGATGCAAGAATTACGACATTCTCCAACGCAACAACCGACGGATGTGTCTCTGCACGGGTATGCTCTACGACCCCAAAGCCGAGCTCCAACGCCCGTCGAAGGGTGCGCCTTACAAGATGTGGGTTTACAATCGCTTCAAAAAATTGTTTCACTTGAAATAAAATTTTTTTCGTTGCAATCGCTCGACATCCGCATCCTCCTCAAACACACATATATAATAACAACCAAACCTTAACCACTCATTTATTTCAGTTATGGAAAAGAAAAAGAAAGTTGTCCTCGCGTTCAGTGGCGGTCTCGACACCTCGTTCGCAGCAAAATATCTCTCCGAAGACCTCGGCTATGAAGTGCATACAGCCATCGCCAACACCGGCGGTTTCTCTGACGAGGAACTCAAAATCATCGAAGAAAAAGCAATGCGTCTCGGCGCAGCTTCTCATGCCACTCTCGATGTGACAAACGAATACTACGAAAAGAGTATCAAATATATGATTGCGGGCAATGTGCTCCGCAACGGGACTTACCCCATCTCAGTGTCCTCCGAACGTATTTTCCAAGCAATCGCCATCATCGAATATGCTAAGAAAATCGGAGCCGACGCAGTGGCTCACGGTTCGACCGGAGCAGGCAACGATCAAGTCCGTTTCGACCTCACATTCCAAATCCTTGCTCCTGAGATTGAAATCATCACCCCGACTCGCGACATGACTCTCACTCGCGAATATGAAATCGAATATCTTAAAAAACACGGCTTCGTTGCCGACTTCAAAAAAATGGAATATTCGATTAACAAAGGTCTTTGGGGCACGAGCATCGGCGGCAAAGAAACTCTCAAATCAGAGCAGACTCTCCCCGACAGCGCATATCCCAGCCAAGTGACCGAACACGGCGAAGAGCACATCAAAATCGGATTTGAAAAGGGTGAAATTGCAAGCGTCAACGGTGTGCGCTATGAAAACAAGGTCGATGCAATCCGTGAAGTCGAGCGTCTCGGCAGTCGCTACGGCATCGGTCGCGATATGCACATCGGCGACACAATCATCGGCATCAAGGGACGTGTTGGCTTTGAAGCTGCCGGCCCGATTCTCATCATTGCAGCCCACAAGATGCTCGAAAAACATACGCTTACCAAGTGGCAGCAATATTGGAAAGACCAAATCGGAACGTGGTATGGAATGTTCCTCCACGAGTCTCAATATCTCGATCCCGTCATGCGCGACATGGAAGCCTTCCTCGAAAGCACTCAGGCAAATGTGACCGGTACGGTTGAAGTGATTCTTCGTCCGTTGTCCTACACACTTGTCGGTGTCGACACTCCGTTTGACCTCATGAAGACCGATTTCGGTGAATACGGTGAAGTCAACAAGGCTTGGACTGCCGACGACGTAAAGGGCTTCACCAAAATCCTCGGCAACCAGATGAAGATTTACCATAACGTGCAGAAGAGCAACGCAGAGAAGCAGTAATGGTAAAAGTCGGAATTATCGGAGGAGCCGGCTACACTGCCGGCGAACTCCTCCGTCTGCTCATCAACCATCCGGAAGCCGAAATCGTCTTCGTTCACTCGTCGAGCAATGCCGGCAAACCGGTAGCCGAAATCCACGAAGGATTAATCGGCGACACGGAATTGTGTTTTGCCGACAGCTATGACCTCAATGCCGTCGACGTGCTGTTTCTCTGTCAAGGTCACGGATTCAGCCAAAAATTTTGGGAGACAAACGTTCGTCCCGAGGGCTTGAAAATCGTCGATCTCGCTCAGGACTATCGCAATGAGAGCGAAGGCTACGTCTACGGACTTCCCGAAGTCAAGCGCGAAGCAATCCGCAAAGCCGACAAAATTGCCAATCCCGGATGTTTTGCCACGGCTATTCAACTTGCGCTCGTGCCGCTCGCCGCAGCCGGAAAGCTCAACAGCGAAATCCATGTGACAGCCGTCACCGGATCGACCGGCGCAGGCGTGAAACCCGGAGCAACGACCCATTTCAGTTGGCGTAACGACAACTTGTCGGTCTACAAAGCCTTTGGTCATCAGCATCTTGCTGAAATTCGCCAAACGCTCTCGCAGCTTCAACCCGGATTTGACGAAGAAATCAGTTTCGTCCCCGTGCGCGGCGACTTCCCGCGAGGCATCTTTGCCATGAGCTACCTCGACACGGAGCTGACCATCGACGAAGCGGTTGAAATCTACAAGAATTTCTACGCCGAATCACCGTTTACCCACGTCTCGGATCGCTCGGTCGACATGAAGCAGGTGGTCAACACGAACAAGGCTGTGATTTCGCTTGAAAAACACGGCTCGAAATTGCTCGTCATCTCGGCAATCGACAATCTTCTGAAAGGTGCGTCCGGACAAGCCGTCGAAAATTTCAACCTCATCTGCGGTCTTCCCGAAGACATGGGGCTGAGATTGAAACCGTCGGGATTTTAAACCGCATCGAAGAAAATTCGTGAAAAAATTTCAATTATAATAAGACTTATAGAGACTTCCGGTTGCTATAAGTCTTATGCTGTTAAAAACATTGCAATTATGACTCTTTTCGACGTATATTCTCTCTACGACATAGAACCCGTCCGCGGACTCGGCAACTTCGTCTACACCGCCGACGGCACCGAATATCTTGACCTTTACGGCGGTCATGCCGTCATCTCTATCGGTCATGCTCATCACACCTACGTGACTGCCATAGCCGAGCAGGTCTCGAAACTCGGGTTTTACTCAAACTCCGTAAAAAATTCGCTTCAACAGCAGCTCGCCGATCGCCTCGGACGCATTTCGGGCTACAATGACTACTCTCTGTTTCTCTGCAACTCGGGAGCGGAAGCCAATGAAAATGCGATGAAACTCGCGTCGTTCCACACCGGCAAGAGCAAAATCCTTGCCTTTGACAAGGCTTTCCACGGACGCACATCGGGCGCGGTTGCAGCTACCGACAATCCGAAAATCCAATCGCCGTTCAATGCAACCTCCAATGTCGAATTTGCTCCGCTCAACGACATCGAAGCCGTTGAAGCCAAACTCTCGACAGGCGAATTTGCCGCCGCAATCATCGAAGGTATCCAAGGCGTTGCCGGTATTCGTATGGTCGACGACTCTTTCCTTCAAAATCTTCAAAAGGTCTGCGCGAAACACGGAGTGCTTCTCATCCTCGACGAAATTCAGTCGGGCTACGGTCGCACCGGACGTTTCTTTGCCCACCAATATTCGGGCGTTCGCCCCGACATCATCACTTGCGCAAAGGGCATAGCCAACGGTTTCCCGATGGGAGCCGTAATCATCTCGCCCAAAATCAAGGCGGTCAAGGGTATGCTCGGGACAACGTTTGGCGGCAGCCATCTCGCTTGTGCGGCAGCAATTGCTGTCATCGATGTCATGGAAACTGAAAACATGATTGCCAATGCAGCCGCCGTCGGCGAATATCTGCTCGAAGAATTGAGCGAAATCGCCGCCACGAATCCCGAAGTGGTCGAAGTCCGCGGTCGCGGTCTGATGATCGGCATCGAAATCAAGGGTTCTGCGCCCGAACTGCGCAAACGCTTGCTTTTCGACAAGCATATCTTCACCGGTGGCGCGGGCGAACACACCGTTCGTCTTTTGCCCCCGCTTTCGATTCCTCGCAGCCAAGCGCAGCGTTTTGTTGAAGCATTCAAAGAACTCATATAAAATCAATACTCTCTCATTATGCGTAATTTTACTAATGTTAATGATATAGGCCCGCTTGACTTGGCAGTCAAAGAGGCTCTCGAAGTCAAAGCCAATCGCTTTGCTTACACTCATCTCGGCAAGAACAAGACTTTGATGATGATATTTTTCAATTCGAGTCTCCGCACTCGTCTGAGCACACAGAAGGCCGCGATGAATCTCGGCATGAACGTAATCGTGCTCGATGTCAACCAAGGTGCTTGGAAACTCGAAACCGAACGCGGTGTGATCATGGACGGCGACAAGGCGGAGCATCTTCTCGAAGCTGTTCCCGTCATGGGGTCGTATTGCGACGTCATCGGAGTTCGCTCGTTTGCCGGTCTCAAAGACAAGGCCGAGGACTACGAGGAGCGAGTCATCAATCAGTTCATCAAATATTCCGGTCGACCGGTGTTCAGCATGGAGGCAGCGACGCGCCACCCGCTTCAAAGTTTCGCCGATCTCATCACGATTGAAGAGTTTAAGACGAAAGCACGTCCGAAAGTGGTCATGACATGGGCACCGCATCCGCGCGCACTCCCGCAGGCTGTCCCCAACTCGTTTGCCGAGTGGATGAACGCCACCGACTATGAGTTTGTCATCACTCATCCTCACGGCTACGAACTTGCACCGGAATTTGTCGGCAAAGCCCGTGTTGAATATGATCAGCGTAAAGCCCTTGAAGGCGCGGATTTTGTCTATGCCAAAAACTGGTCGGCATTTGCCGATCCCAACTATGGCAAGGTGCTTTCGACCGATCGCGAATGGACTGTCGATGCCGAAAAAATGGCTCTGACCGACAACGCATTTTTCATGCACTGTCTGCCCGTGCGTCGCAACATGATTGTCACCGACGACGTGATCGAATCGGAGCGTAGCATTGTGATTCCCGAAGCTGCCAACCGTGAAATTTCGGCTCAGGTTGTTTTGAAACGTATCCTTGAAAGTCTTTGATATGGCAGATTCAATCAAAGTTGTCAAAATCGGAGGGAACGTCGTCGACAATCCTGATGCGCTGGCTCGCTTTGTCGAGGACTTCGTCAAATTGCCCGGCAGAAAAATCCTCGTCCATGGCGGTGGCAAAGAGGCTACTCGCATGAGTGCGCGACTCGACATCCCGACGACGATGATCGAGGGTCGACGAGTGACAACTCGCGAGACGCTCGACGTTGTGACGATGGTCTATGCCGGATTGGTCAATAAACGTATCGTCTCAATGCTTCAAGTTGCCGGTTGCAATGCAATCGGACTGACCGGAGCTGACGGGAATGCTATCACTGCCACTCGTCGCAAGCCGTCGCCGATCGACTATGGTTTTGTCGGCGATATTGCGCCCGAAGGTGTCAACTCGGCTCTCATTTCGTCGCTTCTCGAAGCCGGTATCACGCCGGTCTACTGCGCTATCACTCACGACGGAAACGGTTCGCTGCTCAACTGTAATGCCGACTCTATCGCCTCGGCGGTGGCTATCGGTGCGTCGCGTGTCGGACCGACCGATCTGATATTTTGCTTTGAGCAGCCGGGCGTCATGGAGGATCTTGACCGTCCGGAGTCGTTGATTCCGCTCATAACCCCCGATGTCTATGCCGATCTTCGAGCGAGAGGGGTGGTCAACAAGGGCATGATTCCGAAAATCGACAATGCGTTTACTGCTATTGATGCCGGTGTCGGAAGTGTGACAATCAAGCATTCCGATGCGCTGACTTCCGATCGCGGAACCGTCATCAGAAAATAGACGAGAAGATACTGTATAACTCACCCCAAAAACAACACCGATGGTCAGCATGAACCGGAATGATGCAATTTCGCTTTTGTCGCAAATGATAGCCACGCCGTCGCTTTCGCGAAACGAGGACGCTACGGCTGCGCTGATCTATGACTATCTTGACAGCCGCGGTGCTGAGCCTCGTCGCTTTCGCAACAATGTCTATGCGCTGTCGAGCGGTTTCGACAATTGTCGCCCGACGTTGTTGCTCAATTCTCACCACGACACGGTCAAACCTGCGGCATCTTACACTCGCGATCCTTTCGTCCCGACGATTGAGGATGGCAAGCTCTACGGTCTTGGCAGCAACGATGCCGGAGCGTCGGTGGTGTCGCTGATTCAGACGTTTCTCGACTTGCGTGACCGAGCGTTGCCGTTCAATCTTCTGTTGGCTATCACTGCTGAGGAGGAAGTGGGCGGCGAGAATGGAATGAGGGCATTTCTGCCCCATGTCAAGGATGAGGGCATAGATATTGCGTGTGCAATCGTCGGTGAGCCTACCGAAATGCAGGCGGCTGTCGGCGAACGCGGTTTGGTGGTGCTCGACTGCCAGACTCCGGGTGTGACCGGTCATGCGGCGCGAGGCGAGGGCATTAATGCTATCTATCGCGCGATGACCGACATCGATGCGCTCCGCTCATTCCGTTTTCCGGCTGAGTCGGAAGTGCTCGGTCCGATAAGCGTCAACATTACGCAGATCAATGCCGGGTGGCAGCACAATGCTATTCCGGATGAGTGTCGGTGGGTGGTCGACATTCGGACTACGGATGCGTTTTCAAATGAGGAAACGGTTGAATTGCTTCGTCGGGCTGTCAGCTACACGACGCTGACTCCGCGCTCGACCCGCGTGCGTGCGTCGGTCATAGATGACTGTCATCCGCTTGTCAGGAGTGTTGTCGCGCTCGGGTGTAAGACGTTTGTTTCGCCGACAACGAGTGATATGTCGCTGATGTATGACTTTCCGTCGCTGAAAATCGGTCCGGGGAAGTCGTCGCGCAGCCATTCAGCCGATGAGTTTGTCGGGGTGGGTGAGATAGACGCGGCAATCGCAGGCTATCGTCGTCTGATTGAGGGTCTGCATCTCTGAGAAGCAGTCGTCTCGCGATAAGAAATAAGATCATAGTTATATATTTATTCATAATATAGATTATTCAATGAAACTTTGGAGCAAGGGCTTCGAGCCCGACAAAATGATAGAAGAGTTTACGGTCGGCAATGACCGTGAGCTTGACCTCCGTCTCGCACGTTATGATGTCCAAGGTTCGATGGCTCATATCAAGATGCTTGAAAGCATCGGGCTTCTGAGTGCGGATGAGCTTGATGTTTTGCTCAAAGCTCTCGAAGAGATTGCCGAAGTCATCGAGCGCGGGGAGTTTACGATTGAACCCGGCGTTGAGGATGTCCATTCGCAGGTGGAATTTATGCTCACTGCCAAGCTCGGCGATGTGGGCAAGAAGATCCATTCGGGGCGTTCGCGCAACGATCAGGTGCTCGTGGACCTCAAACTGTTTATGCGCGATGAGCTGCTGAATATCGCTGAGGCTGTCAAGCGTTTGTTCGACAGACTTTTGACGCTGAGCGAGGAGTATAAAGACGTGCTTATGCCCGGCTATACTCACTTGCAGGTTGCGATGCCTTCGTCGTTCGGACTTTGGTTCGGGGCTTATGCCGAATCACTTGTCGACGATATGCAGATGCTCGTCGGAGCTTATAACGTTGCCAACCAAAATCCGCTCGGTTCGGCGGCAGGCTACGGTTCGTCGTTTCCGCTTGATCGCGAGATGACTACCCGTCTGCTCGGTTTTGAAGCTCCTCACTACAATGTCGTGGCAGCTCAAATGTCGCGCGGCAAGACGGAACGCGCTGCGTCGATGGCTATCGGAGCAATCGCTTCGACTCTCGGACGTTTGGCGATGGACGTCTGTATGTGGATGTGTCAGAACTTCGGATTTGTGTCGTTCCCCGATGAACTGACGACCGGTTCGTCGATTATGCCTCACAAGAAGAATCCCGATGTCTTTGAAATCATGCGAGGGAAGTGTAATCGTCTGCAATCGATTCAAAATGAAATCGCTTTGCTGACTGCCAATCTTCCGCTTGGCTATAATCGAGATCTTCAATTGCTCAAAGATATTATCTTCCCGGCAACGAGTGAGATGATTAAATGTCTTGATATGGCTGACTTTATGTTGCAGCATATCCGCGTCCGTCGCGATATTATCGATGACTCGCGCTATGACTATCTTTTCACTGTTGAGGAGGTCAATCGCCTTGTCCTCGATGGTGTTCCTTTCCGCGAAGCCTATAAGCGAGTGGGGCTCGAAGTGCAGGATGGTACTTATAAGCCCGTTCGCAGTGTCAAGCATACTCATATCGGTTCGATCAATAATCTTTGCAACGATAAAATCGCTCTCAAATTCCAAAAGGTCTACGATCAATTGTCGCGCGGTTGATGTCGGTCAAAGATTATATCAGGAATCTGTGAAGTCGGAGTGAAAAATTTAGTTTGAGATTGAAGAAAAAGTTCGTATTTTTGCGTTATAGTTTATAATAATTATAAAAATAAAGAAATATGTTGAATAGCAAGTTACAAGACGCTCTCAATGCTCAAATCAACGCCGAACTTTGGAGCGCATATCTCTATCTTTCAATGTCGCTTCACTTTGAAGCCGATGGTAAGGCCGGCATTGCCAATTGGTTTAGAGTTCAGTATCAGGAAGAACAGGCTCATGCTACGATTTTCATGAACTATGTCAACTTGCGTGGCGGTCGCGTGGAACTCAAAGCTATCGATGCCGTTCCGACTTCTTGGGCGTCTCCGCTCGATGCTTTCAAGGCTACTCTCGAACATGAGCAGAAGGTGACGTCGCTCATCAATAATCTCTATGCTCTTGCCGAGGCTGAGAAGGATTACGCTATGCGCGATCGTCTCAATTGGTTTGTCAGCGAGCAGGTTGAAGAAGAGGATAACTGCCGCACTTTGATTGATAAATTCTCGCTTATCGGTGACAACGGCATGGGTTTGTATATGCTCGATCAGGAGCTTGCAACTCGCACCTACGTCGCTCCCTCGATTCTCACTACGGCTGAATAATATTTTTCAGTCATAGAGATTTTGACGGAAACTTATCAACTTCGGTGACTCGAAATCAAATAATTGGTTCGGGTTGCCGAAGTTTTTTTATTTGCGGTGTCTTCGACTGTCGTCCGGATTTCAATGATTCCGATTTCACTCTGCAAAGTTACAACAGAAATCAGCGAAAAAGGTGCGATAATGTCCGCCGAGGGTAAATTTTTTTTGCCTTGTATTTGTTGTTGTTTGAAAATCAAACGGTTATAAAATTGAGATTCGAAAATTTTTTTTTATAGGGGAGAGGTTTGCTTCCATTTTTCGTTTCTATGAGGAGGAGTGTCTAAGCCGTGGAACGATATTTTTTTTGAGGGGCGGCTGAACTAAATGAGGCTGCGGTGTGTTATGTGTAAAAAATATGAATAGGTTATGAATGTAAAACTATTGACCGCAGCTATAACTTTGACCCTTTGTGCCGGATTTTGTCATGAGGCTGAGGGGTGTTCGCGAGTCCTATATGTCGGAGACGACAGTCTGCGCATCGTCGGGCGGTCGCTCGATTGGAAGAATCCGATTCCGACCGATCTCTATGTTTATCCGCGCGGTGTTCGGAAGGTTGGTAATACGCTTCCAGGGTCTGTCGAGTGGACGTCGAAATATGGTGCGGTCTATGCAGTCGGGTATGACGGTGGTGTCACTGAGGGGATGAACGAAAAGGGGCTCGTCGTCAACGGTTTATTCTGTAAGGGTACGATTTATGTCAATGATTCGACGATGAATCGTCCTCCGATGTCGTTGGCTGTCTTTCCGGCTTGGATTCTTGATTTGTGTGAGACTACGCCTGAGGCTGTCGATTTGCTCGAGAAACATGATTTCAATATCTCTGGGGCTACTTTTGATGGCGGAACGGTGTCGACTCTGCATTGGGGTATCACGGATAGACAGGGGCGCAGTGCGGTGGTCGAGTTTGACCACGGTACAATCCATATATATCAAGGGCAGGACATCCCGGTGTTGACCAACGATCCGACTTTCCCGAAAATCAATGCAATCAATGATTATTGGGTCAAGAAGGGTGGGACTCACACTTTGCCGGGCACGGTTTCAAGTCCCGATCGCTTTGTGAGAGCTTCGTTTTTCGATAAGAATGTCAGTAGAACCGCTGATGCGGATCTGGGGCTTTCGATTGTGCGCTCGATCTTGTTTAACGTCTCTGTGCCATATACTTATACGGTAGATGGGGAGGCTAATGTCAGTTCGACACAATGGCGATCGTTTGCCAACATTCGTGATTTGCGTTATTATTTTGATATTGTTACCAATTCTGGTATTTATTATATAGATCTCAATAAGTGTGATCTTCGTCCGGGTGCGCCGGTCATGAAACTGACCACGGCGGATAGCGCGGACTATATCGGTGACGCTACGTCGCGACTGACTGCGACGCAGCCGTTCAAGCCGATGTTCTAATGGGTTGCTGCATACTTACATACGTTATATATATACCTCTCACCACATACAAAACCTAACTTAAACTGTTTCCACTCTAATAATTCCCATTTCCACTCTCTCAAAAAAGACAATCTTAACAGCGCTACTGAAAAACACACTTCGCACACACAGATTTAATTGTCTCCTCCGCCCTCGTCCCGCCACTCCAACACCGCCGGACGAGGGCGGGTTGGTATATATGTATTCAGATTTTCAGGAGGCAGTGCAATCTTTTTCGTCTGACGGATGGGGGGTGGCAGTATTTTCCGATTTGGTCGCGAGGGCGGAGTAGCGAGCGTAGGCTTTCGCCATGCGCGTGTGGTAATTGTTACGTGCATAGCCGGGGCCATTGTAGCCGCGAGCAAATTTTGTCCAATTTTTATCTCGGAGCGGTTTTAGCAACCCCGAGTTTTCAATAAATTCAGCGAACAAATCGAGTTGGGCTCGTTCGGTCGACGACATTTTGTCAACAAAGTCATCGAGGCTTTCAGCTCCGCATCGTTTCCAGTTGAATCCTCCAATCTGAAACATTCCCCAAAATGTTCCTTCGATTGCGGCATGATGATGTATTGTTTTTGCCGCGTCAAATCGGCGGTTGGCTCTCGTCTGCGAACTGCGCGACGAGGAGAATACGATAGAGTGTGATTGGCTGTATTTCGCAAGATTGACACCTCGGCGGGTGGCAAAGTGACGAAACATAGCAAGGTCAAAGTTAATGATAGGTTTGCCGGGGGCGGAGAATCCCTTGTGGGTTCGTCCGGTTTCAATTTCGACAACGGCTTTAATAGCGGCTACTTCGACGCCAAGTCGATGTGCCACTTCTTCAAAATCTTCCTCAGTTAATGTAATAATTGTATCGGAGGGGAGATTTTCACAATCTGCTATGGCTTGGGAGAGGCTATCAGTCGGTGTTTTCGTCGACGTGAGGTCAGTTTTTGAAAACAATACTGATGAGAAGAGGATTGCAAGCATTAGCAGAGCGAAACGTCTGTGCATAAAATATAACTTTAGTAAAACAATTCCCTTGCGCGCCACACGGCGCAGGGGGGATAACTATCTCAGTCGGTGAGGAGAGGCGAGATTTTCTCAGGGTTTCATGACGGAGACATTTGCGGAGAGGAGGGGAGTGGAATGCCCTCTGTCATTACGCCTGATTGTCAGGACGACGCGCTGAGTGCGTATTCGTGTCGAGGTTCGATTTCTATTTCTTGAATTTAGGGAAGCTCGCGGTACTCTTACCGCGCAGAAGTTCGAGAAAGAGAGTTTGTGATAAAAAAAGAAGGAGAGAGGAGATGATGAGTATCTGTTTTTATGTTATGCTATCGAAACGGTCGGCATTTATTATTTGTTGAGTTCACCGACTTTTTCAAGAGTGCGTTTAAGCTGACCCCAGAATTTTTCGACTGCGGGGATAAACATACGTTCCGAGGGAGAGTGAACGTCGCGCAGTGTCGGACCGAACGAAACCATGTCAAGGTGAGGATATTTCGTGAGGAAAAGTCCACATTCAAGACCGGCGTGGATTGCTTTGATGGCCGGAGTGACACCGTAGAGTTCTTTGTAAGCGTCGCGCGAAATCTTCATGATGGGTGATTCGAGGTTCGGTTGCCATCCGGGATAGCCGTCACCGTGTTCGACACGAGCTCCTGCGAGGAGGAATACGGCTTCAACCTGACGAGCAATATCCCATTTGCGTGACTCGACAGAGCTGCGTTGGCTTGTAGTAACAACGATTGTGTTGTCAGCTGTCATTTTAACAGATGCAAGGTTGGTCGACGTCTCCACGAGGTTTTCAAGCTCACGGCTCATAGAGATGACTCCGTGGGGCGCACAATAGAGCGAACGGATAACGTTGGTCGACGTCTCTTGATCAATCGTGAAGTCGGGCGCGTCGACGCTTTCCATCGAAAGTTTGAGATTCGGTTCGAGACCCTTGTATTCGTTTTCAAGCTCGGCGATATAGTGGTTGAGAGCAACGCGGACTTCTTCTTTGTGAGAAGTGTGCACACCGATGACTGCATGAGCTGCACGAGGAATTGCGTTGCGAAGATTACCGCCGTCGATTTCCGAGAGAACCACTTCATGCTTCCCTGAAAGATTGAAAAGGAAGCGAGCGAGAATCTTATTGGCATTGGCACGACCGAGGTGAATGTCGCCTCCGGAGTGACCGCCGTTGAGACCTTCAACGCTGAGACGGAAATAGAGGAAATCGGTCGGAGCACACGAACGCTTGTAGGTGAAGAATGCTTGGGTGTCGACACCGCCGGCACATCCGACAAAGATTTCAGCATCATCCTCAGAGTCGAGGTTGAGAAGCATTGAGCCTGAAATCATATCTGCGCCGAGATTATTGGCACCGGTCATGCCGGTTTCCTCATCGACAGTAAACAGAGCTTCGAGCGGCCCGTGTTCAAACGAATCGTCGGTCAACGCTGCGAGCGAAGCCGCCATGCCGATACCATTGTCAGCGCCGAGAGTCGTTCCATTAGTGCGAATCCAATCGCCGTCAACGACGGTGGGAATCGGACTGTTGGCAAAATCGAAATTCTTGTCGTTCGACTCGCAGACCATATCCATGTGACCTTGGAGGATGACAGTCGGAGCATTTTCATGACCGGGAGTTGCCGGCTTCGACATGACGACATTGCCGACAGCATCAGTCTTCACTGCCAAATTATGACTCTTGGCAAAATTTAGGAGATATTCGCGGATTTTCTCTTCTTTCTTTGACGGACGCGGAATTTTCGTAATCTCATCGAATATCGAGAAAACCTCTTTCGGTTGAAGATCTTTAATTTCCATAAATTATTTTTTGACTTTTGAGGGATTTTATAAAATTCGATTAAATCAAGCCTGCAAAACATCGAAGTTTGCAGCTATTTTTATGAAATATTAGCGCAAGTGTGAAAGAATTGTTAAAACTCTCACTTTTGCACCACTAAATTATAAAATAAATTTGAGATACGCGCTAAAATTTGAACTTAATTGTTACTTTTGCATCGCAAAACCCCGATTGACGATGAAAATCATACTTCTAACCATAGTTGCAGCGGCCATTCTCCTTGGATTGGCATTTTTGATTATGGGCGTAAAGGTTTGGTTCGTCAAAGGCGGAAAATTTCCAACCGGTCACGCCCACGACATTCCGGAGCTGAAAAAACGAGGCATCGGATGTGCCCATCGTGACTGCAAACCATGAAATCCCCTCTACCCTCACAAAAAAACAAAGACAAACAAAATAACATCTTAACTATATTTACATATATTTTTCACTCATGAACAAGTTAGCAATATCAGCTTCGACGCTGCTTTTAAGTCTGTTTGCCCTCTCTGCAACCTCGTGTGGCGGCTCAACGTCAAGCGACAATGCAACCGGAGTTCCGGCTCAAGCAGCAACAGCCGATGGCGCAACCACTTCCGGACTCAACATTCGTTACATAGATTCCGACTCATTGATGGCGCGCTACAATCTTGCAAAAGATTTCCAAGAAGCCTCAATGCGCGCAGTTTCAAAAATTGAAAACGCACGTCAGGCAAAGGCTGCCGAAATCCAAAAATTCGCCTCTGCCGTCGAGCAAAAAGCTCGTAGCAACGGCTACCTCTCAGAAGCAAGCTACAACGCCGACATGCAGAAGCTGCAAAAAATGCAGCAAGATGCCGAAAATTATCTTGGAAACCTCGGTCGAAACACTGAAAACGAACTCGCCCAACAGCAGCTCCAACTCAACGATTCGATTGAAAACTACATCAAGATCTATAACGCATCGAAAGGCTACGACGCAATCCTTTTCAAAGCCGCCGGTATCTACTTCAACCCGTCGCTCGACATCACAAACGACATCATCGAAGGTCTCAATGCTCGCTACAACAAAGTAGACGCATCGAAATAAACCTCTGTAATAAAAAAATTCAGAACGTAATAGAGCCTCGGTCATCGCGACTGAGGCTCTATTGCTTTTATAAACTTAGACCGACGGAAGATATTGACCGACGGAATAATTACAAAAATTTTTAGAAAGCTGATTTTTAATTTCGTATTACACAAAGGTTGGGGACTCTCGCCCCTTTATTTATAAGACGCTCAAAGAGCCGAAAAGTTTCACGCAGAGTGTGACTTTTTGTTTAATTTAACATTTGGACGCCATCTCATTATGTTTCGTCTAACAAATCAAATATTAATAGGTTAACGTCTGTTAATAATTTTGACTACTCTGACTTTAAACTTAAATTTGCAACCGAAAAACTGACCTCAACTATTATATTGCATTTACATTGATTACAATAACTTTATAATTTATCAATTGCATTTTTATTAATCCTAAAAACAAGCATTTATGAAGAAAATTTTTACTCTTTTTGCAGTTGCCGCAATGGCATTCACAGCTTCGGCTCAAGAAGTTGAAACTTGGGCTGCTGGTGGCGATGTAGCAGACAATGTTGTTACACTCCCATCTATTACTGCAACATTCCTTGACAACACCTCTAAGGGCTCTACCGCAGGAGCTGGTTCATGGACCTTCAATGCATCAGACGTTCGTGGTGATCAAAACGGTTTGGAAATTAAATTCGAGCCTACTAAAAATGGTGAACTTGAAATTGTTTTTGCAGCTAATGTTGCTTCAAACAAATCAATCAATATGTTTGTAAACGGTGACACTGGTTCAAAAATGGATGCTCGTCTTTCTGATGGCACTGTAATCAAATCAGGTGTAAATCTCGAAGATCAAGAACCTGCTATTGACGGCATTGAAAAAGGCAATTCAGTCTTCTATGACCTTAAAAAAGGCAATACCTACAATTACTACACCGGTGGTACAAAGTGGAGACTTGCAAGTTTTAACTTTAAAATTTCTGCTGACCAATCAGGCATCGCCGACATCGTTACAGATGAAAATGCACCTGTCGAATATTTCAACCTCCAAGGTGTTCGCGTAGAAAATCCCGCCAACGGACTCTACATCAAACGTCAAGGCTCACAAGTCAGCAAAGTTATCGTGAAATAATTTCTCTTCTATTTCTCGATAAATAAAAACTTATCAACAAGAGGATATGCCGTAATTAGATGGCATATCCTCTTTTTTTTAGCTAATGTCAGTAGCATTTGAAGGGGCGAGTATAAAAGAAAAAGCAGGAGATAACCGCCGTATTGTCGGCGTGATTATCTCCTGCTTGATTATCGGTCAGATTTATTGATTGCTTCGTGATAGCGGATTAGATCCAGCGAACGAATGCAAAGTCTTGACGATGGGGAAGAAGCGGGTTGTTCGGGAAGAGACGGTAGCTGTAGCGGAACACGCCCGGATCGCGGAGTTTGTCGGCGAGTTGGAATGTCACAATGTTACCTTCTTTTGCAACGACGTTGAATGCCGTGCTTCCTACGCGGCTGCCTTGATTATCTTGAATCTTGTCAACGACGAGTTCGAGACCGAGGTCGTCGGCGAGTCCGTTGGCATCAATCTTGATAGTGGTGACAAATGTGTCGCCGCTGTTGTTTTGGCTGATTTCGCGGTCGGAGCTGACTTCGAGCACTTTGATGCCGTCCCATGCGTTTGCAACTTTTTCTTTCCAAGCGGCAATTTCTTTTGCAAGTTTGTCGTTGTCGGCTGAAAGTTTGTTGAAACGTTTTGCTTCGGGTTCATAGAAGCGTTCGATGTAGTCTTCGATCATGCGGCGCATGGTGTATTGCGGAGCGATGTGACCGATCGAACGTTTGATATACTGAATCCACTCGGGAGAGTAGCCCTTCGAGTTCTTGGCGAAGTAGAGGGGGATAATCTCGTTTTCGAGCATTGAGTAGATTGTAGCAGCGTCGAGCTTGTCTTGCTGGCTTTGATCGGTGAATGTGCGCTTGTCGGTGAGAGCCCAGCCTGCTTTTTCATCGAGACGGTAGCCTTCATACCACCATCCGTCGAGCACTGAGAAGTTGAGCACACCGTTCATCTCAGCCTTTTCGCCCGATGTACCGGACGCTTCGAGCGGACGAGTCGGGGTGTTAAGCCAGATGTCAACGCCTGTGACGAGACGTTTAGCCACGATCATGTTGTAGTCTTCAAGGAAGATGATCTTGCCTTGGAACTGCGGCATACGCGAGATTTCGAGGATGCGTTTGATGAGTCCCTGTCCTGCTCCGTCAGCGGGGTGAGCCTTGCCTGAGAAGATGAACTGCACGGGGAATTGTTCGTTGTTGACGATGCGAGCAAGACGATCAAGGTCAGTGAAGAGGAGGTGAGCACGTTTGTAAGTAGCAAAGCGACGTGCGAAGCCGATGATGAGCGCGTTGGGGTTGATGCGTTCGAGGATTTTGATGACGGCAGAGGGGTCGCCTTGGTTTGCAAGCCATTTAGCTTTGAAGTCGCGTTTGACAAAGTTGATGAATTTGTTTTTCATCGTCATGCGGAGATCCCAAATCTCTTCGTCTTTGACTTTGAAGATGTTTTCCCAAGCCTTGGGATTGCTTTGGTTGTCAAATACTTGGTCGCCGAGTTTTTCGCGGTAGAATGCTTTCCATTCGCTTGCAGCCCAAGTCGGCATGTGGACACCGTTGGTGACGTAGCCTACGTGGCTTTCTTCCCAAGAGTAGCCTTTCCAAACACCGGCAAACATTTTCTTGGAAACCTCTCCGTGGAGCCAGCTTACACCGTTGGCTTCCTGACAGGTGTTGAGGGCAAAGACGCTCATTGAGAAGCGGTCTTGGCTGTCGGGATTCTCGCGACCCATATTCATGAGGTCTTGCCAAGAGATGCCGAGGCGACCTGCAAATTCGTTGAGATATTTGTAAGCGAGACCTTCGTCGAAGTAGTCGTGACCGGCGGGCACGGGAGTGTGGACGGTGTAGAGGCTTGACGAACGAACGAGTTCGAGCGCAGAATTGAAGTCGAGACCTTTCTCTACATAGTCAACGAGACGTTGGAGGTTGAGGAGTGCGGCGTGACCTTCGTTGGCGTGATAGATCGTGTTGTTGATGCCGAGTTTTTTGAGGGCGAGCACACCACCGATGCCGAGGAGGTATTCTTGCTTGATACGGTTTTCCCAATCGCCGCCATAGAGTTGGTGGGTGATCGAGCGGTCATATTCGCTGTTCATGTCGAAGTCGGTGTCGAGAAGATAGAGCTTCATACGACCGACGTTGACACGCCAGATGTGGCTGTAAATGATACGTCCGGGGTAGGGAACTTCGAGGATGAGCGGATGACCGTTGCCGTCGGTCACTTGCTCGATGGGGAGCTGGTTGAAGTTCTGGGGTTCGTAGTTGGCAATCTGCTGTCCGTCAACGCTGAGCGACTGTGCAAAGTAGCCGTAGCGATAGAGGAAGCCGATAGCAGTCATGTCGACGCAAGAGTCTGAGGCTTCTTTGATGTAGTCGCCGGCGAGCACGCCGAGACCGCCTGAATAGATCTTCAAGCAGTTGCAGAGACCGTATTCCATCGAGAAGTATGACACAGAGGGGATGTCTTTGCGCATAGGCTTCGACATGTAGTCCATGAACATTTTGTAGACATTTTCAACGCGCTCCATGAGCGTTGCGTCGTTCATGATTTCTTCGAGACGCTCGGTTGAGAGCTGTTGGAGAAGCATGACGGGGTTTTCACCTGTCGCACGCCAAAGGTCCGGATCGAGGTCACGGAAGAGATTTTTAGCTGCGCTATCCCAGACCCACCAGAGGTTGCGAGAAAGCGTTTCGAGGGGTTTCAATGCTTCGGGAAGCACGGACTTCACTGTGATGTCGCGCCACACGGGTGCATTGGTTTTGCTTACGGGCAGTTTCATATTTAGGTTATTTAAGTTGTGTTTTTAATAAGCCTCTGTTCGGTTGCCTGATGCAGCTACCGATCAGCAGGGCATTTGTTGTTGAGTATGATTTATATATTAAAAAGGAATAGTATTAAATTATTCTTTTTTCTGTTCGTTTACTCGGCTGTCGGCTTTAGAGAGAGCGAGAGAGTAAGCGTCATCGTAGAATTTGATGAAGTTTTCCCACGAAGCGCGACCGGCTGTTGCCATTGCAGCTTTGTGGATTTTCTTCTCTTCTTTCGCGCTGATCTCAGTGAGGAAAGCGATTGAGTGAGCAATGTTGTCGACAACGTTATCATAGTTCGAGTCTCCGCGACCGATAACATTGACCCCACATTCGTCGAAATAGTTCTCAGAGTTGCGGAGCACCCATTGGCCGAATCCCGACAGAGAAGTCGTAACGGTCGGAACGCCAAACGCAACGCTTTCGAGAGGTGTATAGCCCCACGGTTCGTAGTATGACGGGAAAATCGTTGCATCTGCGCCGGGCAAAATGTCGTAATACGACAGATTCATCACACCATCGTTGCCGTTGAGGTAACAGGGAACGTAGATGACTGTCACTCGGCTGTCGGAGTTGTCGGCAAATCCGAGACTGTGTATGCGAAGGTTGACCGCATCGCTGTCCGGATTGTTAAGCCAATGAGTGATCACCGGGTCGGCAAGCGAAGCGTTGGCTGATGAGAACGGAGCGTCGCCCATCGTTGAAAGTCGTTCGGTCAAATCCGTGCGAGCTTCCTTTGCCCAAGCCGGCACCATGACGAATGCAATTGTTTCGCGGTCAAGATTGCGTCGGCGAAGATCGTCACAAACGTCAAGGAACATGTCAAGACCCTTGTTGCGATATTCACATCGTCCGCTTGTGAGCATTATGAATGTGTTATCGTCAAAACATTTGCCTGTGAGGGCTGATGCCACTGTCAACATTCTGTTGCGAGCCGCTTTGCGCGCAGCCGGAAATTTTGACGGCGCAGGAACAAAGTTTTTCTCAAAGCCGTTGGGTGTCACAACGTCGGGGCGACGTTCAAGCAGTTGCTCACATTCAATAGCCGTGATATCGCTGACGGTAGTGAAACAGTCGGCTGCGTGCGCCGCGCTCTTTTCGAGCGAATGTTTCGCTTCCATGTTCAACTCACGAGCCATTTGGTCGCCGTTGTAACCGCGGAGATAGTCGTAGAGAGGCTTGTTGTTGCCGCAGATGCTGCGACCGATACTCGTGGCGTGAGTGGTGAACACGGTAGCAACCTGAGGCAACTTCCATTTGACATAGAGAAGTCCCATGCCGGTGGTCCACTCGTCGAAGTGAGCAACGATGCGCGGGCGATATTTTTTTGAAATGCGTCCGGTCGGAGTCAGTTTCGCTCCATAGCCACTCGCAATGATAGCTTCGATTACTACGCCTGCGGCATGACCGAAAGCACAGCCCTCGTCATAGTCGCCGTAGGCATGGAGCGAGTCAACGCCGAAACGATTCCACATTTCACCGTAAAACTCGTTTTTGACGGCATACATTCCGTCAAACTTTATAAGAATAGCAATCGGCCGACCGGGTATCTCCCAGCGACCGGCTCTAATGCTGACCCCATCGGGCAAATTTATATTCTGGATTCGCTCTGAAAGTCCGTTAATCTTACATTCGGAGAACCACGGCGAAGGATTTTCGTCAGACCAAACGTCAGGACCGATAAACACGGTCTTGTCATTCATCTTTTTTTGAAGCGTTTTGGCCTTTGTGGACAGAACGGTATAAATCCCGCCGATTTTGTTACATACCTCCCAACTGACCTCAAACAAGACATCGGGATGTGTGGTAGCAGAAATAGTGTCCATTATACTTATAATATATTATTGTTTTGGAAGCGCAAAGGTACACATTTTTTTGTAAAAATCAGCAAGATACCTCACAAAAGCGTCTGAACCATAACTTGAAAGCCTGTGATTTATCGGCAAAAATGACCTCTGAGAGTTGTTTGCTTGACAATCTTATCTGTTACTTTGCCCATGCGAGAGTTATCGGTTTGTTCTCTATAAATGAGTCGACAGAAGTTTTAACGGTAGCAATGTTGGGAAATGAGTTTTTTTGAAATCCACCCAATTCGAGGCAGTATTGAATAGTATAAGCGTATAAATCATACGAGAAATAGACTAAAAAGTACTCTGAAATACTGAAAATGCACAAAATTCAAGAAAAAACATCAATAAAATTTGCACGCATCAAAAAAACTCTCTACCTTTGCATCGCAAAAACGGGGAAACCACTACAAACCCCACTTGCAAAAATGATGGTGCCATAGCTCAGTTGGTAGAGCAAAGGACTGAAAATCCTTGTGTCCCCG
>CAZCCI010000038.1:0-20521 GCA_964497255.1 uncultured Staphylococcus sp.
TATTATAACAGGTGGACGCTAAAAAACAAGCAAAAAAAATTCGCCGATGAACTTCGGCGAATTTTTTTTTGATATATAATCAGCTAATTTCAAGGGATTTGAAAAAATTTTCACCCGTCGGTTACATTATCGCACCTTTTTCGGGGTATTTGTGTCGTATCTTTGCAGTGTGATTCATCAAAACTCCGAACGGAGCAATTTGATGGCATTGATGAGAGCACGAGTCGTCGAAGAGTCGATGACTCGGGTTCGATTCCCCGGGAAACGGCGCGAATCGGCTTCGATATGGATTTCGCCGTCGGGTGTAGCGACTGCCGCCGCATAGCAAACCGTGCCCACCGGCTTCTCTTCGCTGCCTCCGCCCGGGCCGGCTATGCCGCTTGTAGCGATTGCGACCGACGCTCCCGTGGCACGGAGCGCTCCGGCGGCCATTTCGCTAACAACGTCAAGGCTGACAGCACCGTTTTCGGCAAGTGTTTGCTCGTCGACACCGAGCAATCGCATCTTGACATCGTTGCTGTAACTGACAACCGAGCCGACAAACACTTCCGACGCGCCGGGATTGAGCGTCAACTCATGGGCAATGTTTCCGCCCGTGCAACTCTCGGCTGTGGCAAGAGTCAAACCGCGTTTGCCACACTCTTTGAGCAAAATCTGAGCCGGCGTGAGATCTTCGGTAGCCAAGACCGCGTCGCCGAGCATCGAATGAAGCTCGGAAGCAGCGCGACGGACTTCGGACGTGATAAACTGCTTATCGGCGTGGGTGCCGTCGATGCGCAAGCGTATCAATCCGGGTTTCGGGAGATAGGCAAGGTGGAGATGCGAAGGCAAAGCATCTTCCCACGGTTCAAGTTTCTGCGCGAGTCCGCTCTCGGTGTAGTCTGTCACCATGACTACGGCGTGTTCGATGTCGACATCCGAAGGATACTTCTCGCGAAGCTGCGGGAACACCTCGCTTTGAAACATCTCACGCGTCTCAAACGGCACACCGGGCATAGCGACAAGCACTTTGCCGTCGCGTTCAAACCACATGATCGGAGCAGTCCCGACACGGTTTTGAATCACCCGACACGACGTCGGGACGATAGCCTGAGCCGCCGTCAGCGGATTGAGCTTGAAACCGCGCTTGCTGACGACCTCTTTGACGTTTTCGAGCGTCGGCGCGTCCTCGACGAGCTCTCCGCCGAAATAGTCGCGGAGGACACCCTTCGTGATGTCGTCCTTCGTCGGACCGAGTCCGCCGGTAGTGATAACCACATCGCTGAGTTGAAACGCACGGTCGATGGCGCGACGAATCTCGTCGGCTCCGTCGCCGACGGTCTGCACATCATTGACCTCCCAACCGAACGGAGCTATATGACGGGCGATTTCGCCCGAATTTGTGTCAATCACCTGCCCGAGCAAAAGCTCATCGCCGATGACAATGACTGAAAGTTGCATGATTTTTTCCCGTAAAAAAAAGAATGTATGTTTTTTTAGTTACACCGTCACGCGGGCGTAAGGCGTAGCGTCGTAGCGACAAAAATCGCGATCGAGATACTTATAGTAGGCAGCGATAGCGACCATAGCAGCATTGTCGGTCGTGAAGACGCGCGGCGGGATAAACGGAGTCAGCCCCCGACGTTTGCAATAGTCCTCGACAGCGTTGCGAACGCCCGAATTGGCTGAAACACCGCCACCGATCGCCACTGACTTGACTCCCGTCTGCTTGACAGCCTTGTCGAGCTTATCCATAAGGATGTCGATGATCGTTTTTTGGAGCGACGCGGCAAGGTCAGCCTTGTTTTGCTCGATGAAATCGGGGTTCGACTTCATCTCGTCGCGAAGCGTGTAGAGAAACGACGTTTTCAACCCGCTGAAACTGTAATCCAACCCGGGGATGTGGGGCTTTGCAAACTTAAATCGCGAAGCGTCGCCCTCGGCAGCGAGACGGTCGATGTGAGGGCCGCCGGGATAGGGCAAACCCATGACCTTGGCACACTTGTCGAACGCTTCACCGGCAGCATCGTCGATCGTCTGACCGAGAATCTCCATGTCGTTGTAGTTTCTGACAAGGATTATCTGGCTGTTGCCGCCCGAGACGAGCAGACAGATGAAGGGATATTCGGGAACGACGTCGGTCGGCTCGCGGCGGACAAAGTGAGAAAGGACGTGACCGTGGAGATGATTGACATCGACAATCGGGATGCGCAATCCGAGCGAAAGCCCCTTGGCGAAACTCGTCCCGACGAGAAGCGACCCGAGCAGACCCGGCCCGCGGGTGAAACCGATAGCCGAAAGCTCGCTCTTGTCGATTCCGGCACGTTTGAGAGCCGTATCGACAACGGGGACAATGTTTTGCTGGTGGGCACGCGACGCCAATTCCGGTACGACTCCGCCAAACTCGGCGTGGACCTCCTGCGAGGCAATGACATTGCTAAGCAACACGCCGTCGCGGATGACAGCCGCCGAAGTGTCGTCACACGACGACTCGATTCCCAAGATAGTAATACTCATATATTATTAATCTCCTTTTTTAAGAAGCTATGTTGTTTTTTTAATTCTATTGTTTTATCTGCAAAATTAACAAATTCCTATGAATGAACACACGTTTAAGACCTCTAAATATTCTTACCCAAAAGTTTGAACTGAAATTCGGTTTCAGACTTCGGGGAAAAATCGTAAATTTGCATCCGTCATGTTCGATATGCTCAAATTCTCAAAGAAACCCTATCGTATAGGTCTCGTGCTCAGTGGAGGCGGGGCAAGAGGGTTTGCCCACGCCGGTGCTCTCAAAGCATTGGAAGAGGTCGGCATAAAGCCTGACATCATCGCCGGTGTCAGTGCCGGGTCGGTTGTGACAGCTATGTATGCTTCGGGAATGACCCCGGAGGAAATTATCACGTCGTTTGCCGACGTGAAGTTCAGCGACTTTGCCGAATTGGGCGTCCCGCGCGACGGGTTCTTCTCGATGGACGGTTTCCGAAAGTTTCTCAAAAAGAAAATCCCTTTCGAACGCATCGAAGACTTGCCTACGCCGGCTATGATTTGCGCGACCGACCTCGACCACAACAAACCGGTGGCATTCTCGGAGGGCAACATCGTCGACTGCGTGACGGCTTCGTGCAGCATTCCGATTGTCTTCAAGCCGGTGAGAATCGACGGCGTGACGTATGTCGACGGAGGTGTGTTGGCTAACCTTCCCGCATGGGCGTTGAGAGACCAATGCAAATACCTCATCGGAATCAATTGCAGCCCCGTCCCGCGGCGAGGCAAACCGAAGTCGATCATGGACATAGCCCATCGAACCTACGACCTGCTGGTGAAAAACAACTCCCGACCGCAAATGGAACTCTGCGATCTGGCTGTCAGCATCGACGACATTGCATCCTACAAAGTGTTTAATCTCAAAGAAATCCGCCGAGTGTTCCGCTCAGGCTACGACAGCACTCTGTCGACACTCCTCGACGTCGGATTTACTCATCTTAAAAATAACATCTAATGGCTCAAAAAAACATAATCTATCAACTCTTGCCGAGGTTGTTCACTAACACGAACGAGAAATGTGTCCCCAACGGCACTTATCAGCAAAACGGCAGCGGTAAGATGAACGACATCACGGCTGCCGTGCTCGCAGGCATCAAAGACCTCGGCGTGACCCACGTCTGGTACACCGGACTGCTCGAACACGCTACAAAGACCGATTACAGCAAACACGGAATCACGCCCGACAATCCCCACGTGGTCAAAGGCGAGGCGGGATCGCCCTACGCTATCAAGGACTACTATGACATCGACCCCGATTTGGCTGTCGACGTCGACAAGCGCATGGCGGAGTTTGAAGCCCTCGTCAAGCGCACCCACGAAGCAGGCATGAGTGTGGTCATGGACTTCATCCCCAACCACACGGCTCGTCAATATCACAGCGACGTAAAGCCTGCCGGCATCAGCGACTTCGGTGAGAACGACAATCCGGAAATGTTCTTTTCGCCCGACAATAATTACTACTACATCACCCGTCAGCTCTTTGCTCCGTCGGTCGACTTGGGGACCGGCAAGTCGGCATACGTCGAATTTCCCGCCAAAGCCACCGGCGACGACTGCTTCTCGGCTTTTCCCGGCGTCAACAACTGGTATGACACCGTGAAACTCAACTACGGTCGCGATCCCGGCAATTGGAGCACTCACTACCAACCCATCCCCGACACATGGATGAAGATGCTCCACATCCTCCGCTACTGGGCATCGAAAGGTGTCGACGGATTCCGCTGCGACATGGCCCACATGGTGCCGCTCGAATTTTGGGAATGGGTGATTCCCAACGTCAAGGAACGCTACCCGAACACCATTTTCATCGCCGAGCTCTATGACGTGAACATCTACCGCGACTTCATCAACAAAGGCGGATTCGACTATCTCTACGACAAGGTGAACCTCTATGACACTCTTCGCGGCATCCAATGTTCCAACTATTCGGCAGCAACAATCACCAACTGCTGGCAGACAGTCGAAGGGATTTCGGGCAATATGCTCAACTTCCTCGAAAACCACGACGAGCAACGTTTCGGCTCGAAATTCTATGCCGGCGACCCCTCAAAAGTCATCCCGTCGCTCATCATCAGCTCAATGATTTCGACCGGCCCGATGATGATCTACGCAGGTCAGGAACTTGGCGAACAGGCCACAGACTCCGAGGGTTACAGCGGCTACGACGGCCGAACGACTATTTTCGACTATTGGAGCGTGGCGACTCTGCGCCGCTGGTACAACAACGGTAAGCCCGACTATTCGCAGCTCACTCCGAGCGAACGCCGACTGCGCTCGAAATACGTCACTATTCTCAACCTCTGCAACAGCGAAAAGGCTATCGCCGAGGGTCGATTCTTCGATTTGATGTATGTCAACTATCAGAACCCGACACTCAATCCTCATCGTCAATACGCCTTCCTCCGCTCGTTTAAAGACGAAACACTCGTCATCGCCGTCAACTTCTCGGACTCGGCGTGTGACCTCGCCATCAACATCCCGCGCCACGCATTCGACTTGCTCGACATCCCGCAGGGCGAAGTCCTCGCAACCGAGCTTCTCACGCGAGAACAAGACGTGAAGACGTTTGGCGAATCGACCCCGTTCCGCACCTCGATTCCGCCCTGCGACGCCGTCGTCTGGAAAATCTCCCACGACAAAATCCGCAAGAAATAACACTGCCGTCATCGCCAAGTCTTAAAAAAAGTAAATTTAGCGCGATAAGTGGCGGAAATTTCGTAACTTTGCGGTCGCTTTTTAGCATCCCGTGTGATGGGAAATTAAGGAGCAACGAAAACTTACAACTTAATTTTTAGTAACACATTTAAAACAAACTAATTAGAAATGAAGACATTTCAACTCGTAGCCGAGCCCCGTACAGACCTCGGTAAGAAAGCTGCTAAGGCTCTCCGTCAGGAAAACAAAATTCCCGTAGTCCTCAACGGTGGTGAAGTTATCACTCTCCCCTACGCAGGTACTCTCAAAGCCGGTGAAAAAATCATCGAAATCGGCAACGGTAAGGGTCTTATCACTACCGACCTCGTAGTCAGCCAAGACGCTGTTCGCAAATTGGTCTACACTCCCGACATCTACGCTATCGAACTCACTATCAACGGTGAAACTCGCATGGCTGTCCTCAAAGACATCCAGTTCCACCCGGTAAAAGATACCATCCTCCACATCGACCTCCTCGAAGTTAACGACAAGAAGCCCGTTGCTATCGAAGTTCCCGTTAAGCTCGAAGGTCACGCAGAAGGTGTTAAAGCCGGTGGTAAGCTCACTCTCTCAATGAAGAAGATCCGCGTGAAAGCTATCTATACCGAAATCCCCGAACGTGTTGTCATCAATGTTGATAACCTCGGTCTCGGCAAGACTCTCCAGATTGGCGAACTCCACTTCGAAGGTCTCGAACTGATGAACGCCAAGAACGCTGTTGTCTGCGCTGTTCAGCTCACTCGTGCCGCTCGCGGTGCTCAGGCTGCTGCCGCTCAGTAATTGCCGGAGGGCTTGATCACGTTACGATTCAAGTCATAGTAGAATCACAACAGATTTTCTCAATGTTCGCTGCTTTTGAACGGAGAGAAAGTCTGTTGTCTTTATTATCTCTCTCATTATACGTTGATTTATATCGGAAGCCGCCGACATGAGGGCTATCCTCCTCGGACATAGACATAGAGTCCCACAAACGGTTTCACGGTGTCATAATTTAGTAGAATTTTATTTTTATATATGAAGTATCTGATAGTCGGTCTCGGCAATATCGGGCCGGAATATGCTATGACGCGCCACAATGCGGGTTTCAGAATTGCTGACGCGCTTGCCGAAAGTTGCGGCGCGACGTTTTCGACCGAGCGTTACGGCGACATTGCTCGCGCTCGTGTCAAAAATGCTCAGTTGGTGATCTTGAAGCCGTCGACCTACATGAATCTTTCGGGCAACGCCGTCCGCTATTGGAAGGATAAGGAGGGCATCGAGACGGAGCAGATCCTCGTCATCGTCGACGATTGTTCGCTTCAATTCGGGGCTATTCGCATCAAGCCGCGCGGCAGCGATGCGGGTCACAATGGGTTGAAAAACATTGCGCAGATGCTCGGGACGCAGGCTTATCCGAGATTGAAATTCGGCATCGGCAACGATTTTCCTCGCGGAACGCAGATCGACTACGTCCTCGGTCGGTTTACCGACGAGGAGGAGAAGACGATGGGCGAGCGCATCGATTTGGCTGTCGAGGCTATCAAGACGTCGTGTCTCGCCGGGCTTCAAATCGCTATGAATACGTATAACAACAAATAATCTTCTCACTCTCTATCAACTATAACGATGAATGAAGTAAGAGTTGACAAGTGGCTTTGGGCGATGCGTGTGTTCAAGACTCGCACCGTGGCTACGGAGGCTTGCAAGAAGGGTCGCGTGTATGTCGGCAATGTGTTGGCAAAGCCGTCGCGCGTCATCAAGGTCGGCGATGTGGTCAATGTCCGCAAGCCGCCGGTGACTTATTCTTTTAAAGTGCTTGCATTGACACAAAATCGCTTGGGCGCGAAGCTTGTCCCCGATTATATGGAGAACATCACGCCCAAGAGCGAACTCGATTTGCTCGAAGTGGTTAAAATCTCCGGTTTTATAGATCGTCGCAAGGGTCTCGGTCGACCGACGAAGCGCGAGGGTCGCGAACTTGCGGAGTTTACGGAGTCGATGTCAGACGGCTGGGATTTGGATTTCCTTGACGATGATGATGACGACGACGATTTCTACTCGGAGTAAGAATGTGTTTATTATAAGAGATTTTTACGATAAGAGGCTGCCGATGAATTGATTTCGAGGTGGCTTCTTATCGTTTTCCGATGGCAGGGATTGTCCATTCGACAATGAATTCGACCGCGGCGGTCGGGGTTGTCGAGGTCGTCGCCTGCTTTACGTTTTTGACTATCGAGCCTACGATGTTGCCGAAAAAGTCTTCGTGGACGGTCTTGAAAATGGTGGTCTTTGGTTCCATGTCTGCGGGGTGTTTATGAGTTGAGAAAATGGTCTTGTCGCAAGAATTAACACCCGACGACGGGAAATGGTTCAATCGTTTATTGTAAAATCATCGGCCGAGCGATAGACGGGGAAGCGTTCGCGGGCTGCTTTGAGGTCGGCGAGGTCGAGGAGGGCATAGACGTGACCGTTGCGACGGGTCTCGCGAATGTTTTCGCCAAGCCAGTCGTATGCCGACGATATGCCGGCGGGATAGTCGCCATATTTGTCGCTGCCGGTGCGGTTGCAGCCGACTGTGTAGATTTGATTTTCGATTGCTCTCGCGCTAAGGAGCAGTTTGTAGGGTTTCATGCGCGATGCGGGCCAGTTGGAGGGGACGAGCAGGAGGTCGTAGAGGTTTTCCTGACGGTTGCGAGTCCAGATGGGGAAGCGGAGGTCGTAGCAGACGATGACGCGGATGTTCCAGCCGCGAAAGCGGACTATGGGTTGATGCGTGTCGGCCGGGGTGTAGACGGTGTTTTCAGCCGAGAGGGGGAATAGGTGACGCTTGTCGGCAAAGGTGATGTCGCCCATGGGTTCGACAAAAAATGCGCGGTTGAAGTAGTGACCTTTGCCGTCGGTGGCGAGGAAACTTCCGGCTATTGCAAAGCCGAAGTATTGTGCCCATCGACGAAGGGTGTCGACGGTGTGTCCGGAGTTTGTCTCGGCTTTTTCGGCGATGGTTTTGGCGTCGGGGATAAAGGCTGTGGTAAACAGCTCGGGCAAAACGACGATGTCGGTGTCTGCCTCGACTTGGTTGAGTTGGTGAGCAGTCGAGATTAGATTGTTTTCAACGTCGGCATAGGCGATGTCGAGCGGGATTGCACAAATTTTCAGTCCGGACATTGGCGTTTCGGTGTAAATTTTGAGCTTGAAATATTAGTGTCAGACGGCAAAGTTGTCGGCTTTGATGCCTTTGAAGTGGCGATAGTAGTCCTTGATTGCAGCCATGTCGGCTTCGATGTCGCCTGTCGGGATGAAGGTTCGTTCGAGATAGACGGTCTTGTCGGCAGCGTTGATTGCTCCAAGGACGATTGGCACGCCGGCTCCCGTCGCGATGCGCAGGAATCCGGTGTGCCATTCGCTTACTTTCGAACGTGTGCCCTCGGGGGTGATTGCCACCGACATTTCGGTCGACGAGTTGAACCGCTTGATCAGGATGTCGGTCAGCGAGGTGTTGTGTTTGCGACGGGGGACGGGAATGCCTCCGAAGGCGTTGAACACGAGGTTCATCGGGAAGAAAAACCAGTTTTCTTTGATGAGAAATCCTGCTTTGCGACCGAGCGACCAATATGTGAGTTTCCCAATCACGAAGTCCCAATTGGAAGTGTGGGGCGCAACGCAGATTATACACTTGGGATAATCGGGGACGCTGCATCGGATCTTCCATCCGAAAAGTTTGAGTATGATTGAGCTAAGAGACATCGTCTGAGAAATTTTTTTTATTTGGTTCGTTAATATTGAGGGTGTGTGTGTGTGTACTCGTCGACGAGAGAGTCTGTGAGAGTGGCAAGGCTTAAAATAAGCCGAGGGGGGAGGGTTTATGAATTGAGGGCTGCTTTGTTGGCGTCTTTTTGCTCTTGGGGAAGGGCTGCGTTCATTTTCTTGACGATGACTTCGATGTGGTCGTTAAATTCGTCTTTGAGTTTCTTGAACGCGGCTGCAAAGTATGCGCGACGGGCTTTGCGATATTCGCCGGTGTTGGCAAACGATTTGGGAGTCTGCGGGCAGGCAATGCTGATTTTTACGATAGCGTTTTCCTGCAAGTCGGCAAGTTCGTAGATTACATTGTTGAGAGCTTCACCGTCGATTCCGGGGACAGTCAGTTTGGCTACTACACATTCGCCTGCGAGTGCTCCGCAGATCATTCGGATTTCTTTTTTGAGTTGTCGTTTGTTTGAAGCCATTGCTTTTCAGTGGTTAAGTGGTTAATTTATTCGGACTGCGCCGGGCAGTCATATTGCAAAGATACAAATATCTCCCGATAAACGGCATAATCCGTCCTAAAATTTGACGTTTTGGCGGTGAAATTTGGTTGCGTTGGCTTGATTTTGTACCTTTGCAAATTGTGATACATCTACCCGTTATAATATTTCGCGGATTGCTCATAGGCATCCTCGTGTCGGCACCGATGGGGCCGATCGGGATGTTGTGTATCCAACGGACGCTCAACCGCGGACGTTGGCCGGCGTTTTTTACCGGGGTCGGTGCGGGACTGAGCGACTTGATCTACTGTCTGCTGACGGGTTTGGGCTTGTCGTTTGTCACGGATTTCATCGAGGCCAACCAAATTGCGCTGCAAATCATCGGTTCGGTCGTTTTGAGCATCTATGCCGGCTATCTCTTCATTGCCAATCCGTCGCGACGCCTACAACCGACGACGATGCAGCCCAACAGCTATTGGAAAGATTTCGGGACGGGGTTTCTCTTCACGTTCTCCAATCCGCTGATATTGTTCTTCATCATCGGTCTTTTCGCCCGATTCAATTTCTGTGCGCCCGAATTTAAAGCCTACCACTATATTGCCGGCTATATTTCGATATTCCTCGGAGCTATATCGTGGTGGTTTTGCGTCACTTACTTTGTCAACAAGGTTCGCCGACATTTCAATATCCGTTCGATGTGGCTGCTCAACCGCATCCTTGCCGGAATCATCCTCATCATGGGTGTGGTCGGCATCGTGACGGGTGTCAGAGAGTTGTTCATCCACTGACAAAACCGATCGCCAAGCCAAATAAAATTACGTTAAGTCTTTAATAATACCGATTTTATGTCACAGACGCTCAATGTTCCTTTTATCGCCGATCTCGAATCGCTTAACACGGATGAGATTTTCAGCCGCCTCGAATCGTCGGGTGTTCGCCACAACATCGCCGAACTGAATTGGAAGAGCCAATATCCATACCACCCGCTGACGGCGTTTACCATAGCCCACTCGGAGAAGTATCTCTATGTCAACTTCTTTGTGCGCTGCAACTATCTTCGCGCCATGAATTTCGAAAACAATTCGCCGGTGTTTGAAGATTCGTGCGTGATGTTCTACGCCCAACCAGCCGACTCCGACATCTACCGCTGCTTTGAGTTTAACTGCATCGGGACTGTCAACGCTTCGCGCCGCAAAGCCGGCGGCCATCGCGAGGACATGACCGACGAGGAAATCGAGTCGATCATGCGCCATCCGTCGTGTGGCAACCGTCCTTTCTGCGAGCTTGAAGGAGTGTTCACGTGGGACATCCTTGCCGCAATTCCTCTCGATTTGCTCGGCATCAAATACGAAGGCAAAGAAATCGAGTTTAAAGGCAACTTCTATAAATGTGCGTCGGGGACATCGCAACCCCACTTCCTCAGTTGGTCGCCCGTCAAGTCGGAAGATCCCGATTTTGACCGCCCGGAGTCGTTCGGCTCAATCATTTTGGAATAAGACCGTCAGGTTTCCACATAAAACATCCTCGGAATCAATCGTTTCCGAGGATGTTTGCATATATACGGCCACCTGCTACCAACACCGCCACAACGACTCATCATTGGCTACTCCTAACAAAATTCGCACAAATTCGATGAAAAAGTAACATTTTTCTTTGCGTTTTAATAAAAAGAGTGTAACTTTGCGGCGAAAAGTTTCGATTTGCTGTCAATTTGCTTAAATCGTACAGCAATTATAGAAATAAGAACGAAATAATAACGAATTATATTTTCAAATTTCCAAAAGGTTATGAATGCAGTAGCAGTCGTCGACGATTTGAAACGTCGTTTCCCCAATGAACCTGAATATATTCAGGCTGTCGAAGAAGTCCTCTCCACAATCGAGGATGTCTATAACGAAAATCCTGAATTTGAACGCTACAACCTCGTCGAGCGTCTATGTATTCCCGACCGAATCTTCTCGTTCCGCGTTTCATGGGTCGACGACAAAGGCAAAGTCCACAACAACATGGGCTATCGCGTCCAGCACAACAATGCCATCGGCCCGTATAAAGGCGGTATCCGTTTCCACTCATCGGTCAACCTTTCAATTTTGAAGTTCCTTGCGTTCGAGCAGACGTTTAAAAACTCTCTGACCACCCTCGCAATGGGCGGAGCCAAGGGCGGCAGCGACTTCTCGCCGCGCGGCAAGAGCGACATGGAAGTGATGCGCTTCTGTCAGGCTTTCATTCAGGAATTGTGGCGTCAGATCGGCGCGGACACCGACGTCCCCGCAGGCGACATCGGCGTTGGCGGTCGCGAAGTCGGCTATATGTTTGGCGAGTATAAGAAAATGGCTCGCGTGTTCACCGGCACATTCACCGGCAAGGGCATCGAGTTTGGCGGCTCGCTCATCCGTCCGGAAGCAACCGGCTACGGCAACGTCTACTTCCTCCTCGAAATGCTCAAAACCCGCAACATCGAACTCGCCGGCAAGCGCGTGGCCATCTCCGGCTCGGGCAACGTTGCGACATACACCGCCAAGAAGCTCCTCGCTCTCGGCGCGAAAGTGGTCTCGATGAGCGACAGCGACGGCGCAATCTATATCCCCGACGGATTGTCGCAGGAACAGCTCGACTACATCTTCAAGCTCAAAACCGTCTACCGCGGACGCATCCGTGAGTTTGCCGAGGAATATGACAACTGCCAGTATTTCGAAGGCGAACGTCCGTGGCACCACGCCAAATGTGACATCGCTATGCCGTCGGCAACCCAAAACGAAATCGATGGCGACGACGCTCGCGCTCTCATTGCCAACGGCTGTATCGCCGTCAGCGAAGGCGCAAATATGCCCTCTACCCCCGAAGCTATCCGCGAGTTCCAGAAAGCAAAGATTCTCTATGCTCCCGGCAAGGCTGCAAACGCAGGCGGCGTGTCGGTTTCGGGTCTCGAAATGGCTCAAAACTCGCAAAAACTTTCTTGGAGCGCCGAGGAAGTCGACAATAAATTGAAGGGCATCATGGCTGAAATCCACAAGCAGTGCGTCAAATACGGCACCGAGTCTGACGGATACATCAACTATGTCAAGGGCGCCAACGTTGCCGGCTTCATGAAAGTAGCTCGCGCTATGATGGCACAAGGTATCATCTAAGATAACGATGACTGTAATTATAGGCTATAATAAATAAGTGCAAAGCCTGTATATATATCTTTTTTAAAACTATCGTCCCTGTTGTCAGTGTGGATTTTTTATAGACAACAGGGACGATTTATTTTTTCTCGGTCTTTTATTTGCCGGGAGGACTACATTTTCTCAAAGTAATGATTGAGGACATCGCGGGCAGCGATGAACGACGAGAGTTGATTGTTGAGCACTCGGATTTCCTTTTCGGCAAGCATACGTTCGATTTCCGGATTGCGATAGAAACGGGCACGCAGTTGCTCATCGATTGTCTCATACATCCAATAGCGCGCCTGCTCGCTTCGCTTGCGCTCGAAGTAACCGTTTGCGTCGACAAAGGCAAAGTAACGGTCAATCATATCCCAAACTTCGGGAATACCGATTTCAAAGTAGCCCGAATAGGTGAGCACTTCGGGAGTCCAGCCCGACGCGGCGGGCGGGAAGAGTTGGAGCGCGCTGCGAAATTGAGCTTGTGCGAGCTGAGCGCGAGGAATGTTGTCGCCGTCGGCTTTGTTGATGACTATACCGTCGGCCATCTCCATGATGCCGCGTTTGATGCCTTGAAGTTCGTCGCCCGTGCCTGCGAGCTGAATGAGCAAGAAGAAGTCGACCATCGAGTGGACGGCTGTCTCGCTCTGCCCTACGCCCACGGTCTCGACGAAAATATTGTCGAATCCGGCAGCTTCGCAGAGGACAATCGTCTCCCTCGTCTTACGCGCCACGCCTCCGAGCGAACCTGCCGACGGGCTGGGGCGAATAAAAGCATTGGGGTGGACGGCAAGTTTCTCCATGCGTGTTTTATCGCCGAGGATGCTGCCCTTGGTGCGTTCGCTCGACGGGTCGATGGCGAGCACCGCGAGCTTGCCGCCGCGTTTGAGGACGTGAAGCCCGAATACGTCGATCGACGTGCTTTTGCCTGCACCGGGGACACCCGTGATGCCGATGCGACGCGAATGACCGGAGTGTGGCAGACATTTTTCAATGACTTCCTGAGCAATCGCCTGATGATCCGGCGAAAGGCTCTCGACGAGGGTCACGGCTCGCGCAAGGGTCGTGATGTCGCCTTTGAGAATGCCCTCGACAAGTTCGGAGGCATTTGGGAGTGCGCGACGACGGCGCGGACGGAGATAGGGATTGACGACGGGCGGCTGCGCAACGCCTTTGTTGACGGTGAGACCGCCGAATTGCTCGTCGTTTTCGATATGGTGATGATTGTCGTGTTGCATGGTCATTTGTAGATTAGAGAGGTTGAGATTTATATTATTTCGGCGACGACGCGCACCATCGTCGAGGGATGATCCGGGTCGTTGGCAATGATATTGATGCGTGAGTTGAGCAGTTCGGCATCGCCGAGAAGCGAGGGCTTGACGGTCACTTTGACCTTCGCACTCTTGCCGGGCTTGATTTTGTCGGCTTTAAACTTGATGTCGACAGCCTTGTCGGGGCAACTGATTCGGCGGATGAGCAACGGCGATTTACCGCGATTGGTGATGGTGAACGTGCGCGTCAACGGTTTGGAGTCGCGACTGATACGACGCAGGTCGAGGGCAGTCACGTCGGTGTCGATGAGCGGAGCTTCGTCGCGCTGTCGGGCGGTCAGAGTCGTAAAATCTTCACCGACGATTGCCACGGTCTCAACCGTGACGCTTTCGGGATAGTCGGGCGTAGGTTTGACGGTCATCGAATCCGTCACGAGCCCCCAATCGGGAGTCTTGTCGCCATAGATCAGAGTCGAGATGACGAATCTGTCGCCGGGCGGGACGGCTCGCGGCTCGACGGTCACGGCAATGTAGTCGGGGACGTTGTCGACGACGGGGTGTAGCGTGTCGGGCGAAGCGTTGTAGCCTTCAAGAAACTGGCTGCCGGTATGGGTCTTATAGACATCGCCGTAAGCAATGATTTTCGAGCGCAGTTTCATCGGTCCGAGCGCGACAGGGAAACGCGATTTCAACGTGTTTTCCGCCCCGATGACCGTCCCCATGATTCTGAGCGACGAGCGTTCGGGCGAGGAGTCGAGATCGACGTTGACATACTTGACAAAGCGTCCGGGTCGGCCCGAGGGGTCGAAGCCCACGCGAATCACGGAAGTGTCGCCGGGGGCAATCGGCGAGGTGTCGTATTCGGGACGGGTGCAACCGCAGTTTGCTCGCACATTGATGATTGCAATCGGTTCGTCGCCGGTGTTGACGAGTCGGAAATTGCAATAGACACGCCCGAGGTTTTCGTCAAAAGCCCCGAAATCGTGCTTCTGTTCGAGCCATACGCCTTGGGCATGAACACCAAAGACCGTCGACATGGCGAACATCACGAGCGAGAGCAGTGCTGCCGGTCTCATAAGCTGAAAAGATTAAGGAATTATAACGCCTGAGAATGTCAGCGTGCGTCGTCCAGTCCCGGTGTTGCTTTTGACCTTGACCGAACGCTTGAACTCTCCACGGCGACCTTTGGGCTGAAACGTCACTTTGATTTCGCCCTGCTTCCCGGGAGCAATCGGCTCTTTGGGGTATGACGGCGTAGTGCAGCCGCAACCGCCGTTGGAGACATTGATAATCGTCAGCGGTTCGTTGCCCGTGTTCGTAAACTTATAGACGGCCGTCACCTTTCCACCCTCCTCCTTGATTGTTCCGAAATCGTGAGAAGTGGAATTAAATTCGATTTTGGGCTTTGCCGACATTCCGACGGCTGCAAAGGCGAGAATTATGATTGTCAATAACTTTTTCATAACTGAAAAAAATTTTTTGAATACGAATTTTTGAAATCCGGCATCGAACTTCACCGACGCCCTCGCAAAATTAAACAAAATCACGGAAAAAGGCAAAAGCGAAGCTGACTTTGACTATACAAAACCAAAGTCATGGTTAAAATGTTTGGGCAGATGAGAGAAATTGAGTAATTTCGCATCACGATTTAATAATTTGACACACTATACACAATCAATTAGTATATACCCCAATCAAGGATGAGCAAGAAACTACTTGAAGTTCGCAACCTCCACGCTTCGGTCGAGGGCAAAGAGATCTTACGCGGTTTAAACCTCAGCATCAACGAAGGTGAGGTTCATGCAATCATGGGGCCTAACGGCTCCGGCAAAAGCACAATGTCAGGCGTACTCGCCGGCAACCCCGCCTACACCGTCACCGAGGGCGAGGCGTATCTCCACGGTGTGAACCTCCTTGAACTTTCACCGGAAGACCGCAGCCACGAGGGCTTGTTTCTTTCGTTTCAATATCCGGTCGAGATTCCCGGCGTGTCGATGGTCAATTTCATGCGCGCCGCCGTCAACGCCAAGCGCAAATATTTCAACGACGCGCCCCTCAGCGCAAGCGAATTTTTGAAAATGATGCGCCAGAAGCGCGAAATCGTCGAGCTCGACAATAAACTCGCGTCGCGCTCCGTCAACGAGGGTTTCTCAGGTGGCGAAAAGAAGCGCAACGAAATCTTCCAAATGGCGGTGCTCGAACCGAAACTCGCTATTCTCGACGAAACAGACTCCGGTCTTGACATCGACGCCCTCCGCATCGTTGCCGGAGGTGTCAACAAGCTCAAAACCGACAAAAATGCAACCATAGTCATCACTCACTATCAGCGTCTGCTCGACTACATCCGCCCCGACTTCGTCCACATCCTCTACAAAGGACGCATCGTGAAGACCGGCGGTCCGGAGCTTGCTCTGGAACTCGAAGAGAAAGGCTATGATTGGATCAAAGAAGAAAACGAGCTATGAGCAATTCACTGACTCAATATATCGACCTGTTTGAACAGAATCGCGCCACCATCTGCGAAAACTCGGCAGGATGTCTCAACGATGTCCGCGACGAAGCTCTCGCAATCCTGCGCCAAGGCGTGCGCCTGCCCGACTGCTCGCAGGAAGGGTTTGAAAAAACCTCGATCGAGGAGATGTTTGCCCCCGACTTCGGAGTCAACATCTCGCGCGTGAACATCCCGGTCGACGTCGCAGCAAGTTTCAAGTGTGACGTTCCCTCGCTGTCGACACTGCTCGGCTTCGTCGTCAACGACGCTTTCATGCCGACCTCAACGCTTGAATCAAGACTCCCCGACGGGATTTACTTCGGCTCGCTCAAACGCGGCGCGGAACTCTATCCGGAAATCGTCGGTCGCCACTACGCCCGAATCGCGCCGAAAGACGAGGCTTCGGTTGCCGTCAACAACCTCCTTGCACAGGACGGTGTGTTGATCTACGTCCCTCGCGGAGCAAAACCCGAGCGTCCGCTCCAACTCGTCAACATCTTCTCGTCGCCCGTCCCGACCGCTGCATTCCGCCGCATCCTCGTCGTGCTCGAAGACGGAGCGGAAGCGCAATTGCTCATCTGTGACCACACTCAGGAGCGAGCAAACAGCTATCTCGCGTCGCAAATCATCGAAGTGGCTCTCGGCGCAGGCTCGCGCTTCGAAGCGTGTGCAATCGAAGAGTCATCTAAAAAGACGGCGCGCTACTCCCGAATGTTTGTCAGCCAGCAGTCCGACTCATATTTCTCATTCAACTCGACAACTCTCACCTGCGGCACGACTCGCAACGACTTCACCATCAATCTCAACGGTGAAAATGCCGAAACCCGGCTCACAGGCATGGTCATCGGCTCTGACGGTATGCACATCGACAACGATTCCGACATCCGCCACCTCGTGCCCCGCTGTCGCAGCAACCAATTGTTTAAATACGTCCTTGACGACAACGCGTCGGGCGCGTTCGAGGGCAGCATCCTCGTGGCTCACGGAGCAAAGTTTACAGAGGCCTACCAAAGCAACCGCAACATTCTTGCGTCGACCTCGGCGAGAATGCACTGCAAACCGCAACTCGAAATCTACAACGACGATGTGAAGTGTTCCCACGGCGCAACAACCGGCCAGCTCGACAACGAAGCGCTCTTCTATATGCGCTCGCGCGGCATCCCCGAAGCCGAAGCTCGCACTCTGTTGATGCAGGCATTCATGGTCGATGTCATTGACAACGTACACATCAGCGGCCTCCGCGAACGCCTACACCACCTCGTCGACCGCCGCTTCTCCGGCTCGCTCGGCGACTGCTCGGGTTGCCGCAACAAGAGTTGCTAAACCTCATAGTCAAAACACCTCTCTCCCACTCGTCACCCCTCTCTCCGACCAACGTTCACACCACTCTTACACTCACGACGCACTCAGACTCTAATCATGTTCGACATTGCCAAAATTCGTGCCGACTATCCGATACTCGACCGCAAAATTTATAATCGACCGCTTGTCTACCTCGACAACACAGCCACTTCGCAGACTCCTCGCGAAGTGGTCGATGCAATTGTCAGCGGCTACACCCACACGAAGGCAAACGTCCACCGCGGAGTCCACACGCTCTCGATGGAAGCTACCGAACTTCAAGAGAACGCACGCAAGCGCGTCCGTGAGTTCATCAATGCCCCGTCGACCGACGAAATCATCTTCACTCGCGGAACGACCGAGGCGATCAACCTCGTAGCAGCAGCCTACGGCGGAACTTTCTTCCGCGACGGCGACGAAATCATTGTCTCAGTGATGGAACACCACTCCGACATTGTCCCGTGGCAGTTGTTGCAGCGCAAAGTCGACATCAAAATCCGCGTCATCCCCATCCTTGCCGACGGTTCGCTCGACATGGATGCCTATCGCGCACTGTTCAACGAGCACACGCGTTTCGTCGGGGTCTGCCATGCGTCAAACGTCCTCGGCACGATCAATCCCGTCAAGGAAATCATTGCCGAAGCCCACAGCCACGGTGTCCCCGTGCTCATCGACGGCGCTCAAGCCGCTCCCCACATCAAAATCGACGTGCAGGAACTCGACGCTGATTTCTATGCGTTTTCAGCCCACAAAATGTATGGGCCCGCAGGTGTCGGCGTGCTCTTCGGCAAGCGTCATTTGCTCGAATCCATGTCGCCCTACCAAGGCGGCGGCGAGATGATCGAGTCGGTAAGTTTTGAGAAGACTACCTTTGCCGAGCTGCCTTACAAATTTGAAGCCGGAACGCCCGATTTTATCGGTATCGCGGCTCTCCATAAGGCTATCGACTATATGGAGCGCATCGGCATTGAGACTATCGCTGCCCACGAGCACGATTTGCTTGAATACACGACTCGCCGTATGCTCGACGAAATTCCGGGCATCAGAATCTTCGGCAACGCGCCCGAAAAATGTGCCATCATTTCATTTCTCGTCGACGGTGAGCACCACTACGACATGGGTATGCTCCTCGACAAGCTCGGAATTGCCGTCAGAACCGGACACCACTGCGCACAGCCGCTGATGAACGCGCTCGGAGTCGAAGGCGTGGTCAGAGCATCATTTGCCGTCTACAACACCCGCGAGGAGTGCGACCTCTTCATCGCCGCGCTCAAACGTGTCAGCGATATGTTGCGCTGACCTCCGCGACCGTCATCGCTGCCAACGCGGAAACAGCAACTGGGCAAACGCCCAAGTCAATCGTTTGAAATAAAGATAGTGGAGATAGACCATCGTCATCCGCAACCGACAGTCGACCCTGCCGACCACCTCGCGTCGCAGTCTCGACGCTTGCGCCACGGCGTTATCTCGCTCTGCAGTCGAGCAACCGAGAGAATCCGCCTCGGCTCGATATTGTGCGGCAAGAATCATACGTCTGACATCCACCCAGCCCGAAAATTTGCGTCCCCGATCCGATGCGCGCAGCAAAGCCTCTACACGGTCGAGCGAAAGCTCCCAACGGTCGTGGCGCGCGCTGTATGACGTCCCCGTAATCGAATCGGCAAGATGATATGTGACCACTGACGGCTCGCCAGCAAGCTCGACAATCTTGTCGGACGCAAGCAGTAGGCGCACCCCAAGTTCATAGTCATTCCACGCCGGAAGCTCCTCGCTCCACGCACCGACTGCTCTGACGAGCGATGTCCTGACGACGATGCGCTGCGTCGACAGACATCCACGAAAAAGATGGTTGAACATCGGACGACGCGACGTGAAATAGAGCCTCCGACGACTTCCGTCAGACTCCTCACACTCGATGCTCCGCCCGAAAATATCGGCATCCGGATTGCGTTCGATTGCCGCCGCAAACTCTTCGACGTGGGTCGGCAGCATCTCGTCGTCAGAATCAAAAAACATCACAAATTCCGTCCCGACCTCTTGCAATCCGCGATTGCGAGCGGCACAAGCCCCGGGGTTCGACTCTGCGACAATCACCACATCGAGCCGTCCCTCCACCTCCGTCCGCCACGTCTCCATGACGGCAAGCGAATCGTCGGTCGACGCATTGTCGACGAGCACGACGCGCTCCGGACGCAAACGTTGCTGTTCGACCGAGCGCAACGTCCGTCCGACAATCCCGGCTCGGTTATAGACCGGAATCACTATGGTTATTCGAGATGAAGATGATGTCGACGACATTTATGGTATTATTTACGGTAGCATTATCGAGAGAGAGAGAGATGCGGCAAAAAGAATGAGTAAATGAAAAATCCGAAGATTTAGCAAATACTCATTCTCCTCTCTCCTCAGCGGTATGGACGGGACTCGAACCCGCGACCCCCTGCGTGACAGGCAGGTATTCTAACCAGCTGAACTACCACACCAAGGATTTTATGTCTGCATCAACAATCCGTGAGGCTCAATCAAGTCTCTGCGACTGTTTTGCGAGTGCAAAGTTACGACTCATTTGCCGTTTGTGCAAATATTTTGTCATATTTTTTCTCATTTGCCCGCATTTTGCGAGAAATCGAATAGATATTCATCTATTTATCCGATAGGATTCCCAACGAGAATCTATATGGATACAAAAAAAGAATGAGTAAATGAAAATCCGAAGATTTAACAAATACTCATTCTCCTCTCTCCTCAGCGGTATGGACGGGACTCGAACCCGCGACCCCCTGCGTGACAGGCAGGTATTCTAACCAGCTGAACTACCACACCAAGGAT
>CAZCCI010000039.1:0-19434 GCA_964497255.1 uncultured Staphylococcus sp.
CACGTAACGTGTTTCTGAAATAAGGTGAATTCTTTTGTAGATTAAACGTGCCAGTCTCGTGGCTTTTTTATAGAAGCCAAAGGCAAAGCATTGAGATACAAGTGCTTACAAGGATGCATCAATTCCTGGTGGCACCACCAAAAGAAGCGCTAATGACTTAATCAAGTTGTTAGCGTTTTTTCTTTTTTTTAATTTCAGATACAACTTTATAATATAAACAAAATGCTGCGCCAAAATTGGTGCAGCATTTTGTTTGTGCTCGAAGCGGGACTTGAACCCGCACGGTCGCAATGACCAAAGGATTTTAAGTCCTTCGTGTCTACCATTCCACCATTCGAGCGAACCTTGGATTGGACTATATTACTGTTTGCGACTGCAAAGGTAATAAAAATTTTTGTATTCCCGTAGGGAGTCGAACCCTAATCGTCGGAACCGGAATCCGATATTCTATCCATTGAACTACGGGAACGCTTGTTTTTGTCGGTTGGTTGGCATCTCAACTTGCTGATTTTCAATATAGAGACGCTTTTGCCGTGGACGTGAGTACAAAATTACTGAAAATTTTGTATTTTTGCAAAGAAGTATTTTCAAATTTTGTAAAATTGCATCTTAAAACAGTTTTTTTGATACATGGACGTTAGAATTGCTCCTTCGTGGAAATGCGCGTTGGCAGATGAATGGAATAAGGATTATTTCAAACTGCTGACCGATTTTGTGAGAAATCGTTATTCTCACTATTTGGTCTTTCCACCGGCAGGTAAGATTTTTGCGGCATTTGATGCATGTCCGTTTGACGAGGTCAAGGTCGTTATTCTCGGTCAAGACCCATATCCCGGACAGGGGCAGGCTAACGGACTGAGTTTTTCTGTCAACCCCGGAGTCGAACTTCCGCGCTCGCTGCGCAACATCTATAAGGAACTTGAAAACGACCTCGGGTGTCCGCCTCCTGCTGACGGCGACTTGAGCATGTGGGCGCGTCAAGGTGTGTTGCTGCTAAACTCAACGTTGACAGTCGACGCCGGCGCTCCGGCTTCGCATCAAAATCGAGGCTGGGAGACATTTACCGATGCAGCTATCCGTAAGATTGCCGAAGAGCGTGAAGACGTCGTGTTTATTCTGTGGGGAGCATACGCTCAGCGCAAGGGCGAGTTTATAGACCGCTCACGCCATTGTGTCATCACCTCTCCACATCCGTCACCGTTGAGTGCATCGCGAGGATTTTTCGGCAGCAAGCCGTTTTCTCGAGCCAATGCCTATCTTGTATCGAAGGGCTTGACTCCGATTGATTGGAGCGGTATCACTGTGAAATAGACGAAATGAACATGAAACGTAGTCGTTTGGAATATGTCGCAATATCGGGCAGGCGATGGCTTGTCGCGATAGCAATGTTGTGTTGCTTGTCGTCAGTCTGTCGAGGCGAAGGAGCAACAACTGACACGTCGCAGGCAATATTCGACACATCGTTTCGCTCGTTGAGAGTATCGCTGACGGGCAACGATTTCGCGCCGCCTATCATCCGACTCGGCGACCCGACGAGCAGCGTGACAATTGGGTTCGACGAACTGAGCGAGGAGCATCGGTTCATGCGCTACGAACTGATTCACTGCGATGCGCTTTGGGCGCCGGAAGGCTTGGTCGCATCGGAGTTTCTCGACGGATTCAACGAAGGAATGGTCGATGACTACGAGTATTCGAGAGCGACGCTTGTTCACTATGTTCACTATACAATAACAATCCCCAATAGAGACATCACGATAACTCAGCCGGGCAACTATCTGCTGCGAATCTACGACGAAAGTGCGCCCGACGAAACCCTGCTCCAAGCGCGTTTCGGAGTCGCCGACTATTCGGCGGGAGTATATGTCGGAGTCACGTCGCTGACCGACATTGATGCCAACAGAAGTCATCAGCAAGTCGGCATCACCGTCGATTTGCAACACGCAAAAGAGGTCGACGACCCATTCAACGGATTGACAGTCGTCGTCAGCCAGAACGGTCGCATCGACAACCAAGTCGTGTTGACCTCGCCACAGAGAGTGCTTGGCAACAACGCAATCTACGAGCATCTCCGACCGCTCATCTTCCCGGCCGGCAATGAATACAGGCGTTTCGAGACGGTATCCACCACATATCCCGGGATAGGGGTTGACAACATATCGTTTTACGCGCCTATATATAATATGTGGCTCTATATCGACACGCCGCGAGCGTCATCGTTGTATAGCTACGACAGCACTCAACACGGTCGCTATTTCATTCGCGAATCCTCATCGACGCATTCCGACACGGAGGCAGACTACGTCATGACTCACTTCGCTCTCGAAATGCCCGAACTTTCGGGGGGCGACATTTTTCTCGACGGAGATTTCACGCAGCGGAGATTCGACCCGACCTCGCGCATGGTCTACAATCGAGCTACCGGACGCTACGAACAGTCACTCATCTTGAAGCAGGGAGCCTACAATTATCAGTATCTCGTCGTCGGCAACGACGGCTCGATGACCGGCTTGACAGCTCCCGTCGAAGGAAATTTCTATCAGACAACAAACGAATATACCGTCAAAGTCTATCATAGACCGCGTGGCGGACGATTCGATCGCCTGATTGGCGTCGGGATGGTTGTCTCCGGCAATTAAATCGACGCGAAAAATATTTTATTAGTAAACAATGGGAAAAATAGAAGAAACAGAAGAAATTATGTTACAGATACAAGATACATTGGTGTCGCTCGACCTTGCAGAAGTATTTTTTTGTTGCGACATTGAGAAATGCAAGGGAGAATGTTGCATCGAAGGCGATGCCGGCGCGCCACTGACAGAAGCCGAACGAGATGAAATCGACCGACTGTTGCCGACGTTTGAAGACAAACTTCTGCCCTCGGCAAAGGAGCGCATTGCAGAAGCCGGAACGAGCTATCTTGACCCCGACGGCGACTTGGTGACTCAAATCGTTGACGGTCGCAACTGCATCCACACCTGCTACGCCCCGGGCGGAGTCTGCCAATGTGCAATCGAATGTGCTTTCAACGAAGGCAAAACGGGCTCGTTTCGCAAACCATCGTCATGCGCACTCTATCCGGTACGACTGACGACTTACCCGACGTTTACAGCCGTCAACTATCACCGATGGAAAATCTGCAAATCGGCGGAAGCTCTCGGACGCAAACTTGGAATCCGCCTCTATCAATTCCTCGAAGGCCCGCTGACCGCACATTTCGGCAAAGAATGGTACGACGAACTCAAAATGGCGTGCGAAGCCTACCTTGAAGAGTATGGCGACAAGTAGAATCGTTGCGAATTAAGTAAAACCCATCGCCATCAGAAAAAGTCTGCCGAGCCGCTAAATTTCTTCCGAATCTATTTCGCTCATAAGTTTGAGGGCATCGACATATTGCATGATGCCGTCGGCAACCTTGCGGGCATCTTGCATGGCGTGGACCACGGTCGCAGGGCGATTGGTGACGTCGCCGCCGGCAAACACACCTTTGCGACTCGTCATGCCGTAGGGGACTTCACGAGTCAAGACATAGCCCTTTTCATCGACCTTGATACCTTCGGTTGTCGAGACAATTCGACTTGCCGGCTGACTTCCGACAGCCATTATTATTTTGTCGGCAGGAAGCACGATTCGTTCGCCTTCGCGATCGATGACCACCTCTTTAATTATGCCGTTGTCGCCTTTGATTTCACAAATCGAAGAATTCCACATGAAGTCGACACCCTCGGCAACCGCATCGTCATATTCGGCTTTCAAGGCACTCATTTTTTCAATCGTTCGATGGTAGACGACGGTGACTTTGTGAGCGTCCAAGCGGAGGGCCGTGCGAGCAGCGTCCATAGCCGTGTTGCCACAGCCGACAACAAACACATTGTCATTTTCCTTGACAGGAATTTCGTCGCGACCGATGAGCCCCGAATTATAGAGGCTGACTCGACGCAGGAAATAAATAGCTTGGCGCACACCGTCAAAATGATTGCCCGGGATTGTCAATTTTTTCGGCTTGCCGGTGCCTGTTCCCATGAAAATTGCATCGAAACCTTCGGCAAACAGATCGTCGATTGTCATATCACGACCAATCGTGACGTTGCAATGTATGTGGACTCCAAGCTCGCAGATTTTCTTGATTTCATTGCGAACCACGTCTTTCGGCAGACGGTATTCCGGAATTCCGAGCATGAGCACACCTCCCGCCTCAGGCTCCATTTCAAAAATCACGACATCAAACCCCTTGCGCGACAGTTCGCCCGCAACGGTGAGCCCCGCCGGACCGCTACCGATCACAGCGATGCGCCCGCGAGTCTTAGGCGCAATGTTCTCGTGAGTAATTTGAGTCTCGCTATCGAAATCGGCAATAAAACGTTCGAGTTTGCCGATGTTGATATGTGCATTCTTTTTATTCAGGACACAGTTGCCTTCACATTGGCGTTCGTGGGCGCAGACGCGACCGCAAACAGCCGGAAGGTTGCTTTTGGCATTGATGATAGCCATTGCATTGCCAAGATTGCCCTTTGACAGCTCGTGAATCCAATCGGGAATGTCATTGCTAATCGGGCAACCCTTCTTACACATCGGATTTTTGCAATGAAGGCAACGTTTTGCCTCATTGATAGCCTCGACCATCGTATAGCCGGCGGAGGAGGCTGCGTCATTAATATTTCTATTCATTTCTCGATAGTTATGAATCGAATTTTAATATATCCTTATAAATCACTTCCAAGACCGTCGTGACGATAGCGGAAGTAATCAAAATATGTTCGACCCGGAGTCGACGATGACAGGTCGGTCGTATAGGCATACAAGCCCATGCGGACTCCTTTCCAGAAGCCCTTTTCCATCTTAAATGTCTCGCCTAACGGCACAAACGATGCTCCGTTGTCAAGGCTGTAAGAATAGGCAAACTCATTTGCCGGATTGTCGATTTCGAGGCGGACAACGACGGTTGAAACGCCCGACGGAAGCGGCTGGCGATAAGTCACGAGGCTGTCGCGCTCGATGTAGAGACACGGGACATCTTTTCCATCAATACTCTCGATCATCACGCCTGCGCCGTTGAAAGTTTTACCCAAACACTCGACACCGCTGCGCTCGCCGCTCTTCATGCGACTGAAATCAATGAGAGTTGTGGCTTCGGCTCGATAGCCCATGATTTTTTGAGTGATCTGATTTCGAGCTTCGCGAAGTTTAGAGGCTTGATTCGGAGCCACGGCAAGCCACCCGCGACGGTCGGCAAGCGACAAACGTTCGGGTATCGGGTTGTGGTTATATTGCCACTGAATGCCAAGCGCATCAGCGTCAAATTCGTCAGACGTTTGAGGCGACGACGGTTTGCCGGCACTCTCAAACGGTTTGCGGCAGACAGCCATAGGCTCGCCGATGCCATTGCCGTCATAGTCCGTTCCGATCACGGGAAAACCGTCGACCCACTCGACGGGTTGAAGATGGACGACACGGCCGCGCGTCCCCGCCGATTGAAAATGATAGAACCACCAATCGCCGGCAGGAGTTTCGACGAGCGAGCCCTGATGCGGACCGTTGACCGACGTCGAGCCTTGTTCGAGTACGCGACGCGATTCATACGGGCCGTAGATGTTCTTCGAGCGCAACACGGTCTGCCAGCCTGTGCTGACGCCGCCTTCGGGAATACTGATGTAGTAAAACCCGTCTTTCTTGAACATTTTCGGGCCTTCGGCAACCGGGCCTTTATAGACGGTCACACCTTCGTCGAGAAGCGAGCGACCGTCGGCACTCATCCGATGAATGATGATCGGACCTGCGCCGTGACGACTGCGGACGAGATACGCATTGCCGTCCTCGTCCCAAAACGGACAAGGGTCTTCCCACTTGGGGACTTTTTTGACTTGATGCAACGGAGTCCACGGTCCGGCAGGATTTTCGGCAGTTGTCATGAACAAACCCTCGCCCGGCGTGCAGACAAATATCCAAAATTTGCCGTCGTGATAGCGCAATGCCGGTGCCCATGTACCCTCTGCATATTTTGTCATGTCAGAATAGCCGGGCATGTCAATACTGTCATAGACCTGACCGATGATATGCCAATTGACCATGTCGTCAGATTCAAGTATCGGCATACCCATAAAGTGGAACTCAGAGCAAGTCATATAGTATTTATCTCCGACTCTGATGATGTCAGGGTCGGAATAGTCGGCATTGAGCACAGGATTGGCAAATGTTCCGTCACCAAGGTCGCCCCATCGACAATCGGTTCGGCAGTCACCATTAGCAAATGCTGCAAAAACCGTGCCAAGTGACAATGACAGGAAAAGAGACTTTATCAGTTTCATGGATTAACAAGAGTTTTTTGATATAGCGAAGGTAATTTAATGATATGGATTGCAAATTTACACAGAAATTTCATCGGTAGGCGACAATTCGACTAAAATTATAGAGGTGAAGTGATATATTTCGGATTTTTTCATTTAACTTTGCATTGTGGCGAGTGTCGGATTTCAAGATTCGTGCACGTCTCAGATGCGCAATGTCAATTTTTTTGAAATTTGCATCGCGTCAAATTAATTCTTATGCCTTGAACCTTATCGGGAATCGGATTTCGGTTGCCGAATATCAACATTTGTGTGAATTATGTCGATAATGACTTCTTTACGTCGAGCTTTCGGTTTTTCACCCGAAAACGAAGAAGACGAAGGGGAATATGACCCCTCAGTTCCCACTTATACGGTCAGCACACCGATGACCACGGTTTCAACGACGCCAACCTCAACTTCGGCGGTGGCTTCGGCCACTCATGAGGGCGGAAGTAAGACCGACGGCGACAGCGCAGCCGAGTCAAAGAGCGGAGAGGAAATCGACGCAACATTGACAGACGACTTGTTTGATGCCGTAATCGAGCTGTTCAACCGCACTCAGCCGGAGTTTGTCAGAGAATGCTTGAACACCGACGCTCAACGTAAGTTTATCCTCAACTCACTGTCGGAAAACCTCCGTCAGCGCGTCAATGCCGCTCTCACGGTCGGCAACAGCCATTGGGAAAAGGAAAAAGAAGCCCTCGAAAAGAAAATTGCCGCTCTCGAAGGCGACGACAATGAAATTGCTCGACTTCGCAATGAGAACAACAAGCTCCGACTGAGCGTCGACCGTCAGAAACGCGCCTTGCTCGACCGCATCAATGACCTCGAATCGCAAGTGTCGAAACACGCTCAGGAACGCGACAACTTCTACAATCGTAAGCACAATCCGGGTAGCGAGCAGCTTGCCAATCTGACTGCCCGCATCAGAGAGATTCAAACCGAATCGGAAGAGGCTAAAAAACGCAGCGAAGAACTCGCTGCTAAAAATGAGGCTCTTGAAGCAAAAATCAAGGAGCTTGAAGAGGCAGCTGCCGAGACTGCTCCGGCTATATCAGAGCAACAAGATGAAAGCCAATCTCAGACTCCGCAGACGCCTGTCGATAATGACAATATTGATGTCCAACCGACAGAAATTGCCGAAATGAAAGCTAAAATCGAGGAGTTGGAGACTTTGAAATCGGCTGTCGAACAAGAGAAAGCGGCCGCTGAGGAGAAGTGTGCACGCCTTGCCGACGAGCTTGTCAAGGCGCAAGAGGAAATCACTCGTCAAACGACTCTCAAAGAGCAGCTTGAAGTGAAGACTTCGATGAGCGACACTATGATCAACGACTTGCGTAACCAAGCCGCATCTGCTCGTCAAGAGCTTGAATCATTCCAGCAGGAGCAGGAATCGTCATTCATGCAAATCCAACAGCAACTCAGTGAGTTTGAGGAGCTGAAAGCCCGTAAGGACGCAAAAATAGCCGAGTTGAAAGAGACTAATGCGTCGCTCCGCCAAACCGTCGAAGCAAATCTCTACAATCAGGCTAACAGCGAAATGAAACTGCGCTCGGAAATCAAAGATCTCAAAGCAGAAATCGAGAAGTTGACTCAACAACTCAATTCCGACGAGCGCAATGTCACGATGAATGTTTTGGGCGAACCGACAATGAAACTCGAAGAACGCCCGGCGACAAAACGCCGCGGACGCCCGAAAAAAATTCGTATCGACAGTGAGCTTGACAACACGGATTGGTTTGCAGGCGGCAACTCATCCAAGCACGGTGGAGATCCCGACTTCGGCTACCATGAGCCGCCGCGTCGCCCCGTGAACGACAACGAAGCTCAGTTGACGCTTTTCTGATAAACAAATTCATTCAACCACCTCGATCCTCCTCATCACACGACAAGATTTATGAAGAATATAATCACAGGCTTGTTGATGCTGACCGCTGTCATGCCGTCGGTTGAAGCAAGTATTTCAAACGATAAGAACCTCGCTCCATACGTCTATCCCCTCAACGCTCCCAAGCACGTTTCACGTCCGGCTTACCTTGCCGACGGTCTCAGCTATCTCGCTCTGTCGGCCGACGGCAAAAAGATTGTCAAATACGCGACTGCAACAGGCAAAGAGATTGAAACCGTGATGGATGTCGACAACACTCGCGAATCGACGATTCCTTCAATTGAAAGTTTCGTCCTCAGCCCTGACGGGGCAAAAATCCTTGTCGGACGCGAGCGCAAGGCTATCTATCGGAGGTCGTCGATGGCTAAATTCTACGTCTACAACATCCGCACTCGTCAGCTTCATCCGCTGTCGGTCAACTTTGAATATCAACGCGAGCCGCTTTTCTCGCCCGACGGAAGAATGATTGCATTTGTCGGCGTTGACAATAATATCCACCTCCACAAAATTGACTACAATACGGAGGTCGATGTCACAACCGACGGTGAAATCGACCATGTCATCAACGGTGTCCCCGATTGGGTCTATGAAGAGGAGTTTACGACCTCCGTTTCGATGGCTTGGGCTCCCGACAACCAGACGTTGTGCTATCTGAAATATAATGAATCGGAAGTTCCGGCATACTCATTCCCTCTCTATGAAGGGACTTGCGATCCGGAGAGCAAATATGCTCTGTATCCCGGCTCGTTTACATATAAATATCCCGTAGCCGGCGAACCGAACTCGAAAGTCAGCGTCCACAGCTACGACATTGACAATCGCAAGACAAAGAATCTTGAAATTCCCGTCGGAAATATCGAATACATACCCCGTATAGCCTACGGTGGCAGTCCCGACCGCCTGATTGTAGCCACTCTCAACAGGGCACAGACCCGCATGGAGCTTTTCAGCATGAATCCGCGCTCGAATGTGGCAAAATCAATCCTCGTCGAGCAGGAATCGGCTTGGCTCGAACCTGCGACTTACGAGAATCTGACATTCAATGAAAATGATTTCGTTGTTCTGTCGGCTCGTTCAGGCTACATACACGCTTATCAATACACCTATTCGGGCGCAATGACACGAGCAATCACTAAGGGTGATTTCGACGTGCTCGCCTACTATGGTGCAGACGCTCGCGGCAACCACTATGTGCAATCGACGGCAACAGGCCCGCTCAACCGCGTGGTCTCTCGCATCGATGCCAAAGGACTCATGAGTCACATCACTCCCGAAAAAGGCTCGGCATCTGTTTGGTTTACGCCCGCAATGAATTACTATACGGTTAATTACAGCAACGCTCAGACTCCTCCCGTCTATACTCTCCGCTCAATCGCCGGCAAGGATGTCCGCGTTCTCGAAGACAATTCGGAAGCCAAAGCGACATACTCATCAGCACCCAAGCGTGAATTTTTCACTGTCACAACTACCGAAGGGCTTAAAATCAACGCTTATATGCTGAAACCTGCCGACTTCTCCGAGTCGAAATCTTATCCCGTCATCATGACCCAATACAGCGGTCCCGGCTCGCAGCGTGTCGTCGACTCTTGGGGCATCGATTGGGAACAATATGCGGCGATGCAGGGCTACATCGTCATCTGTGCCGACGGTCGCGGCACGGGCGGTCGCGGTCGCGAGTGGGAAACCGTGGTCTACCGCAACCTCGGCTACTACGAGACCCTCGATCAGCAAGCTGTCGCAAAGTGGGCTGCCGCTCAACCCTACGTCAATGGTAAGCAAATCGGCATCTGCGGTTGGAGCTATGGCGGCTACGAAACATTGATGTGTGTCTCTACACCGTCGACACCGTTTGCGGCTGCTGTCGCAATCGCTCCCGTCACCGATTGGCGTTACTACGACACGATTTATGCTGAACGCTATATGCTGACGCCTCAGGAGAATGAGGACGGCTACGAGTCATCGTCGCCTCTCAATGTGGTGGGCAATCTCTCTGTTCCCCTATTGATGATGCACGGTACTGCCGATGATAATGTTCATTTCATGAACACCGTCCAATATACTTCTGCTCTGCAAGCTGCCGGGAAATGGTGTGATATGTTTATCTATCCCAACATGAATCACTCGATCTACGGCTGCGGAGCGCGCCTGTCGGTCTACTCTCGCATGATCGAATACTTCAATTCTCATCTGCGCTAAACAGACCCGACCGTTCTCCCATCTCCTCTCTCCCTATCACTTCTTCTCAATTCTCTCTCTCTTTACCTTCACAGCGACAGAAACCTGACACGAAAATGATACAAAATCATCTTATCAATGAAAAGGCGATTTTCACCTTGTGGCTCAACTGGATCGTTTCGTTCGGAGCTGTTGTGATGCCCATATTTTTAGCTCTCTTTCTGCCACGCCCGTGGATTCCGATTTTTGCATTGACTGCAATGTTGATTCTCGTGTTTTATCAGAATACACGCCAACGCCATAGGGCTTTGACCTGTGACCTGATTCAAACTATCTGCATTCGGACTCTCTGCGTGTCGGCAATAATAATGGTGGCTATCACTTTGATTTATTCGAAGGGTGTCATTTATATTTTCTATCCGGAAGAGATGCTCAACGTCCGTATTCCCTATCTGTCGGTGCTCATAATTGCCCCGGTTTTGGCTCTGCATTGCATCTACTATATGATTCGCGGCGAGCGGTCGGGCGTCTGTCGTCGTTGCGCGATTCTATATGGCCCGGTAGCTGAAAAAGGCTTTCTCGGAAAGATTTATATGCAGGAGAACCATTATCAGATCAAATGTCTGATGATGATTTCCATCTCGCTATCGGTTGTCTGCTGGATATACTATGGTTGCTACTATATCAATGTCAATCTCAACGGAGCGGATCATTTCTTCTACAATGTTTTGCCGACGATTGTCTATGTGTCGTCAGTCGTGATTTTCAGCATCCGATATTTGGCTATATGGAACTACTATTACAGTCAACTCGAACTCTATCCGCGCTTAGACGTAAGCAAATCGGTGATTCGCATTCTCATTTTCCATGGCAACGATATTTTCATCTGTCGTGGCGGCGGTGGAGATGACTTGTTGATACAGAATAAATATGATACGCCTGCCAGCCTGTCGTTGCACCATCGCGATACGATGAACCTGAAAGAGGCGGCTAAACAGCTCTCGAATCTGAGCGGACTGTCGTCTGACGAATTTTCAATCCGTTTCATGTACAAAAGCACCGACGTTTCGATGTCGTCAAACATATTTCACTTCATCTGCACCATGCCGACTAAGGAGACTGCGCTCGAAAGCTCGCTTCAAGGCGAGTGGCTTTCGCTCTCGCAGCTACAACGCTTGCTCTACAACGAAAGTCTCACCAAACTGTTGGCAACGGAAATCAATCGACTCTACACGGTGGCGATGGCTTGGAAAACCTACGACATCTCGGGTCGCCGACTCTACAAAGTCAAAAACTATCGTCCGACATTCAGATTGGACGGCATCCTCGATTGGAACGTCGATTTCAATGACTCGCAGTGGCTCGAAGTTGCTCGTTTCAATGAAGACAAACCTCTGTTTCACATCCGTAAGATTTTCCATCGACGCTTGAAAACGACGGAATACAACCTCAATATATAAATGGAAAGACCTTTGATCGTCATTACCGGGCCGACCGCTTCAGGCAAAACCCGCAGAGCCGTCGAACTCGCCCGTGTCATCGACGCTGAAATCATCAGTGCCGATTCTCGTCAAATATATAAGAATATGGATCTCGGGACGGGGAAAGATATTGAAGAGTATGGCGAAATACCTGTACATCTCATTGACATTTGCCCTGCCGGATATAAATATAACCTCTACGAATTTCTTCGCGATTTTAATCAGGCAAAATCTGAGATTGAAAGTCGTGGCAAACGGGTGATTCTGTGTGGCGGCACAGGGCTTTATGTTGAAAGTGCGCTCAAAGGTCTGCGTCTGCCGGAAGTTCCTGAAAACCCCGAGCTCCGACGCAGTCTCGAAGGGAAGTCGCTCGACGAACTCACGACGATTCTCGCCGGAATGAAATCCCTCCACAATGTCACCGACGTTGACACCTCAAAGCGTGCAATCCGCGCGATTGAAATCCAAACATACTACGCCGAGCATCCCGATGCCGCTCGTCAAGCCGAACCTCATCCGCTGACCGATGCCGTTGTCATCGGTGTGGAAATCGACCGCGAGTCACGCCGCCGACGCATCACGGAGCGTCTCCACGCCCGACTCGATGCAGGTATGGTCGACGAGGTTCGCCGTCTGCTCGACTCCGGAATCCCCGCCGACGATTTGATTTACTATGGGTTGGAATATAAATTTCTGACGCTTTATCTGACCGATAAGATGACCTACGACGAAATGGTGGCAGGGCTTGAAATCGCCATCCACCAATTCGCCAAACGTCAGATGACATGGTTTAGAGGTATGGAAAATCGTGGGTTCCCAATCAATTGGTTGCCTTACGATCTTCCGAGTGCCGACTTCAACGCTCGCGCTTTGGAGCTGATTGCCGGCAAATAAACCTCTATATAAGTCGCTCAGATAAACTTCGGGGTGTTGAGACGGGAGCCTCGGAGGAAATCAGAAGTGGACATACGACGTTTGCCAGGCACTTGAAGGCTGAGAATTTCTATTGCCTTGCCGTCGCCGCTGCCGACAGTCAATCGTCCGTCGACAATGTGCACCTCGCCCGGAGTCAGCGTGGAGTTGCCGTCTTCGATACGGGTTTCAAAAATTTTCACGGCTCCGATTTCCGAATCGCCGTCGGTCAGTATAGACCAAGCCGCAGGATAAGGCGACAAGCCGCGGACAAGGTTGTGGACTTGTTCAGCCGACGCAGTCCAGTCGATTTGACATGTTTCTTTGAAAATTTTCGGTGCGGGTGTAGGCTCGCTGTCACCGATGAGTTGATCTTGCGGAACAGTTGTCAATGTTCCGGCAATAATATCGTCGATTGTTTTAATCGTGAGGTCGGCTCCAAGCAACATCAATCGGTCGTGAACATCGCCGACATTGTCCGTCGGGCGGATTTCGATGCGCTCTTGCGCAATGATGTCGCCGGTGTCAATTTCGTGTTTGAGGAAAAATGTCGTGACCCCCGTCTCCGTGTCGCCGTTGATGACCGCCCAGTTGATCGGCGCAGCTCCGCGATAGCGCGGAAGAAGCGACGCATGAAGGTTGAACGTTCCCAGTCGAGGCATTGCCCAAACAACCTCCGGTAGCATTCGGAATGCAATGACGACAAACAGATCCGCGTTGAGCGAACGAAGTTCGTCGACAAACTCTTGATCTTTGAGTTTGACCGGCTGCATCAGATGAAGTCTGCGTTCGAGAGCAAACTCCTTGACAGGCGATTGATAAAGTTTATGACCGCGTCCCGCAGGTTTGTCGGGCATCGTTACGACACCGACCACGTTGTAACCTCCGTCGACAATCCGACGCAAACTTTCAACGGCAAAATCCGGGGTGCCGAGAAAAACAATTCTGAGATCTTCTTTTGTCATTCGTATTTCGCTGTTACGGTGGTTTCAAAATCAATTATTCATGGCCTGCTTCAATGCCTGAGCAAGCTGATCGGGACACGATGTCGGTTTCGCGCCGCATCTGATTCCTTCAAGACGCTCAATGACGTCTGCCGGCTTCATTCCCTTGACCAAAGCGGCAATGCCTTGAAGATTTCCATGGCAACCGCCGATAAAATTAACGTCGCCGATAACGCCGTCGTTGATTTCAAACTCGATCACGCGCGAGCAAGTGCCTTGTGTAGTATATTGATATTTCATTTTCCTTGAATATAATTAATCGTTACTTATTCGACAAAGTTAAGAGTTTTTAGCGAAAAATCTCATGAATGCGTCTCGCACTCATGAGATTTTTAATAAATAAAATCATGAAAAAGTTCTATTTATCTGCTATTTGCTTTGCATATAGCGTTTTTTTTCTTCTGTCGACGCATCGGCTTAGATGACACCGTAGGTCGAAAGCAGAATCGTCATGTGGTCACGAAGTTTGCGAGCCTCGGCTGCTGCCGCCTGATCGAAATCTTCGCCCGACGACGCATAGATAATGCCACGCGACGAGTTGACAAGCAGACCGCAATCGGGAGTCATGCCCCACTTAGCAACTTCTTCGAGGCTTCCACCTTGTGCTCCGACTCCGGGAACGAGCAAGAAGCTTTCGGGGGCTATTCGACGGACTTCGGCAAACATTGCGCCTTGGGTTGCTCCGACGACAAACATCAAATTTTCAGTCGAGCCCCACTTCTGAGCCGTCTCCAACACCTGTTCAAACAGACGTGTGCCGGTCATGTCCGTGCGGAATTGGAAGTCATGGCTTCCGGGATTTGAAGTCAACGCAAGAAGTATCACCCACTTACCTTCATAGTCCATGAATGGCTTGACGCTGTCGAAGCCCATGTAGGGAGCAACAGTGAGAGCGTCGACTCCCATGCTCTCGAAGAAAGCACGAGCGTAGAGCGACGATGTGTTGCCGATGTCTCCACGCTTTGCATCCGCAATGACAAAGTGATCGGGATAATTTTTGCGGAGATAATCGACTGTCCGGCTGAGCGATTCCCATCCGGATGTTCCAAGACTCTCATAGAATGCCGTGTTGGGTTTGTAGGCGACACAGTAAGGAGCCGTTGCGTCGATTATAGCTTTGTTGAAAGCATAAATCGGATCTTCCTCGCCAAGAAGGTGAGCCGGAATTTTCTTGATGTCAGTATCAAGTCCGACACAAAGGAACGAGCCTTTTTTCTTGATCTGTTCGATGATTTGCTGACGATTCATTTCTTATATTGTTTAGCTATTGTTTTTCTAACTCTGTAAATGATATTTTTTAAAGCTCGGCGGCCTTCAATTTCTCGGCATTTTCGGCAATGGTCAGTTGGTCTATGACATCCTGAATCTCACCATCCATAAATGCTTGAAGATTGTAGATTGTATAATTGATTCGATGATCGGTGATGCGACCTTGCGGATAATTATATGTACGGATTTTTGCCGAACGGTCGCCTGTCGACACGAGGGTCTTGCGGCGCGACGCAATGTCGTCGATATATTTTTGATGTTCTTTATCGTAGATAAACGTGCGTAGACGACTCAATGCCCTTTCCTTATTCTTTGGCTGGTCACGGGTTTCCGTACATTCGATCAGAATTTCCTCACTCTCGCCGGTCAAAGGATTGCGCCACATGTAGCGCAGACGCACGCCCGACTCGACTTTGTTGACATTCTGACCGCCGGCACCACCCGAACGGAACGTGTCCCACTTGATTTCGCCCTCGTTGATTTCAACGTCAAATGCCTCGGCTTCGGGCAACACGGCAACAGTCGCTGCCGACGTGTGGACTCGGCCCTGAGTCTCGGTTGCAGGCACTCGCTGCACTCGGTGGACACCGCTCTCATACTTCATTGTGCCGTAAACGTTGTCGCCCGTCACTGCCATAACGATTTCCTTGAAACCGCCGGCTGCTCCTTCGCTGAAACTCGTGACAGCTACGCTCCATCCCTTCGACTCGCAATATTTGACATACATCTTATACAAGTCGCCGGCAAAGATTGCAGCCTCATCGCCTCCCGTTCCGCCTCGGATTTCAACAATTGCATTCTTGGCATCCTCGGGATCGGCAGGAATCAAAAGCAACTTGATTTCTTCTTCAAGAGCAGGGATCGCGTCGGTAGCCTCGTCGATTTCGAGTTTCGCCATGTCGCGCAACTCTTGGTCACTCTCCGACGCAAGCACCTCGCGCGCCTCATCGAGATTGGCAAGGAGCATTCGATAGCGACGAGTGACAGCCGTCAGTCGTTCGAGGTCTTTATATTCCTTTGTCAGTCTGACATAGCGTTTCATGTCTTGAATCACCGAAGGGTCGGTAATAAGCGTGCTCACTTCTTCAAAGCGTGATTCGATTCCGTCAAGTCGAGATAACAGGGAGTTTTCAGCCATTTAACTGATTTAAACGTTTTAATAGATATTTGTTTTGAATAAAATTATCGGCAAAGTTACGAAATTTTGTTCAATAAATTATTCTCATCAACAATACTTGACTCAATCAATATTAATTTTATTGTAATCGCAGGTTGATTTAGCGCATTTCTTTGGTTCAGGCTATATTTTTGATTAATTTTGTCGCAGAAATAAAACATTGTTCACGAAAATCGAAAGCTGTTGCATCTCAATGCGTCCAACAGCCTTTCTCATTTCAAGATATATTACGCTAATCAAAGTATGAAAGTTTTAAAATTTGGCGGAACATCCGTCGGCTCGGCAATCAGTCTGACCAATCTCAAAAACATTGTCGAAGGACAAGCCAAACCGGTTGTAGTTGTCGTCAGTGCTCTCGGGGGTATCACAGATTTGCTCATCAAGACTGCTGTGACCGCGGCAGAAGGCAATGATGAATATCGCAACTTGTTTGAGTCGATTGTGGAGCGTCACCACCAAATTATAGCCGAGGTGATTACTTCGTGTCCCGAACAACTCACTGCCGAAATCGATGCTCTCCTCGTCGAACTTTCATCAATCTATCAAGGTGTATATCTCATTCGTGACCTCAGCGCAAAAACTCGTGCCGCCATCGTCAGCTATGGCGAGCGTCTGAGCAGTCGCATCGTCACGGCTCTCATCCCCGGCAGCCGTCTTCATGACTCTCGTGAATTTATCAAAACAGAGCTAAAACACGGTCGTCAGAGCCTTGACAGCGAATTGACTCGAACTCTTGTAATCAACGAGTTCACGCCCGAAGTTCTCGCCGAAAGCATCCATATTGTCCCCGGATTTATAAGCTCCGATAAAAAGTCGGGCGAAGTGACAAATCTCGGACGTGGCGGAAGCGACTACACGGCTTCGATTATTGCAGCATCGCTCGATGCCGAAGCTCTCGAAATTTGGACCGATGTCGACGGCTTTATGACGGCAGACCCGCGCGTAGTCTCGACTGCCTACACAATCAACTCGCTGAGCTACGTCGAAGCGATGGAACTTTGTAACTTCGGTGCAAAAGTCATCTATCCCCCGACAATCTATCCCGTCTGCGTTCGCAATATCCCTATCTACGTCAAAAATACGTTCAACCCCTCAGCCCCCGGCTCTGTCATCAAAAATAAGATTGAGGACGACGGCAAACCGATTAAGGGTATTTCGAGCATCAGCGGAACGTCGTTGATCAACGTATCCGGACTTTCGATGGTCGGCGTTATCGGTGTGAACCGCCGTATTTTTACCGCTCTTGCCGAAAACGGCATCTCAGTTTTCATGGTCAGTCAAGCATCGTCAGAAAACTCAACCTCAATAGGTATGCGTGATGAAGATGCCGACGCGGCAGTCCGTGTGCTCAACCGTGAATTTGCCAAAGAAATTGAAGACGGAGCCATGTACCCGATGCGAGCCGAAAGCGGACTCGCAACAGTGGCAATCGTCGGCGAAAACATGAAGCATACACCCGGTGTTGCCGGCAAGCTCTTCGGCACACTCGGTCGAAGCGGTATCAGTGTCATTGCCTGCGCTCAGGGTTCAAGCGAAACAAATATCTCATTCGTCGTTCACAGCGACTATCTCCGCAAATCGCTCAATGTCATCCATGATTCTTTCTTCCTTAGCGAATACAAAGAACTCAACCTGTTTATATGCGGCATTGGCACAGTCGGAGGAATGCTCATCGAACAAATCCACAATCAGCAGGAAACCCTCCGCAAAACTCACCGCCTGAAACTCAACGTGGTCGGCATCGCATCAAGCCGCCGAGCCATATTCTCTCGTTCGGGAATCGACTTGACGACCTACCGCGAACAACTCGCCGAAAGCTCCGAAAGCACACCCGAACGTTTGCGCGACGAAATCATAGGGATGAACATATTCAACAGCGTGTTTGTCGACTGCACCGCCAGCCACGACGTAGCCGCTCTCTATCAAACGTTTATCGACCACAATATATCGGTCGTAGCCGCAAATAAAGTTGCCGCATCGAGCGACTACGAGACATATCGCCGACTCAAAGACACAGCCCTAAGCCGAGGCGTGAAATTCCTGTTTGAAACAAACGTTGGAGCAGGATTGCCGATCATCGGCACAATCAACGACCTAATCTCCTCAGGCGACCGCATTCTGAAAATAGAAGCAGTCCTCAGCGGAACCCTCAACTATATATTCAACGCCATTTCAGCCACCGTACCATTCTCACAGACAGTCTGTCAAGCAAAAGAACTCGGTTACAGCGAACCCGATCCTCGCATCGACCTCAGCGGACAAGACGTGATCCGCAAACTCGTCATCCTAACTCGTGAAGGAGGCTACAAAGCCGAGCAAAGCGATGTCGAAAAACACCTCTTCATCCCCGACAAACTGTTTAACGGCTCACTTGACGAATTTTGGAATCAACTCCCCGAACTTGATGCCGATTTTGAAACTCGTAGACAAACACTTGACGCCGAAGGCAAACGTTGGCGATTCGTTGCACGCATGGAAATGGGCCACATGAGTGTAGGATTGGAAGCCGTCGACAGCCGCCACCCGTTCTACGGACTCGAAGGCTCCAATAACATAGTCCTCCTCACCACCGAACGCTATCGAGAATATCCCATGTTGATTCAAGGCTACGGAGCCGGAGCAGAAGTCACCGCCGCCGGAGTCTTTGCCAACATCATGTCGACAATCAACAACTGATTATACGCACCTCAAAGTTCAACATTCAACTAAAAAATTGCTAAAAAACGCAATTGATATTGGATGAGAAAAAAAATATGACTACCTTTGCATCGCTAAAAACACGATGAGTCATCTTTTGGGATAGATTTCATTGATTTTTGATTGTTTCAGTTTAATAAGCAATCTCTAAAAACTGAATACCGACAATCAAGCAACGGTCCTATAGCTCAGTTGGTTAGAGCACCTGACTCATAATCAGGGAGTCCTTGGTTCAAGCCCAAGTGGGACCACACTCGGGTCACCGAAAGGTGGCCCGTTTTTTGTGTCCGCAAGTGATTGTGGCTCAGAACTTAGCAAGCTTTGAAAATGCTTACTATCAATGGCTTAGCACATTCTTGACTTGCCGTGATTAGCCAAAGGTAGCATTTGTTAGTTTCGATTTAGCACACTAACTTTGGTACAGATTTCAGAGACGTACCACAGAAACGTACCGAAAAAGTACCGGAATCGTACCCGCAGGTGTAAAATTTAATCAAGAAGTGCGCCA
>CAZCCI010000040.1:0-17462 GCA_964497255.1 uncultured Staphylococcus sp.
CTCCGGCAAATCTCGATGGTATTGGCATGGAAGTATTGTTCGGCGCTGCCACCACTCAGACAGCCAACATCAAGTTCACCCTCAACAATAAGATCCAGACCCAGAATACTTACAAAAACGCAGACGGACGTGGCGCTGAATACGTAATCACCATCACAATTCCTGCAAACGACAACACCGTATTCGGCGACGTCGTAATCAAGCAAGTATTCTACGTAAAAGAAGATTGCAAGCCTTACAACTTCAACCCCAACTTCTATGTTGCATCAGTTGGCGACGTTAAAGATGTTGTTATCACCAAGGGTAAAGTAGTCAACGGAGCATGGAGCCTCGAAATGAACATCTCTGAAGTATTCGAGATGATCGAAGGCAAAAACATCTTCACTTACTACAACCAAGTTAACAACGCCGCAAGCATCCAATTCGCGCTTGATCCCACTCCTCAGACCGGTGTATCTTACACAGAGACAGCCAACAACGGAACTATCAAGCTCACAGCACCTCTTGAAGAAACCCAGCTCTTCGCCCCGATGAAGTACAACGTAACTCTCGTCAACGGAGAAACCTGCGAATTCAAATTCAACATCCTCTTCAAGAACCCGTTCGTTAAGGGAGCAGCCAACGCAATTTCTCTCAACGGCAACGAAATCGGTTCAGTAACAGCCGACGTTAAACCGTCGCTCCGTGTTGATGACACCAACGGCAAAGCTATCTACAGCTGGTCTGCATCGGCAAACAAACTCGTTCTCTCAAGCTTGGCAACCGGCAGCTACAAGGTCAACGACAGCATGGTTAGTGTTACTTACGCATTTGTTGAAGACGAAGCATACAAAACATTCAAGGGCAACCTTGACCCGACTTCAACATTCGAAATCAACCAGACAACAGGCGTTGTAACTTACAGCAACCTTGGTTCTGCACTTCAACAGAGCTACAACCTCACAGTGAAAGCAACCGTTAAGTTCGGCAACATCTCAGTTGTCACTTGCGAAATTCCTTTCAATGTAAAGGCAGGACAAATCTAATCATTTGAGCCTATAAATCCTGAAGCCGGGAGAGCCAACTCTTCCGGCTTCTTTTTCAAAGACAGATTGGTAATATTATAAATAGAACAGAGATACTGAATAACAACAGTCAATCACAGGAACTTACACATAGTCTTTTTTTTATATTCAGTAAGAAAGGTTGTTCCCTGAATAGCCAACAACCGCCCGCCCTGCAACCGTCGCCGAGACGCCATGCAGGGCTTTTTTTCTCACCCCACCCCGATTTATTCTTATTATTCAACCCCCAAAACCGCCCACAACTGCAAATCTTGTTTGTTGATTTTGCAGAAAATAGCTAACTTTGCTCCCGAATATCCGAGTGTTTTTTAGCAACCGCAATAAATGAGCAAAGAAGACGTAACCCATCGCGGAACAGTCACCGCCGTCGAGCGCGACAGCCTCACGATCCGCACCGACGAACCGCAGAAATGCGAAGGCTGCGCAATCACCACACTGTGTAGCAGTCGGAAAACCGCCGACACAGCCGCCACCGACGCCGACCTACTGACCATCGTCAGCCCCGACGCCGACCGCCGCTACGCCATCGGCGACCGCGTCGAAGTCAGCGCAACCTCAGGCTCAACCCTGCGCGCAACGTGGTGGGCACTCCTCCTCCCCACCCTCATCTTCGGAGGCACCATCGTCGGACTCCGGCTCGGCATCCCCACACTCGGCGGATGGTCGATAGCCATCGGATTCGCCCTCCTCGCCATCTACGACCTCATCCTCTACCGGCTCCGCGACAAAATCTCGCAAAAACTAAGCTGGAAAATCACCAAAATTTGCTGACAAAAATTTAATTAATAACCATGAATATTATCGTAATTTCAATCATTGTCCTCGGCGTAATCGGAATTGTAGGCGCAGCGGTGCTCTACATAGTAGCCAAGCGTTTTTATGTCCATGAAGACCCCCGCATCGACCAAGTCGAAGCCCTCCTGCCCGGAGCAAACTGCGGCGGCTGCGGACGCAGCGGCTGTCGCGACTTCGCAACAGCCTGTGTCAACGCCGACACCCTCGCCGGACTCAACTGCCCCTCATCGGGAAGCGAAGTCATGAAAAAAATCGGCGAAATCGTCGGACTCGCAGCATCCGAAAGCAAACCCAAAATTGCCGTCGTCAAATGTAACGGCACCTGCGAAGCCCGTCCGCACATCGCAAACTTCGAAGGCGCACCCTCATGCGCAGTCCTCGCCTCACTCGGCACAGGCGAAACAGCCTGCCCCAACGGCTGCCTCGGCTGCGGCGACTGCGTCGAAGCCTGCCCCTACGGAGCAATCACCATCAACCCCGCCACAGGCATCGCCGAAGTCAACGAAGACAAATGTGTCGGCTGCGGAGCCTGCACAAAAGCCTGCCCCAAAGCAATCATCGAACTGCGCAACAAAGGCCCGCGCGGCATGAGAGTCTACGTCGCCTGCTCCAACACCGAAAAAGGAGCAGCAGCAATGAAAGCCTGCAAAACAGCTTGTATAGGATGCTCGAAATGCGTCAAAGAATGCACCCACGAAGCAATCACCGTCAGCAACAACCTCTCGTACATCGACTACGAAAAATGTAAACTCTGCCGCAAATGCGTCGAAGCCTGCCCGACCCACGCAATCCAAGCCGTCAACTTCCCCATCAAGAAAACGGCACCCGCGCCCACACCGGCACCCGCAAAAGAAAACGAACTCAAAGAACAAGCCTGAAATCAAGCCCGCAAATCCAACCAATGAAACTACATACGTTTAAAATAGGTGGCATCCACCCCGCCGAAAACAAAATTGCCGCAGGCAAAGCAATCGAAAACCTTCCTCTCCCCGAAGAAGTAGTCCTCCCCGTAGCCCAACACATCGGCGCACCCGCAACACCCATCGTCAAACGAGGCGACAAAGTCAAACGAGGCGACCGCGTAGCCGACGCAGGCGGATTCGTATCAGCCCCCGTCCACACCCCCATCTCAGGAACAGTCGTCAAAATCGACACCGCACGCACACCGCAAGGAATGCCCGTCAACGCAATCTACATCAAAAGCGACGAAGCCGACCGCGCAGCCGACGCCGAAACCCTCACCCATCGTGAGCAGCCCGCACGCACCGAAGCCGAAATCCAAGCACTCGACGGCAAAGCAATCATCGACATCATCAAAGAAGCAGGCATCGTCGGACTCGGAGGCGCAACCTTCCCCACCCACGTCAAACTCATGCCCCCTCCCGGCTCCAAAGCCGAAATCGTCATCATCAACGCCGCCGAATGCGAACCCTGCCTCTCGTGCGACGACATGCTCATGCGCGAAAACCCCGACCAAATCATCAAAGGCGTAAAATACCTCATGAAAGCCGCCGGAGTCAACCGCGGAGTCATCGCAATTGAAAACAACAAACCCCAAGCCATCGCCGCACTCACCGACGCCGCAACCCGAGCAGCCGCCGGAATCGAAGTAATGCCAATGATGGTCAAATACCCCCAAGGAGGCGAAAAACAACTCATCGAAGCCGTCATCGGCAAAGAAGTCCCCTCAGGCGGACTCCCAATAGCCACAGGCGCAATCGTACAGAACGTAGCCACAGCCTACGCCGTCTACCGCGCCGTCGACCTCGGCGAACCCCTCCTCGACCGCGTCCTCACCCTCCACGACGGCATCGAAGGACGCAACCTCCGAGTAGCCCTCGGAACAATCCTCGCAACAATCGTCGGCGACAAACAACCCGAAAAAATCATCCTCGGAGGCCCGATGATGGGACGCACCGCATCAACCCTCCAAACACCGATGATCAAAGGCACATCAGGCATACTCCTCGACCCGCAATACGCCCACCGTCGACCCGCCGAAAACTGCATCCGCTGCGGCAAATGCGTCGAAGCCTGCCCCATGGGACTCGAACCCTTCCTCATCAGCACACTCTCCCGACTCAAAGACTGGGACGAAGCCGAAACACAAAAAATCGCCAACTGCATCGAATGCGGCTCATGCAGCTACGTCTGCCCCGCATCGCGCCCATTGGTCGACTACATCCGCGTCGGCAAAGCCAAAGTAATGGCAGCCATGCGAGCCCGCGCAGCAGCAGCCAAATCTTAAAAAAATAAAAAATTCACCCCGCCTCAAAAAAAATTAAGGCAGAGAGAAAAAAAATCGACAAAACTTTTACTGCCCCCCTAATTATATACAAGTTTGTATATAATTAGGGGGGCAGTAAAATATCTCAATTGGCGCATCGGGCAAAAAAAAATTACCCTACGTTTACATTATCGCACCTTTTTCGCAAAAATCTGTTGTAACTTTGCAGAGTCGAAACCCCGACGACTGACACATCAGGGCAAACTCAATCACTCGCCCCTCCGCGCCGCAGCAGCGACCAACCGTCGCTCCTCACGAATCAAACGCGGAAGAGTCTTGATGAAATTCCAATAGCGCGGGACATTCTTTTGCGGCTGCTCCAACGCTCGGTGAAGCCATTCGAGACGCAAACGAAGCATCCACTTCGGAGCGCGACGAACCTCGCCAACACCCGAATTAAAATTAAAAATTGCACCGTAGCCAAACATCACACCGCGCTTCAAAAACGGCTTCAACCGCGCCATAAACATCTCCTGCTTAGGCGCACCGAGGCTCACCCATATAATGTCAGGATTATCAGCATTGATCATATCGGCAATACCCTGATAGTCAAACTCATCAACCGCGCGAAACGGAAGCGTCTCAAAACGCATCCCCTCAATCGCCGGATCGAGCTTCGACAAATTCTTGCGCAGACCCGCCAAAACCTCCTCCGTATTACCGAGGAAAAACTGACGGAAACGACGCATCTTGATATACTTCAAGAAAATATCAGCCCCGATATAACTATCGATCGGCTCCTTGTGAATCCAAGCCAAAATCTTGGCAAGCACACTGCCATCGCAATTATTGACGAGCGCACCGTTGAGCACATCGAGAAACTCCGGATTCTGATTGGCAACAGTCAGATTATTAGCCTCAACCGAGCAACTATAACCCGCCACACCATTCTCGATAGCCTCAAAAATCGTTTGGTCGAGCTTATCCCGATCAAACTCAATGCGAACATTGAAATATCGTTTATCCGAATCGCCCATCGTCATCACGCCTGCTTTTGTTTGGCAATCTCATTCTCAACCCAGCGATACTGTTGGCGCAAACCCTCTTCGAGCGAAACCGACGGCTCCCAGCCGAGAATCTCCTTAGCCTTCGAATAATCGGCACTGCGAGCCTTATCACCCTCAGGCTTAGTCACATCGAAAAACGGCTTGATATCCTTGCCACTGATCTTGACAACAGTCTCCGCAATCTCCGCGATCGACGTGCAGACCGACGGCCCGATCTGAATCCAACCGTGACCCCAACCGCGATCGAGAGCACGGACAAGAGCCTCAACCACATCATCGACGTGGAGAAACGCACGACCCTGCTTACCGCTGCCCCAGACCACGAAATCCTCCGCCGGATAATTGATAGCCTTGCGGATCAACGCAGGAATCACCTGACTGCGCTCACCGAAATCACACGGCGAACCGTAGACATTGTGGAATTGCAGCGTACAGCACGCAATCCCAGTCTCCTTTTCGAGATAACCGATTTCAAGCTGACCCATCAGCTTACTCCAACCGTAAGCCGACTCCGGAAGAGCAGGGAAAAGCTCATCCTCACGCAGCGGCACCACATCGAGCGAATTCTGACGAGTCAACGGATAGCTACACGCCGTCCCGACATAAATCAGACCCTTGACACGCTCCTTGCCCGCCTTGCGGACCGAATTGAAAAGATTCGTATTAATCAAATTATTCTGGCGAAAGAGTTCGCCCTGATTACCAAACACATAATTGATACCGGCAACAATATCGGCAAGGTGAATGACATACTCATTCTCACCGACAATCCGATCAACCTCAGCAGAACTCTCGGAAAGATCGATATTGAAAAATCGAGTATCGAGATCAATGACCGATCGTCCGGACTCATCGTTGAGATATTCGAGCTTGCCACGCCAAAGATTATCGATGACACAGACATCGTGTCCGTCACCAACAAGGCGTTTGACAAGGTTGCTACCAATCATTCCGCAACCGCCGGTTACAAGTATCTTGCTCATTTTCTATATATTGTATTATTTTATTTTAATCTTTATCAAAAAAAAACATCTCATCAACAAAACTCTTAATCAACCGCACTATGCAAAACAGCCGAATAAATCTCGCCAAGATGTCGACCGACAGACCCGACATCAAACGACTCCGACGCAAAGCGTCTCGAAGCCTCCGCAATCGTCGACCTCAGACCCTCATCAGCAATCAAGCGATCAAGCTGCTCGGCAAGACGATCGACATCGCCGGGCTGAAACAACAACACATCGACACCATCGCTGACAATATCCGGCAGACCGCCAACAGGAGTCGTCACGACCGGAAGCCCATAAGCCCACGCATCGAGCACAGCCATCGGAAAACCCTCCGCATAGCTCGGCAGACAGAACACACTCGTCTCGCGAAAAATCCTATCCTTCGCCTCACCCGAAACCCAGCCGGCAAACTCAACCTGCTCCTCGACGCCACACTCTCGCGCAATAGCCTTCGCACGGTCAATCTCACCGCTACCGGCAAAAACGACACGCCAATCCTTATGACGCGGAGCAATCGCAGCAAACGCCCGAATCAAATCGCCGTAGCCCTTTCGCTCACAGATGACACCGGCAGAAAGAATCACATTGCGCCTCACACAGTCGCCGCCGCCGACAGCCGCCTCGACCGTCGGACACGGATTGTAGAGCACCTTCACCTTGTCGCCGAGATCAAACACGGCATTCACCTTGTCCTTCCACATCTTCGACAAGACGACAACACAATCGGCATCGTCAAACAAAGCCTTATAGACCGAAGCCCGCGGCCCCTCGATTGTCGACACCGTATCAAACGCATGAAAATGCACCACACTCCTCTTGCCCGTCAACTTCGCCAAGCGCATAAACAGCAACTTGCGTCGAGCCGACGGAACCTCGCCGATGTGGATATGCACAGCCTCAGCCCACGGCAACAGACACAAAAATTCCATCATTCCGCGGACAAAATACCACAGCTTCGTCAATGCCGAACCGCTGCGATGAGTCGCAACCCACCTGCACCCGTAAGCCCTCCACTCGTCCGACGACTCATGGGCGGCTACGACCGACGAAATCCCCCCGTGAGTCCGGCGGGACGTCGCAAGCACAAGTATTCGAGGCATTTTCATAACATTCAGTGATCGGTATATTACATTCTGAAATCAAGATTTCAGAGATCCGGATTACATTGCAGAGGTCGGCATCTCATTAAATAATTGGAATTACATTTAATAAATGGAATTACATTAAGCAATTAAGTTTCCATCAAGTAATTGATACTTCATCAAGTAATTGAGTTTCCATTAAGTAATTGAGATAAGCCCAACAACCGTTTAAATAAAACGTTTATCCCCCTCTAAAAATTGTATACCCCCACCCCAATCCGGCAATTTCGCTTTTTTGAGGCATTTCGTTTCGCTTTTTTGAGGTTGGGGACGTGGAGATGCCGACTTTTTGAGGATGAAAAATGACCCCGAAAGTCTGACTCGGGTCTTTAATGGGAGATAAATACGGTCAGAGATTCGGGGTCAATTTATGAGGTTGTCGCGCTCGCGGGAATTATCAGTAATTCTGACTAAACATCACGCACTCGCGCGAGGTGTGTCAGATGTTCGGACGAGACCAAACGAATGTCGACGTGCAGCGGAGCGAGGCGGTCTGATTGCCGACCATGAACGAGAAATCACCCTCCTCGATTGTCCAACGGCCTTCGGCATTGACAAAAGCCAAATCCGATGCCGGAAGCGTGAAGCTGACAGTCTTCGTTTCGCCCGGTTTCAGGGATATTTTTGTGAATGCACGCAGACGCTTGTTGTCGGGGACGATCGATGCGACGTGGTCCGACGAGTAGAGCAACACAGCCTCTTTGCCGTCGCGCAATCCGGTGTTGGCGACATCGACAGTCACGGTAAGATTGTCGGTCGCGTCAAATTCCGACTTGTCGACGCGGAGATTCGAGTAGGCAAACGTCGTGTAGCTCTTGCCGTAGCCGAAAGGCCACTGGACGTTGATGCGGGCATCGTAGTCATAGACACCTTCCATGCGTCCGACTTCTTCGCTGACCTTATAGTCGTAGGTCACGATTGAGTTCGGTTCGCGAGGATAGGTAAACGGAAGTTTTCCGCAGAAATTACGCTCGCCGGCAAGCAAATCGGCAAGAGCATCGCCGCCGAAGTTACCGGGCAGAATGATGTCGACCACGGCTTTGGCAAGCGGTTCGATGTCGGCAATGATGCGCGGACGACCCTCGTTGAGAATCAACACGATCGGTTTGCCGGCGGCAGCAAGACGTTTCACAGCCTCGCGCTGATTGGCTGAAAGACGCAAGTCGGTCAGGTTGCCGGGAGTCTCGCAATAGGAGTTTTCACCGATGCAGGCAACGATGACGTCGGCATTGGCGGCAGCCTTGACAGCAGCGTCGATGTCGGAGAGGATTTCCTCTTCGTAGCCGCCTTCGGGTTTAAACTCGACGGTCGGGACGTAGGTCACGCAGTCGCTGCCGAAGGTTTCGGTCATTGCTTCGCAGATGGTGTTGTAGTCCTTGGTATAGGAGTCGGCTTTGTGACCCTGCCAAGTGTAAGACCATCCGCCGTTGAGCGAACGCATCGTGCACGCCGTCGGGCCTGTCAGCAAGATGCGCGTTCCCTTGGCAAAGGGCAGGATATTGTCATCGTTTTTGAGCAATACCATCGACTCGGCTGCACCGTCGAGAGCTGCTTTGCGGAACTCGTCGGAGGCAAATTTCGGATGCTTGCCGAGGGTTGTGTTCGGGCGATCGAAAAGTCCGAGACGATATTTCAGACGCAACACGCGCGCTACGGCATCGTCGATGCGGCTCATCGGGACACTGCCCTCTTCGACGAGTTCGCGGAGGAGGTCGCAATAGTCGACATTATACGGCTCCATAGCCATGTCGATTCCGGCATTGATTGCAATGCGGATTGCATCTTTCTTGTCCTTCGCCACCTTCTCGCGAGTGTAGAGGTTGTTGATGTCGGCCCAGTCGGTGACAATCATGCCATCCCATTTCAAGTCTTCTTTGAGCCACTTGGTCAGCAGCAACGAATTGGCGTGGACGGGAGTGCCGTTGATCGACGACGAGTTGACCATAATTGTCAGCGCGCCGTGTTTCAATGCTTCGAGGTAGGGAGCAAAGTGCTTTTCGCGCAAGTCGGAGGGCGAAATATATGCCGGTGTGCGGTCTTTGCCCGAATAAGGCATACCGTAGCCCATGAAGTGTTTGAGCGACACGGCGATATGATTGTCATCTATGCGGTTGGGGTTGTCGCCCTGAAATCCGCGGACGGCAGCACTGCCCATCGTGGCATTGACGAGCGGGTCTTCGCCGTAGTTTTCCCAATAGCGGGGCCAACTCGGGTTGCGACCGAGGTCGAGAGTCGGCGAGAACGTCCACGGGCAGTCGGTTGCACGAGTTTCGTAGGCGGTTATTTCGGCGGCACGGCGACAGAGTTCGGTGTCAAACGACGCGGCTACGCTGAGATTCTGCGGGAAGAGCGTTCCGCCGTTCGTGTAGGTAGTTCCGTGGTTTTGGTCAAGACCGTAGACACAGGGGATTCCCATGGTCTTCATCGAAGCGTCTTGAATACGAGAGATGACGGAGTTCCACGTCTCGGCATCGAGGCAATAGGAAAATGGTGTGTTGAGAATCGAGCCGACTTTATATTTTCCGATGACGGTGGCAATCTTTTCATCGACAAGACGAAATCCGTTGCCTGTATCTTCGCCGAGGACATCGAGCTGAATCTGGGTCATCTGCCCGATTTTCTCTTCGAGAGTCATTCTCGAAAGCGTTTCATTGACTTTTTTCTCAATCGCCGGATCGGAAGGTATCACCGGTAGCGAGAGCGGAGTGGATGCCATCGCCGACATTGATGCGACTATCGGCAACGACAGTAAAACTTTGCGAAACATGGTTATCGTTTTTTAAGATTATTGCGTAAATTTATTAATGTTCAGAGTTTTGAAACGGAGAGAGTGAGAGAGAGGAGGTGGAGGGGTGAGGATGAATTGAAATCACTGAGCAGCCGTTGTGCCCTCGTCAGTGGTCTCCTTTTCGGGCTCGGCGGCAGGTTTGTTGAGCTCGGGGTAAGAGATGCGCGAGTGGTACATGGTGCGCAGACGTTGCGAGAACACCTCTTTGATGATGCTGACGTCGCGAAACGAGATCGGCGATTCGTTGTGGAGTCCCTCGGCGATTTGAGCGTCGATAATCTTGCAGACGAGAGCCGAGATAGCCTCCGGAGTGTGGTCGGTCATCGAGCGCGAAGCCGCTTCGACGGCATCAGCCATCATCAGCAGCGACGTTTCTTTGGACTGCGGATTAGGGCCGGGGTAGCTGAAACTGCGTTCGTCGACGAGCTCGTCGGGGTGGGCGTTGCAATAGGTCGTGTAGAAATACCGTGCCTTGCCCGCACCGTGGTGTTCGGCAATGAAGTTGCGGATGACTTTCGGGAGCTTGGCTTTCTCGGCAAGAAGAAGTCCGTCGTGGACGTGACCGGTGACGATGCGCGCGCTCTGAATCGGATCGAGAGCGTCGTGGGGGTTGACACCGTGTTGGTTTTCGGTGTAGAATGCCGGATTGTTGATTTTGCCGATGTCGTGGTAGAGTGCGCCGGTGCGGACGAGCTGGACGTTTGCGCCGATGCGCGATGCTGCTGCCGAGGCGAGGTTGCTGACCGCCATCGAGTGGTTAAACGTGCCCGGACACTCTTCGGAGAGTTCGCGCAGGAGCGGATTGTTGATGTCGGACAGCTCGACGAGCGTCACTCGCGAGGTGAAGCCGTAGATGCGCTCCAAGAGGAACATCAGGACGTAGCTGAACGATATGAGTATCGAATTGATGGCGAAGCAGCCGAAGATTCTGCCCTCGATTCGCGCAAAGGAGCCGGATTGCATGACTTCGATTGCGATGTAGGAGAGCGAGTAGATCACCATGATGAGAGCCGCCGTGCGGATGAGCTGGCTGCGGCGCGAGAGGTCGCGAAGCGAGCAGATTGCAACAATGCCGGCTACGAATTGCAAGAAGATAAATTCAAGCGAGAACGATGCTATGATTGCGCAGATGAGCACTTGGACGATGTGGCAGAAGCAAGCCGTGCGCGAGTCGAGGAAGACGAGCAGGAGCAGCGGGACTATCGTGAACGGTGTCAGATAGAACCCCGTCAGGAAGGTGGCTTTCATCGCAAACGCAAAGAGCGAGAAGATGCCGATGAGCATCACGATGAAGAGCATCGTGCGGTCGTCGTCGAAGTAGTCGCGACGGAATATGTAGAGGTAGGCAAAGAGAGAGCCGTAGAGAATCAGCATATAGAGCGTCTGACCGGCTATCGGATAGTAGTGTTTCGCGATTGCACCGTTGCCGCGCTCGTTTGCCATCTCCTCGTAGGTTTTGAGGACTGTGGCGAGCTGCGAGGTGACGATGTCGCCTTTGTCGATGATTCGTTCGCCTTGCTGAATCACGCCGACCGGCGCCATGGCTTTCTGATAGGATTCATCGAGCAGGCGGCGCGACGTGACCGAATCGACGCGGATGTTGGGGTGGAGAGCTTGCGAGAGTTTCGTCGCCGAGATTGCCTGACGGAGCTCGCGGTTGTCAAGGACGCTGTCGAGATGCTCGTAGGCACGAAATGCCGACAGATAGTTGGCGGTCGGGAGGCTTATGGCGACGTTGTCGTGGATGAAGCGCACCGAGGGGAGCTGCCCGGTGATGATGCGGGTGTAGGTCTCACGGTCGACGATACCGTTTTCGTAGACCTTGCGCACCTCTTTGATGATGCGGTTGCGCTGCGCCGGGGAGATGTCGAGCTCGGTCGATGAGTTCAAGAGGGTTGTGTAGTCGGATATGATTGTCTTTTCGGCGGTGATGTCGCGGATGAACACCGGCTCGAAATTTGCGTCAATGCTGTCTTTGACCTTCGAGACGCTCAGCGAGTCGAGATGAATCGGGATGTCGAACGGAGCTGTCAGAAGAGCGTAGCTCCACGGTCGTCCCTCCTCATAGACATAGTGGTTTTCGGCTGATCGCGGGAGGAAATAGACGGTGGCTGAAACTACGATGAGAAAGAGCAGCACTCTGAGCGTGAGTTGGCGCGATGGCATTGATTTCATACGTCGAAAATATTGCGGACAATGGTCCAAATAATAATTGTGGCGAGGATAAAGAGGATGAAAAAGCGTGCCGACAGGAGTCGGTTGAGTTTCGGGGCGCGCGAGCCGAGCAATCGAGCCGACAGCAGTAGGGCTATCAGCGGGAGTTCGACGACAAAGAGGGCGTTGTGGCGAAACGCGGCCTCGAAATCACCTCCGAGCATCGAGTGGATTGCGCGTTGCGAGCCGCAACCCGGACATGACAGTCCGGTCAGCATCTTGAAGACACAACGCGGATAGAGTCCGGACTCGGGAGTTGTGTTGGCATAGAACACGCCTAACAGCATCACGGCTACGATGACGGCAACGGCTATGACGACCGGCCGGCGGCGCAACAGCGACTGAATCCGAGCAGGAGGAGGAGCGGTATGTCGGTCCAAGGAGCTCATCCGATTATCAGAGCATACTGAAAAGCACGGAGAATGGTGCGCTGATTAATCCGGCTACAAACGAGATGATGACCCAAAGCTGTGCTTTCGACGAGGCGTCGAGCGCAGCGTCGTAGTCACCGCGATAGTATGCCGGCGAGACTTTCGATGAGTAGATGATTGCTATCGCTCCGAAGGGGATGCAGCAGCAGAGCGTTGAGAGTATTGCCCAGACGAGATAGGTGTCGGGCATGGGCGGGACGGCGTTGGGGTCAGTGGGTTGATTGTAAGGCTGTCCGTAGGGCTGCTGATAAGCCTGATTGTATCGGTTGCCGCCGTAGGGTTGCTGTTGGCCGTAGGGTTGCTGTTGACCGTAAGGCTGCTGTCCGGGGTAGTTTTGTTGCTGACCGGGGTAGTTTTCGGTCAGGAGTGCGGCAAGTTCGGGAAGTGCTCCGACCGTGGTCCAGTCGGCTAGTCCTTCGTGCCACACGGGGGTCGAAAGATTGAGGCTGCGTTCGGCTGCGACCTCGTCGATCGTCAACGGGCCTTTTTGAACGCCGTCGATTATGATCCAATATTTCATTGTCGAGTTTTTGTTAGAAACTGTTGTCGCTCCGATTATATACGATTTCTGACGCGCCTGCGGCTCAACTGCCGCAGACACATCAGTCAAATCGTCGTGGAATTATCCTAAATTATAAACGGAGATTAAATCGTCTTAGAAAAATTTGATTTCTTCGCCGCGGATTTCAGAGAGGACGGCGTTGGCAAGACGCGATGCGCCGATGCGGAAATATTCGTTGGTTTCAAGCCACTTGTCGCCGAGGACGGTCTTGACAATGGTGTAGTATTTCAACGCTTCTTCGGTGGTCGAGATGCCTCCGGCTGCCTTGAAGCCGACCATGCGACCGGTCTTTTCGTAGTATTCCTTGATGCACTCACACATGATGTAGGTTGCTTCGAGCGATGCGCCGGGATATTCCTTGCCGGTCGATGTCTTGATGAAGTCGGCGTCGGAGTACATCGAGAGAATCGAGGCGTTGCGGATGTTTTCAGCCGTCTTCAACGCGCCGGTTTCGATGATGACTTTCATCAATGAGTCGCGACAAGAGTGTTTCATCTCGATGAGCTGGTCGCACACTTCTTCATAGTCCTTGTCGAAGAAGTCGCCGAGTCCGAGGACTACGTCGATTTCGTCGGCTCCGGCTTCGACAGCGAGTCCGACTTCGGCAATCTTGACTTCAATGAAGCTCTGAGCCGAGGGGAAGCAGCCCGAAACGGCGGCGATGTCGACGTCGGAACAGTCGAGCACGGTGCGTGCGATGGGCACGAAGTTGGGATAGACGCAGATTGCCGCTACGTTGGGGAGATCGGCGTGTTCGTGGGCAAACGAGTTGACTTTCTCAACGAATGCTGCAACCGACTGCTGCGAATCGGTCGATTTGAGTGTGGTCAAGTCGATTGAATTGAATATTTTTTTGAGCACTTCGGGATTGCGGTTTTCTTCGAGGTGCTTTTCAAGAATTTCATTGACTTTGGCAGCGACTTCGGCATCGGATGTGGTGACGCGGCTGTCGGCAAGTACTTGCTGATATTTATCCATAATGTATGTTTTAACGGTTTATACGGTTTATGTGTTTGTTTTTGATTTCGTTGTGTGTGTGTAGATTCAATCTTGCTCCGTCGACCGGTTGTCGGGGCGCAGCTTCGGGTTCGAGGCGTGACGCTCGGCATCGCGGAGGGTTTTCTTCTCGATGTTGCGACGGAGAGCGTCGGTCAGGTCGACTCCGGTCTGATTGGCTATCGCCGTGAGCACCCACAGGAGATCTGCCAACTCGTCGGCGAGCGCGTCGGGGTTCTCCCCGGCCTTAAACGACTGGTCGCCGTATTTTCGCGCCATGATGCGCGCCACTTCGCCCGTCTCCTCGGCGAGAATCGCCATGTTGGTCAGCGGCGAGAAGTAGCGGACTCCGACGGTGGTGATCCAGCGGTCGACCGTCTCTTGGAGCGACCTCAGCGTGATCGACTCGTCGGCGGCAGCGAGGTTGAGCGTGTCGGCTGTCGGCTTCGTTGGTGTCATTCCCTCAATCGTGAATCTATTACAATGGTCACAGGGCCGTCGTTGACGAGCGCTACCTGCATATCCGCGCCGAAAACTCCGCGCTTCACGTCCTTGCCGAGAAGTGTCGAGCACTCGGTGCAAAACATTTCGTAGAGCGGGACGGCGAGCTCATGACCTGCGGCATGGATGTAGCTCGGACGGTTGCCCTTGCGCGTCGATGCGAGCAGGGTAAACTGGCTGACGGCGAGCATCTCGCCTCCGGCATCGATAAGCGAACGGTTCATGACTCCCGCTTCGTCGTCAAATATGCGCATGGCTGTGCATTTCGATGCAAGCCAACGGACATCGTCGGGCGTATCGCCGTCGGCAACACCGACGAGCACCATCATCCCGCGTCCGATCGAACTGTGAAGCTCTCCGCCAATGGTGACAGATGCTTCCGTGACTCGTTGAATTACCAATTTCATAATTCGCAAATATACAAAATAATTCGGATTCCAGCCCTCTCTACCTCGGAAAATCATTCGCTACCATCGGCCTCTTCGCTGCATTTAGAATCCGAATCGGCTCAAATCAGCCCGATGGGACAAAAAAATCACCGTTTCCCTCTCACTCCGATTGACGGGCTTGGGAAACGGTGACTAATTTTTATGATCGAGAGTTTAAACTCTCAGTGTCGAGGGGTTGATCAGTTGCGAGCGGCTTCGACTGCGGCTTCCTTGCCGGGAGCGTAGTCAAACTCGTCAGACTCATCCTTGCTTCCGACAACGATGCGATCGTAAGCCGGACGACCTGTACCGGCGGGGATGAGCTTACCGCAGATGACGTTCTCCTTCATGCCTTGGAGGTAGTCGACCTTGCCGTTGATTGCAGCTTCGTTGAGCACCTTGGTGGTCTCTTGGAATGATGCAGCCGACATGAACGACGATGTTTGGAGAGCGGCGCGAGTGATACCTTGGAGGATCTGCTCGGAAGTTGCGGGCTGAGCGTCGCGGACTTGGATCGGACGAAGGTCACGACGGGTGAGCGATGAGTTTTCGTCGCGGAGCTTGCGGGCAGTGATGATCTGACCGGGCTTGACGTTTTCGCTGTCGCCTGCGTCGGTGACAACTTTCTTGCCCCAGATGCGGTCGTTTTCATCCATGAAGTCACGCTTGTCGACCACCTGCTGTTCGAGGAAGCCGGTGTCGCCCGGATCGAGGATGTTGACCTTGCGCATCATCTGGCGGACGATGACTTCAAAGTGCTTGTCGTTGATCTTCACACCCTGCATACGGTAGACGTCCTGAACCTCGTTGACGATGTATTCCTGAACGGCTGTCGGACCCATGATGTTGAGGATGTCGGCAGGAGTGATCGCACCGTCGGAGAGCGGTGTGCCGGCGCGGACGTAGTCGTTTTCCTGAACGAGGATCTGTTTTGCAAGGGGCACGAGATATTTCTTGGTTTCGCCGAGTTTCGATGTAACCGAGATTTCGCGGTTGCCACGTTTGATTTTGCCAAACTTGACTTCGCCGTCGATTTCCGAAACGATTGCGGGGTTCGACGGGTTGCGGGCTTCGAAGAGCTCGGTGACACGGGGAAGACCACCGGTGATGTCACCTGCCGAGCCTGCTGCACGCGGAATCTTGACGAAGATTTCACCGAGTTTGAGCGACGCGCCTTCGTCGACCATGAGGTGAGCACCCACAGGGAGGGCGTAGGTTTTGAGGATTTCGCCGTTAGCGTCGACGATGTTTGCCTCAGGCACTTTGCCGCGTTCCTTCGACTCGATGATGATCTTTTCGCGGAGACCGGTCTGCTCGTCGGAGTCAACACGATAGGTGCTGTTTTCAACGAGGTTGACATATTCGACTCGACCGGCAACTTCGCTGACGATGACGGCGTTGAAGGGGTCCCATTCGCAGATGACGTCGCCCTTTTTGAGAGTTGCGCCATTGTCGAAGAAGAGTTTCGCGCCGTAGGGGATGTTGGCATTGGTGAGCATCATCTTGGTTGTCGGATCGACTATGCGCATTTCGGCAAGACGACCGATGACAACGTCGACGTTGCGACCATTCGAGTCAACTTCCTCAGTCTTAACGGTGCGGAGTTCGTCGATTTCGAGGATACCGTCGTAGCGCGAAGTGAGCGAGTTGACGGCAGCGATATTTGAAGCGACACCACCGACGTGGAATGTACGGAGTGTAAGCTGAGTACCCGGTTCACCGATTGACTGAGCGGCGATGACACCGACAGCTTCGCCCATCTGAACCATGCGGTGGGTTGCGAGGTTGCGACCGTAGCACTTGGCGCAGACGCCCTTCTTGGATTCGCAAGTGAGGACTGAGCGGATTTCAACCGATTCGATCGGCGATGCGTTGATGCGATCGGCAGCGGCATCGTTGATTTCTTCGCCGGCAGCGACGATGATTTCGCCGTTGGTCGGGTCGATGACATCGTGGACAGAAACACGGCCGAGGATGCGCTCGCCAAGCGAAGCAACAACTTCGTCGTTGTTCTTGATTTCGGTGCAGACGAGTCCGCGGAGCGTTCCGCAGTCTTCCTCGTTGATGATAACGTCGTGAGCGACGTCGACAAGACGACGAGTAAGATAACCTGCGTCGGCAGTTTTAAGTGCGGTGTCGGCAAGACCCTTACGAGCACCGTGGGTAGAGATGAAGTATTCGAGCACCGAAAGACCTTCCTTGAAGTTTGCAAGAATCGGGTTTTCGATGATCTGACC
>CAZCCI010000041.1:0-4149 GCA_964497255.1 uncultured Staphylococcus sp.
GCCTATCGCACTTTTTTCGGAAAGGGTGATGCGCTTTATCAATTATTCTCGCCTTATCGTATCTGTCCGTTGGGAGCACACGTCGATCATCAACATGGTTTGGTGACCGGGTTTGCATTCAATTCCGGTATTGATTTCCTATTCTCTGCAACCGAATCGGGAAAAGTAGAAATGGCTTCTCTGTCGTTTGAGGGCTTGATGACTTTCAATGTGCAGCGTCCTGTCGATGAGAAACAAGGAAACTGGGGTGATTATCTTCGCGGAGCGGTCTGGGCTTTGCAACAGGATTTCCGTCTTGAAAAAGGCGTAAGAGGAATAGTCAACGGTTCGATGCCGATTGGCGGGCTTTCATCGTCAGCCGCATTGCTTTGCGGGTTTGTGATGGCTATAGACAAGGTTAACAATCTCGGTCTGACTCGCAAGCAGGTGATTGACTATGCATCCATTGCGGAGCGTCAATATGTCGGTTTAAATAACGGTATTCTTGATCAAGCTTGTGTGGTGCTTTGCGAAGCTGACAAACTCTTATATCTTGATACTGAGACCGGTGAACATCGTTTGATTCCGTTTGGTGGAGATTCGCCTAAGCCGTTGCCTTTCAAACTTGGTATTTTCTTTTCGGGCGTGACTCGCAAATTGACAGGTACTGATTATAATCTGAGAGTTTCCGAGTGTAAAACGGCGGCATGGATTATGCAAGCATACGAGGGCGAACCGCTTAAAGAATTAAGCGAGACTCGTCTGCGAGATGTTTCCGAAGAAATGCTCAAAAAATATTCCTCTCTTATGCCGGAGCGTTTCGCCAAACGTGCCAGACATTTTTATTCAGAATGTGACCGTGTCGTAAACGGCATCAAAGCATGGGAAGCCGGTGATATTGAGAGTTTTGGTAAACTCGTATTTGAAAGTTGCGAAAGTTCGATGAACAACTATGAATGTGGTTCTCCTGAGCTTATTGATCTCTATGAAGTCATGCGCGATACCGACGGAATTTTTGGCGGACGATTTAGTGGAGCCGGTTTCAAAGGAGCATGTATTGCTCTCGTTGATCCTGCCAAACTTGACTCAATTCGAAAGAGCGTAACCGAAAAGTATCTCGCGAAATATCCGCAATATAAAGATTCATTCGAAATATTTTTCTGCGATCCGACCAACGGCGTAGATTTTCTCTAATAATTTCATTTTCAAGATGAAAAACATCGTAATTGCAGCAGGATATGCAACACGTCTCTATCCGCTGACTGAAAATTTCCCAAAACCGTTGTTGAAAGTGGGCAGTCGCAACATTCTCGAACGAATGCTTGATGACATTGACCCGCTTCCCGAAATAGATTCTCATATAATAGTAACAAACCATAAATTTGCTCAGATTTTCAACGAGTGGGTAAAAACCGTTGATTACACGAAGCCGATAACCGTCATCGACGACGGAACTTCGACAAATGAGACTCGTCTCGGAGCCGTGCGAGATCTGCTATTGGCAATCGAAAGAGAAAACATTGATGATGACATCATGGTGCTTGCTGCTGATAATATTCTTGAATTTTCACTGAAAGGTTTTGTTGACTATTTCAAGGAGAAAGGCACGTCTGTAATCATGTGCCACCACGAACCGGAGCTTAAACGGCTGCAACGTACAGGGGTGATTGCTGTGGACTCGGATATGAAAGTTCTTGAAATGCAGGAAAAGCCCGAATGTCCGGTTTCAAATTGGGCTGTACCGCCATTTTATATCTATTCCAAGAGCGATCTGCCAATGATTCGCGAATGTCTCGAGCATGGCTGTGGTTACGATGCTCCCGGAAATCTTGCTCACTATCTCGCTGACACGTCGACTCTCCACGCTTGGCTAATGCCCGCCGGTCGTTTCGATATCGGCTCTCTTGATTCTTATGAAGAAGCTAAACAAAGATTTATTGATTGATAAAGAATAATCCATGAATCCATTTAGAATTATTGAAAATATGTATTGGCGATATATTGCGTCGCCTATAAAATATGCTCGGCATATCGGTGTTACAATTGGAGAAAATTGCCACATTGCAACCAGAAATTGGTCGTCAGAACCATATTTGATAAAAATAGGAAATAATGTAGCAATAACGTCTGGTTGTTATCTCCATACTCACGGTGGTGCTCGAGCTGCTCGAAGGAAATATCCAAATTTCGATGTGTTTGGAAAAATAGAGATTAAGGATTGGGCATATATTGGAACAGGTTCACAGATAATGCCGGGTGTTACTATTGGTGAAGGTGCTTTAATTACTGCTGGCTCAATTGTAACACACTCAGTACCAGATAATCAGGTCTGGGGGGGGGATTCCAGCAAAGTATATTTGCACGGTAGATGAATATATCAATCGAAATATAAAATTTAATTTAGATTCTAAAAAATTATCAGCAAAGGAGAAGAAAGAAATGCTTCTGTCGTTGCCTGATGATAGATTTATAAGGAAATAAGTAATGTAACAACGTATGTTTTTCTTAATATAAGTTCTATAGGTGTAAAGCGATAAACTAAACGGAGAGTCGATGATTGAAATCGCCAATCGTCGCTACACATGGAAACACATCTCCGAACAATACTGTAATCTATATTAATCTCACAATAACACACTATAATTTACTATGAAAGGAATCGTTCTTGCCGGGGGGTCCGGCACTCGGTTGTATCCGATCACCAAAGGCGTCTCCAAGCAGATGCTTCCAATCTACGACAAGCCGATGGTCTACTATCCGATCTCGACTCTCATGCTTGCCGGGATTCGTGACATACTCATCATTTCAACTCCTAACGATCTCCCGGGTTTCAAACGTCTGCTCGGCGACGGTTCGGACTATGGCGTTCGCTTCACCTACGCGGAACAGCCGTCGCCCGACGGATTGGCACAGGCATTTATAATCGGTAAGGATTTCATCGGCGACGACTCGGCGTGTCTCGTCCTCGGCGACAATATCTTCCACGGTGCAGGATTTTCACAGGTGCTGAAATCGTCGGTCGATGCGGCGGAGAAAGACGGTAAGGCTACGGTGTTCGGCTATTGGGTCGATGATCCGGAGCGTTACGGCGTTGCCGAGTTTGACAAGGACGGCAATTGTCTGTCAATCGAGGAGAAACCTGAGCACCCGAAATCGAACTATGCCGTGGTGGGGCTTTATTTCTACCCAAACAAGGTTGTTGATGTGGCGGCACGCATCAAACCGTCGGCTCGCGGTGAACTTGAAATCACGACGGTCAATCAAGAGTTCTTGAAAGACGGCGAGTTGAAAGTGCAGACGCTTCCGCGTGGTTTTGCGTGGCTCGACACGGGTACTCACGATTCGCTTGCCGAGGCGTCGATCTACGTTGAGGTGCTCGAAAAGCGTCAAGGGCTGAAAATTGCGTGTCTCGAAGGTATTGCCTATCGTCAAGGCTGGATTTCTCGCGAGAAGATGACGGAATTGGCTCGTCCGATGCTCAAAAATCAATACGGTCAGTATCTTTTGAAAGTAATCGACGAACTTGATCGCACCGAGTCGTCGAATCTTGACTGAATTTAATAACCAGCATTTATAACCACTATATATAAATATAGAATGGACGTTATCAAAACCGATATTGATGGCGTGGTAATCATAAAGCCACGTATCTTCACCGATTCGCGCGGATATTTTTTCGAGAGTTTCTCGAAACGGGAATTTGACGAGAAAGTCCGCCCGGTCGATTTCGTGCAGGACAATGAGTCGTCTTCATCGTTTGGAGTCATGCGCGGACTTCACTTTCAGCGACCGCCGTTCACGCAATCGAAACTCGTGCGTTGTGTCAAGGGACGTGTGCTCGACGTTGCTGTCGACATTCGCAAAGGTTCGCCGACATTCGGAAAACATGTTGCAGTCGAGTTGACCGAGGACAATCATTTACAATTTTTCGTCCCTCGCGGATTTGCTCACGGCTTCGCAGTGCTCTCCGAGACAGCTGTTTTCCAATACAAGTGTGACAATTACTATGCTCCGCAAGCCGACGGCGGTATTTCGATACTCGACTCGTCGCTCGGCATCGATTGGCACATCGACCCGTCGCAGGCAATTCTATCCGAAAAAGATACTCTTCACTCGCTGCTTGCCGACTTCGATTCGCCATTTGACTACAATGTCGATTTGTATAAATAA
>CAZCCI010000041.1:4249-11676 GCA_964497255.1 uncultured Staphylococcus sp.
GCTGCTTGCCGACTTCGATTCGCCATTTGACTACAATGTCGATTTGTATAAATAAAAAAACGGAGACTCATTTGTTTTACTATTGAATAAGTCGTATATTTGCGTTACGAAAGTTAATCTATAATCCCAAAGTTATGACCCAACTTGTCTTAAACATAGAAAATCCTTCAATTCTTCCGAGTTTAAAGAAAGTGCTCAATGCGCTTGACGGTGTTTCTATTGCCAAACAGACAAAACGTATACGCAAAAAAACGGAACTTGAATTAGCTATTGCTGAGGCAAGAAAAGGAGATGTGACACATTGGGACTGTGTTGACTCTTTAATTGAGCATATCAATCAAATCGCTCATGAGCTATAATGTCATTACCGGCAAACGCTTTGACAAATCTCTTAAACGGTGTGTCAAACGCGGTCTTGATTTATCGAAATTGACGGCTGTAATCACTCTTTTAGCAAAGAATGGCAAACTGCCTCCGATCTATCGACCGCATCGTCTATCTAGCGTTTATGCCGGATGTTGGGAATGTCATATTCAACCTGATTGGCTTTTGATTTGGGAACAAAACGACATAGAACTGACATTATTGTTTGTTGATACAGGTTCTCATAGCGACTTATTCTAAATAATCTCACTGATTTTATGAATATTTTAGTAACCGGAGCCAACGGGCAGTTGGGTAATGCAATGCGCATTGCCTCTCGTGGCTCCAACGACAAATATATATTTACCGACGTAGCCGAGCTTGACATAACCAATGCCGAAGCCGTCAGCAAAATGGTGACCGACAATGCTGTCGACGTGATTGTCAACTGTGCAGCATATACCAATGTCGACAAAGCTGAGGACGACGCCGATTTTGCCGAGCTTCTCAATGCTACTGCCGTACGCAATCTTGCCGATGCTGTCAAACTCAACAACGGCACTCTCATCCACGTCTCTACCGACTATGTTTTCGGTGGCAATTCCGGCAACACACCTCGAACCGAAGACGAGCCTGCCAATCCGACCGGAGTCTATGGTGTCACCAAGCTCCACGGCGAGCAGGAAATTGAAAAATCAGGCGCCAAAGCATTGATTTTCCGCACTGCGTGGCTCTACTCTGAGTTTGGTAAAAACTTCGTCAAGACCATGTTAAACCTTACGGCGACAAAACCCGAGCTCAAAGTCGTGTTTGACCAAGCCGGCACTCCAACCTATGCCCAAGATCTCGCCAATGCGATCTTCTTGATTATTGAAAATCGTAAAATGGACGGCAACGAAGGCATATATCACTACTCGAACGAAGGTGTCTGCTCTTGGTTTGACTTCACTCGTCTAATTGCCGACATTGCAGGCAACACCGACTGTGACATTCAACCATGCCATTCCGACGAATTTCCATCGAAAGTTATACGCCCCTCCTATTCCGTCCTTGACAAGACTAAATTCAAATCAACATTCGGTCTGAAAGTTCCGTTTTGGCTCGACTCTCTTAAAACCTGCATCAAAAACCTTCGACAAGAATAAATATATATATGTCTTTGTTCAAAAAAATATTAGCTTATCGTTGGATTTTTCGAGCTTTACCGGTCTCAATTTGGTTTAACTTCAAAACATTACCGTTTTCACAAGCAATCAAATTACCGATATTATTATATAAGCCTAAATTTGTATCTACGACAGGAAAAGTCATCATTGATTCTCCTGTTAAGTTTGGTATGATTTGGCTAGGCTTCAATAATGTAAGCATATACCCCAACAATGGCATTATTTATGATAACAAAGGCGTTATAACATTCAAAGGACGAGCTATTATCGGAAAAGATTCAGCTATTGCAATCGGCTCTAACGGAAATCTGCTTATTGAAGATAATTTTTGTGCAACTGCTGCACTTAAATTAGTTTGTTACAATAATATCCATTTCGACAAAGACATTTTAGTCGGTTGGGACTGCATGATTTTAGACACCGATTTCCATAAACTAACGTTTACAAATAAATCCATAAAACACTCTGTCGGATTCGGTAGTATCAAAATAGGTCGTAACTGCTGGATTGCTAATAGCTGTAAAATCTATAAAAACGTAACCGTTCCTCCTTATTGTGTCATCGGTTCTGATACAGTGCTCTATAAAACAATAGATTGCGAGCCATATTCCTTAATTTGCAATGACACTCAAATCAAAGTCAAAGCGACAGGATTATATCGTGATCTCAATAATGACAAAATAGATTATACAAAATCAATAAATTAAATTTGAAATAAAAAAATGAAACGCAATATACTCATCACCGGCGGAGCCGGATTCATCGGCAGCCATGTGGTTCGCTTATTTGTCAATAAATATCCCAACTACCACATCATCAATCTCGACAAACTTACCTACGCCGGCAACCTCGCCAACCTCAAAGACGTTGAAGACAAACCTAATTACTCATTCGTGCGTGCCGACATCGCCGATCTCGACGAAATGCGTCGCATTATCACTGAAAATAAAATCGACGGCATCATCCACCTCGCCGCAGAAAGCCACGTAGACCGTTCGATTAAAGACCCGTTTACGTTCGCCCGCACAAACGTAATGGGTACACTCTCGCTCCTTCAAGCAGCAAAAGAATATTGGGAATCTTTGCCCGAAAAATATGAAGGCAAACGATTCTACCACATTTCGACCGACGAAGTTTATGGTGCACTTGAATTAACCAATCCCGAAGGCATCGAATCGCCTTTCACCACCACCGCATCATCGGAACATCATCATGCCTACGGCACAGAATTTTTCCTCGAAACTACAAAATACAATCCTCACTCACCCTACTCCGCTTCGAAAGCATCAAGCGACCACTTTGTCCGCGCCTACCACGACACTTACGGAATGCCGACTATCGTCACCAACTGCTCAAACAACTACGGCCCGTATCAGTTCCCCGAAAAGCTCATCCCACTCTTCATCAACAACATTCGCAACCGCAAACCGCTCCCCGTCTACGGCAAAGGTGAAAACGTCCGCGACTGGCTCTATGTCGTAGACCACGCTCGCGCAATTGACCTCATCTTCCACGAAGGTAAAACGGCTGAAACATACAACATCGGTGGTTTCAACGAATGGAAAAACATCGACATAATCCACGTCATCATTCGCACTGTTGACCGTCTGCTTGGCAACCCCGAAGGCTACTCCGATGAACTGATTACTTACGTCACCGACCGTCTTGGTCACGATATGCGCTATGCAATCGACTCTCGCAAACTCCAACGTGAACTCGGTTGGGAACCCTCATTGCAATTTGAAGAAGGCATTGAAAAGACCGTCCGCTGGTATCTCGACAACCAAGAGTGGATGGACAACATCACCTCCGGTGACTACGAGCGTTACTACGACGACATGTATAAGAATCGCTAATACATACTCCCCTATCTTCTCATATTTTAGATAATAAAAACCGGACAATAATTAAAATCAACCGGCAGTCGAGAGAGAACTACTCCTCGACTGCCGGTTTTGTATATACAGATTTTGAGTTAGTCGATACAGCAACCATGCAGATTTGCGTTTTTGTGTCAAATTGCCTATTTTTGCAGTAAAATTGCATTCTTGACATTGCTATTACCCAATGCTTAATTTATGTTACTACCTTAGAACTGATTAACGCATTTCTACATAAATCAAGATTTCAAAAAAACAAAATACTACTTTTACTTTAATTTTAACATGAAAAAATCGTTCATTTCCTGTATGACATTACTGGCATCGTTGACCATGTCGGCGCAGTATTCTCATACAGTCCAAGCCGAGAAACTTGACCGCGGAGTAGTTGCTGTGAAGACAACCAATGGAGTTTTCGTTTCGTGGCGTTCACTCGTCAGCGACGATAAGGCTGCTTCGTTTGATGTCTATCGTGACGGCGTAAAAGTCAATGATGCTCCACTTAAAACAAAGACAAATTTAACAGACCCCGCAGGCACCGCAAGCTCAAAATATACGGTAAAAACCATCCTCAATGAAACCATCACTGAAACATCTTCGGAGACATCCGTTTGGGAAACTCCCTACCTTAAAGTCCACCTCAATCGTCCGGAAGGCGGACAATCACCTGCCGGCGGAGACAAAGAACAAAGAGATTTCACTTATACACCCGACGATGTTTCGGTCGGCGATGTCGATGGTGACGGAGAATGGGAACTCATTGTCAAATGGCATCCAACCAACCAAGCCGACAACTCACACCGCCGTTTCACGGGCAAAACGTTTATTGATTGCTACAAACTCAACGGCAAACAACTTTGGCGTATAGACCTCGGACAAAACATTCGCTCCGGCAACCACTACACACAATTTATGGTCTACGACTTTGACGGCGACGGCAAAGCCGAATTGATCTGTAAAACCGCCCCCGGCACAATTGACGGAGCCGGCAAAGCAGTCCTCATGGGCAACGACAAAGTTACTGATGACTATCGCAACAGCTCGGGTCTCATCATATCCGGTTCTGAATATCTGACTGTATTTAATGGCGAAACCGGCGCTGAAATCAACACCATAGCCTACAATCCGCCCCGCGACATCATTAGCAGCAGCAAATGGGGCGACAGCTACGGCAACCGTTGCGAACGCTATCTTGCAGGAGTAGCCTACCTTGACGGTAAGAAGCCCAGCGCAATTTTCTGTCGCGGCTACTACACTGCGGCATACGTTTGGGCTGTCGATTTCGACGGCAGCAAACTCACTGAAAAGTGGCTTCACAAATCAGAATCATCAGGCAAAGGTCTTTACGGCGAAGGCGCACACTCTCTGACTGTCGGCGACGTTGATGGCGACGGCTGCGATGAAATTGTTTACGGTGCAGCCTGTCTTGATCACGACGGAAATCTGCTCTACCGCACAGGGGCTGGTCACGGCGATGCTCTCCATCTCACAGCAATGCTCCCGGACCGCGAAGGGCTCCAAGTCTTTATGCCTCACGAAGAAAAATCTTCATCTTACAAATATGACACCGAGTTGCGCGACGCAAAGACAGGTGAAATCATCTTCTTTGAAGCTCAATCCGGCAACGACATTGGTCGTGGTCTTGCTGCAAACGTGTCATCAAAATTCAGAGGTTATGAATATTGGTCATCAACCAATAAAGTCCTCAGCAACGGAGAGGAAATCAGCGGAGCAAAGCGTCCGTCGATCAACTTCCGCGTATACTGGGACGGAGATCTTCTCGACGAACTTCTCGACAAGACAGATATCACAAAGCCCAACGAGGCTATGACAAAAATCAACACATTGTTCTCATTAGGTAAATATTCAAACGCCACATCGTGCAACTCGACAAAGGCAACACCCAACCTCCAAGCCGACCTCTTTGGAGATTGGCGTGAAGAAATCATACTCCACGACGGCAAGACGGAATCTGATCTGTTGATTTTCACAACAACAACCCCAAGCGACTACAAAGTCACCTCGCTAATGCAAGACCGTCAGTATCGTTTGGCTGTCGCATGGCAAAATGTGGCTTACAATCAACCACCTCATCTCAGCTATAATCTTGAAGAGAAATTTAATACCCAAGGAGCGATTTCAATCAGCTCCGGCAACATGAATCAAATCATCTATGCCGGCGACCCGATTCAACCGATTACATTCAAGGTAGTCCGTGCAACAGGTGTTGAAATCAGCAATCTTCCCGAAGGTGTAACCTACACATTTGATTCGGCAACTCTGACGGGTACAATCAGCGGTGCTCCCAAAGCTGTTGGTGAATATAAATTCTCTATTTCAACAACAGGTGCGGCTGACGATGCTAATGCAACAATTGAAGGCTCAATCAATGTGCGTCAAAACACATCTATCGAACTTATAGCACACTATTCGTTTGACAACGTCGGCGAAACTATCGTCAACTCAATCCAAGGCGAAGCCGTCATGAATGGAAAAGCCGGTGAAGCTGTCGAAGGCAAAAAAGGCAAAGCCCTGAGCCTTGACGGAACAAACCGCTATGTTCAAACTGGTTATGATTTGATCAACGTTGAAGATAAATCGTTTACAATCGAATTGTGGATGAACTCTACCGCGACCAACAATTGCTATCTGCTTAACAAAGGTGTCATCTCCCCCAACGAAGGCTCCGGTAATTGGTATGGCATTGAGTTCAAGAACAACGAACTTCGATTTGCTCTTGACGACAACATTTCCAAAACCCAAATTCAGGTTTCGGAAGCCGGCAAATATTTCGACGGACAATGGCATCACATAGTTGTTTCTCGCGACGTTGTGGCTAAATGCTTGTTCATGTATATTGACGGTGAACTTGCAGCTTCGGGCGACGACCTCACGACTTCGATTTCCAATGCAAACGAACCGCTCGTGATCGGCGACGTAACAGCATTCAACAGCACATATATAGGATTACTCGACGATCTCTCGATATATCGCGGAGTCATGAGCGCAAGCAAAGTGAAAGAACACTTTGAATCAGCTGCAGCCGACTATGTAGCCTATTTCCCGATGGACGAAATCGGCGAAACTATCGCCAACCTTGCTTACGGAGACGCAACCGTTAACAATACTGTTGCCCTCTCAACCAAAGGAGTGAAAGCCGGAGCAATCGAATTTGACAATAGCGGCTACTACACTCAACCCGTCTACGACGCAATCAACTTCGGAGACAAAAGCTTCTCGATTGAATTGTGGGCACGTTCAACCGACGATGACGGCTACCTGTTCTGCATTGGTACACACAACCATGCAAATGTTGAAGGCGGAACAGGCAACTGGATCGGTCTCGAACGCACAGGCTCTTTGTTGCGCTTCACAATCGACGATGACAAGACAAAAACCGATTGTACGCTATCTGATGCAAGTGACGTATTCAACGGAGATTGGCATCACATTGCTTGTGTGCGCAACGTCGACGAAAAAGCTACAATTCTCTACATCGACGGCAACGAAGTCGCTCGCGCTGCAAACGTAGCAACAGAAGCTATCAATTTTGCGGCATCCGAACTCATGTTTATCGGCGGCGACGACGAACCGACAGCAGGAAAAGAAAACCGCACGTTTGCCGGAACTATCGATGAACTATTGATCTATCCCAAAGCTCTTACTGCGGAAGAAGTAACCGAACACTATATGCTCCTTCGTCTCTCAGAAATCGACGACATCGTAGCCGAATCTCCCAATGCAAGCTATACAGTTGTCGACGCATTCTCCGGACGTATCATCCGCTCGGCAATCGGAGTTGACCGCACCGACATCATTGATAACCTGCAAAAAGGCGTCTACATCCTCATCGTCGAAAATGGCACTACTCGCAACTGCTACAAATTCGTCAAGCGTTAATCGCTCAATACGAAAATATATCAAAAAACGGGCGTCGGACACAACCGACACCCGTTTTTTATTAATTTCGCCTTGAATAAATTATTCCCTGTGTAATTTTACTTTTGACCGTAATAAG
>CAZCCI010000041.1:11776-16708 GCA_964497255.1 uncultured Staphylococcus sp.
AATTTCGCCTTGAATAAATTATTCCCTGTGTAATTTTACTTTTGACCGTAATAAGCGTTAGGACCGTGCTTGCGAGAATAATGCTTCTCGATGAGTAACGGGTTCATTGTCAAATTCGGGTTTACACCATAAGCGATATATGCCATTTTTGCTACTTGTTCAAGAACAACGGCATTGTGAACAGCTTCGCTCGGAGTTTTACCCCATGCAAACGGCCCGTGATTTTTAACAAGGACACCGGGAGTATCCATCGGTGGTATGCCCTCAAAGCGTTTGATTATCACATTGCCCGTTTCAAGTTCATAGTCTCCCATGACTTCTTCTTTTGTCATATCATTCGTGCATGGGACTGCGTGATGAAAATAATCGGCGTGTGTAGTTCCGATATTGGGAAGATCGATGCCGGCCTGCGCCCATGCAGTTGCATACGTCGAATGAGTGTGAACAATGCCTCCGATTTCCGGGAATGCTCGATAGAGAGCAAGGTGTGTCGGAGTGTCGGACGACGGTCTGAGATTTCCTTCAACAACATTGCCGTCAAGATCAACAACGACCATATCGTCAACTTTCATCTCATCATAGTCAACACCGCTCGGTTTGATGACCACCAGCTTTGTCTCAGGGTCGATGCCTGAAACATTTCCCCAAGTATAGATTACAAGACCGTGCTTGACAAGGTCAAGATTCGCTTTGAATACTTTTTCTTTCAGTTCTGTGAGCATGGCTTAAAAGTATAACATTGCACGTGGTTGATTACCACTTATTAAAATGAATATTTTCGGGTTTGTATTTATCTTTCGGCTCTTGTTGTTGAGCAGGATAACCGAGCATAACAACACTAAGCGGAACAATAGAATCGGGAATTTCAAATATTTCACGCACCATATTGATTCGTTCATTGACAGGATGGCAACCACACCAAACAGCCCCCAATCCAACCGCATGAGCGGCAAGCAGAATGTTTTCGGTTGCAGCCGAACAATCTTGTATCCAAAAATCCTTGCCTTCGCCCGGACAAACATTAGTAGTGTCTCCACAAACCACGATAGCCGCCTGAGCCTTGGCTGCTGCTCGCCAATTGCCTTTTGCCAACGAATCAAGCAAGTTTCGTTGGTTGACAACGACAAATTTCCACGGTTGTAAATTTAACGCCGTCGGAGCAGCCATGCCTGCACGGATTATCGTGTCTAATGTTTCATCCGAAATAGGCGTATCAGCATAATCTCGAACACTCGTGCGAGTCATTATATTGGTCAAAGCGGCTTCGCTTGCCGACTCCAGACTTTGTTCCGGTGAATTGCAACATGAAGATGTTACCATAGATGAAATTGTTAAAGTCAACGCAGCAGTAGCTGCAATAAACATTGATTTTTTCATATTCGTGAGAGATTTATGATATATTTTCTTGAAATATAGTTAAACAATTCTGTCTACTCGGACAATTACAGGACGAGTCCCGTCGGGACATGATATAATCCTTACCGCCCCATCGCGCCTCTCGTTGCAATCAACAGAGTCATTAATTTCTTGACAAATCAATGACCACAACCGTGGACAAAATTCGCGTGGACAGATTGCATTCGCAGCAAAATTAAACTCATCACCGGATCGCAACAGCGGACACGGACCGGAATCCGGATCGTCGAGAAACAACGATTGCAAATCAATGTGACATTCGCGACGCAACACCGTCACTCGACAGCAAGCCGTAAGCCGACGTGACGCAACCGACATCTCGCCCACTCCATCTTTACCCGACGCAATTGCCGGCAACGCATCAAGTCCGACTGCACCTAATGCTAATGATGCTATCTTACAAAAATTTCTGCGATTCATTGTAATCACAAAGGTAAACCATTTCGACGAAATAAAAAACAAATAAAATTTGAAAAATTATTTTTACATCACGAGAAAAAGCCTTAAATTTGCACTCGTAAAAACGAAATCGACGATTTAATGCGACAGTAGCTCAGTTGGTAGAGCATCAGCTTCCCAAGCTGAGGGTCGCGGGTTCGAGCCCCGTTTGTCGCTCCAAATCGAAGGAGGTAAACACATATTAGCGTTGTTTATCTCCTTCTTTTATGTTTGCATACCATATTATTTTACTAAAAGAATAGTAAAACGATTGGAATTACTGAAAATTTATCTATCTTTGCATAATACAAGCCCAACCCAACTCGGATGGCAATGCAACTATTAAAAGCACTATATTCAAATTTATCAATATCTTAATTACAGAATGAAAAGAGTTTATACATTCGGAGACGGCAAAGCTGAAGGCAATGCCTCAATGCGTAATCTCCTTGGTGGCAAAGGTGCTAACCTTGCTGAAATGAACCTTCTCGGTATGCCGGTTCCTCCCGGATTCACAATCACAACCGAAGTCTGCACCGAATACACCAAATTCGGTCGCGATAAAGTCGTTGAAACCATTGCAAAAGACGTTGAAGCTGCAATTGCTCACGTTGAAAGCCTCACAGGTAAAAAATTCAACGATCCGGCAAATCCCCTTCTCGTATCTGTTCGCTCGGGAGCTCGCGCTTCAATGCCCGGTATGATGGACACCGTCCTCAACCTCGGTATGAACGACGCTACCGTAGCTTCACTTGCTGAAAAGAGCGGAAATCCTCGTTTTGCTTGGGACAGCTATCGTCGTTTTGTCCAAATGTATGGCGACGTCGTTCTTGGCATGAAGCCCAAAAGCAAAACTGACATCGATCCTTTCGAAGAAATCATGGATAAGGTCAAAGAAGAAAAAGGCGTCAAACTTGACACCGAACTTTCTGTTGAAGACCTCCAAAACCTCGTTAAACTTTTCAAGGCAGCCGTAAAAGACTACACCGGCAAAGACTTCCCCAACGACGCTTGGGAACAACTTTGGGGTGGCATCTGCGCCGTGTTCGATAGCTGGATGAACGAACGCGCAATCATCTATCGTCGCATGAATCAGATTCCCGAAGAATGGGGAACGGCTGTCAACGTGCAGGCTATGGTCTATGGCAACATGGGCAACAACTCTGCAACAGGCGTAGCATTCAGCCGCGACGCTGCAACCGGCGAAAACATTTTCAACGGTGAATACCTTATTAATGCTCAGGGCGAAGACGTGGTTGCCGGCATCCGCACTCCTCAGCAGATCACTGTGGAAGGTTCTCGCCGTTGGGCTGCTCTTCAAGGCATCAGCGAAGAAGAACGTAGCTCAAAATATCCTTCTCTTGAAGAATCTATGCCCTCTTGCGCTGCCGAACTCATCGCCATTGCAGGTCGTCTCGAAGACTACTACAAAGATATGCAGGACATGGAATTCACAATCCAAGACGGCAAACTTTGGATGCTTCAAACTCGTAACGGCAAGCGCACTGGTGCAGCTATGGTTAAAATCGCCATGGATCTCCTTCGCGCAGGCGAAATCGACGAGAAAACTGCACTCCTCCGCATGGAGCCCCAAAAACTCGACGAACTTCTTCACCCTGTATTCGACAAAGCTGCACTCAAACGTGCCAATGTCGTAGCCAAAGGCCTTCCCGCATCTCCCGGAGCAGCAGCAGGTCAGGTTGTATTCTCAGCCGAAGAAGCCGAAGCATGGAGCGAAAAGAAACGCAAAGTGGTTCTCGTCCGCATCGAAACATCCCCCGAAGACCTTCGCGGTATGGCAGTAGCTCAGGGCATCTTGACAATGCGTGGCGGTATGACTTCACACGCTGCCGTAGTTGCTCGCGGTATGGGCAAATGCTGCGTATCAGGAGCAGGCGAAATCCATGTAGACTACAAAGAAAAGACTGTCGAAATGGGTGGCAAAACTTATAAAGAAGGTGATTGGATTTCACTCAATGGTTCAACAGGCGAAGTTTACGACGGACAAGTTCCCACAACCGAACCCGAACTTGGCGGTGACTTCGGCGCAATCATGAACCTCGCGTCCAAATACACCCAAACCCTTGTCCGCACAAACGCAGACACTCCTCGCGACGCAAAACAAGCTCGTAACTTCGGCGCACAAGGTATCGGTCTCTGCCGCACCGAACATATGTTCTTTGAAGGCGACCGCATCAAAGCCGTGCGCGAAATGATCCTTGCATCTGACGAAGAAGGCCGTCGCACAGCACTTGCCAAACTTCTCCCCATGCAGCGTGGCGACTTTGAAGGCATCTTTGAAGCAATGGACGGCTACGGTGTGACAATCCGTCTCCTCGATCCCCCGTTGCACGAATTCGTACCCCACCAGACTGCAACTCAAAAAGAACTTGCAGCCGAAATGGGTATCACCCTCGAAGAAGTTAAAGCAAAAGTTGACTCACTCGAAGAATTCAACCCGATGCTCGGACACCGCGGTTGCCGCCTCGGTATCACCTACCCCGAAATCACAGAAATGCAATCGCGTGCAATCATCGAAGCCGCACTCGCAGTCAAAGCTCGTGGCATTGATGTTCACCCCGAAATCATGATTCCCCTTGTAGGCTCTCTCAAAGAAATTCAAAATCAGGCAGACGTTATCAACGCAACTGCAGCCAAAGTATTTGAAGAAACCGGTCGCAGCATCGCCTACAAAGTCGGCACAATGATTGAAGTACCCCGTGCAGCTCTCGTTGCAAATCAAATCGCCGAAGTTGCCGACTTCTTCTCATTCGGTACCAATGACCTCACCCAGATGACATTCGGCTTCTCTCGCGACGACGCCCCCAAATTCCTCAAATTCTACAAGGAACACGGAGTCATCAAGACAGATCCGTTTGAAGTTCTCGACCAAGAAGGTGTCGGACAACTCGTCAGAATGGGCGTTGAAAAAGGACGCGCAACCAAACCCGAACTCAAAGTCGGAATCTGTGGAGAACACGGTGGCGAACCCTCATCGGTTAAATTCTGTGCGAAACTCGGCATGAACTACGTATCATGCTCACCCTACCGTGTGCCCATCGCTCGCGTAGCAGCGGC
>CAZCCI010000042.1:0-15388 GCA_964497255.1 uncultured Staphylococcus sp.
GTATCAAACAAAGTGCTTAACTTTGCACTCGATTTCAAAAGACGAATGGGCCTTTTGAAATCGAGTGCAAAGTTAAGCACTTTGTTTGATACTTGCAAATATTTTTGGATATTTTTTGAGATTTTGCATCAATTTTTCTAATTTTGTGTCTGATAGGCGGTCAAAAGAGTGTTGCCACCTATTTTAATATAATAAATAGAGCCGAGTTTGAGCGCTCAATTTTTTTCATTCAACAATCGAATGGTGGCACACAAAGTCCGGTTATCTTGAATTTATTTTAAAAATGCGATCAAATATCTGAAAGTCTATCCGAGTATCATGTTCCCGCTTGTCGGGGTGGGGGTGAGATTTTCTAATTGTTCAGCCGATGAATTTAAACATCATAGCTCTCAAAACTACCAAGCATAGCGACACGCAAACAATTCTTACGGCTTACAGCCGCGAGTTGGGGCGGGTGTCGTTCTCGCTGCCTGCGTCGGGCGGAAAGGCTGCGGCGAGGGTGAGGGCGTTGACGATGCCGTTTGGAATTATTGAGTGTATGAGCGACGCTCGTCCCGGGCGCGAAATCATGCCGCTGCGCCAGCCTGTCCCGACGGTTACGCTGAGCTCGCTCCATGCCGACCCGGTCAAGCGGATGGTGGCAATGTTTTTGGCTGAAATTTTGTCGGTGGCTCTCCCGGCGGGCGAGACCGACGCTTCGCTCTATGATTTCATTGTTGCCGCCGTGAGGCTGCTCGATGTTGCCGACAGTCGGCGGACGGCAAATTTTCATATCTGTTTTTTGCTCAATCTTGCCCGGCATCTCGGAATCGAGCCGGATGTGTCGACGTTTGTCCCCGGTTCGCTGCTTGACGTTGCCGACGGACGTTGGCGCACGACGAAGCCTCTCCATCGCAATTATCTTCCGCCCGAAAAATCGGCGGTGGCTCACAAGTTGATGCGTATGACATTTGAAAATATGCATCGTTTCCGTCTGAACCGCGACGGGCGCAATGCGATTCTTGACGCGATACTCGACTATTATTCGCTCCACTATGTGACGATGCGGCGGTTGAGATCGCTCGATATTTTGCGCGCATTGCTTTGATTTAACTATAATATTTTTAGAATTTGCGAAGATTAAATATTTGTGAGTTAGCGGATTGATGTCAGAATTATTATGATTTTAGTATGATTTGATTCGGAGTAATTGAAATATGTTTTAAATTTGCAAATGACCGATGATTTCAAGAGAAACATCGACTTGATACATAGCGGAAATAACATAAATTTATTACCATAACATAATCTTTTTCAGATGAGAGCCCAATTAAATCTATTAATCATTGCATTGTTGGCTGCGATGGCGGTCAATATCTCTTGTTCAAAGAAAAACGTAGAAGCAGCAGAGATACACATTCCTGAAAATCGTGTCATCTATGAAGTTTTTGTAAGAAACTTTTCTCCCGAAGGAAATTTAAAAGGAGTGGAGGCTCAGATTCCGCGTCTGAAAGATTTGGGAGTGGATGTCGTTTGGTTGATGCCTATATACGAATTGGGCGATACCGGTTTGTGGGGTGCATATTCAAGCCCGTATGCTATCAAAAACTATATGAAAATCGACCCCGACAACGGAACGGAAGATGATCTCCGCAACTTGGTCAAGACTATCCACGACAATGGCATGGAGATTTGGTTTGACTGGGTGGGAAATCATACGTCGATGGACAACGAATGGGTGACGACTCATCCGGAATTCTATACGAAGGATGACAGCGGTGACTTCGTGCATCCCTTTGGCGGAGTTTGGAAGGATGTCTACGAACTCGATCGCGACAATGAGGGTATGCACAACGAAATGATTAAAGCCATGCGCTATTGGGTCGACAATTTTGACATCGACGGCTATCGTTGCGACTATGCTTCCGGCCCGTCGCCCGAATTTTGGAAGAAGGTGACCGAGACAGTTTTGAAAGACGGCAAGCGCATCGCTTGGCTTGCAGAGGATGCGTCAAGACCCTCGTTGGTTAAGAACGGATATTTCGACTATAACTATTGCTGGGATTTTCAGACGAAGGTGTTGAAAGGTTTTGCCAACGATTCGACTCCCGACATCGAATCGCTCCGAAAGGCTTGCGATCTTCTCGCCAATAAAGGTTTGACCGAAGGTGAAGTTCATGAGTCGGAAGTCTCGGTTGAGAATCCTTACGATGGCCGCTCGCGTATGGTCTACCTCGTCAACCACGACGTTGTTCAAGATCAAGGCGGAAGCGAGGATATTGTGTATCACAAATATCTGAAACCTTTGACCGTGTTGCAATTCACTGTCTACGGAATGCCGCTTCTCTACAACGGTCAGGAAATTCAATATAAATCAGGCGGCAGAGTGTCGCTCGCCGAGAAGACTGCCATCGATTGGAACAATGTCGACACTGAAATGAATAGTCTTATAAAGACGCTTGCTCATTTGAAACATACTCAGCCTGCATTGCGCACCGGTTCGCAAAGCGGAGCGTTGACCAACTTGGTTACGACTGCCGAAGAGTCGGTCTATGCCTACAAACGCACGTTGGGCGATGAAAATGTGGTCGTTATGCTCAATCTCGGTGATGCCGACTGTGAGTTCTCGATCTCAGCCGGACTTCCGGAGGGTGAATACGTCAATGCATTGACCGGCGAGGTCGTCGAGATGTCTGCATCGACTCAGTTTGCCGTTCCTGCTTTGGATGCCGCAGTTTTTGTGAAAAAATAAGGATAAAATAGGGTAAAATTTAAATTGAAGAATAAGTTGACGCGCTGAAATTTTGGTTTTTATTGAAATTAATTATAATTTTACACACAATTGATATTGTATCCGATGCCGTAGTTGGAAAATTTCCTACGGTGTCGGATACATTTCGATAAAAAATAAACCATCACGAGTATCATACCCAATACTCTTAAATCAAATTCATGAAGATATACATCTTATTGTTCATTTCAGTTTTGCTCGCATCGTGCAACAAGCAAAAAGCGTCGGTCGACCCCGAATTGCAGGCATTGTATTCGGATCTCGATAGTGAGATTGCTAACAGCAGGCAGTATGAGATAGTAAAAGACAATCGAATAGGCGAACTTCGCAAGAGCTATTATTTTTCGCATGACGAAAATCAGAAAACAGAAATAATAAACCGTCTGATCAGTGAATTTGATGCCTATGATGCAGACTCCGCGCTTTACTATGTGAGTCTTAATCTGCATCGTCCTGCGATACATTCGATGCCCGGCGAATACACTCGTCTGACCATGAAGCGTGCCGACATTTTGGCTCACGCCGGTTTGTTTTCCGACGCATTGGCAATCATGCGTAAAATACAGCGAAATTCGCTTGATCCGACACTCCTCGAAGCATATTATTCGACCTACTGTGCAATATATCAATATCTAAGCGAATATACGAGCGAACACGAGACTGCGCTCGACAATGAGCGGCTCAGAACTTTGTATGCCGACTCGATAAGGCAGGTTGCCGATCCGACTTCCTTCAACCACATGGTGTATGTCATGGCTGACAAGGCTCGAAGCGGCGACTCCCAAACGGCAATCGCCGAGTTGTCGAACTACCTGACGGAATATCAGTTAGGTTCGAGGGAGTATTCAATTCTCGCCTCCTCGTTGGCGTATATCTACAAAACTGCCGGTCAGTCAAATGACTACAAGCGATATATCGTTTTGAGTGCGATTTCCGATGTCAAGGGAGCTATCAAAGAAAATATGTCGTTTCGAGAGGTTGCCACCTTTATGTTTGAGGACGGAGAGGTGGAGCGGGCAAATCGCTATCTCAAAAAGAGTATCACTGACGCAAACTCCTATTCGGCATTGATGCGCAATGCGCAGTCAAGCAAGATGTTGCCCGTGATAGACGAGGCATATTCCTCGCTCCAAGAGCAGCTGAACGGACGGTTGCGCAGCATGGTGTGGGTCAGCAGTGCGCTTTCGTTCGTGCTTGTGATCACGATTTTGTTGATACTCAAACAAATCAAGAATCTCCATAGGGCAAATGCCGAGGTCAGCAATGCAAACAAGGAGTTGAGCCTTCTCTCCGATCAATTGCGGCAGGCTAACATCGAATTGGAGGAGAAGAACAATGAATTGAAGAACTACAACCATACGAAAGAGCAGTACGCCGGGCTTTTCATGGAGTATTGTTCGTCGGCAATCTCCACGTTGCAACACTATCAGAAGTCGCTCCGAGTTTTGGCGGCACAAGGCGGCAACAGAGCTTCGTTGTCGAAAAAATTGGAGTCGACCGAGGTCGCCGATCAGTTGCTGAAAAATTTCTATGTCAAATTTGACGAGGCGATTTTAAACATATATCCGTCGTTTGTCAATAAGTTTAATGCATTGCTCAATCCGGGCGAGCAGATAATCCTGAAATCGGGCGAGCTGCTCAACACCGAACTTCGACTCTATGCTCTGGTCAGAATCGGCATTGATGACAGTGCAAAAATTGCGGACTTCCTGCGCTGCTCGATTTCGACAGTCTACACCTATCGCTCGAAAATGAAAAAGCGAGCCATAAACCCCGACAACTTTGAAAATGACGTGAAAAGCCTCGGGTAATCACTTTTACGGCATTGAGAAAAATATTGATTTTCATTCCCACTGATTTACACTATTTGACTGATTCGCAAATAAATATAGTTAAGATAAGTTTTGATTTTAGTTTGATTGTCTTGACTATATTTAAAAGGTTGGCGAACTTTGCGACAGACAGATGTCATTAACTTTAAATTTAGTCATCAACACAACTAAAACAAATCATAGAATGAACAGAAAACCATGGAATTTACGGGCTTTCATCCTTATGGCAATATGGATGTTTGCTCTAATGGCTGCGCCGTTCGCTTCGGCACAGTTGTTGAATGTTTCAGGCACTGTCTCCGATCAAACCGGAGAATCCTTAATCGGTGTAAGTGTCTCGGTAAAGGGTGATCAAACACACGGTATGGCTACCGACTTTGATGGTAACTACACATTGACCAAAGTTCCGTCAGACGGCACACTCGTGTTTAGCTACATCGGTTATAAGACCGTTGAAGTACCCGTGAATGGTCGCACTAAGATTGATTTAATTATGGAAGAGGACGTCGAAGTTCTTGAAGAAGTCGTCGTTGTCGGCTACGGTTCACTCAGCCGCAAGGAACTTTCAAGTTCAATCGTCCAAGTTAATCGTGATGCATTCCAAAAAGGAGCGATGAACACTCCGATGGAAATGCTCAACGGTAAGGTTGCCGGTCTCAACGTGTCGAGCACCGCATCAGCCAACCCTAACGGAGGAGCCGATCTCCAAGTGCGCGGTGCGACTTCGCTCAGCGCAGGCAACGGCCCTCTTATCGTGATCGACGGTGTGGCAGGTGGCGACATCCGCACTCTTGCTCCGCAGGACATCGAATCAATGTCAGTCCTTAAAGACGCTGCCTCTGCCGCTATCTATGGTACACGAGGTGCAAACGGCGTTATCCTTATTACTACTAAGAAAGGTACGGGCGAACCCGGACTTCCCGTTGTCACTTACGACTCTTACGGCGCATTGGCGTTTGCAAAAGACAAACCGGAAGTACTTTCAGCATCCGAATGGCGCCTTGCTCGTCGTGGCAATGACTACGGCGCAAGCACTGATTGGTATGACCTGATCACTCGCGACGCTGCCTACAACACCAACCAATATCTTTCGATTGACGGTTCGATTGCCAACGGCGGATACTATACGGCATCTGCTAACTGGAAAAAGGCCAACGGTCTTGACATCGCAAGCCGCCGTGAGGAATTTGGCGGTCGTGCAGTCGTTTCAGCCAACACTCTCGACAATCATTTCCGTGTAACCGCTTCAATCAATGCCCGCAAGGTGAAAGAAAAATGGGGCGACGACGGAATGTTTGACACAGCGTTGAGCATGAACCCGACCATCCCCGTCTACAATCAGGACGGCTCTTTCTACCAGCCCACGTCGCCCACCGACCAGAGAAACCCGGTGCAGCAACTGACTGTCAACAGCTCGGAAGGCAATCGCACCTATATCCTTGGTTCGGTTGACTTGAAATACAATATTTGGAACAATGAATATCACAATGTCAGCACAACATTGTCTTATTCTCACAACTACAACGACCTCAAAAGTGATTACTACACCCCGTCGACATCGGGCGAATCATATTGGGGCGGCTATGCAGGTCGCGCTACCCAACACTATCAGAAGTGGTGGACCAACCGCGTTGAATGGATTGCAAACTACGGTTTCCAAAAGGACGACCATGACGTGAAAATCGTAGGCGGCTACTCGTTCGAGCGTTCTAACTGGGAACAGATGTTCATGGAGAACAAAAACTTCACGTTTGACAAACCGTTGTGGAACGGCATCGGTGCCGGTTCATGGCTTGGCGACGGCAAGGCTTCAATGTATGGCGGAAAGAGCCAGTCAACTCTCATCGGCTTCTTCGGTCGTGTGAACTACTCTTGGAGATCCATGATTATTGCTTCGGCTTCGCTTCGCTACGAAGGTTCGACCAAATTCGGTGAAGACAACAAGTGGGGTTCATTCCCTGCCGCATCAATCGCATGGGAAATGGCAAAAGCCCCCTTCATGTCGGACTACACTCATGCAATCCAGAGCCTCAAACCCCGTTTCTCTTACGGTGTTACCGGTCGAAGCGACTTTGATGCTTACCAATCACTTGCAACTTACTCACCCGGCGGTACAACCAACATCAATGGCGAATGGGTGACAGGCTATCGTCCGTCAAACAACGCCAACCCCAATCTCGGTTGGGAAAAATTGTCAAGTGCCAACTACGGTGTTGACTTCATGTTCTTCAACCGCATCTATGGTTCTATCGAATACTTCGACCGTCGTTCGAAAGACCTTCTCTACAACTACACTGCTCCTCAGCCCCCTTATGTATATCCCAGCATTCTCGTGAATGTCGGAACAACGAAGAACACCGGTATCGAATTGGCATTGAATATCGATGCTGTTGTCAATCAGCCCGTGACTTGGACCACCGGTATCAACTATTCATACGGCACAACCAAACTCACGAAACTTTCCAACTCGATCTATCAGGCATCGTATCTTGACCTTTATCAGAAACCCGGTGTCGGAACGAGCGAATACTTCTTCCGTGTTGAAGAAGGTGGCAAAATCGGTCAATTCTACGGATATGAATATGCCGGCATTGACGAAAACCACAATATGCTCGTCTATACCGCCGACGGCAACAAGGTGACGGCAGCCGCAGCCGATCCGAAAGACAAACGCAATATCGGCAATGGTGCTCCCAGCCACTTCCTCACTTGGAACAACACAATCAAATGGAAAAACTTCGATTTGAGCATGATGTTTAACGGTGCGTTCGGCTTCAAGATTTTCAACACCCGAAAATATAACATGGGCTTGAAGGGTAGCGGTAGCGACAACGTGCTTCGCAGCACATATCTCAAAGATCGCAACGTGTGGTCAGGCGGTGGTGTGATTTCATCATACTTCCTCGAAAACGGCGACTATTTCAAACTTGAAAATGTGACATTGGGCTACAATGTACCTTTGAAAGACCGTCGTCTGCTCGACACGCTCCGTTTCTATGTTGCTGCTAAAAACCTCTTCACTTTAACGGATTATACAGGCAACGACCCGTCATCTGTTACCTCGACCGGTATCACTCCCGGCGTTGACAATGCGTCGGCTTATCCGGCTGCAACACAGTTGACAGTTGGTGTAACACTCAGATTCCGCTAATTTCAACATCTTGACACACAATGAAAATGAAAAATCATATAGCCGGTCTGCTAAGCGCGACCGCAATCGCAGTCGGAGCGTGGTCATGCACCGATCTCACCGAAGTAACTTTTGACCGAATTGACGCATCGACCTACTATCAGGATGAAAGTAGCGTCAGTGGTGCCGTAGCCTCGATCTATTCAAGCGCGACAAGCGGTTTCTTGGAATACTTTTGGTATCTCAATGAGTTTTCAGCCGACCAAATTGCGTGGCGTACATGGAACGGTGGCGCATGGGGCTATGACGAAGCTGCCAAATTCGTGCTTTCGACTCATTCTTGGAACTCCGAATCGGTGATTATCCGTCAGGCTTGGGAACACGCTTGGGAGACCATCGGTCTTTGCAACACTCTTATCAATGACTTGGAGAGCCTTAACCCGTCGTCGATCGGTATGACCGAAGAAAGCCTTCGCGCATACATTGCCGAGGCGCGTACGATGCGTGCTTGGGCATACTACAACAACTTCGAACTTTGGGGCGGTGCGCTTCCGCTCAACGTTTCGGTTGGCGGTGATATCCCCGGTTCGGCAGACCCCGATTTCAATAAGGGTTGCGACGTGATTTGGAATTTTATTGCCGAAGAACTCGACGGATGCTATCAAGACCTCCTCGCTGAGGATGGTTCGAACGCGACTCGCACCCGCATGAATCAGGCAATGAACCGTATGCTCAAAATGCGTCTGTTGCTCAACTCTCAGATTTTCACCGGCGTGGATCGCTATGCCGAATGTGCAACACTCTGTCAGGAAATCATCGACGGCAACTACGGAACATATTCGCTTGCTACCGACTATCGTGACATTTATGGAGTCAACAACAATACTTGCCCCGAAGTTGTGTTTGCATTCTCTATGGAAGCCGGTCGTGCGACCAACAACAACCGTAACACCCCTTACTTCCCGTATAACTATGATGAAATCTTCGGATATTCATGCGACCAAGGCGGTTGGAACTGTATCTGCCTCGCACCGTCGAAGGACAACTCCGGTACACTCGTGCCGAATGCAGGCAGCGAGGGTGCAAAAAGTTTCGTCTTTGACTATGGCGACAAACTCGGCGCTCCGTTTGACCGCATGAACGACAAGGACATCCGCAAACAGCCGTTCAAGTGTGACGCATCGGGCAACTGGCAAGGCATTTTCTTGATGGGCGAACAGAAAAACTATGAAACCGGCGAAGCAGTGCTTGCCGATGCCGATCTTCAAGACAAGCCTCTCATCTATGTCGACCAAGTGGGCACGTTCCAAAACCTCGGACGTAACCTCGAAACCGTCATGAGTCCTCGTTGGGGTCAGACCAACTCGGGATACCGTGTGGTTCGCTACCCGATCTATCCTGCATCGGCTGGTCTTGACTGGCGTGATGCCGACCAAGTAGAATTCCGCTTGGCTGAGGTCTACTACACATTGGCAGAATGTCGTCTCAGAGCAGGCAGCATCGATGACGCCAAGGAATTGGTCAACGACGTGCGCAGCCGCTACTATAAGACCTCGGATGCAGCCGAAGTTGAAAAACCCGGCCCCGGTTTCAACGCATTTGATGACGATTGGATGCTTAGCGAATGGGGTCTTGAATTCCTTGATGAAGGTCGTCGCCGTCGCACAGATCTCCGTCGCTTCGACAAGTTTACTCAGGGTCAATGGTGGTTCTTCGGTCGTGCCTCAGAGTCTGACCGCGAAATGCCTGCAAAACGCGATCGCCGTTACGAATGGTTCCCCCTTCCCCAAGTAGCTCTTATGGTGAACCCCGGTCTCATCCAGAATCCTAACTATTAAAATAAGTCAACATGAAAAAATTCAATATATTCAGCATTCTTTTCCTCATGCTTCTGCCCGTATTGGTCGGATGCTCGGAAGATGAAATTATATTTGATAGCGAATTGCCGCGCTTTGAATTGCGTCCCGGCAAACAGTTGCTCGAAGTAATCGTGCCGCAAGGCACCTCCGCATCCGATAAACTCTATATCGTAGGTGAGTTTAACGGCGGAGTGGAAGCAGCCGTAGGCAATCCTCGCTGGCAACTTGAAAAAGCCCATGACACAGACGTGAAGTGGGGCATCTATCTCGATCCCGCCGACTTTGTCGACGGAAAGACTCTTGCCGACGGTTACTATTTCTATTCAAACGAGCAAGGCGAAGAACGTTCGCTTGAAAACACACCCGTGCTCCATACGGAAGCTCCGGCACTCGGCAAGCGTATCAATGTCCTCACTTATCGTTGGGCTGATTACTTCAACAAACCTCAGAACCCTGATGAAATCGTCCACGACGGTTATGTGATCTACGTTGTCGACAATTCAGAATACGAAGAATTGGCAATGTATGCTTGGGGCGATGCCGAAGCGTTCGGCGGATGGCCCGGTATCACTCCGACTGGTAAAGTTGAAATCGCTGGTGTGACTTACAAATACTTTGACACCGGTGCTGCTAACGAAGGCCTTAACTTGAATCTCATTTTCAACAATAATGGAAACAACAAGCAGCTCAGCGACTACAATGTGACGCTCGATAAAGACTACTATTTGGAATTGACTCCCGATGGTGTTAAAGAGTTCGATCCGTCGGCAGTGGTGACCCACGATGGTTATGCAGTCTTCGTTGTCAACAATTCAGGCTGGGAAGAACTTTACCTCTACATGTGGGGTACGGTCAACGACCTTAACGGTGCTTGGCCCGGCATGAGCCCGACCGGCACTCAGACAATCAACGGTGTAAGCTATGTGTATTTCGACCTCGGCGCTGCCAACTGCGATGCCGGACTTGAAGAGCACGTGATTCTCAACAATGGCAACGGCAAGCAAATCGACGATGTCGTAGTCTTCGGTCTTGACAGAGATGTCTATGTCGAACTTTCGTCAAACAAGGCTGTTGAAATCGACCCGAATACTTACGTGCCGGGTGGAGCTGTAGATCCCGAGCCCGAACCCACTCCCGCTCAGAAGTATAATATTTATGTGCAGAACCTCACAGGTTGGAGCGACTTCTATATCTATGCTTGGGGCGACAAGGAAATCTTCGGCGGCTGGCCCGGTGCACAGGCTTCGTCGACTCAGAACATCGGCGGTGTCGACTACCTCGTATTCCCCATTGAAGGTGCAGGCGAAACCGAAAACCTCATTTTCAATGACAATAACGGTACGCAACTTGAAGACGTAACGATAACTCTTGACCAAGACTATTATATCGTGGCATCTCCCGAAGGAGCTTCGTTTGTCGAGCCTGCAAAGAATCAATATAAAATCTATATTGAAGACAAGACCGGTTGGAGCAACCTCTATGTCTACGCTTGGGGCGACAAGGAAATCTTCGGTGGCTGGCCCGGCGCGATGCCCGAAGCTACGGAGACCGTCAACGGTGTGACCTACAAGGTGCTGACCGTTGAAGGCAATGGCGAAACCGAAAACCTCATTTTCAATGACAATAACGGTACGCAGCTTGTAGACGTAACGATAACTCTTGACAAGGATTATTACTTCGTGGCAACTCCCGACGGAGCTTCGATCGTCGACCCCTCAAAGGCTCCTCAATATAAAATCTATATTGAAGACAAAACCGGCTGGGACGACCTCTATGTCTACGCTTGGGGCGACAAAGAAATCTTCGGCGGCTGGCCCGGTGCAAAGGCTGAGGCTACGGAGACCGTCGACGGTGTGACCTACAAGGTGCTGACCGTTGAAGGTGCAGGCGAAACTGAAAATCTTATCTTCAACAATAATAACGGCACTCAATATGATGCCGCAACGATAACTTTGAATAAGGACTATAAATTTGTAGCTCTTCCTGACAAAGCTGAACTTAAATAAGGATATTCATGAATAAAATAACAACAATACTTGCAACGGTGGCAGCATTTGCCGCCACCGGTTGCAACTCTTCCTACGAGATCGATATGCCCTCCAATCCGACCGAACCGGTGGTCGGCAGCGAGGTCTCGACCAATGTAATCTATCAAGCCAATCCTCGCTTCTTCGGCGAAAACGATTGTTTGAAGGGGCTCAACTCTCAGATTTCGCGTATCTCAAACATGGGCTGTGATGTCCTTTGGATCATGCCCGTCTTTGAGCCCGGCGAACTCAATGCCATCGGCTCGCCCTATTGCGTTCGCGATTTCAAAGCCCTCAATTCCCGCTACGGCTCGATGGAAGATCTCAAAGAGGTTGTCGCTACGGCTCATGCAAATGGCATGAAGGTGATTTTTGACTGGATTGCCAACCATACGGCATGGGATTGCTCATGGATTACGGAACACTCTGACTGGTATGTGAAAGATGAATCAGGCAATATTGCAGCCACAGAAGCATGGCCCGATGTCGCTCAGCTCGACTATTCGAATGCCGAATTGCGCGCAGCAATGAAAGATGCCATGCTCTATTGGGTCGACCAATTGGCTATCGACGGATTCCGTTGTGACTATGCCGACGGTGTGCCCCACGATTTTTGGGCAGATCTCATCACCGCACTTCGTGCCAAGAATCCCGATGCTATCATGTTGGCTGAATCAGCCGATGCCTCTTTCTATGAAGATGGCTTCGATATGATCTATGACTGGAACGGTGCGACTACGATTTCCTCTGCGTTCAAAAACGGCAAATCTTCGGAAATCGTTAAGGAAGCCAAAGAAGCTATCGCAAAAGCTCCCGAAGGCAAGTCGATCTTGCGCTATGCTTTCAACCACGACGTTGCTGCCGACAACAATGTTGCAACAATGTACGGAACATCAGAAGGCGTAACCGCTGCCTATGTGCTTGCGTCGATGTTCAACGGCACTCCGATGGTCTACTCTTCGATGGACGTTGAAGGCTTGACCGGCAAACTTTCGTTCTTCGACTATAAATCACTCGATTTCTCCACAACACTTTCTGACGAGTATAAGGCAATCAACACCGCCTTCAAGGAATCGGCAGAATTGCGTCGCGGAGAGCTCAGAGACTATTCAAAATCATCGGTTGTATGCTTCACTCGTTCAATCCCGGGTCACAAGTTGCTTGTGGCAGTCAATATTTCCGGCGAAACTCAGACCGTGAAAGCTCCTATCGAACTCGCTGGCTCGACAATGACCGATATGCTGACCGGCAGTGATAGTGAAGTCCCTGTGGTGATTGAACTCGAGCCGTATGGCTACACCATTCGGAAAAACTAAGATTAAATCGTTTGCATGAAGAAAATCTTTAATATAATGCTTATGCTCGCGGGCGTCATGGATATGGCGGCCGTGAGCATAACTTCACCTTCAGGCAACCTTAGCTTGAATGTCGATGTGGATTTCTCCGGTGCTCCCGTCTACTCGCTGGACTATAAGGGCAAATCCATCATTCTGCCAAGCCGACTCGGTCTGAAAGCCGATGAAACAGAATTTGTCAACGGATTCAGAGTCGCCGGTATTGACACAGTGACCGTCGATCGCTCGTGGGAGCCGGTCTGGGGTGAATATTCATCTGTCCGCGACCACTTCCGTGAACTTGCGGTCAACCTCAAAGCCGAAAACCCGAATCGTGAGCTGACGCTTCGATTCCGCTTGTTTGACGACGGTCTCGGCTTCCGTTATGAACTCCCGATTCAGGACGGCCCCAACTATCTGACATTGAAAGCCGAGTTGACAGAGTTTAATTACAGTGGCAACCACAAACTCTATTGCATCCCCGGCGACTACGACACGGATGAATACCTCTGGTCGGAAACCACATTCTCCGAATTGCCTGAGGCCCTCAATAGCTACACTCGCCACACCGAGGCTCAGCGTGCAGGCGGAACGTCAGTCCAGACTCCTCTGTTGATTAAGACGAGCGATTCGGTCTATATCAATGCTCACGAGGCTGCTCTCAACGGCTATCCGGCAATGCTTCTTGACGTGGACACTGAAAAGTATTCAATGACGTCACACCTCGTCCCCGATCGTCTCGGAGTCAGCGCATATCTCCAACTGCCGTTCAACACCCCTTGGCGCACACTCATCGTGAGCGATGATGCTCGCGACATCCTTGCCTCGCAATTGGTGCTTAATCTCAACGAACCCTCGAAAATCGAGGACACATCGTGGATTAAACCGATGAAGTTTGTCGGCGTTTGGTGGGAAATGTTCACCGGCTACGTCAAGACTTGGGCATACTCCGACAATAATCTTGCCAAACCGGGCATCACGGACTACACCAAACTTACCCCCAACGGCCGTCACCCCGCCAACACGGAAAACGTGAAACGCTACATCGACTTTGCCTCCAAACACGGAATTGACGGAGTGCTCGTCGAAGGCTGGAATGAAGGTTGGGAAGATTGGGCAAGCTACCGCAAGAATCGCCAGTTCCGTTTCGACAGACCTTATCCCGACTTTGACCTTCCCACCCTCCGCGACTATGCGAAAGAAAAGGGCGTGAAGCTCATCATGCACCACGAGACGGCTGCCAACGCTGCTGACTACGAGCTTCAGCTCGATAGCGCATTCCGATTCATGAAGGCCAACAACTACGATGCTGTTAAGACAGGCTATGTCGGCGCGATAATCCCCCGAACCGAACACCACACCTCTCAATGGATGGTAGACCATGCCCGCAATGTCATCGAGCGTGCCGCCGACTATCGGATTATGATCGACAGTCATGAAGCACCCCACCCGACAGGCCTTTGCCGCACATACCCCAACTGGCTCGCACAAGAGTCGGCGCGAGGTGGCGAATTTGAGTCGATGGGTGGCAACCCGCCGTCACACACCTGCATCCTGCCGTTCACTCGTCTGAAAGGCGGCCCGATGGACTACACCCCCGGACTGTTTGAAACTCGAATGAGCTACTACGGCGAAGGCAAAGACTCGCAAGCTGGCACAACTCTTGCTCGTCAGCTTGCATTGTATCTGACAATGCCCTCTCCGATGCAGATGGCTTGTGACCTCCCCGAAAACTACGAGCGATTCCCCGACGCATTCCAATTCATAAAAGATGTGCCGCTCGATTGGGCCGACTCGAAATATCTCGAAGCCGAGCCTAACAAATATATCACCGTCGCACGTCTCGACAAAAATTCCGACGATTGGTATGTCGGCGCAATCACCGACGAAAATCCGAGGACAGCGCAAATTGATTTGAGTTTCTTGCCCAAGAGCGGCAAATATGAGGCGACTATCTATGAAGATGCGCCCGACGCCCATTGGAAAGACAATCCGCAGGCCTACCGCATCCGCACCGTCAAGGTTAAGAGCGGAATGAAACTCAAACAGCCTCTTGCCGCAGGTGGCGGAGTCGCAATTCGCATTGTAAAAACAAAATAAAGGTACAATTCAAAGATAAACAAAGTTCAAAAGGCACAAAAACAATAAATGTTCTATATGGTGGCTTGCGTGTGAACGTAGGCCATTGTTTTTTTCAATAGAAAACATTGGTAGAAATTCTTAGAGAGAGTGTCATTTAGCTCGTTTTGAGAAATATTTTTCAAAATAACGGACATAATTGCATTTTTTTTTGGAGAATAAAATAAAACTTACTACCTTTGTGCTCGCAAAAATGTCACGCAACACATTTTTCTATGTGTTCGGGGTGTAGCACAGTTGGCAGCGCGCCACGTTCGGGACGTGGAGGTCGGAAGTTCGAGTCTTCTCACCCCGACA
>CAZCCI010000043.1:0-14911 GCA_964497255.1 uncultured Staphylococcus sp.
GGTAAAAATGGGATAATTGTGAGGATTGAAATTGCCGAGCCCTATTTGTATGAGTGCGATTTTTTTTGTAACTTTGTTTGCTCAAAAGTATCGTTGTTAGCGACGATAGGTGCGCGTTATTATTAAGGCGTGAGTAGGTTTTGTTAATAATTTAGAGAAATCATATTAGACTATGTCAGAAGACAAAGAACACGAAGAAGTATATAGTGCCAGTAATATTCAGGTGCTTGAAGGTCTGGAAGCTGTAAGGAAACGTCCGGCTATGTATATTGGCGATATTAGCTTTAAAGGTCTTCATCATCTTGTTTATGAGGTTGTCGATAACTCAATAGATGAGGCTCTCGCAGGATATGCTACGCATATTGAAGTTACGATCAATGAGAATAATTCGATTACAGTAGTCGATAACGGTCGTGGTATACCGGTTGATATGCACGAGAAAGAGCATAAGAGTGCTCTTGAAGTTGTGCTAACCGTGCTCCACGCCGGAGGTAAGTTTGATAAAGGATCGTACAAGGTTTCCGGAGGTCTTCATGGTGTCGGTGTTTCGTGCGTGAATGCCCTTTCAACATATCTTCGCGCAGAGGTGCGTCGAGATGGCAAAATTTATGCGCAGGAATTTTCATGTGGTAAGCCGACTACGAGTCTAATGACTATTGGCGAAAGCAATGAGACGGGAACAAGTGTGACCTTCCTCCCCGATGCGTCAATATTTACTGTAACAGAGTATGATTATGACACTCTTGCAACACGCCTTCGAGATCTCGCATTCCTTAACGCTGGAATTACGTTGATCTTGACAGATAAACGCAATCTTGATGCCGAGGGAAAGCCTCGTTCTGAAACATTTTATTCGCGTGAAGGTTTGCGTGAGTTTGTTGAATATCTTGATTCTAATAAGGAATCTCTGATTAACGATGTTATTCACCTTAATACTGAGCGTCAAGGTGTACCCGTGGAGGTTGCGTTGACGTACAATAGTACGTATAACGAAAATGTCTACTCATTCGTTAATAATATTCATACAATAGAGGGCGGTACGCATTTGACCGGCTTCCGTCGCGGTTTGACTACGACATTGAAAAAATATGCGGAAGATAATAAGCTTCTTGAAAAATGTAAAGTTGAAGTCGCCGGTGATGACTTTCGTGAAGGCTTGACGGCCGTTATTTCCGTGAAAGTTCTTGAGCCTCAGTTTGAAGGTCAAACGAAGACTAAATTGGGTAATAGCGAAGTTCAAGGAGCTGTTTCGGCGGCTGTAAGCGAAGCATTGCGCTATTATCTTGAAGAGCATCCTCGTCAGGCTCGTACGATTGTTGAAAAAATTGTGCTTGCAGCTCAAGCACGTCACGCAGCGATGAACGCTCGTCAAAAAATCCAGCGCAAGTCTCCTCTCGCAGGAGGTGGACTTCCCGGTAAACTTGCCGATTGTTCATCTCGTCACGCAGAAGATTGTGAGTTATTCCTTGTCGAAGGTGATTCCGCAGGTGGAACTGCGAAGCAAGGACGTAATCGTACGTTCCAAGCAATTTTGCCGCTGAGAGGTAAGATTTTGAATGTTGAGAAAGCTATGGATCACAAGATTCTTGATAACCAGGAAATCACAAGCCTTTATCGCGCAATGCGTGTGACGATTGGTACGGAAGAGGATCCTATGGCAATAAATATTTCACGTTTGGCATATCATAAGATTATCATTATGACCGATGCCGATGTCGATGGTAGTCACATTGCAACATTGTTGATGACTTTCTTCTTCCGTCGTATGCGTCCCATTATTGAGCAAGGTTATCTCTATCTTGCCACTCCGCCTCTTTACAAATGCTCAATTCGAGGCAAGAAAGAGGAGTATTGCTGGACTGACGCTCAAGTACAGCAATTTATTGCTGTCAATGGTGAAAAGACAAAGGTTCAGCGATACAAAGGTCTTGGAGAGATGAGCGCGGAAGAACTTCGAGACACAACTATGGATCCCGAACAACGCTTGCTTAAACAGGTGACAATTAGTGATGCTGTTGAGGCAGATCGTATATTCTCTATGCTCATGGGCGAAGATGTAGGCCCTCGCCGAGATTTCATTGAATCAAATGCAAACTATGCCAATATTGACGCATAAAGTCGATATTGGCATAGCCATGTATCAATAAATTTATTCAAATATCCCAATCTCAGTTATAACTATGGCACGACCCCAAAACACAGAAGCCGGTTCGCGAGGAAATGTAGCTCTTGCGAAAAAGGTAGAGGAGTTTGTAGCGCAGCAAAAAAGTAACACCTATAATTATAAGCAGGTGGCTCACGCTATCGATGCCAAAACGGCTGTACAACAGCGCAACATTGCTTTGCAATTAGTTGAAATGGCTTTTAATGGTGAAATTATAGAAGTTTCGCCCGGCAAATATAAGTCTCCTCAACGAGGTAATACGGCAACGGGTGTATTTGTTCGTCGTAGCAATGGTAAAAACTCTGTGATAACTGATGCCGATGGCGAATCAATTTTTGTGGCCGAGCGTAATTCGATGCGTGCATTAAATGGTGATAAGGTGCGCGTTAATATTGCTGCGCATCGACGTGGAGCAGAACCAGAAGCAGAAGTTGTTGAAATAATTGAGAAAAAGGAGCAAAATTTCATCGGTACGCTTAAAGTAGACAAGCACTTTGCTTATCTGTTGACGGACTCTAAATATCTTGCAACGGATATTTACATCCCGAAATCTAAATTAAAGGGTGGGCAAACCGGCGATAAAGCTGTTGTTAAAATAATCGAATGGAAGGAGGATAGCAAGAATCCTAATGGCGAAGTTGTCGATATCCTTGGCAAGGCAGGAGAGAATAATGCTGAAATTCATGCTATTCTTGCGGAATTCGGACTTCCGTATAAGTATCCGACTGCAGTAGAAAAAGCAGCAAATAAAATTGATGCCGGAATCACAGATGAAGAGGTTGCCAAGCGCGTTGATATGCGTGACGTATTGACGTTTACTATTGATCCGGCTGATGCAAAAGATTTTGATGATGCCTTGTCATTTCGTCAACTTCCAGATGGTAACTATGAAATCGGGGTTCATATCGCAGACGTGACACATTATGTGCGTCCTGATACAATAATTGATCGCGAAGCTCAGAGTCGAGCGACATCTGTATATCTTGTCGATCGAGTCGTCCCAATGTTGCCGGAGCATCTGTGTAATGGCATTTGTTCGCTTCGTCCAGATGAGGAAAAACTCGCATTTTCTGTGATATTCAAAATGGATGATGATGGAAATGTAATCTCATCGAATATTGCACGTACGGTTATCAAATCCAATCGTAGGTTTGCTTATGAGGAGGCTCAGCAAGTGATTGAAACCGGGCATGGAGATTGTTCAGAAGCGATATTGAAACTCAATGATATAGCAAAAAAACTTCGCAATCGGCGTTATGAAAACGGGTCTGTTGAGTTTGATCGACCGGAAGTGAAATTCAATATCAATGAAACTGGTAAGCCTCTTGGTGTGTTCTTTAAAGTGATGAAGGATGCCAATAAACTCATTGAAGAATTTATGCTGCTTGCAAACCGCACAGTCGCAGCGTTTGTTGGTAAGCCTAAAAATAAGAAAAAGCCTAAAGCATTTGTTTATCGTGTGCACGATGTTCCTGATGCTACTCGTTTATCGGAGCTGGCTGCAATTGCGGGCGCATTTGGATATAAGATCAAATCAACAGGTACGCCCAAAGATATCAACCGAACGATCAATCGTATGCTTGCGGAAATAAAGGGCCGGGGAGAAGAAAACTATCTCTCAACTCTTGCTATTCGTTCAATGGCAAAAGCAGTCTATACGACTGATAATATAGGGCACTATGGTTTAGGGTTTGACTATTACACCCATTTTACGTCTCCCATCCGTCGTTATCCTGATATGATGGTGCATCGTTTGCTTGAACGTTATCTTGATGACGGTCGTAGCGTTAACCGCGTAAAACTTGAAGATTTGTGTAAGCATTCCAGTGATATGGAACAGCTTGCATCGACGGCCGAGCGCGCTTCGATCAAATATAAACAGGTCGAATATATGCAAGAACATCTTGGTGAAATATTTTCCGGTGTTATTTCCGGTGTGACGGAATGGGGTATATATGTCGAACTGAAAGACAACCTTTGTGAAGGGCTTGTTCCTATGCGTGAACTTGTTGATGATTATTATGATTTCGACGAGAAGAACTATTGTCTTATAGGACGACGTCGCAACAATCGTTATCGTTTGGGTGATAATGTTGATGTGAAGGTTGCAAGAACGGATCTAGATAAGAAGCAGTTAGATTTTATTATTGTTGATAATAAGGGGCAAGAAATGCGTCGTGAAGATGATTTGGGTAGTACGGTCTCTGTTAAAGAGGCTCTGTCCAAACGCCGAGATCGTCATTGCAAAAAGAAAAATCGTAGAAAAAAGTAGTATTAGACTATCAAATTTAATCTATATTATAAATTATATTCTCAGCCATGAAGGAATTTGATGAATATTTGGCGCTTGTTAATCAAGCGATCTCCAATTTGCAATTGCCTGAACGTCCATCCGGGCTTTATGATCCGATTCGCTATACGCTTGATTGTGGAGGAAAACGTTTGCGCCCGGTTTTGACGCTCGCAGCTTGTGAGGCTATGGGCAAAGAGCCGATGACAGCCATTCATCAGGCAATAGCGATTGAAATGTTTCATAATTTCACTCTCCTTCATGATGATGTGATGGATAATGCTGATGTCCGTCGCGGACGTGCCACTGTCCATCGTCGATGGGATACTAATACGGCTATTCTTTCAGGGGATGCAATGCTGACGACCTCAACGATGTTATTGTCAATAAAATCTGGGGAACATTTAGCTTCAGCCCTTGATTTATTTAATGGGACGGCAATGAGTATCTACGAGGGTCAGCAGTATGATGTAGATTTTGAGGGTCGGATGGATGTCACAGTAGACGAATATATGGAAATGATTCGCCTAAAAACGTCCGTTCTCCTTGGCTGCGCTTGTGGTATGGGGGCATTGATGGCAGATGCTGACTTTGAATCGCAAGTGGCATTCTTTAACTATGGTGTTAATCTTGGGCTTGCATTCCAATTGCAAGATGATTACCTTGATACATACGGTAATCCTGAAACCTTTGGCAAAGCAATCGGAGGAGATATTATCAATGATAAAAAAACGTGGCTGTTGATAACGGCATTAAAAGAAGATGACGCCAATACCGTCAAAGAATTGATTGGCAAAAAAGACAATCCGGATGAAAAAATCAAGCGCATTCGAGATGTTTATGATAGACTTAATCTTCCGGATCGGATTCATGAATTGATTCGTGCTTATATTGACATCGCTATCGCATCGCTTGATCAACTAAATATTCCGCCTGAGGCTCGCGAGTTCTTTATTGACCTCGCTCTTAAATCGGCAACTCGCAATAAATAAAATGTTGATAGATACACATACGCATCTCTATCTTGATGAATTTGCATCGGATAAGATGGAGACGATGCAACGTGCGTTTGATGCAGGTGTTGAAAAATTGATATTTCCTAATGTTGATCTTTCAACAATTGATTCTATGCGGCAACTCCACGCTGTCTTTCCCAATGTTACCTATATGGCTATGGGATTGCATCCGACGGAGATCGGGGAGACGTGGCATAGCGATTTGAAACGGATTAAATCAGAGTTAGATAATCATCGCTCTGATTACGTTGCAATTGGTGAAGTTGGCATTGATTTGTATTGGGATAAAACATTTCGCAACGAGCAAATCAAGGCTTTTTCAGAGCAGGTCGATTGGGCGATTGAATATAATCTTCCGCTTATAATTCACTGCCGAGAAGGCCTTTCGGATGTCCTTGATGTGTTGGCGTCTAAGCCCAAAAAACCGAGAGCTGTTTTCCATAGTTTTTGTGGAACAATCGCCGATGTTAAGGCGATACGTCAAGTTGGAGACTTCTATTTTGGTATAAATGGTGTCGTTACATTTAAAAATTCGCGTTTATCAGATGCTCTTCCGGAAATTGGGGTTGAGCGAATTGTTTTAGAAACAGATGCTCCATATCTCGCTCCTGTGCCATATAGGGGAAAGCGAAATGAAAGTGCATATATCGGAAAAACTGCTACTAAAGTTGCTGAATGCTTTGATTTGTCAATAGAAAATTTATCTAGTTTGACATCGGAAAATGCAATGCGACTTTTTACTAAAATTTCGTAGATATTCATTTTGATGCAATAATCTCGAATTGACATACTTGAAAAACTTAGGTTTTTCGGGAAATATTTACTACTTTTGCAAAAATTTTTGCAACTCACACCTATTTATAAAATAAATTTATCTCGAAATGTCAAAGAGATTTCCTGAATATAATGGCTTGAAACTCCCTGAAATCAATGATTCTGTTCTTGATTTGTGGGGAAATGAAAATGTCTTTGCTCGTACAATGTCCGAACGCGAAGGTTGCCCTTCGTTCGTGTTTTTTGAAGGGCCACCTTCAGCCAATGGCAAGCCGGGCATTCACCATGTCCTCGCGCGTACCATTAAAGATATTTTCTGCCGTTATAAAACGATGCAAGGTTTCCAAGTTAAGCGTAAAGCCGGATGGGATACTCACGGTCTGCCCGTTGAACTTGGTGTTGAAAAAAATCTGGGCATTACAAAAGAAGACATTGGGAATAAAATCACTGTCGATGAATATAATGCAGCTTGTCGTCGCGAAGTGATGAAATACACTGGCGAATGGGAAGACCTCACTCGTCGTATGGGGTATTGGGTTGATATGCCCAATGCCTATATTACATACGATAACCGATATATTGAGTCAGTGTGGTGGCTTCTTGGTCAACTCTATGAAAAGGGCTATCTCTATAAAGGTTATACGATTCAACCTTATTCTCCGGCTGCCGGAACCGGTCTAAGTACACACGAACTCAATCAGCCTGGGTGTTATCGTGATGTGAAAGATACAACATGTGTGGCGCAATTCCGTGTCATAGATAATGATAATGCGTCTCTGGCTCCTTATCGGGATGTCATTTTCCAATGGGGAACACCTTATTTCCTCGCATGGACGACTACACCGTGGACTCTTCCGTCAAACACAGCTATTGCTGTCGGCCCGGAAATAACATATAATATAGTTCGTACATACAACCCTTATTCCGGCAAGCCGGTGACAGTCGTTGCTGCGAATGACTTAATGGGTTCTCTTTTTAATATAAAGGGTAAAGACCTTTCGCTTGATAGCTACAACAAAGGAGATAAAATTATTCCTTATGAGGTTGTGGCGCAAGTTAAGGGGGCAGATCTCGTAGGTATTAACTATGAGCAACTCTTGCCGTGGGTAAATCCCGGAGAGGGCGCGTTTCGAGTAATTCCAGGAGATTATGTGACAACTGAGGATGGTACCGGATTGGTTCACATCGCAGGTACATTTGGTGCTGATGACCTTAGAGTCTCGAAGCAAAACGGCATTCCTCCGCTTCACCTCATTGATCGAGACGGAAATATTCGTCCAATGGTTGATTTGCAAGGCCGTTTCTTCCTCCTTTCGGATCTTGATCCGAAATTCGTAGAAGAAATGGTTGATGTAGATGCTTATACTCCGTGGCAAGGTCTATACGTGAAGAATGCTTATGATCCGGACGCAACAGAGGAAACGGAAACTCTTGATGTGAAAATTTGTATGGAGCTTAAAGCTACCGACAAAGTATTCAAAATAGAAAAGCACGTTCATAATTATCCACACTGTTGGCGTACGGACAAGCCCGTGCTTTATTATCCGCTTGATTCATGGTTTATAAAGACTACTGCCGTGCGCGAGCGTCTGATGGAGCATAATAATGGCATCAAATGGAAACCGGCATCAACCGGTAGCGGCCGATTTGGCAAGTGGCTTGAAAACCTTCAAGATTGGAATCTTTCCCGTAGTCGTTATTGGGGAACTCCACTTCCGATTTGGCGCACGGAAGATGCTAAAGAAGAAATTTGTATCAGTAGCGTAGAGCAACTTTTTAATGAAATTGATCGTGCGGTAGCAGCCGGTGTTATGGCAGAAAATCCTTATCGCAAAGCAGGCTTTGAACCGGGTAATTATAATAAGGGTAACTACGAAAAGATTGATCTTCATCGTCCATACGTTGATGATATAGTTCTTGTCGCTCCATCCGGCAAGCCTATGCGTAGAGAAAAAGACCTAATTGATGTTTGGTTTGACTCCGGTTCAATGCCATACGCTCAAATTCATTATCCGTTTGAAAATAAGGATGCCTTTGACAATCGAGAGGTCTATCCAGCTGATTTTATTGCTGAGGGTGTTGACCAAACTCGTGGATGGTTCTTTACTCTTCACGCTATTGCCGGCATGGTTTTTGACTCGATTGCATATAAAACCGTCATATCGAATGGTCTTGTCCTTGATAAGTTTGGCAATAAGATGTCAAAGCGTCTTGGAAATGCTGTTGATCCATTCGAACAAATCGGCCAATACGGAGCTGACCCTGTCCGTTGGTACATGATTTCAAACTCATCTCCATGGGATAACTTGAAATATGATGAAAAGGGAGTGCTTGAAATTTCACGCAAGTTATTTTCTACGTTATATAATACATATAGCTTCTTTGCGCTTTACGCAAACGTTGACAACTTTGACCCCAAAACTCCACAAGTTGCAATCGAGGATCGTCCTGAAATTGATCGTTGGATTCTCTCGCTTCTGAATACACTTGTTAAAGAAGTGACTGCAGCACTTGATGATTATGAGCCAACCCGTGCAGCTCGTGCTATTGGGGATTTTGTTGGAGATAACTTGTCTAATTGGTATGTCCGTCTCAACCGCAAACGTTTCTGGGGCGGAGAAATGACAGCCGATAAGTTGGCTGCATATCAGACTCTCTATACTTGCTTGGAGACTGTGGCATTACTGATGGCTCCGTTCGCTCCGTTCTTTGCTGATCGTCTCTATCGAGACCTAACAGGTTCGATCGAATCAGTCCATCTTGATCGCTTCCCGATTGCTGATGAATCATTGATTGATACAAAACTTGAAAATCGCCAAAAACTTGCTCAAGATATTACATCAATGACACTTGCGCTTCGTCGCAAAGTCAATCTTAAAGTGCGTCAACCGCTCCATTCTATCATGATTCCGGTTGCAGATGACTCTCGTCGCGAAGCACTTGAAGCCATTAAAGAGCTTGTTAAAGGCGAAATCAATGTAAAAGAATTGAAGATTGTAGGTAACGATGAAGGAGTCCTTGTAAAGAGTGTAAAACCAGACTTCAAAAAACTTGGACCGAAATTCGGCAAGCAGATGAAAGCGGCTGCTGAAATCATTAAAAATTTCGATGCAAAATCAATTGCCGTACTTGAACGCGACGGAAAATTTGCGTTTGACCTCAACGGAGCCCAAGCTGAAATCGAACTGACAGATGTCGAAATCATCTCGGAAGACATTCCCGGCTGGCTTGTTGCAAACGAAGGAAATTTGACGATTGCTCTAGACGTTACTGTTACTCCCGAACTTCGTCGTGAAGGCATAGCTCGAGACATCGTAAACCGTATTCAAAATATCCGTAAATCGCGAGACTATGATATTACCGATCGCATTGCACTTGTTTTTGCTCCTAGTGATGATACGGACGATGCGATTAAAGACTTTGCCGACTACATCTCTCGTCAGGTTCTTGCAACTTCTCTTGAAATTGCTCCGATTGCCGATGATGAAGACGGTGTCGAAGATATGAATATGGACGACATCAATGCACGAGTAAAAATAACTCTTGCAAAAATTTAAAATACAGTTTCTTTTGGCGTGTCAGAATCAGCTCTGATTTCTGACACGTCTTAATACTATAAACCCTAACACTTTTGTACCATGAGCGATAAAACTCGCTATTCCGATGAAGAGCTCCAAGAGTTTAAAGAACTTATACTCCAAAAGCTCGAAAAAGCGCAGAAGGAATATGACTCCCTCCGCTCTCTAATCAACAATACTGACGGTAATGACACAGCCGATACATCTCCGACTTTTAAAATATTGGAGGAGGGTGCGTCAACGCTATCAAAAGAAGAAGCCGGTCAACTTGCTCAACGTCAGATGAAGTTTATCCAACATCTCCAAAACGCACTTATTCGCATTGAGAATAAAACATACGGCGTTTGTTGTGAAACCGGGGAACTTATTCCGAAAGAAAGATTGCGCGCTGTTCCTCATGCAACGCGCAGTGTCGAAGCGAAAAATGCTCAGAAAAAGAAGTAAGTATACTAGCAACTTTGGATCTAAGAGAGTCGATTATCGGCTCTCTTGTATTAGCTATTGATAATCACTAAAACACCAATCTTTAATAAAATGCGTAGCAGAGCTACTATCGTTTTCATAATATCATTAGTCGTTGTGATCCTTGATCAAGTTTCAAAGATTTGGATCAAAACTCATTTTTATCTCGGTGAAGATTTGCAAATCTTTTCGTGGTTTCATTTGTATTTCATTGAGAACAATGGCATGGCTTTTGGTATGGAATTTGGAAGTAAATTGATGTTGACACTATTTAGAATATGTGCCATAAGTTTTTTAATATGGTATATATTTAAAATTCATCGTCTACGCTCTGTGCCTAATGGCTATCTTATATGTCTTGCCTTTATTACAGCCGGGGCTGCCGGTAATATTTTTGATTGTGTGTTTTATGGGCTGATTTTCGACAATCCGATGCCACCGCAAACTGCTACTCTTTTTCCTGATGGAGGTGGCTATGCACCTATATTCTTGGGCAGGGTGGTTGATATGCTTTATTTCCCATTATTTAGTTTTGATTGGCCTTCATGGATGCCTATGGTTGGAGGTCAGCATTTTATCTTTTTTCAGCCCATTTTTAATCTTGCAGATGCTGCAATTTCATGTGGTATTGTTGCATTGATTTTATTCTACCACCGATATGTGCTTATGCCAAATGCTCTTGCCGAACTGCCTGCGCGAGATTGAAAATTTATTTAAAATCGTTTAATTGAAATATTTACGATGCGTCGACTATTGCCTGCGATTATTTCGTTTGTTATTCTTGCTGCTTGTAGCAAGACCCCTGAATATGTCATATCCGAAGGCAAAATGGCGGAAATAATGGCCGATATTCATACCGGAGAAGCCGTTATTGATGCAAATTCATCTACATTCCGCCAAGATTCGATTAAAAGGGCTTTTCTTCAATCTATATGTTTGCGTCATGATGTGACGACGCAGGAACTAGATACATCGTTATATTGGTATGGTCACAATCTTCAAGAATATATGAAAGTCTACGACAAGACGATTGAGATTCTTGAATCGCGTATAGCAGATGCTGAGAAAGCCGGTGGTAAGAGTGACAAACGGATGCAATATTATAGTCTTGATGGCGATTCTGTTAATCTTTGGAGCGGAGAGTCTACAATCCGAAACACCGTCAACAATCCGACAGATTTTAGAACGTTCTATCTAACTTCCGATAAGAATTGGGATCGAGGAGACCGTTACACAATTAATGTATATCCGATTAATACGCGATCTGAGGTCTTCTTAGCAATTGCAGTGAATTACAATGATGGAACATCGGAATATGTCTCGCTCAATCAAAATTCAGAAGGACGAAAGGCTTCTCTAACCCTTGTCCTTGACTCAGTGAAGTCTGCAACATCGGTTTATGGCACGATTCATTACTCGCCGGTAAAAGGCGAAATTTCATATCTTGACTCTATTTCAGTCGTCAGGACTCGCGGTCATAATGATAATGTTGTTGCTCGTCGGAATCAAAAAACTGTTAGAATCCGATAGCATAATTTATTATAAATAATGGTTTCCACCCGCGCTCATGCCATTGTTGTCAATGGGAAAATCTATCGAAATTCAATAGTCACATATTCACCCGAGGATTTTTCGTTTATCCCGATCATAACGCCGTTTACAACCGAGTGTCACTCAACAACCTCATTCAACGGTATTATTATTATTGCGCCGGAAGAGTTTTCGCTTCCGGCAAAATTTATGTCTGCACAAGGTTTATTGTCAGTAGAACTCTATGCCGAATACTTAAATGCATTGGCTAATGTTGTTCCTCCTTTAAATAAAGCCAAAGATGATCGCTATACTTTTATTCATATTTTGTTCTAATACGCATATCGTTATCTAATACAATTTTCATAGATTCTTATCGTTATATGAGTGTATAAAACAACATTCCAACTTGTTATTGAGTATATATGTCACTTCATTATACATTCTATAAACTATTCCTTATTTTTCTTGCTCCGTTCTTTGCTTTAATCGGCGTTGCGCAAGTGAAAATCCATGGAAAAATCACAGATGCGAAAGGTGATGCAATAGAATTTGCTACAATACGTATTGGCGGGACGGCAATCGGTACGACATCTGGTCTTGACGGAGATTATTTACTTTCATGTCCTGCTGCCGATACAATTTTTGTCCATTTTTCATGTATAGGGTTTCGCGATGAAACACGCAAACTGATTGATTCGACTGGTGATGTTACATTGAATATACGTCTACAACTGACAACGGAAATGCTTCAACAAGTTGAAGTGGTGGAACTTAAAAAGCAAACCGGCGCAATTGCAACAATAGATGCATCTGAATTGCGTAAAAATCCAGACGCATCGGGTGGTAGCGTCGAATCGTTGATTACCACAATGGCAGGAGTTACAAGCTCAAATGAAATGTCAGCTCAATATTCAGTGAGAGGTGGATCATACGATGAAAATTCTGTCTATATCAATGGAATTGAAGTATATCGTCCCCTTCTTGTGTCCTCCGGACAACAAGAAGGATTAAGTATTATAAATCCGGATCTTGTTGGATCAATTGGTTTCTCAACTGGTGGTTTCCCGGCTGAATATGGCGACAAGATGTCATCGGTACTTGATATTACTTATCGTCAGCCGGAAAGTTATGAAGGTTCACTCTCGGTAAGCCTTATGGGCGGTTCGATAGCTATTGGTCAAGGCTCAAAGACGTTCTCTCAACTCCATGGACTTCGTTATAAACGAAATTCATCACTTTTGAGTTCGATGGATACAAAAGGAGAATATGACCCGACTTTTTTTGATTATCAAACGAATCTCAATTGGCAAATTTCTTCGAAATTTAAATTGTCCGTTCTCGGAAATATTGCGACAAATCATTATAAATTTACCCCTCAAAACAGAACGACCACGTTCGGAACATCATCTGACGCGAAACAATTTACGGTCTATTTTGATGGTCATGAAAAAGATCGGTTTGAGACCTATTTCGGAGCTATAGCTCTTGACTATCGTCTCAGCCGATCAACAAATCTTCGTTTGCTCGGTTCTGCATATCTGACTGATGAGTTGGTCGCATACGACATCTCCGGGGAATATTGGCTTGATCAAGCCGGGACATCGGATATTGGAGGGGAACTTGGGGTAGGGCGTTACCATGAACACGCCCGTAATCGACTCAAAGCCTCAGTCACAACATTGTCGCTAAGAGGAGAAACCGCCATAAATACGCGCCATACGTTTACTTATGGTGCGACATTTCAACGCGAAGACTTCATGGAACGTAGTCGCGAATGGGAATTACGTGACTCGGCGGGGTATTCCTTGCCGGCAAATGAAATAGATTTGCGTATGGTATATAATCTTAACTCAAAACAAGATCTTAATTCAACGCGCTTCGCCGCATTTGCACAAGATGCGTGGAAAATCAATACATCAGCCGGATTTCTGACGCTTAATGCCGGTTTGAGGCTTAGTTATTGGGATTTCAACAAAGAATTATTAATAAGCCCTCGATTGACTGCCGGATTTATACCCACAAATGCGCCATCATGGGCTCTTAGATTTTCGACAGGGCTCTATTATCAAAGCCCGTTCTATAAAGAGTATCGAATGCCGATTACAGACCTAAAAGGCAATCAAATCATACAGCTTAATTCGGACATCAAATCTCAACGAAGTCTTCATCTAATAGCAGGCTCGGATTATACATTTCGAGCCTTGGATCGTCCGTTTAAGCTCTCGGGAGAGATTTATTATAAGGCTCTCTCCAACCTTGTTCCATACGAAATCGATAATTTGAAAATTGTTTATACAGGACAGAATGAATCTTTCGGGTTTGCGACTGGATTGGATCTCAAATTATTCGGCCAATTTGTTCCCGGAAGTGACTCTTGGATTAGTTTTTCATTGATGAAGACAAGTGAGAATATTAATGGAGTAAATGTCCCTCGACCAACAGATCGCAGTTATAGTTTCAGCCTGTTTTTTACGGATTATTTCCCAAAGTTCCCCAAATTAAAGTTTGCGTTACGAGGCATATTTATGCAAGGATTACCATCAACTGCTCCGAGGGCAACTCGTGACGAAGTTTTTTTCAGAATGCCTGCCTATAAACGTATTGATGCAGGTTTTTCTTACGCATTACTTTCTCCACTCAAAGATGGAGAAAGTCGTAGTGGATTGAGCCGTAGTTTGAAAAGTGTTTGGCTTGGAGTTGATATATTCAACTTACTTGACATTTCTAATGTGGCATCATATTATTGGGTTACGGATGTCAATAATATTCAATATGCAGTGCCGAACTATTTGACTCGTCGTCAACTAAACTTCAGATTGACGATTGATTTCTAAGTCGTTTCATTTTTATGATAGGGGAGTAGTATGACTATTCCGATAGTAGATAACAACGGAATTGTAGTCTGTTCCGTGATATTTTTTCAATGCAATAATTGTTGCTTGTAAATGGATACTCGTTTTTTTAGAGTTGCTGTCATTAGTGTCCACTAAAAAAACGCAAGAGCGCCTTAAACTGCAGTTGTTCAATCTGCTATGGTTTAATCCTGCTGCGCAACGATTTGAAATTACTTTTGCAGTCTGAATCAGACTGTTAT
>CAZCCI010000044.1:0-14642 GCA_964497255.1 uncultured Staphylococcus sp.
TTTTTAGCCTGTTTAAACTATAAAAAGAGACTGCCCAAACTTGTTAGACAGTCTCAACGTTGAAATTTTCGGGCGAATTGTCGCGGGGGTCAGGCGTTGGTGTCGGGTTCGATTTTCAGACCTTTTTTCAGCCATGCTCCCGAGATGAGTCGCCAAAGGAATATTGCGCCTCGGAAGCAGAGTTCGATGCACATTGCCAACCAAACGCCTGCAAGTCCCATGCTCGGGGCGAGGATGGCGGCTATCGGCAGGCGGACGAGCCAGATGCTGCCGAAGTTCATGGCTGCGGGGAGTATCGTGTCGCCGACGCCTATCATGACTCCGTAGCTGACGATTGCGGCTGCAAACATCGGTTCGGCAAAGGCTTCGATGCGCAGGGCTTCTACGCCGAGGGTTTGAATTTCGGCGACGGGGCTCATCATTTCCATCACCAATGGTGCGCAGGCATACATGATGATGCCCATCACGGTCATCGTGATCATGCCTAACCCTACGGTTATGTAGCCGAAGCGACGGGCGAGGTCAGGGCGTTTTGCTCCGTAGCTTTGCCCGACGAGCGTTGTGGCGGCGTCGCCGATTCCGTAGCCGGGCATATAGCAAATGCTTTCGGCGGTGACGGCAAAGGCGTTGGCTGCGATTGCCATGACTCCGAGTGGGGCTACGATGACGGTGACGGCGATTTGTGCGCCGCAGATGACGGCGTGTTCGAGCGTCATCGGTGCGGAGACGCGCAAGGCTTTCGTGATGACCTGACGGGTCGGGCGAAACGAGCCTCGTTCGCCGACGATGCGGAGCGACTTTTCGCGAGTGCAGAGAAACCACATCATTGTGCCTGCCGTGATGATTTCGGCGGAGACTGTGCCCAACGCTGCGCCGAGGATGCCGAGTCCGGCTCCGGGAATCGTCAGCGAGTGGCCGACGAGCGTGATTTCGCGTGTCGGGAAGATGAGGAAGAAGTTGAAGATGATGTCGAGCAGACACATCATGACGTTGAGTCCGCCGGGCACTTTCATGTTGCCTGCACAGCGTAGCATCCCTCCGCCGAGGTAGTTCATGGTTAGGAGCGGGAGGGCGAGGACGAAGACGAGGAAGTAGGTCGACGCTTTCGAACTGACGTCCGCCGTTCCGCCGAGCCACGAGGGTAGGTGGGGGGCTATGGCTGCGCCGACGGTGGCGACCGTGACGCTGAACAGCAGGCAGGCGACAATCGATTGGCGGAGCACCCGACGTGCGCCGTCGAGGTCCGACGCGCCGATGCGATGGGCTACCTGCACGGAGAAGCCGACCGTGACTGCCGAGCAGATGCCCCAAAACAGCCATAGGCTTGTCGACACGAGTCCGACGGCTGCCGAGTCGTCGGCTCCGAGCCGTCCGACCATTGCAGCGTCGATATATTGCATCAGGATGCTCGACAGTTGAGCCATCATTGCGGGCCACGACAATTGGGCGGTCAGCTTCAACTGCTGACCGAACGTCATCGGTTTGCCTGAGCGTATGAGTGAAATGTCAGCCATTCACTCCGCTGATTATTCGTTTGTGGCGAGAGTGTCGCAGATTCGTTTGAGTGCTTCGGCGAGGGTTGCTCGCGGACAGGCAATGTTGAATCTCACATAGCCTTCCGCGCCATACATTGTCCCCGGGTTGATCCAGACGCGGGCTTCGTCGAGGAGGCGTTGGACGAGCGATTCGGCGGTGACACCGAGTTGCGTGATGTCGACCCACGGGAGATAGGTGGCTTCGAGGCGTGCGATGGGACACTGCGGGAGGCGGCGACCGAGGTAGTCACACATGAAGCGGTAGTTGTCGAGGAGGTATTGGCGCAATGCGTCGAGCCACTCTTCGCCCTCGGGCGAGTATGCCGCACAGAGGGCTTCGACACCGAGAGAGTTGACGTCGCAGACCTCGTTGATGTTTATTGCGCGGTCGATCAGTGCGCGTTGGGTTGCGTCGGGGGCTACGATGTTGGCTATCTGCAAGCCGGCGATGTTAAACGACTTCGAGGGCGAGACGCAGATTGTAGCCATGGGGTCGATTGTCGCATAGGAGACATATTTGCGTCCCGGCATGGTCAGTTCGTTGTGGATTTCGTCGCTGACGACTGTGACATCGTTGCGCTTGCAGATTTCGGCAAGGCGTTCAAGCTCTTCGCGAGTCCAAGCGCGTCCGGCAGGGTTGTGAGGGTTGCAGAGAATCAGCAATTTATTGTCGGGGTCGGCGGCGAGGCGTTCGAGGCCGTCGTAGTCCATCTCGAAGGTGAACTCGCGGTCGGAAATGTCGCGGCGGATGAGCGGATTTTCGACGATGCGGCAGTCGTTGTTGCGCACCGATGAGAAGAAGCAGTTGTAGACCGGCGGTTGGATGATTACTCCCGAGCCTGCGGGGGCGAGTGCCTTGACAATTGCTGAAAGGGCGGGGACGATGCCGGGGATGAGGATGACCGATTCGCGAGCTATCGCTACGTTGTGGCGCGAAGCGAACCAGTCGATCAGTGCCTTATAGTATCTGTCGCCGACGGAGGTGTAGCCAAACACTCCGTGGTCGATGCGACGGTGGAGGGCTTCAATGATGCAGGGAGCTGCTTGAAAGTCCATGTCGGCGACCCAAAGGGGGAGCACGTCGGGGCGTTTGTCCCATTTACACGAGTTGGTGTCGTGACGGTCGACAATTTTATCGAAATCGAATTTTTGCTGTGATGACATTGCGATTGGGATTTTTTTTGGGGGGGGTAGAGGATAGAAATGGAGTGAGTGTTACTTATCCGTCACGATTTTGCAATCGGCGGGTGCGAGGACGTTGGCATCGATGATAGTTTCGCCGATCGAGACGGCTTTGAGCGACCCGTGGCGCGGATTCTTGACGCTGACGATTGCAGAGTTGACAGTGGCTTGGAGGTCGGAGTCTTCAAACGCGAGATCGGCGTCGTCGGCCATCGTGCAGTCCTCCATGACGAGGTTTTTGCAGTAGCAAAGCGGTTGAGTGCCAGAGATGCGGCAGCGGACGAGTCGCAGGTTTTCGGAATGCCATCCGAGATATTCACCCGTCAGCTCGGAGTCGTAGACAGTGACATTTTTCGTGTTCCAAAAGGCGTCTTTCGAGTCGATGTGTGCGTTGCGGATGACAACGTTGGTGCAATATTGAAATGAATAGTTGCCCTGCTGACGATAGTCGGCAATGTCGATGTCGGCTGAGTGCATGAAAAGATAGTCGGCATTGGCTACTTCGACGTTGCGGAGGCTGACGTTGCGGCAGTGCCAGAGGGTCTCCTGCGCGTCGGGGATGCGGACGTTGGTCAGCGAGAGGTTTTCCATTTCGCGAAACATTTTCGGGGCTTCGACGATGGTGTCGGTCATCACAAGGTTGCGCGAATACCACAGAGCGGCTCGTGCGCCGGGGGTGAACACGCAGTCGGCTACTTTAAACCCGTCGACGTGCCAAAAGGGATATTTACCTTCAAACCGACAGTGGTCGGCTTCGATGTCGGTGCAGCATTTCAAAGCCGACTCTCCGGCGTGGATTGTGACATTGACAAGTCGCAAGTCGTGTGAAGCAAACAGCGGACGTTCGCCGCCAAATTCCATATCCTTAAACTCTTTCATTGTTGAAGTTTTTTTATTGAAAAACGGTTCAGCCACGAATTTTGATTCGTAGACAAATGATTTTGCAATGCAAAGGTACGCACAAAAAACGGAAGCCGATTTGAGTAGATAGAGAATTTTTCAAATCGGATTCCGTAAAAATGATTTTAATAGCCCCCAGAGGCTATTGCATGGGCTTAGAGTTTGTAGACTTCCGAGCCGGCGAGGAGGACGCAGCCAGTGCCGTAGTCGTCGAAGTCGGGTTTGGAGTCGTAGGCCACTGGTTGACCGTCTTTGGGTTCTTTACCTGTGCCTTGAACGAATCCGATGTATCCGTCGGGGTGGATTGCGTCGTTGACAATCGCATTCCATGCTTTGGTGATCACGGGGAGGTAGGTGGCACGGTCGAGGATGCCGTTGTTGACACCCCATGCCATACCGTAGACAAAGAGTGCAGTGCCGGTGGTTTCCTTGCCGCCGAAGTTGCTCTCGTCGTGGAGACTTACGTTCCAGAAGCCGTCGGCGCGTTGACATTTGACGGCTGCTTCACACATCGTTTTGAGGTCTTTGATGTAGGTGTTGCGATGAGGTTCGTCGGCAGGAATTTCGTCGAGAACACGGGCGAGGGCTGCGACTACCCATCCGTTGCCACGCGACCAGTAGCAATTTTTGCCGTTGGGCTCTTTGTAGGGGGGGACGAAGTCTTTGTCGCGCCACCACAAGCCTTCTTTTTCGTTAAAGAGTCCGCCGGCGAGGGTGTTGCGTGAAAATTCATACATTTTCCAAGCCTTCTCGTTGTAGCGTTGGTCGCCGGTGAGTTTGCTCATTTTTGCGAGTGCGGGCATACCCATCTGGATTGCGTCGATCCATGTCCAGTCGCCGACTTGGGGAGTGTTGACGAGCATATTCATGCAGGCTTTGACTTTGGTGAGCATTCGGGGCTCGGGTGTCAGGCGGTAGAGGTCGATATAGGTTTGGCTGCAACAATAGTTGTCGGCATTGCGAGTAGTGGTGTCGTCGCGACGCATACCCCATTTGAAGCCTTCCGCCCATTCGTAGGCGTAGTCATAGTAGCGGTTGTCGGGGTAGATTGCATGGAGAGCCATGAGCCCTTCAAAGTAGACGGCGCGAGTCCAGATGTTGGCTTCGTAGACTTTCTTGCGAGAGTAGTAGGGGATGCCCAACAGAGGGTCGGGATGTTTTTTGAGGTAGTAGTCATTGACTTTGACTATCGTTTTCAGAGTCTTTTCGCGAGGCGGAAGCTCGTCGGCTGCAAATGTCGGGAGCGCAAACAGTGCGGTCAGGGCGAGAAGCAGTAGTTTTTTCATCGTTGTGGTTTGGTTTATTTGTTGTTTGATTATTTGTTTTTCGATGTCGAGAGGGTGAGAGGTGTGAGGGAGACTTTTGAGTTGAGTCCCGACGGGATTGTGGGCCATTCGCCGAAGTTGAATTTCTTGGCGTTGGTGACGGAGGCAATGTTGGCATCTTTGAATATGCGCCAGTTGACTCCTCGACGCTCATAGTCGGCGATGCGGTTGGCTTGGAGGTTGGTCACGTCGATTTCGAGACGGTTGACCCCTTTGCGGAGCAGTGAGCCGATGCGGAGGGTGAAGGGGACGCTCCACGCTTTGCCTGCCGGGATGCCGTTGACTTTGACATCGGCACTCTCGCGGACTTCACCGAGGTCGAGCAGCCACTCGTCGGCACTCGCAGGGTCGTCGAGGGAGAACTCGACAGTGTAGCGTCCGGTGCCGAAGTTGACCGAGGCGGCGGGATCGGGGAGGTGACACCATTGAGTCAAGGTGTCGGTGGCAAACGTCCCGGAGATTGCCGGTTGGCTCTCGGGGAATGAGATTGACCAACCGCGGTCGATGACAATCGGCGAGCCCTTGGCTTCGACGTAAGCCCAATCGGCGACGGAGGGGTCGGCGACGGGGGTGGGGAATGTTTTGAGCAGCAATGACTGTCCTGGTTCGAGTTGGAGGCGGAGTTCGGTCTGCCCCGATGCAGAGCGGCGGATTTGAGCCATGCCTTTCGAGCCTGTGACGGGGTCGAAGATTTCGACTGCGGCGGCGGGATTGATGAGCTTGACCCAGCCGTCGAGCGGACGGTTTTGAAGCAGTGAGATGAAGTAGTTGTGTCCTCCGGCTTCGTTGCGTCGGCGTATCATTGACAATCCGTTGTCGATTCTCATGCTCTCGGGTGTGATACCCGTCAGCGAGAGGGCAGAGGCGAAGTCGGGTGCAGTGATGATGCGTCCCTTGCCGAATGAGGTTTCGGTTGCGGATGTTCCGACAGTGGGGATGCGAGAGGTCAACGACGCGAGGTCGGCGCGACGGGCTGCGAGGTCGGAAAGTCCGGGGACATCGGCGGGAGTCTGTCCAACAAAGATAAGGGTTGCGCCGTCGGTGGCGAGTTGAAGCAGTCGTCGTAGTGTCGACGGTTGGATGAATTTGGCCGGAGGAACGACGATTGCGCCGTAGACGGCTCCGCCTTTGGCATCGATGCGTCCGGAAGCGTTGACATTGATTTCGTCGAGAAGCGCGTCGGAAATATAGTCGGTGTCGTAGCCGGCTTTCATGACTTCGGAGACAGCGAGTTTGATGTCGGGCATACGCTGGTGCATCTTGTGGATGTCAAACATCAAGTATGGATTGCCGCCCTGACGCTGCCAGATTTCTTCAATCGGGAAGTAGAGCAGAATGTCATTGTCGGGTATGCCTGCCGACAGGAATGATTGACAGCGGCTGACGTAGCCGAAAAGCGAGTCGGCGTCGTGCCAGATGCTGTTGGTCGGCGACATATTTATTGCTGCGTAGAACATCCATCCCGGAAACGCTGCGCCTTTGGGCGAGTATGGTGCGCCGTGGAAGTAGACGTGGTTGACTCCCGAGCAAAACATTTGGTCGAGCTCGGGTTTGCAGCGTGAGAGCGAGGTCCGGAAGTGTTCGGTCAGCCAAGTGAGTGTTTCAGCCGAGGTCAGACGCTTGCCGGTGATGTGGGCTGCCGACGACGCAAATTTGAGCACAGCGGGGTCGGAGTCGCTCGGTCGGGTGGGCCCGTCTTGAATCAGTCCCGGAATCGAAAAGTCGGTTTGTCCGAACGATTCACATTCGGGAATGTCGACGGCGGCATAGAGGTCTATGATGTTGGCGGGCGAACCGTGGCTTTGGTTGCGGATGCGAGCTCCTTGGGCGTGGGCGCGCGCCATCCACACGTCAGTGAAGTTCTCGCGGAGCATTCGGGCGAGTGTCGCACGATAGTCGCGGACGATGCGTGAGCGCAGGTCGTTGTGGTTGGTCTCGTCGACAAATTCGGGAATGTAGAGTTCGAGGCTGTAACCGTGGTCGCGACGAAATTCGTCGAGGATGTTGTCAGCCCAGTCCGAGCCGTAGACTTCGTAGGAGTCGTTGAAGAATGTGTCGGGAATCGGGCAACCTGATGCGTCAAACGCTCTATCGAAGCGGTCGAGATAGTGATTGATGGCGACGCTGTCGTAGTGGTTGACGACGAGTCCGACTCCGCCGGGAGCGGCACGCTTGACTTTTTGAAACGTCCGTCCGCAGAAGATTGCATAGACCTTCCAATTGCCTTTGCCTTTGGGGGCTTTCCAAGAAAGGGTCGAGTCGGCGCGGAGTTTCGACGTGATGTCGATGCGCTTGTCGCCGTTGCAGGCAATGACGGCTTGAAGGGTGGCTACGGGGCGTTGACGAGAGTCTTTCGGGATGATTTTCTCGGTCAGTTTCTTGCCGGGGGCTACGGTCCACTGCTCGGTCACGCGCTTGCGTGCGCTGAACTCGGGAGTGACTTCCGGCCCTCCGAAGGGCCAGCCGGTGCCGTTGTTCATGTCGATTTGAAGACCGAGACGGTTGCCTTCGGCAATTGTGTGGCGCAACATTTCCATCCATTCGGGCGAAAGATAGTCGATGTCGTTGGCTTCGTTGCCCTTAACGCCGTAGATCGGGGTGATTTCGACTCCTCCGAGCCCTTTTTTAGAGAACTCTTCGAGGTTGAATGTCAAGCCTTCGCGGTCGACGGCGCTGCCGAGCCACCACCAGCGGACAAACGGACGGTTTTCGACCGTGGTCGGATACCAGTCGGTCTGTGACACTGTCGTTGTCGCCGTCGCAGCCGAGGGTTGAGAGGCTTCCGCTGCATGGCAGGCTGACCACGAGAGCAATCCGAGAGTCAATATGCTTTGAATACGATTCATAGACAAGTGATTGATTGATGAAATGAGGTGGGGTGGATGTCGGCTTTTACGGTCGCTGTATGGTTAAGCCCATGAGACCGATGACGACGTCGCCCGAGAGGGTTTCAATCGTGAGCGATTTCAATTCGCGCGACGGGTCGACGGGGAGGTCAAGCACGATTCCGGCTCCGCCGTTGATGAAGCGGTCGCCCACGCCTTTAATGCCGAGTTCGTCGCCGAGCTGACGGCTCATGCGTCCGGTTGCGAGGTGGAGACGATAGGGCGGAAGTGCGCCGGGAGCTTGCGCAAAAGCGTAGTCATCGTGATAGAAGTCGAGTTCGATCGGTGCCCAGTTGTGAGGATTGATGAGGGGGGTGACAGACTCGCTGCCGTCGGCGTAACGCACGCGGAGGAGTCCGTTTTCAATGCCCCACTGCATGTGGTTGGTCGAGCCCGCCATTAATAGATATAGGTGAGAGGCGTGACCGTTGAGGCTCACGGTTGCGCTGTCGGGGTAGTTGTCCCAAAGCGAAGTGAAAATGATGTTGTTGCCGACGGCAGGGAGGGCAAACGGGATGCCACACTCGGTTTTGAGTACACCGCCTTCGTTGGCAAGACGTGAGCGAAGCCCCGAGTCGTCGATGTCGGCAGTCAGTTTGGGGTGACACCATTCGCCGATGCCTTGTTTGGGGAGTTGGAGGGTGGTCACAGACGGACGCGGCGATAGATATTCGTTGCGGAAGATGTCGGTGACAGATGCGTTGTAGTCGTTCGAAAGATCGGCGGTCACGCAGCGGTCGGCGCGGATGTCGTCGAAGCCGTTGGACGGAATTGCAGCCGGGGTGATGGACGAAACTTCGGGATTCCACCAAGTGAGTCCGCCGGCTGTCATCTCTACGAATTTCACGGGGCCTTCCGATCGGAATTTACCTGTGGCTTTGGGCGTGACGGCTGCCGATTCGACGATTTCAATGTCAAGCTCGGGTGCAGTGCCGGCAAATATCGTGATGCGGGGACTGCCGATTGAATTTTCGGTGCTTTCCCAGCGGCATGGTTTGCCGTTGACGGTGACTTTTTCAACGCCGTTGACGGCTACGGTGAGTCGGAGAGCCGAATTTTTGCCGTAGCGGTTTGAAATCTTGTAAGATATACGTTTGCCGTCGTGGCGGAAGTCGTAGGCAATGTCGGGGTAGTTGATCGACGCGTTATCCCATTCGGAGGGGAAGCCGGGGATGAGGTCGACCGTCGGATTTTTCGAGAGGAGGTCGGGACGGATGCCGAACAAACCTTCGGCAAGCGCACGACTCCACACGCCTATCGGGTCGGCAAAGTCGCGGTAACATTCGCCGCGTGCGGCATCGTAGTGGCTGACTTGTCCGAAGTTGAGAGGACACGCGCCGAGATACATATTGTCGACCGCTACGCCTTTCATCAACTCGTAGGCTTTGTCGGCGCGTCCGGCTTGCCAATAGGCGAGTGCGGTGTGCATGACTTCGGCGATGGCAACGTTGTTGATGCTCCAAGAGTATGGTTTCCAGTTGGTTGTTGAGATGGTGTAGTTGTCGGAGTCGAACCCTTCGCCGACCACGGGGATGTGGGGGATTTCGCGATCGACGTAGGTGGTTGCTGCATATTTCTTGAACGGATCGGCGATCTCCGAGTCGATGGCGTGGTAGATAGTCCACACGGCAGCCGAGCTGTGGAGACGACGATGACCGCCGGCGTCGCGATATTCAGCCCAATGTCCGCGTTCGGGGAGCCATAGAGTCGAATCAATGGCTGCGGCAATGGCATCGGCTTCGCGGCGATAGGGTGTCGGGTCTTCGCCGATAGCTTCGGCGAGTCGGGCGGTCAGACGGTTGGCAAACATATTGTATGCTGACGAGTGGGTCACAGCTCCGCCGCTGTAATAGAGCGCATCGCTTGCCCAAATGCAGCAATAAGCGTCGTAGAGGTGGTCGCCGTCGGGGTCGAAGTTGCGTTTCTCCCATTCGAGGTGGAGTTTGACCACGGGGAATAGTTTACGCATCGCGGCGGTGTCGCCCGTGTGACGGAAGTGGCGGAGAAGAGCGTCGACATAGACGAGGTTCATGTCATAGTGCGACATTTCGTCCTTCTTTCCGGGGCGACGGCAGATGTAGCCGTTGCTATACATAGGTGTGCCCCAACGCTTCTCGGCGCGGGCGAGATTGAGGGTCGAATCCTGACGCGGATGAGCCAACACCGGCGGGATGTCGGTGATTTGGTTCGATGCGTAGGTGTTGAAGTGGGTCAGCGCACGATCGTGGCGACCGACTGCATCTCCGGCGTAGGCTCCGCGCCAACCGAGGTGGGGTGTGCGCCAACCGATAGAGCCGTGAAGCCAAGCCTCGCCGCTCCAAATTCCGTCGGCAGCGATTGCGAGCGCGCCTCCGATGGGGTTGAGCCACTCGTCGGGGGTCGAGAACGAGATCGACGATGCGAGTTCGGCGCGTTCGCTCTCGGCTTGAGCGAGCAGTGATTCGAGCGATTTGCCCGACGGGAGCGTAGTCGTTGCCGGAATGAGTGCGATGACTACACGTTTGCCGGGCTTGACGGTGATTTCGCCTTCGTAGGTTGGCATATCAGTGATGCGCCAACGTTTTGCGGGGATGACAAGGGTCAGCGATTTGCGCTCTTTCTTGCCGTATTCGACGCTGACTTTGTCGCCTTTGACTGTGAAAATGTTGTCGGTGCAGTATTCGGGCTTTAATTCAAAGCACGTCGGCGGGTCAACTCCGAGGTCGCCCTCGCGACTGAATTTCTTCTCGGCAACGCCTCCGTAGCGGACGGGGATGGTGACGGTCTTTCCGGTCGTGTTGGTGATTGCCCAAAACGCCATGTCAAAACTGCGCATGACTTGTGCTTCGACTGTCACTCCGCCCTGTTCGTAGTCCATGCGACCGGGAGTGTAGCGAGCGGTGCATTTGCCTTCGGGGAGTGTCAGGCGAAGATTGCCGCCCATGCGTGGGAGATATATGCCGAACTCGGTGACATCGGAGCAGTCCATGCGGAAGCCGGAGTGTGCACCGTAGAGCGCGCGATTGAATTTTGTTTTGCCGTCGATAGCCACTGCCGAATTGCCGTCGGGTACATAGTGGCGAGGTCGCATTTCACTATTGGCGGTCACAGAGAGTGTGACCGCCAATAGAAATGCGCTGATTATTCTTGTCTTCATTCAATGAATAATTGAGTAGCGTATGAGAGTTGCGTGAATGTGAGTGTGGATGCGAGGGAGAGAGAAGGCGAGAGGGAACGACGCAAACGTCCGACCCTCGTTAGGGGAGGGGTTTGATGCCTTCCCAGCGGACGTTCCATTTGCCGTCTTTCGGGAATCCGGGGTTGACTTCTTCGCAACCGTCCCAGCCGGCACACATGAGTGCGACAGCCGTGAGCAGACCGCCGTTGCCGGGGAGATAGCAGCGCAGACGGTTGTCTTGGAAGTTATGACCGTTGGGGAGATAGGTGTTGGTGCGCTTGTCCATGAGCAAAGCGTTGATTGCCTTGTCGGGGTGTCCGAGGCGCACGGCGTTCATTGCCGTTGTCGGGTAGTCCCACCCCCAAGTCTTGTCCCAATTCCAATTGTCGTAGACCCAATCGAAAGTGTTGTTCATGATGTCGGCTTTCACAAGCGGAGAGCTCGGGAGAATGCCGATAGCGGCGAGGACAGCCATGTGGTCGGAGGTCAGACGGATGTCGCTGTAAGTTTCGGGAGCGGTTTCGGCAGCAAGATAGAGGCTGTCTTTGGCAGCGAGGGGTGAGAGGGTCTTGATGATTTCGTCCCACTCGGCAACGCGGGCTTCACCCTTGCGCTCGCGCCAAGTCTGAGCTGTGTTGAGGGCGAAGTGCCAGTATGAGAGCTCAAAAGGCGGGTTGATTGTCTCGGCGGCGCGGAGTGTTTCCTGAGCGGGGATGATGCCGCGGAGTGTGGAGCGACCGAGCGAGTCTTTGTCGACGAAATCAGCCATAAATTCGGCAGTACCCTGCACGAGATCATAGTATTTGTCGATGACGGTTGAGTCTTGGTTGGCTCGATAGAGAAGCTCGGTGAGGTAGATGAGGTGGGGCTGTTGCCAGATGAGGAACGAGCCGACTTTCGAGGGCGCTTCGATGCCCGAAGGGTCGGTCATCTTCATCCAGCGCAGACCTTTGAAGCCTTGACGTGCGGCGATGTCGCGAGCAACGTGGGCTGATGTCTCATACCAAGGCAGAGTGCGGTCGAGGAGGTCTTCGTGACCCCAAAGGGCGAATTGAGCCTGATGCCACCAAATCATTTCCATGTGGAATTTGCCGAACCATGAGTTGTAGGTGAGTCCGGTTTCCTGCGGAGGTGTCGAGCCTGCACATTGAATTGCGAGGAGGTATTGAGAGAGGACTACGCGACGTTCGAGTTCTTTGGCTCGCGGGTCGGTGCAGTCGCTGAAATCGACTACGCCGCCGTTGCTCCAAAATGAAGTCCAATAGTCGGATGCTGCTGTGCGGGTTTCTTCGACTGTCGGGTTCTCGTCTTCGATAGCTTCGGGCGAGAATGTGGCTGTGAATGTCCATTCGTCGGCAGTCGGGGTGATTACTGCTACGTTGCGACCGGTCATCACGGGAGCGTCAGCGCCGGTCCATGCAAGGTTGATGTAGTAAGACGTAGAGTCGAGCGTGTGGCGAATCACGGCATGGGTTGCGTCGGAGGCAATGATTTCCGTGAAGTGGAGCGAGTCGGCGTTCCAGTTGCAAGCGTCGTCACAGTGTCCGCCGGTCGGGTAGGGCATACGGAGTGCGACGGGAAGGCGTTTTTCCGACTTGATTGATGCCGCCATCATGTCTTTTTCGGGATGAACGTAGGTGCGGACGCTGACGGGAGCTCCGTCAACCTTGAAATCGGAGCGGATTTCGCCGTTCCACATATCGAGCGTCTGATCGATGTCGGAGATTTGTTCGGTCGAAAGTTCTGCAAAACCGATTGCACCAAGGTGGAGACGGTGAGGGTTGACGCGATACCAATTGGCAGCCTCGCGGTTGCGACCCTCTTCGTTGAATTGTACGGAGTAAGGCTCTTTGCGACCGCGGCCGAAGTCGTAGTCTTTGAGCGTCTCTTCAAATTTCAGATTCTTGGGGTTGGCAAAACTGTGCCATCCCCATTGGCTTTGAGTGCCGAGGGGCACACCCTTGCTGTAAAATTCAGGGAAAGATTGAAGACCGGTCACGTCGACAGTCACGGCAAATTCACCATTGCCGACCGAGAGCGATGCCAAAGTGTCGATAGCTGTGATATGCGGATTGTTGCGTTCGACGAGTGCTTGGCGATCGATGACCGATGAGTCTTGACATGCCACAAATGCCTGCAACGGAAGTGTCAGCGCAGCGGCATAGACGATTTTCTTGAATGTCATTGGTATTATTAGATTGTTTTTTTGTTGATTGATCGGTTTTATCAGGTAAAAATTAACGTTGATCGTTTCCGATTGGTAAAAAACGGTAGTTCTTGTATTTTTTGCAAAGTTAACATTTTTCGATAACTATTCTTTTGTTTGAATGACTCCAAAACGTGTAATAGTTGTTAAAAAAGACTAATCGATAGGGTGTCTGCGTTAGTTTTAGGCACGAAGGTGAGAATTTATGGCTAAATTTGCGGACTTGATATGAAATCCGTGAATTACTGAATTTTAAAATCAAAACATAAATAAAACTACCTCTAATTATTATGAAATTTCTATCATCATTGGTCGTTGCGCTCCTGTTGCCTGCATTGGCATGGGCTCAAAAACAGCCGGCCGACACTGTGACCGTGTTTATGATCGGCGACTCGACAATGGCAAACAAACCGCTCGACAAGGAAAATCAAGAGCGCGGATGGGGACAGATGCTCCCGATTTATTTTGAAGGCGCAATCAAGGTTGACAATCATGCCGTCAACGGACGCAGCTCGAAGAGTTTCATCGACGAAGGTCGTTGGGAAAAGGTGCGCGAGCAGATTCGCCCCGGCGACTATGTGATCATCCAGTTCGGTCACAATGATGAAAAAATCAAAAGCCCGGATCGCTACACCATCCCCGGTTCGACTTTCGATGAAAACCTCAAAAAGTTTGTCAACGAAACCCGCGAAAAGGGTGGCACTCCGATTCTGATGAACTCAATCGTGCGTCGCAACTTCCCTGCCAACGGTATTGCTGCCGCTCAGACCGACGATCGTCAGAAAACTTGGAAAAAAGGTTTGGAAAACTATCCCGCCGAGGGCGACACGCTGATGGACACCCACGGCGACTATCGTTTCGCTCCTCGCAACGTTGCCGAAGAAATGGGCGTTGTCTTTATTGATATGAATACGCTCACTCACGAACTCGTCCAAGGTCTCGGCAAGGAGAGTTCAAAAGCTCTTTATATGTGGATGCCCGTCGGAAAATATGAGTTTGCTCCCAACGGACGCATCGACAATACTCACCTGACAGTCTATGGCGGCATCGTCGTTTCGCGTCTTGCCGTCAACGCTCTCGCTGAAAAAGTTCCCGAACTTCGTCCCTACATTCGTCGGACGGTCTACAATCTTAATAAATAATCCGACCCCAGAGTCGAAATCTGCATAAATCTGCATATTGGAGCTGCCGAGTGGCTCTAATATGCAGATTCTTAAATATATATGGCTGAATTGACTCTCCTTGTGATGGGCTGAGAATTACTGTTTAATTCTTAATAGATGTTAAATATATGTGAATTTTGCTTGAATAATTTGCACGGTTAACAAAAAGTGTCTACCTTTGCATCGCTTTTCGGAAGAAAGCCCACCTCAAACGGGTCAGACGACTGAAAGTATTGATTCGCTAGCTCAGCTGGTAGAGCACAACACTTTTAATGTTGGGGTCCTGGGT
>CAZCCI010000045.1:0-14599 GCA_964497255.1 uncultured Staphylococcus sp.
TTGTCGCTGCAAAAAAACATTGTTGCAAGCCGATTGGATCAAACGCTCGGAAGCATGCTGACCGACTACCGCTCGTTTCGTCGCGGAGTCGACGACTTCTATAACTCCACCTCGCAAAACGTCTCGGCAAATTTCGCCTACAAGCACACCAGCCGCGGACTGTTTGCCAACGCCTTTGTCATGCAATCGTGGTCACACTCCCCCTACACGATGGTGCAGCAGCTCTACGGTGACTATGTTGTCTACTCCTACGCCTCAGCGACCAACGACGGACAAATGCTGATGGCAAACGGCAGCCTCGGCAAGACTCTCGACTTCATTCGCGGCAGTGCCAACCTCTACGGCTTCTACTCCCGCAGCGAATCCAACTTGATTTCCGAAAGTCGGTCGGTCAATTCGGTAGGGACATCGTGGTCGGTCGGCATCAAAATCAACGGCACGCCGCTCCGTCAGTTCGGGTTCGACTATCGTTTCGACTTCTCGTCGAGCCGTTTGTCAATGAACGAAGTCAAAACCTCGTGGCTCGGGAACTTTGAACATGAATTGCTGCTCAACGTCATGCCTCACGACAAATGGGAATGGCACATCGTCGGCGAACACTATCGCAACGAAATTTCTGCCGACGACTTCAAAAATGTCTTACTCCTCGACACGAAAGTCCTCTTCAAGCTCAACAAACGTCTCGAACTCTCCACGGCGTTGACCAACATCTTCAACCGTCGCACCTATAATTATAAGACATACAATCAGCTCACCTCCTTCGAGAGCCAACGCCGACTCCGCGGTCGTGAGCTTCTAATCTCAATATCTCTTAGAAAATGAACAGACTAATTTCCGCCACATCCTTTGCCGTTCGTGAAAAATCGTGTAATTTTGCCGTAGAGTCCGTCGCCCCCCCGACGGAATGAAAAGCCACCTTATATTATAATACGGAAGAAAATGATACGTCTGATTTTTAGATTGATTGCGATAGCGTTGGTCTTGACGCCTATGTTGTCGTGTGGCGGACATCGGACCTCCGCCGAGCAATCCGAAGGCGGCGACGCAGTCGAGATGAGCTATGCAAAAATTCTGACCCTCGAACGTTGCGACGGCGGCTACACGATAGCCTCGATTCGCAATCCGTGGGACACCACTCGACTTCTCCAACGCTACATCCTTGTTTCCGACAGCACACTCTCCTCTGTCTCGCTCCCCGAAGGAACGGTAGTCAGAGTCCCCCTGCGCAACTCGCTCGTCTACTCCGCCGTCCATCAGTCGCTCATCAGCGAACTCGGAGCAGCCGAAGCCATCGGCGGCGTTTGTGACAGCAAATATATCCAAGACCCGGCATTGTTGCAGCGGATTGCCGACGGCAACGTGGTCGACTGCGGAAGCAACTACACCCCCGACATTGAAAAAATCATAGCGTTGAGTCCCGACGCAATCCTGCTCTCGCCCTACGAAAATTCCGGCACCTACGGCAAGATCGGCACAATGGGCATCCCCCTCATCGAGTGTGCCGACTACATGGAGAGCTCTCCGCTCGGACGCATGGAGTGGGTGAAATTCATCGGACTCCTCTTTGGTGTCGACGATGAGGCGGAGCGACTCTTTGCAGCCGTCGAGAGTGAATACAACGGCTTGAAATCGCTCGTCGACTCCGTCGGCGGCAAGCGTCCGCGAGTATTAATGGACTTGATTTACGGCAACACATGGTATGTCCCGACAGCCAATTCGACCATGGGCGTACTGATAGCCGATGCCGGCGGCATCAACCCCTTTGACCGCTCCGGCAAGGCGGGAAGTGCAGGGCTTGCCGGCGAGCAAGTGCTCCACGAAGCCGGCGACGCCGACTTGTGGCTGTTGCGCTATTCGCAGACTGCCGACAAGACCATTGCCGAACTTGCAGACGACAACCCCGTCTACTCTCAGTTTCAAGCACTGAAATCCGGACAAGTCTACGGCTGCAACCTCGAAAAAGCCAACTATTTTGAGGAAACCCCGTTTCACCCCCACCTGATATTGCGCGACCTCATCAAAATCTTCCACCCCGACATCGAAGTCGGCGGCGAGTTGCGCTACTTCTCGCGTCTTAAACCGTAGGCCCCCCCGACATTCGTTATGAAATTTGCACTGACATTTATAGCCGTAGCCTTATTGTTTCTGGCAAACCTCTTCATCGGCTCGGTCAATCTCCCGGCGACGGATGTCGCAGCGATACTCCTCGGCAACGGCGAGGGCAACACGGCCGAGTTCATCGTCCTCGGCAGCCGCTTGCCGATGGCAGTCACCGCCATGTTAGCCGGAGCCGGACTTGCCGCCTCCGGACTCATGCTCCAAACCGCCTTTCGCAACCCCTTGGCAGGCCCCTCGATACTCGGCATCAGCTCGGGCGCAAGCCTTGGCGTAGCCTTGGTGATGCTTCTGCTTGGCGGGACAATCAGTGCCGCAGGCTTCACGGTCGGAGGCTACACGGCGGTCGTCGTCGGCGCATTCTTGGGCAGTATGCTGATAATGGGCATATTGCTCGCAATCTCGACCCTGCTCAAAAACGACCTCATGCTCCTCATCGCAGGCATAATGATAGGCTACCTCGTCTCGTCGGTAATCATGCTGCTCAACTACGCATCGTCGGCCGAGGGAGTCCAAAGCTACGTCATGTGGGGCATGAGCACCTTCAACGGAGTCTCCCTCAGCCGTCTGCCCGTCTTTGCCGCGCTCGTCGGCAGCGGATTGGCGATAGCCTTGTTGCTCGTCAAACCCCTCAACCTCCTCCTCCTCGGCGACGGCTATGCACGCAACCTCGGAGTGAACCTCCGACGGGTGCGCAACCTTCTTCTGCTCGCAACCGGACTACTGACCGCCGCAATCACGGCATTTTGCGGCCCCGTCTCCTTCCTCGGGCTCGCCGTCCCCCACATCGCCCGACTCCTCTTCCGCAGCGACAACCATCGGGTGTTGATGCCGGCGACGCTACTCGTCGGCGGCGGAGTCGCCTTGGCTTGCAACCTGCTTTGCGTCATCCCCTCGGCATCCGTCCTCCCCGTCAACGCCGTCACCCCCGTCATCGGCGCGCCCGTCGTCATTTGGATTCTTCTTCGCCGTCGCAGGTGAAATAGCCGCCACGATTGACAAAATATTTGTGAAATAGTTCGTAACTTTGTCTCTACTATGAATGAACCCCTTGCCGAGCGGATGCGTCCGCGTTCACTTGATGATTACATTGGTCAGCTCCACTTGGTCGGACCGAGTGGAGTAGTCCGTCGCATGATAGAGTCAGCCAAAGTCTCCTCCTTCATCCTCTGGGGACCTCCGGGGGTAGGGAAGACCACCCTCGCGCGAATCATAGCCAACTCCGTCAACGTTCCTTTCTACACCGTCTCCGCCGTCAGTGCCGGAGTCAAAGAAGTTCGCGAAGTCATCGAACGCTGCAAGTCCGACGCGCTGAGCATGTTCACCGGCGGACGACCCATCCTCTTCATTGACGAAATTCACCGATTCAGCAAAGCGCAGCAAGACAGCTTGCTCGGCGCAGTCGAAAGCGGAGTCGTGACACTCATCGGAGCAACCACCGAAAACCCCTCCTTTGAAGTAATCCGTCCCTTGCTCTCCCGAGCGCAGGTCTACACCCTCCGCCCCCTCGAACAATCCGACCTCGAACAGCTCCTCAACCGCGCCGTGACCACCGACGAAACCCTCCGCTCCCACGGCGTTACCATCGAGGAAACCACCGCACTCTTCCGCTTCGCCGGCGGCGACGCCCGAAAACTGCTCAACATCCTCGACCTCTTGGAGCAATCGACCATGCCCGGCGACCCCATCGTCATCAACGATCGAATCGTGACCGACCGCTTGCAGGAAACCCCAGCCGCCTACGACAAAAATGGCGAGATGCACTACGACATAATCTCAGCCTTCATCAAAAGCGTCCGCGGCTCCGACCCCGATGCCGCCATCTATTGGCTTGCGCGCATGATCCACGGCGGTGAAGACCCCGAATTTATAGCCCGCCGACTGCTCATCCTTGCGGCGGAAGACATCGGGCTCGCCAACCCCAACGCCCTCTTGCTCGCCAACGCCACGTTTGATGCAGTCCGCAAAATCGGCTTCCCCGAGGGACGCATCCCACTTGCCGAGTGCACCGTCTACCTCGCACTCTCCCAGAAAAGCAACTCGGCCTACAATGCAATCAACAAAGCATTGTCGCTCGTCGAAGAAACCGGCGACCTCCCCGTGCCGCTCCACTTGCGCAACGCCCCGACATCCTTGATGAAAGAGATGGGCTACGGTCGTGACTACAAATACTCCCACGACTACCCCGGACACTTCGTCGTGCAGCAATTCATGCCCGACCAACTAGGCCACGTCGAATTGTGGCAACCCTGCGACAACCCCGCCGAAATGCGTTCCGCCGAACTTCAAAACCGTCGCTGGTGTCCCCCCGACACTCACCGATGACAATATGCAAAGAGAGAGGGAATGTTTGCCGAACTGTTGCGACGGAGCAATGCCGACAGCATCGCCCCGCCGCCGCCGTTTTATTCATAATTGCAAAAATAGTTCAATTATAAAAAATCGGTAAATATTTGCTAAGTTATTAGCTTGTAACTTTGCGCGATGATTTAATGCGCAGTAAATTAACAGATTTAATATTAATGAAGACTGAAATTATCCCCTTATCTTCAAAACCGAGATTTGAAATCCTTGATGGACTTCGAGGAGTAGCCGCCATGATTGTAGTGGCATTCCATCTATTTGAAACATATTCGTCAGGCCCGAGAGACCAGATCCTCAACCACGGTTATCTTGCCGTCGACTTCTTTTTCGTCCTGTCCGGATTCGTGATTGGATACGCCTACGACGACCGTTGGGGGCGAATGTCGACATGTGACTTCTTTAAACGGCGACTCATACGCCTGCAACCGATGGTCATACTCGGCACATTAATCGGAGCCTTCTGGTTTTATTTCAGTGACGCACCCGGTTTCGAACTCGTAATGCAGACACCTTGGTGGAAACTGCTCTTGTTCACATTCCTGGGCTGCATAATGTTTCCGACGCCACCGTCGATGGACATACGCGGTTGGAGCGAAATAAACTCGCTCAACGGCGCACAGTGGTCATTGATGTGGGAATATATTGCAAACATATTCTACGCCTTGATCGTGCGTCGGTTCAGCACCATGCTCCTCGGAATCTTCGTATTCTTATCAGCCATCCTCACCATCGACCTTGCACTGAATCTTGATCTGACCGGCTTGCTTGAAGTTAGAAGCTATGCAAAATATACAATGATAGGAGGCTTTGGACTCTCGGCAGATCAAATATACATCGGCATATCTCGTCTGCTCTATCCGTTTTTCGGCGGACTTCTTCTCTATCGTTTGAGCAAATTGCGTATCAACCTCCGCCGAGGAGGAATGATTTGGTGCTCACTTGCCGTAATTGCCACCTTGGTTGTTCCGAACATCGGAGGCGACACCGCCCAATGGCTTAACGGATTATATTGTGCCGTAGTCGTATTGTTTGTATACCCCCTGATTGTCGCCGCCGGGGCAGGCAGCCCGTTGAAAGGCGAAAAAACTACTGCAATATGTAAATTTCTCGGCATGATATCATATCCCCTCTACATCACTCATTACCCGATGATATACGTCCAGATGAACTGGGCGGCACATCATGCCGACGCACCGCTCGGCACCCACATCTGGGTTGCCGTAAGCATATTCATAGCATCAATCGCAGTAGCTTATGCCGGCATCAAACTCTACGACATGCCCATCCGTGAATGGCTTTCTGAAAAATTGATATACGGCAAAAAAAATCGCCGTGCCGACCGCAAAAAGAAGTAAAAATCCCCAATTAGCGAAAAATTTCAGTAATTATTCATTTTTTGTAGCCCGACTTATGTTGTAGGATTAAAAAAATAGCTATATTTGCGACGCATTAATCATTCGACAGGCATTTTTGTTTAAAAACTGTCGGAATTGACGCCCTTAATCTGACAACCCCTCAAAAAAAATTAATACATATTGTTATGAAGAAGCATAATTTTTTTGCCGGTCCATCGATTCTTAGTGAATACACGATTAAGAACACGGCCGATGCCATTATTAATTTTGCAAACACCGGACTCTCACTCCTTGAAGTCTCACACCGAGGCAAGGAGTTTGTAGCAGTGATGGACGAAGCGCAAGCCCTCGTCAAAGAGCTTCTCGACGTGCCCGAAGGTTACCACGTCCTCTACCTCGGAGGCGGTGCAAGTCTTCAATTCTGCATGGCACCGTTCAACCTTCTCAAATCGAAAGCCGGCTATCTCGACACCGGCACTTGGGCAGCCAATGCAATCAAAGAAGCAAAACTATTTGGCGAAGTCGAAGTGCTTGCTTCTTCAAAAGAAGCCGGCTACACATTCTACCCCAAAGACTACGTAGTCCCCGAAGACCTCGACTATTTCCACATCACAACCAACAATACAATCTACGGAACCGAACTCCGCAAAGACCCCGATGTCAAAGTCCCCTTGGTAGCCGACATGTCGTCCGACATCTTCTCGCGTCCGATCGACGTATCGAAATATGACTTAATCTACGCCGGCGCACAGAAAAACCTCGGACCTGCTGGAGCAACCCTCGTGATTGTCAAGGAAAGCGCACTCGGCAAAGTCGAACGCCCGATACCGACAATGCTCGACTATCGAACCCACATCAAAAAAGGCTCGATGTTCAACACACCCCCCGTGCTCCCCGTCTTCTCAGCCCTCCAAACCCTCCGCTACTACAAAGAGCAGGGCGGCGTCAAAGAAATGGAACGTCGCGACCTCGAAAAAGCAGCCGCCCTCTACGACGCAATCGACAGCTCCAAAATGTTTGTCGGAACAGTCACCGACCCCGACTCGCGCTCGATCATGAACGTCACCTTCGTCATGACCCCCGAATATCAGGACCTGGAAAAAGACTTCGTCGACTTCTGCTCCTCACGCGGAATCGTCGGCATCAAAGGCCACCGCTCGGTAGGAGGCTTCCGTGCGTCGCTCTACAACGCACTCCCCCTCGAAAGCGTCAAAGCCCTCGTCGACGCAATGGTAGAGTTTGAAAAAACTCGCTGAGATCCCTCAACATATATACATATATTTTAAATAAAAAAGACAATGAATGCAAAAAACGAAATGGAAGTAATGAGAATGGTAAAGGTTGAAGATATTGACATCCTTAATCCCAACGAACAGGACGAAATTCTTGGTGGAGGTACTGAAACACAATGTCAAAAAGGATACAGCACATTTCTTGGGACATCATGCGAATGCGGTTATAAAGAAATTGTAACCGATGACAATGGATCAGGTTCTGAAGAACCATAAATTTATTACTATAGGAACGCGAATTGTAGAATCAAAAGACGTGGAATATCTTCAGCGTTCTTAAATAGGTTGAACGCTGAAGATATTGTTATTATTATGAAATTGTCACAATATAATGTTATTTCACCTTATGGAGATGATGTGTTGATATACAATACGTTCACCACTTCATTTATAAAAATGTCTTTAAGCCGGTGGAATGAAATCAAAAAGTCACTATCTCAATTGAATCCTATAAATATTTCTTCATCAAAACTAATCAAGCGACTCATGGATGGAGGGTTTATTGTGAAAAAGGAAGATAATGAACTTGTTTATATAATGCATCGGTATTATTCAAAAATGTTTAATGGGAGGTCTCTGAATCTATCTATAGCCCCTACTATGAAGTGTAATTTTAACTGCTTCTACTGTTTTGAAGATGGGAACAAGAATTATGGAACGATGTCAGAAATAGTGGTTGATAAACTTATTGGTTATATCTATTCCAATCGCGATAAATATATAACGCTTCATTGGTTTGGTGGAGAACCTTTATTGGGATTTAGGCAAATAAAAAGAATTAGTGATCAATTAAATGATATAGGGGTTAAATACACCTCAACAATTATTACAAATGGTAGCCTCCTATCAAAAAAAATAATATCTGAATTAGAAAACCTACATCTCCAATATATACAGATTAGCTTGGATGGAGTTGCAAAAGATCATGACTGTCGCCGTACTTTCAAAAATGGAAATCCTTCTTTTGATTTGATTATTTCAAATTTAAAGAATTTGCTGATTATGACAAATATCCGAGTTTGTATTCATGTTACTGTGGATCATACTAATGAATCAGCATATAAGGATGTTGTTGACTTTATGAAATCTAATTTCAAAGAATATATAGATTCCAAAAGAATAACGATAGGTCATAATTATGTTCAGAATAGGACCGGATTTGATATATCTGGCTCATGTTTCAGTATTGAGGAAATTCTCAACGATGAAATTAATAATTTAAAACATCAAGTCGGAACTGCACGAATTCCATCACTACCGGGTTTGAAATCTCCATGTATGTTCCGATGTCAGGATTCTTATGCTATTGATTCAAAGGGATATATATACCAATGTTTGGAACATCTTGGAAATCCACAATTCAAAATCGGTAGCATCTTAGATGGTCGAATATCGAAATCAAAATTAATTGACACGAGTTGCTCGTATCTACCTTTTGAAGATGAAGAGTGCCGAAAGTGTGCCTATTTACCAATTTGTGGGGGAGGATGTCCAATTGATAGAATCAAGGCTAAACGAGGATTAACAGAATCATGCTGTTCTCTTCATAAATATAAATTAGCCGCGTTATTACCACATATCTATGAAGTCAATTATAAAAGTCGCCATGAAGCAATTTAAACTCATTATATACATCTTGACAATTCTTTATGCTCCATATATAATGGGGCAACAGATAATGGATACTGACAGCTCTAAGATCTTATTAAATGAAGTGGTTGTAAAGGGATATGTACCTCAAGTAAAAACGAATGGATCAGTCTCCACTGTTAAAATAAAAGGTACAGTTCTATCTCAAATGGGTAATGCATCAACAATGCTTGCAAACACACCGGGGCTTCATCAAGGGGCTTCAAGTATTGAAGTGAACGGACTAGGCAAACCGATATTCATTCTTAATGGGAAGGAAATTGACCCCAATAAAATCCTTGATCTTTTACAAGCTAACACAATAAAAGAAATCAGGATCAACAAAGCTCCGGATTTCTCCTATTCCACTGACGGTAGACCTACGGTCGAAATTATTCTTGACAGACCGCTGGATGACTATATTCAATTGTCGGTAGGAGATGATATGGCTGTAAGACGAAAGTTTTCAGATGTCGGAACTATAAATTTTGGTATCAATATAAAAAAAATATCGACAACTATTGATTATATAGGTGGAATTTCACAGTTCCTTAATAAGGAAACATATTTTAGAAATGTATTTCATCCTGAATATACATCCTATTTTAACCAGAAAAGAACTGATGCATATAAAGACTTGCCACAGCGAGTAAGATGGGCTCTTGACTATAATATTGATAAAAATCACAGACTAGGTGTGGAATATTATTACCAGTTCAACAAAAAATCCGGTAACGAAACAGGTATAGACTACTATGAAACTAAAGATCGTTATGTGGAGAGCATATTTGATCGTCAGAAAGAATGGATAGCAAACCTTCACAACATCTCCCTACAATACAATTATAAAAATGGAAAAAACTCATTCCAGATAGTTCAAGATTTTTGCGCATCATCATCCAATAATAATGTAGAAACGACAGACGGCATAGTTTCCTCAAATACATATAGTTATGCCCATAATAGATATTATATATCTACAACCAATATCAAATTCGGAACAATTCTCCCTTTTAAAATTAATTTCCGGACTGGTATAAAAAATACATATATAGGTAATAAAAATTTCTCTTTAGTTGAATATTCTGGATACGTTAAAGATGGCTATCAGCTTTCAAATAATATAACGGAATACGAACCACAGGCATTTATATCGTTATCCCGAAAAGTCGGAAATGTCACGATCAATGTAGGAGGAAGATATAGGTATATGCGTCGCAATGTGAAAAATGGAGAAGGCAATACATTGATATCCAAAACATATAATGTATCTTCTATCGTACCTCTGATTTCATTAACATGCAAAAATTCGACAGGGATATCCTTCTATGTCCGATATAATCGAACTGTTGAGCACCCTAACTTCCGCTCTCTAAATACAAGCTATATATATATAGATTCTCTTACCTATGCTGCAGGTAATAAGGATTTAAAAACATCTTTTTCCAATATATTATCGGCTGGTATGAATTGGCGGAATTTCATCTTCTCGGCAAGATATACTTATGAATCAAATCCGATAGTCCAGGTTTCCGAACTAATGGATGAAGATGGAGACATAATTGTGGAAAGAGACATAAACTTAAGACACAATAATATTTTGAGACTTAGTTTAGAATATTCCAAAACCATATCCCAATTAAATATATATGCAGAGGGAGCTGTGGCATTTCCTCATGCAAAATATTATTATTGTGGAAAGGAATATCTTGTAAAAAAGTTATCATTCAATGGGAACCTCAACCTGAATTATCAGATAAATTCTTTTTTGGGTGCTTATCTTTCTTTTAATTATCAAGGGTTCAATCGTCGTCTAATATTGACACAGAAAGCTGTTAATAATTTATCGGCTGGTATCGTAGCTTCTTTACTGAAGAATCGCCTGACCGTAAATATAGCATTTACCGATGTTTTGAACTGTGCTCACTACAATAACCTTACCTATCGATACGAAAATGTATTAAATGGGACTTATGGTAAAAATGATCAGCGTGGAATTATGGTTAGATTAAACTACTCCATTTTCACGAAGAAAATAAAAACCCAAACAAACAGGAATAATAATGATGAAATTCAGCGTTTAAATTAATAATACATTTATGCACATGTTCAGATTCTATCATCAGCATGATGCTATGCAATGTGGGGCATCATGTCTATGTATGGTCAGCAGCTATTTTGGTAAAAATTATTCTTTAGATATGGTATCGAGCTATTGCCATACTAAGAAATCCGGAGTATCACTACTCGGACTGTCCAACTGTGCAAAGATGATAGGCTTGGATAGTATTTCATATCGGGCTTCTATACAAGACTTAAAAAATATATCGGTCCCTTGCATATTACATTGGAACAGAAATCATTTTGTAATTTTATATAAAATAGACAATGATATTTTTTATATAGCAGATCCGTCAAAAGGAATAATAAAATATGATATCCATTCATTTAAAGAATATTGGTTAAGTTCAAGAGTCAACGGGCAAGATAAAGGTGTCGTTATGGTACTCACGCCGTCTGAAACTTTTGGAGAATGTATTGAATCTGAGGGGAAAAAAACTTCGTTTAAATTTCTTTTCAGATATATGTCTAAATATAAGAAATATTTCATTCAAATATTCATAGGTCTGATTATTGGATGTGTACTTCAATTGATAATGCCATTTCTTACTCAATCAATTGTCGATATAGGTATAAAGAATAAGGATATCAATTTTATTTGGATTATTTTACTTGGGGAACTATTCATAGTAATAGGGAAAACTGCCACAAACTTTGTACGAAGGTGGCTCTTGATGCACATATCTATGCGTGTTAACATATCTTTGGTTAGTGATTTTTTTATAAAATTACTAAAACTTCCGATGTCCTTCTTCGACAATAAACTGACAGGCGACCTATTTCAACGCATTGGAGATCATACTCGTGTTCAGACCTTTCTTACAGGGCAAGTGCTTAATGTTATATTTACAGTTCTCAGCTTTATTATTTTTAGTATAGTACTATTTGTATATAACACTCTTGTTTTTGGAATTTTTATAACAGGAAGTGTATGTTACGGACTATGGATAGTGTCTTTTTTAAAAAAAAGAAAAGTATTGGATTATGAACTTTTCGAACTACAAGCGATTAATCAAAACAAGACGTATCAGTTTATCACCTCTATCCAGGAAATTAAGTTGCAAGATTGTGAACAGCGACGTCGTTGGGAGTGGGAGGATAGTATGGCTGAATTATTTGATGTTCAGATGGCAGTTTTGAAACTACAGCAATATCAAGAAGCAGGCTCTATATTCATCAATGAGGTTAAAAATATAATAATTACAGTACTTGCAGCAAATGCTGTAATCAATGGATATATGACACTTGGTGCAATGCTGGCCATACAATATATTATAGGGCAATTAAATTCCCCAGTTGAACAATTTATGGCATTTATTTATTCTTTGCAAGATGTAAAAATATCACTTGAACGTATAAATGAAATTCACGAGAATAAAAATGAAGAAACTAATAATGATAAGTTAAATACTTTTAAATTGTCAAAATCAATTCAGATAAAGAATGTTAATTTTAAATATGATCCTAATGCGTTGAATAAGACTCTAAAGGAAGTATCTTTCAATATTCCAGAAGGCAAAATTACAGCTATAGTAGGAGCTTCTGGAAGTGGAAAAACCACCTTAATAAAACTTATGTTGGGGTATTATCCTGTCATATCTGGAGTTATATTCATATCTGGACGAAATATTAACGAATATAATTTAAAATGGTGGCGGTGTCAATGCGGTGTTGTTATGCAAGATGGCGTAATATTTTCAGAATCCATAGCTCGAAATATTGCAATTGATGATGGCGAAATTGATGTAGAACGATTAGAAAAAGCTGCTATAATTGCCAATATTCATGACTATATTATGGGACTTCCGCTAAAATACAATACTCAAATAGGACAAGATGGTGTTGGATTAAGCCAAGGACAAAAGCAGCGTGTATTAATAGCGCGTGCCGTATATAAGAATCCAGACTTTATCTTTCTTGATGAAGCGACAAACGCCCTTGATGCTAGGAATGAGAAAGCTATCGTTGAAAATCTCAATGAATTTTATAAGGGTAGAACTGTAGTGGTAGTTGCGCACCGCTTGTCAACAGTAAAGAACGCAGATCAGATAATAGTACTTGATAGAGGTCGAGTCGTTGAAATCGGAAATCATACATCTCTCATTGACAAAAAAGGAGCATACTACAATCTTATTAAAAATCAACTTGAACTCGGAAACTAAAAATGAACACATCAAATAATATTTATAATAAGATCGAACTTCGTTCCGAAAAGGTTCGTAAGTTCATAGGTGAAATCCCCCCATCTTTAGTACGCTGGAGTACAGCAATAATTGCTATAGTTTTATTCGTACTACTTACGGCATTTTGTTTACTACCATATCCTTATTCAAATGGAGAATCAATTATTCAGCATTTCATCGGATAGCTGATTTCACGATTAGATATAGGATTTTAATTATCTAAATAATAAATACTCACTTCAAAATCAAACATCGTCATGAAAGTACTTATTGCTACTGAAAAACCCTTTGCCGCAGTCGCAGTCGACGGAATGAGAAAAGTCATCGAAGACGCAGGAAGCGAACTCGTCCTTCTCGAAAAATACACCGACCGCAAAGAGCTCCTCGAAGCAGTAGTCGGAGTTGACGCACTCATCATCCGCAGCGACAAAGTCGATGCCGAAGTCCTCGCCGCCGCCCCCGACCTCAAAGTTGTGGTTCGAGCCGGAGCAGGCTATGACAACGTCGACCTCGCCGCCGCAACCTCACGCGGAGTCTGCGTCCAAAACACACCCGGACAAAACTCCAACGCCGTAGCCGAACTCGTCTTCGGACTCGCAGTCATGATGAGCCGCAACGTCTACAACGGCACCTCAGGCACCGAACTCAAAGACAAAACCCTTGGCATACAGGCATTCGGACAAGTCGGTCGCAACGTAGCCCGCATCGCAGGCGGATTCGGCATGACCATCTCCGCCGTAGACCCCTACTGTCCCGACGAAGTCATCGCCGCAGCCGGAGTCACCCCCGTCCACAGCGTTGACGAACTCTACCGCAACAACAAAGTCGTCTCGATCCACATCCCCGCCACCCCCGAAACCCGCAACTCGATTGGCTACGACCTCGTAGCATCCATGCCCAAGGGAGGACTCCTCATCAACACCGCCCGCAAAGAAGTGATCGACGAAGACGGACTGATTCGAGCACTCGACGAACGTCCCGACCTCAAATATGCAGCCGACGTAGCCCCCGAGCGCGCCGCAGAAATGAAAGAACGCTTCGGCGACCGCGTATTCTTCACCCCTAAAAAAATGGGAGCGCAAACATCCGAAGCCAACATCAACGCCGGAATCGCCGCTGCCCGTCAAGTCATAGCCTACCTGACCACCGGCGAACAACGATTCCGAGTAAACAAATAATATTATCCGAGTAAATAGATAATATTAATAAAAATCTTCATACGTTTTTTTTAGAAGTGCAACGACCGAGGGCAACCTCACGTCCGAGCACTTCTTTTTTTTCATCCACCACCTCGCCCCTTATTATATATAAATATATATAGAGAGAGGCGAGGTTCATTATTGGATGAGGAATTTTCAATTGGATAGTTTTTTTATTGGATAAAAGTTAAAAAAAATTCCTATCCGCCTTAGGAGTCCTATCTGTCCTATAAGCCTTATCTGTCCTATTCGCCATAGTGCCCCTATTAGTCCTATCCTCCCTAATCCCCACCCAAATTGTCAGAAAAACGGTAGAAAAATCCGCCGAAATCACTGATATT
>CAZCCI010000046.1:0-13018 GCA_964497255.1 uncultured Staphylococcus sp.
TTGAATTGGTGTTTACATAACCTACGATTTCACCTGATTCTGTTTCAGCAGGATCTGCACAGTAAACCATACAGTTTTTAGCCGAACAATCTTTCACTGTTCCGCCTGCAGTATAACCGGTGATAACTCCTGCTTTCTTAACAGTAGCTTTAATGACGCAATCTTCAACATGGCAGTTTTCAATCACACCACCGTTTTCAACATTACTTGCAATTACACCTGCCATTTTCTTGCCGGTTACAGTAGCACTCTTAACATTCAGATTCTTAACAGTACCGTTAAACTGATTGAAAAGACCTGCATAGAACGCTGTTTCAGTTGTAATTGAGAAGTTGCTGATTGTGTGACCTTGACCATCGAATGTGAAGTTAATATTCGCACTGGGGCTTCCGACGCCGGTGATTGCCTTATCTGCGAAATTAATATCGGTTGTAAGTTTGAAAGTTTCACCACTGAATACACTATTCACATTCTGTGTCTTTTGCATCAAATAAGCAAAATCAGCAGCAGATTTAATGAGATAGTTTCCTTCTGAATCTTTCGACAGACTTGCTGAAACGCTTGCGCCGTCCCAAACTTCAACGTTATGGTCGGGATTTTCAAAATTAGCATCGATAACAACATTATATTGAGCATCGTTGGTGAGAAGTTTGCCAAGAATGTTGGTTCGATAGTTGCGCTGAATAGGAGCATTGTTTACATTCAACTCGATTCCGTTGCTTCCTGCGCCTTCAAATTTAAATTCAGCGTCAACGAGAGTTGAATTTACATCGTTAGCAGGAAGAACGTAGCACATCGAAAGCCATGCGTAAGATTCGCCTTTAGCGTTAAGAGTTTCCGAAGGCTTTGCAGCAGATGAATAAACCACATTTGTTTCACCACTAACAGTTCCGTCAAGAACGTTTAGAGTTGTGGCCGCATTCGAAATCTTTACGGTTGACGTTGAAATGGTTACACCGGCAGCGACAGCTTCATCGTAATCGTTAGCACCGACATTGATCTGAGCGAACGGACGTTTGAGGGTTACAGTCTTTTGAACGCCGGGAGTAGCAACGAAGTCGTCGAGGTTTGCGAAGAACGCGTCGCGAGTTTCGTCGTTGTTCAATCCTTCGTAGTTTACGGTGACAACCATTTCGTTAGAAACAGCATAGGCTTCACATACGCTATTCATTGCAAAGAAAGCGATGTCATACTTCTTGCCTTTTGCAAGAGTTGCATTGACTGTTGCTTTGCCGGCAACGACAGGAGTAGTTTTAAACTCTTGACCGCTAATTACAGCTCCGTTTTCGTCAAAGATACGATAGTAGAGCACGTTGGCGGTCTGACCGTCGCTGATTGCACGAGATGCGGTTGCACCTTCGGTTTCAATTGAGAACGATACGGTAGCCATATCGCCTGCGCCTTGTTCAATGACTTCGTCATTCGAGCAAGAGGTTGCGAACACCATTGCAGATGTTGCAAACAGTCCTAAGAATAAATTCTTGTTCATGTTTTTTTGTTTTGTTTTTAGGTTAAAAATATTGGTTATTAAATTTTAGCTAAAAGGTATTGTTTTTAATATCATATATCCGTTGTTTTTAGTGATTTTGAGAGAGTTAAAAAAGAGATCGGCCCTATGGGATTATGATGTTGTGGTCGCCGTTAAACGACGGGTCGATACCGACACCTCCCGTAGCTTTCTGCATGAGGAACTCGCCCTTCATGAGAGTATGCTTACTGCGGATGAGCGGGACATCTATCGGGCTTGTCAGCGATATCTGCTCGCCGTCAGTGTTGAAGATTGCAATTTGAACGGTGACGGAGGATTTCGTGCCGTTGACAAACACATAGTCAAACCCAACGGACGCTTCCGAATCGTTGAGGAGACGGATTTTTGAGTCGTACACAATGCCCGTAGTAGAGTCAACAGGTTTGTCGGTCATCATGCTGAACGTGTTGGGCATGAAACCGATATAGTAAAACTTCACGCCATACGACTCTATGTCGACAAGTCGCGATGGGTCGTTTCCCTCGATCGCAAGATCTGATTGCGTAATTTCTCCACGAGAGACGGCTGCATAAACTTCCTGAGAAATAAACTTGGGGAGGTCGGTGGAAACAAACTCATATTTTGCGAGCGGACGAACCATCTCGACTTCTACGGTCGATACGTCGTGCTCGACGGCCTCGGCAACAAACTCGACATCGGTCAGACCTCTGAAAGCATCGCGATAGTCATTGTTACCGCTATGGGGCTTTTCGAGTTTGATCTGCGAGAAATCGGCAGCATCGTAGTAGCGACTGTCGCCGGGATTTTCGACAAGGTCAGCCCAAACCATAACTAAATAGTCGCCGGAATATGTCTCGATATCAAAGACGGCATCATAGCCACCGTCGGCAATATTGCGTGTAAACGTAAATTCTTGATATGGGTCGGTAGCTCTCACAGCGCGAGTAGCTGGCGCAGATGCATCGCGCTTGTAGAGACGGACAATGTAGCGCATCTCACCCGAAGTCTGAACAGTCTTTGAGGGGACATCGGTTCGAGTCGACGACGAGAAAGACGGAATGGGGTATTCCCACTGTGGCATATCGGTCGAAAAGTTGAGTTTCAACTTGAATGAGACACGGTCTGGAAGATCGGGAAATTCGTGAACACACCCCGACGATGTGACGAGTAGCAGCGCAAGAAATGCGATAATCGGAGCAAAGCTCCGACCGCCGAATCTCCGCTTCAATCGTAGGCAGTTATATAATATGTATTGCAGTCTGTCCATGGTCTATCTTTATTCCAACTATTTTTATAAATCGAAAGTGTAAGCAAATGAGACTGAGGCTTGGTCAAGCCCGAAGTATGTCTTTTTGTGAGTCGAGACGAGTAGCCCGTCCGAGACGTTTCTAAACTTGTCGTAGCGGACGGAATAAACTCCCGCCCCGAGCGAAAATTCGAGTTTCCACCGTTTGTCGCGGCTGATCGGCATTCGATAGCCTGCGGCTAAACCTCCGCCGAAGGCAGGCGAATTGCCGTCGCGGTCTTGATAACGATACTCTCCGTCGGTGGCTATGTTGAACCACGCTAATCCTGCGTGCGCTCCAACAAACCACCCGTCGTTACACTCATCTGAGAACCAATAGCGGACTTCGGGGTAAAACGCAAGCGCGCGGAACTTCACCGTCGACTTGAAATAGTCCCAAGCCGACCAATAGACGGGAAGAGCGACCGACCAGTGGCTCGCCATGTCTGCTTCAACAGCGATATTGGCAAGAGCCACGCCCCAACCGAGGGCATTAGTCTTTAAATAGATATGGCGAATGCAGTCGTTGCTGATTTCGGGCAGACTATCGGTCGGTTCTTCTATTATTATTATGGGATCTGCAATTGTATCAGGCTCGACAACCGGAGCGGGCTGAACGGGCAGCGGCTGCGGTTCGGGGCGCGGCTCGTGAACAGGCTGCGGCTCGGGTTTACGATATGTGACAATGACCACATAGGCATTGCGCATACGAGCAAAATATCTGTCGAGCAACTTCTTCCACACACGACCACCGTCGAGACGTTGGAGCTCCAACACTCGGTTGTCGATGCTCGTCTGAGGCTGATGATAGTCGACCAAACGTTCATCCTCATCGATGATGGCTATAATCTCGTCCTTGCGGTCGAGGTCGGTCGACATCTCGACTTGCCGACGAAGATATTGCCACGGAATATAGTCGTCGTGGCGCGTGATTATACTGTCGGGAATATAGATTCTGCTTCTGACAATTTTCTCGATAGCTGAGAGACGACCTCTTGCCAAACGGCGGTTCAATTGATTGCTACCTTCGGGCGATGCAGCTCCGCAAAACGAGACTTCGACGATATTAACCGTCGAATCCTGACGCAAATTCTGCAAAAAATCCGTCATCTGCCTCAACTTTGAAGCGTTGTTGTGATAGAGAGTATCGACGACAACACTATTGACACGAAAATCTATACTGATCTCCGTGACACAGTCTTGTGAGCGAGCAATACCAAAGGCTAACGCCGTAAGAACCAACGCGATATAAATGTGAATGAAGCGCATAATAAATCTATTCAATTATATTTCTCTTGGTAAGAGATTTGCACTTCGATTAAAGCGTTGAAGATCTTACTGTTGCAATTTTTGCGACACATCTATTGCAAAACAATTGTCGATTTCCAAATCGACAAAATGTGAAATATTTTAATTTTTTCCGACCAAAATGTGTGTCATTTACAATATTTTGCCTATTTTTGCAAAGTCAATGCAAAATCTCTTACCAAGAGATATACATCGACTACGCTCAACCGACATTTCTAATCTAACTATCAACATATATCAGGGAGTTAACCGACTTTTTAAGGCTTTGCATCAAAATTTGTGTTTATCTCCCAATCCGCTTTGAACAACACACGCGCTTCATTTAAAAGACCGACATCCCACCTTCAATCGAAAGGAAACGTCGGTCTTTTGATGTTTTTTAGCCGCAAAATTTTGATTAATCCGTCCGAATTGTCTTGTTTATAAGACAATACTCCCCCCGCTTTGTCTTATCGACAAGACAAAGCGAGTCTCACTTCTTCCAAAACGCTGGCGTGAAGAGGATGAGGACAGTAAAAAGTTCGAGACGCCCGATCAGCATGACGAGCGACAGCAGCCACTTGCCGGCATCGGGAACAATAGCGTAAGAACCGCCGTAGCCGGTGACACCCGCACCGAGTCCAGTATTACTGATGCAGGAAAAAGCCGAGAAAAACGAGTCGACAAGCGGCAGCCCCATAGCCGTCAGCATAACACCGCCGAGCATGATGATGATGACATAGAGACAAAGAAAAGCAATGACTTTCGAGACGAGATCGTGAGGAATCACACGATTATTAACCCTGACAGTCAGAATATTATTCGGGTGGATACAACGAATGATTTCATTCCGACAATTTTCCAAGAGGAAAATCAGGCGGTCGATCTTCGCACCGCCGCTCGTCGATCCGGCACACGCTCCGAAAAACATCAGCACGAACGCCAATGAGAGCGCAAACGTCCCCCAAGTCGAGAACGGCGAAATCTCAAACCCCGTCGACGTCAGAGTCGAAACTATCTGAAACATAGGGTCGAGCGTCACGGATTTCAATGAATGAGCCTGTCCGCTGCAAACGATAGCGACGACATAGAGAGCATAGCTGCCTAAGATAATGCCCACGTAAGCACGAAAGACATCATTGTGCCACACCGGTTTGAAATCGCCGTGAGCAGCACGATAGAGCAGGACGAAGCTCGTACCGCCGAGAAACATGAACACCGTCATAACCGCCTCGGTATACGACGAATTCCAAGCCTCGACACCGGCATCGGCAGTTGAAAATCCCCCCGTCGAAACAGTGCTCAACGCATGGCAGACGGACTCAAACGTATTCATCGGGCCGAAAAGAAGCAAAACGAAAAGCGCGACGGTCAGCACAAAGTACGTCATCCACAGCCCCTTGGCAGTCTGCGAAATGCGCGGCATCAGTTTATCGTGGGTAATACCCGTCACCTCAGCGTTAAACATCTGCATACCCCCCGAATGGTTAAGCATCGGGACCACCGCAAGCGTAAAAAGAATGATACCCATACCGCCGATCCACTGCATCAGGCTACGCCAAATGACAATACCATGACTGAGATGAGAAATCGAATCCATGACGGTAGCCCCCGTCGTCGTGAAACCCGACATCGACTCAAAAAAAGCATCGGACACCGACAGCGGCTGCTCCTCCATGAAAATAAACGGCATCATGCCGAATATCGAAAAGAAAACCCAGATGAGAGCCGTCAGCAAAAAACCCTCGCGCTTGCCCATCCTCGGATTGTGGGGACGAATGCCGAACGACATCACTGCGCCGACACCCATCGTCGCCAACATCGTCAGCAGAAAGCACAACCAATCACTCTCGCCATAGATCAGACTCGTCGCAAGCGGGACAGCAAGAAAAAATCCCTCAATGATGAGAAGAAGCCCGATGATGCGAAGTATCACCGGCATATTTATGACCGTCGGATTGGAGCGCAAAATGTTCATTGTCGACTTAACTACCTTTTACTTAAACAGTTTTTCAACCTTATGGATCACACCGCTGAGCGTAAAGACCACCACACGGTCGCCCGGCTCGATAACCGTGTTACCCGACACGAGTTGCCCCTTACCGTCGCGAATCAGACCGGCAATCGTCATCTCGCGCGAGAGTTTCAAATCCTTGACCGGCCCGCGAGTAATCTTCGACCCCTCCTTAGCCTCGATTTCAGCAACCTCGGCATCGGCAAGAGCCATACACTTCGACGTCGACGTATCGCGGTCGAGAAGCATTTGAAAAATTCTCGACGACGCAAGCAACTTCTTATTGAGAATCGTACCGATATTCAGCCCCTCAGCCTCCGAAATGAATTGCAGATTTTCGACCTCAGCAATCGTCTTGACCACGCCAAGCTCCTTAGCCGAAAGGCAAGTCAGAATATTAGTCTCGCTACTGTCGGCAAGCGCAATGAAAGCATCGATGTCCGAGATACCGGCATCGTGGAGCGCATCCGTATCGCGCGCATCGGCATTAATAATGCTCGCATTCGGACACTTCTCCGACAGCGACAGACACCGCTCGCGATCGATGTCCATAATTTTAAAATTAAACTCATCGCTCGCCATCGCACAGAGGCGGATCGCAATGCGACTGCCCCCCATGATAAGCACATTGCGAATCTTACGCTGAGTCTTACCGCAGAGTTCCACGAGCGAATCGACATGGTCGCGCGTCGTCATGAAATAGACAATGTCATTCGACTCCAACCGATCGTAACCACCCGGGATAATCGTCTCATGATTGCGCTTGATGGCAGCGACGTGGAAATTATGCTCCGTCATACCCAACTCTTTGAGCTGCATACCTTTGAGCGGAGCATTATCGCGGAGCTTCACCCCGACGAGAATCAACTGTCCATCGTGAAGCTCAAACCAGTGGCGCACCCAATTATGTCGTAGAGCTTGGATGATTTCAAGCGCAGCAAGATGCTCGGGATAAATAACATCATCAGCACCTATACGGGCAAAAAACTCACGGTTGGCAGGATCTTTAAACTCATAGTTATCGATTCGCGCCACCGTCTTACCCGCCCCGAGACTCTTGGCAATCGCACACGCAATAATATTGCGCGTCTCAAACGGCGTGACAGCTATAAAAAGATCGCAACCCTCGACGCCCGCTTGGCGCAGAGTCGCAAACGAAGTCGGCGAACCCTTAAACGTCAACAGATTATAGTTTGCGTCAAGCATAGCGAGCTTCTCGCCATCGCTATCGACAACGGTGATATCCTGCTCCTCATTCGAAAGCAACTTCGCCAAATGCGTACCGACCTCGCCCGAACCAGCAATAATAATCTTCATCGTTAACCTTTCTCTCTCTGTGTCCTAACCGACTTATATCAATCGATTATTTTTCTCTACACTTATTATTAACAACCTCGGCAATAGCATTGTAGACACCGTCAGCATCGAAGCCACACAAATGCTTCAACTCAGCGACACTACCCTGCGTCACAAAATCGTCGGGGACACCGAGCGAACGCAGCTTAACCGTCGCGCCACGCTCGGCAACGTGTTCGAGCACCGCCGAACCCATACCGCCGTCGACCACACCGTCCTCCACCGTAATCACCGGGACATTCATCTCAACAATCCGACTGATGATAGCCGGATCCATCGGTTTGAGGAACAAAACGTCATAGTGGAAAATCGAAACCCCGAAATCACGTTCGGCACGCTCGATAGCCGCAGCAGCATCGTCGGCAACCGGACCGATCGTAAGGACCACGAGATCCTTACCATCCCTCAACAACTCGCCCTTCCCGACAGGCAAAGCACGCATATCCTCCGAAACATCAGCCGCACCATTGCCGCGCGGATAGCGAATTGCAAACGGCTTATCGCTCGCCTCGGCAGTCTTCATCAAATGGCGCAACATATCGAGATTTCGAGGCGACGCGACAATCATACCCGGGATCGAACGCAGATACGCGAGGTCAAACACACCGTGGTGCGTCATACCATCCTCCCCGACGAGCCCCGCACGGTCAAGACAGAACGTCACCGGCAAACCGGCGATTGCAACATCGTGAATAATATGGCTGTAAGCCCTCTGTAAAAACGACGAATAGATAGCCACAAACGGCTTCAAACCCTCCTTAGCCATACCGCCGGCAAACGTAACAGCATGACCCTCGGAAATACCGACGTCAAACGTACGCTCGGGAAACACATTGCCCAACTTGTTCATCGACGTGCCCGAAGGCATCGCCGCAGTAACGCCGACAATCTTCGGATTAGCCTTCGCAAGCTCCACAATCGTATCGCCAAACACATCCTGATACTTCGGCGGGCGACCCGACTTATCCTTCAACCTAACGCCCGTCTTAGCGTCAAACTTACCCGGAGCATGCCAAGTAGCCGGATCCTTCTCCGCAGGCGCATAGCCCTTACCCTTGACAGTCCGCAGATGCAAAATCCGCGGACCGCTGAAATCCTTTATTTCATTGAGGACATTGATAATCGTAGGCAAATCATGCCCGTCAAACGGGCCGAAATACCTGATATTCAACCCCTCGAAAATATTCTGTTCCTTCGTAATCAGCGATTTCAGACTATTATTAAACCGCATGATAGCCCCCTTACCGCTATCGGTAATCAAATGATTCCGACGCATAAAACCGGCAAACTTATATCTGAAATCATTATAAGCCTTCGAAGCCGTCAAGTGAGCCAGATACGAATTGAGCGACCCGACATTCCTATCTATCGACATATCGTTATCATTCAGAATAATCAACAGATTGGAATTAGCATTCGCAGCATTATTAAGCCCCTCGAAAGCCAACCCACCACTGATCGAAGCATCGCCGATGACAGCGACAACATTGCGACGCGGACACTCATTTTGCAACGCACTTGCGACCGTCATACCCAACGCCGCCGAAATCGAATTCGAAGCATGACCCGCAACAAACGTATCATACTCACTCTCCATAGGCGAAGGGAAACCACACAAACCACCCAGCGTTCGGTTAGTCGAAAAGCGATCGCGTCGCCCCGTCAGAATCTTATGCCCATATGCCTGATGCCCGACGTCCCACACAATGCGATCGTAAGGCGTATTGAAAACATAATGCAACGCAACAGTCAGCTCGACAGCCCCCATGCTTGACGCAAAATGCCCCGGATGAGTCGACAGCGAATTGATCAAAAACGAACGCAACTCACTGCAAACCTGCGGCAACTGAGCCACAGGCAACTTGCGCAAATCAGCCGGCGAATCAATCTGCGACAAAAGAGGATAATTATCGACCTTCGTCTCTTTTTCCATTCTTTACGTATTTCTTATAAAGTGGCACCCACACAATTATACCCGACGCCACAAGCGTAAAAACAGTCCAAAGCGTAAATTGCGGCGTCGACGCTACCACGAGATAACACAACAACAGCCACAACACAGCAATGAAACCAAACCGAATCTTCGTGGACGTATCCATTCTTTTCATAGCGTGGGGGAAAATAAAAAGTCGGTTTCTTCAGAAACCCGTTAAAAAAACATATTATCTTCGTTAAGACCCCGCCAAGAGAAAAACTCAGGCAAAATCCTAACGAAGAATCTTATCTCTTTGACAAAATCTTAATAACCGGTATACGTATGCGGAGAAAGCTTTTTGAGCTCAGCCTTAACCTCAGGCGAAACATTAAGCGTCTCGATGAAATCCGCAATACTCTCCGCCGTCACAGCCTCATTCTTGCGAGTCAAAGCCTTCAAAGTCTCATAAGGCTTCGGATAACCCTCGCGACGGAGCACAGTCTGGATAGCCTCGGCAACCACACTCCACGTATTGTCCAAATCAGCATCGATAGCCGCACGGTTAAGCAGCAACTTACCGAGACCCTTCATCGTCGAAGCCACAGCAATCAACGTATTAGCCAAAGGCACACCGATATTGCGGAGCACAGTCGAATCCGTCAAGTCGCGTTGCAGACGCGAAACCGGCAACTTGCTCGCCAAATGACCAAACACAGCATTAGCAATACCGATATTACCCTCCGAATTTTCAAAATCGATCGGATTAACCTTATGCGGCATAGCCGACGAACCGACCTCACCCGCCTTAATCTTCTGCTTGAAATACTCCATCGAAATATACATCCACATATCTCGGTCGAGATCAAGGATAATATTATTGATACGGGCAAGCGCATCGAAAAGAGCCGCCAGATTATCATAATTTGAAATCTGCGTCGTATACTCCTCGCGAACAATACCCAACTTCTCCGAAAGGAACTTCGCGCCAAACTCACGCCAATCGACATCAGGGAACGCACAAAGATGAGCATTGAAATTACCCGTCGCACCACCAAACTTACCCGAAATCTCAACAGCATCGAGAATCGCAAGCTGACGGCGCAAACGATAACTAAACACCCTAATCTCCTTACCCAGACGAGTCGGCGACGCAGGCTGACCGTGAGTCTTCGCAAGCATCGGAATATCATACCACTCATCAGCGCGAGCTTCAAGATGCTCGATCAACTCAACGACACGAGGACGATACACATTTTTCAGAGCATCAGCAACCGACATCGGAATCGACGTATTATTAATATCCTGCGACGTCAGACCGAAATGAATATACTCCTTAAACATCTCAATACCAAGCACATCGAAATGCTCCTTGATGAAATATTCAACAGCCTTGACATCATGATTCGTGACACTCTCGATCTCCTTGACCTTCAAAGCATCCTCCACCGAAAAACTCGTATAAATCTCGCGCAACTTACCGAACAACTCCTTCGGGAAAGAAGCAAGCGCGGGAAGCGGAAGCTCGCAAAGAGCAATAAAATACTCAATTTCGACCTTTACACGGTAACGGATCAAAGCGTATTCCGAAAAATACTCGTCAAGTGATTCACACTTTCCGCGATAACGTCCGTCAACCGGAGATATAGCTGTCAGTTCAGTAAGTTTCATGTCTATCGATTGATTTTTGTAATAGTTGATGCAAATTTACAAAAAAAAGGTCAACATATCATTGAAAAACAAAAATAATATAACCCACCCCCCCAGCAGCCCCCACAAACTTAGCACAAACTTAGTTATCCCATCTGCCCCATCAGCCCTATCAGCCCTATCCAAGATTAAAATTAATAAAATTTAACACCCCCCCCAAAAAAAAATAATTATTTTTGCAAAAATAAGTTTATTTTTCCAAAAAAATCGACACAAACACAAATCTTTCAACTTTATATTAAACCAATCACAATGAACAAACGTAAATTTTTAACACTAACCCTTAGTGCACTCCTAACGTCAGTGCCCTTTGTTTCATGTGGCGATGATGATGATGACGAACCCAACACCCCCGACACCCCCAACGAATTGCCTCAACTGAGATCAATCGAATCCTACGGCTTCGCCCTATTCACATTCAGCTACAACTCATCCGGACAACTCACCCTGATAAGACCCGGCTCAATGTTCGCCGACGAAATCGAAAAAGTCGACATCAGCTACAACCCCTTGAAAATTAAAATCGGCGGCATCGAAGGCGAAGACGAAACCATCTGGACCGACATCTCCACAAACTCACAAGGATTCATCACCTCAATGACAGGCATCGAAGGAGACTACTCTTATAGAATGGACTTATCCTACAACTCATCAGGCAACCTGACAAAAATCACATACAACGACGATGGCTCCTCGACGACACTCACATGGCATGGAGGCAAACTAAACACCATAGTCGACGACGAAAACAACCTCTACGAATACACCTACACCAACCTCGCCAACACCACCGGAGCATTCAGCCCAATGTGGGAACCCTTCGGACTATACTGGATGACCGGACTGCTTGGCACCGCCCCCGCCTACTTCCCCGCAAGCATAACCATCCACGAAGACAACGAAATCGACCAAGTCAAACTCGCATATAAAATAAACAGCAACGGCACAATCGCCGCCGAACAAATGACCTACGAAGGCGAAGACGAAACCATCACCATGACATATAAATATGGTGCATCCAAAGCCCTCGACGAAACCGGCGACCCCACATCAGCCCAACAAATCAAACTCCCCAAATTTAAATCAATCTTTAAAAGCCACAGAAAATGAAAAAAATCTTATCACTCCTTGCAGCAGCACTCCTAACCGCCACAGCAATTCAGGCGCAAGAACCGACCGACAGCATAGCCATACTCAAAAATCAGATTGACAGCATCCAAATCGAAAAAGACAACCTGTCAAAAACACTAAAATGGCAAAGCATTTGGAGCAACAACAAATACACCATGATCTCCTACGCCCCCTCAACCGACGTAACCGTTGACGGAGCCTACAAAGAAGACGCCAAATTCTCATTCGCACTAACCAAAGGCAACACCTACTACCTCCACAGCAAACCCATCGGCGGAATCTTGAAAATCGGACTCGACCTCCGTTGGTTCGACCTCCAAGCAACCAAATACGAAAAAATCGATTATGAAACCAGCGACAACTGGCAAGACTCCCCCTCATTTGGCGACGAAGACGACGACGAAATCCTTGAAATGCTTGACGACATCGGCCGTTGGGACCTCCACATCGGCATGGGCATCGGCCCCACCGTCACCGTAGCCCCCTTCTCAATGTTCGACAACGCCTCCAAACACATCCGACTCTCATTCTACGGACACTACCAACCCTCATTTGGAATCAACCTCATAAGTCAGGACGGCGACGTTGAATCCTCAACCGCATTCTGCAACATGTACAACTACGGCGGCAAACTCGTCTACCGTCGCATCTCACTCGGCATCGAAAAACAATGGGGCGAAGGCAAATACAAACAACTCACCATCTTCAACGACGACGAAGAAGACGACAACAGCCCCATCCCCTCAATCAAACACAAACGCAAATTCTCATCACTCAGATTCTACGTAGCCTTCTCATTCTAACAAACGCCAAATAATTTAAACAGCCTCTAAT
>CAZCCI010000047.1:0-12798 GCA_964497255.1 uncultured Staphylococcus sp.
ACGCTTGATAGATGCGACAAGAGTCAGTCAATCCGCAGAGTCTGACCGCTTCGAGGACACGAAGCACGCCGGTAGCGTCGACATTCGCAGTGTATTCGGGCGAATCAAACGAAACTTGGACATGGCTCTGAGCAGCAAGATTGTAGATCTCGTTAGGGCGGACAATCGAAACGACCTGCATGATCGACATCGAGTCGCCGAGGTCGGCATAGTGGAGGTGAAAATTAGCGTGTCCTTCAAGATGGGCAATGCGTTCGCGGAAGTCGACCGACGAGCGGCGGATAGTCCCGTGGACATCATAACCCTTCTCCAATAGCAATTCGGCAAGATACGAACCGTCTTGCCCTGTTATGCCTGTAATTAATGCGGTTTTCATCATAATAATTATTGAAATTTCCTATTTCATAGTTTTATCATCATCGTAAATCATTGAGCAAAAACAATATAACCTCTACACCTGCCCAATTTGCAGAAGCCTGCTCAAAATGGTTACTTATATAAATATCAATAACCAAAAACAAAAGTACAAATTTATTCGGATAGCCAACATACCGACTGCCAACAAATATCACTTTAAAATCAAAACCAAAACACAAAAATCTTCGCACCAAACAGTCCGACATCCGACGTGAGACCGGAATTTCCGTAAATAATAACTGAGAAATAGGCAAATGTTCGCTAACTTTGTAATCTGATTTTTGACAAACCCCTGCAATCTGATGAATTGGATTATATTGATTTTAGCCGGACTTATGGAAGTAGCCTTTACGTTCTGCCTCGGGAAGACGAAAACGGCTACCGGGACTGATGCCTACTGGTGGTGGGGCGGATTTCTGCTCGCCTTGGCACTCAGCATGTATCTTATGGCACAAGCAGCCAAAACAATCCCGATCGGCACAGTTTATCCCGTCTGGACCGGCATCGGTGCAGTCGGAGCGGTGATTGTAGGCATAGTATTTTTCAACGAACCGGCCACGTTTTGGCGTATGTTCTTCATAACGACGCTGATACTCTCGATTGTCGGACTGAAATTGGTAGGCCATGGAGCGTAGACCGACTGTATCTGTCGAAAACCTCGTCACGGGCTATGCCGGCAAACGAGGCGAAAGCATCGCCGTGACCAACGGCGTGACGGCATCGCTCCTTTCGGGCGAACTGACGTGTCTGTTAGGCCCCAACGGAGCAGGAAAATCCACGTTACTCAAAACCCTCTCGGCATTCATCACCCCTCTTTCCGGACGGATTTCGGTCGGCGGACGCGAAGTCGGCGACTATTCGCCCGACGAACTTGCAAAGCAAATCGGAGTCGTGCTGACCGAACGCGTCAACCTCGACAACATGACCGCAGGCGAAATGGTCGGGCTCGGTCGCAGCCCCTACACCGGTTTTTGGGGACGACTGTCGGCTGACGACTGTCGGATTGTCGACGAAGCGATCGACTTGGTGGGCATCAACGACTTGCGCAACCGAACAGTCGGGACGCTCAGCGACGGCGAACGCCAGAAAGTAATGATTGCCAAAGCATTGGCTCAGGAAACCCCGATCGTCTTTCTCGACGAGCCGACCGCATTTCTCGACTATCCGAGCAAAATCGAAATCATGCAGTTGCTCCAACGCCTATCGCGAGTCAAAAACAAAACAGTCTTTCTCTCGACCCACGATTTGGAACTCGCCTTGCAGATAGCCGACAAAATTTGGCTTCTTGACAAGCAACTCGGAGTCACGGTCGGAACACCCGAAGACCTTGCGCTCAACGGAGCGTTGAGCAGATATTTCGAGCGCAACGGAGTGAAATTCGATGTCGAAACCGGACTGTTCCGCATTGACAACCACCCGACTCGACAAGTCCGACTGATTGGCGACGACACTCGGCGCAACCTCGTGGTCAAAGCCCTTGCCCGTTGCGGCATCGAGGCTCTCACGGATGCCGATTCGGCAGACCTTATCGAAATTCTTGACAACGGATTCCGCGTCAACGGTCGTCAAGTCAGCTCAATCGGAGAGTTGGTCGACGCCGTTGCGGTCGCCGTCGAGCCTAAGGAGTGAGCGGAGAGCATTGCGAGAACCGACACGGATTTCCGAATCGTCAAAGTCAAGCACCCCGAGAGCCCTCATCGAATCGAGAGCGCGGACGAGCGACGCACGTTGTGCCCCGAAAATCGAGTGAAGATTACGCACACCGGTCAGAGTAATATCCTTGGCATCGCGTTGAGTCAAAGCCAAAAACAGATACGCGACGCGCATTTCGATGTCGCCCGACGGCAGCGACAACACCTCGTCGATCGACTTTTGGGCATTGGTCGAAACGAAGTTGAGATAGTTGAACAAACAAACCTCATCGGAGCGGATGATTGAAATGAAATCATTTTTCTTGATTTGCATTATTGAAACCTCATCGACAGCCGTGACCTCCGCCGGAAAGCGCGTATTGAGACCGAACAGAAAATCGGGCAACACAACCGACGGCGTTTCGATAGTCTGAGAGACTACGAACCGATTGGCAGAATTGCGCATCGTGAGCCTGACACTGCCGCCGATGACAAACATTATTGACGTGCACGGCTCGCCGGCGGCGGCGATGCGTTCGCCGGGGCTATATTTTGAAAATGCCAAGCGCGTGTGCCCGATGATTTCCGACAAGCGTTTGTAAGTCACGCCGTTAAACAAGGGCAACCGCATCAGGGTCTCATACATGCTGTCAGGTTGACATTCGTTCATGATAACTTCGTTATGATAAGCTTTCTTTACGAGTTTTGAAATAGAGTTGAGCCGAGTTTATGGTGTTTTGCCAAGCGACGTATGCAGCAGGAGCTACCGACGCAATCGGATTGAGATACGTCAAAGCCATCCAAATGGCGAGGACGGTATTTTTTTGCCCCAGCCCCTGAGCACCGACAATCTTGTCGCCGCATCGACCGCCGATCTTGCGTCCGATCCAAAACTGAGCGCAGCAGGCTATGCCTGAAAAAATCGCGAGCAAAATCATCTCCGGAATAGCGTCGGCAGGCTCATCCATGATGAAGCTGACAGCACGCCCGACGACGATAAACAGTGACAATGCCCATATATAAAACGAAACAGATTGCTTTTCGGCTACGGCACGATGAAATTTCGGCGCGATTTTCAGCAGCGAAAGCGCGAGAACAAGCGGAAGAACAATCAACGGTATCACCTTGGCGGAAACTGCCGACAGAGCAGCAAAAAACGGAATGTCGGCATCGCTCCCCATCAGAGTGAACAGCGTCGGGGCAAGGATGGCGACAGTCAGATTGGAAATGATTGAATACGTGGCAAGTCGCGGAATACTGCCTCCCAACATTCCGGCAATCACAGGCGCAGCGGTCGCCGTCGGGCAAAAGATGCAGATGAAAGTCCCCTGTGCAATGTCGACGCTAAACGGACGCAAACACAAGTAGACGGCAATCGCCCCAAACACTTGCACCGCAAGCAATCCCCACGACAACGATGTCACGCGAAACTCCTTGGGGCTGACACGGCAAAAAGTGATGAAAAGCATCACAAAAATCAGATATGGAGCAATAAACTCGATCCGCCCCATATAATCATGAAAAACAACGCCTGCAAGCATCGACAGCGGCAACATCCACGGTTTCAGCTTTTGGCGCATGAGAGTCATATTCATAGCGGTTATATTCCTTATTGAAACTGCAAAGTTACTGATAATTCATAAGATTTGTTTACCTTTGCAATATAAAAACACAATATACCATGCACTCACGCGAAGAAAAATTAGAAGCATTGGGACGAGTGATCGACACGCTCGACATCCTTCGGGTCAAATGCCCTTGGGATGCTAAGCAGACCAACGAATCGCTGCGTCCGAACACGATTGAAGAAGTCTACGAACTCTGCGACGCGCTCATCAACAACGATGACATCAACATCCGCAAAGAGCTTGGCGACGTCCTGCTCCACATCCTTTTCTACTCAAAAATCGGAGAGGAAAAGGGCGCGTTTGACATCGCCGACGTTTGCGACGCGCTCAACACGAAGCTGATCTATCGCCACCCCCACGTGTTTGGCGATGCGAGCGTCAACTCGACCGACGACGTGTTGAAAAACTGGGAAGAGCTGAAACTCAAAGAGAAAGGCGGCAACAAGACCGTGCTTTCCGGAGTCCCCTCGGCACTCCCCGCAATGATCAAAGCCGATCGCATTCAAGAAAAAGCCTCAAACGTCGGTTTCGACTGGGAAAAGCCCGAACAGGTTTGGGACAAGGTCAAGGAAGAGCTCGGCGAGTTTGAAGAAACCGTCGGCGGAATGTCGGCTGAACGTCGCGAGGAAGAAATGGGCGATTTGCTGTTCAGCCTCATCAATGCCGCACGTCTCTACAAAATCAATCCCGAAAACGCGCTCGAAAAGACAAACAAAAAGTTTATCTTCCGCTTCAATCATCTCGAAAAACGCGCTCACGAGATGGGCAAAGAGCTTCGCGACATGACTCTTGCCGAAATGGATGCAATTTGGGAAGAAGCCAAACATCTCTAACTCTCAAATTTCACCCATCACCCCACACACTCACATTTCGACAGTCACATGAGTAACTATAACGAAATCAATGTCCATCCGCGCGACAGATTTCTCGATTTCGATGCCGAAACCCACACCTACACGTTTGAAAACCGCGTGTTGACATCGGTGACAAACATCGTCGAGGACTGTTTCCCGAAATTCGACGCCGACTATTGGGCGGAGCGCAAAGCTCCGTCGCTCGGAATCACCCCCGAAGAGCTCAAAAAGCAGTGGGAGGAAAATGCCGAACGCTCGCGCTCGCTCGGGACGGCAATGCACGAAAAAATCGAGCATTACTACCTCGGCGAAGATGCCGGCGAGGACGGCGACGCCTACACCCTCTTCCGCCACTTTGCCGCCGCCGAGCGTCTGTATCCCTTCCGCACGGAGTGGCGCATCTATATGGAAGAATATGGCGTGGCGGGCACTCTCGACTTTCTCGAACGTCGTCCGGACGGGACTTTCAACATCTACGACTGGAAGCGTTCGAAGAAACTCATTGCCGCCGACGGTTCGATCGAATGTACCAACCGATTCGGCAAGCGAGGATTCGATCCCGTCGGGCATCTCCACGATTGCTCTTACTACCACTACGCGCTGCAATTGAGCATCTATCGCTTCATCCTCGAACATTGCTACGACATTCGTGTCAATGAACTCAAACTCGGCGTTTTCCATCCCGACTACACGATGGCCTACGTCGTTCCCGTTCCCTACCTCCAAGCCGAAGCGCAGGCTATTTTGAGAAATCATGCTGCCCGCGCCAACAATCTCTTTGAAGTCACGGCGGAAGCCCGTTAAAAAGAGTTAAATCCGGCTGTCGGAGTGTAACTAATCGTAACTTTACTGCGTCTAACGGCAATATCAGTATTTTTATCCCTCACATAATCATTCATCATGATGAAAAGCAAATCAAGATTGATGTCAGTGGCAATTTTGCTGGCAAGCATCCTGCTGCCCGGCATCATTTATGCACAGGGGGCAAACAACCCTATGCTTCAACAACTTCCGGCGGATACGGCTGTCCGCATCGGCAAACTGCCTAACGGTTTGACTTACTATATTCGTCACAACGAATATCCCAAAGGTCAGGCGGATTTCTACATTGCTCAAAATGTAGGTTCAATCCTCGAAGAAGACAATCAGAGAGGTCTCGCTCACTTCCTCGAACACATGTGTTTCAACGGAACGACCAATTTTCCCGACAATCTTCTCCGCGACTGGTTGGAGTCGATCGGCGTGAAATTCGGTGCGAACCTCAACGCTTATACCGCCATCGACGAAACGGTCTACAATATCAGCAACGTCCCGACCGCTCGCGAGAGTGTCCAAGACTCGTGTTTGCTCATTCTCCACGATTGGGCCAATGACCTGACGCTCGATCCGAAAGAAATCGACAAGGAGCGCAGTGTCATCCACGAGGAGTGGCGTCGGACAATGCAGGGGCAGATGCGAATCATCGAAAAACTTCTCCCCGTCATCTATCCGACTTCCAAGTACGGACATCGTATGCCGATCGGCACAATGGAGGTTGTCGACAACTTCCCCCCGCAGGCTCTCCGCGACTACTACGAGAAGTGGTATCGTCCCGATCAGCAGGCTGTCATCGTTGTCGGTGACATCAATGTCGATCGTATCGAGAACAAAATCAAAGAGCTTTTCTCGCCGATCGAAATGCCTGCCGTCGTAGCCGAGCGCAAGTATGAACCCGTCCCCGACCACAAGGGTACGATTTATGCCATGGGCAGCGACCCCGAGCAGAAAATCCTCATGGCGCAGCTCATGTTCCTCTCCGACCCGATGCCCAAAGAGGCTAAGAACACTCCGATGTATTACCTCAACAAATATGTCGAAGGTATGATCGGAATGATGATCAACAACCGCATCGCCGAGCTGTCAAACGACCCCAATGCGCCGTTTGCAGGTGCCGGTGTCAACTTCGGCGGCTTCTTCTTCTCGTCGAAAGTCAAGGACGCGATGACTTGCTATGCCGCTTCCAAGGGCAAAGACATCATCCCGTCGCTCCAAGCCGTCTATCGCGAAGTGCTCCGCGCTCAGCGTGGCGGATTCACTCAGAGCGAATATGACCGCGCTCGCAACGAGTATATCTCGTCGATCGAAAAAGCCTACAACAACCGTGCAACTTGCGAAAACGGTTCGTTTGTCAACGAGTATGTCGGCAACTTCACCGATGGCGAGCCGATTCCCGGCATCGAGGTTGAATGGCCCATGATTCAGCAGATTGCAATGAATATTCCTATCCAAGCAATCAACCAAGCCATGTCGATGGCTGTCACTCCCGACAATCGTGTGCTCATGCTTCTCTCGCCCGAAAGCGAGGGTTACACTCTCCCGACCGAACAGCAGCTTGCCGACGCTCTTGCCGCCGTCGATGCGGAAAATATCGAGGCGTTTGTCGACGAAGTGAAGTCCGAACCGCTGATTTCAGTCGAACCGAAGGCGGGCAAAGTCACCGCGTCGACCGAAAATTCGGTTTGGGGCACGACCGAATGGACACTTTCAAACGGTGCTAAGGTCATCATCAAGCAGACCAAGTTTAAAGAAGACGAAATCCTCTTCCGTGCGTGTGCCAAGGGCGGTACAGCCGACTATTCGGCAGAGTATGACAACACGCTCGTGTTCCTCCCCGTCGCAATGAGTTCTTACGGACTCGGTTCGTACACCAACTCCGACCTGTCGAAATACACTGCCGGCAAGCAGGTTTCGCTCGGTTTCGGATTCGGCGACTATCTGCGCACTATGAACGGCTCGGCTACTCCGAAAGATCTTCCGTCTCTCATGGAGCTTATCTACATGGGCTTCAAGGATATTCAGTTGACTGCCGATGAGTTTGCAGCTATTCAAAAGTCGTATAGCGGCATTCTTGCCAACCAAGAGAAGAGTCCGGAATTCATCTTCCAAAAGAATTTGATGTCGACGCTCTACGATTCGCCCCGTCGCCGTTCGATGACGTCGGAAATCGTCGACAAAGCGTCGCTTGCGCAGACTCTCGAAATCGCCCACGCTATGACTGCCAATGCTGCCGATTGGACTTTCGTCTTCGTCGGTAACATTGCTCCCGAATCTCTCAAACCGCTCGTTGAGAAGTATATCGCATCGCTTCCCGGCAACAAGAAGACTGCCGTCAAGGATGTCAAATCGCTTAACCCTGCCCTCTTTATGAACGGTGGCGACAAGGTCGATACGTTTACTGCTCAGATGACCACTCCTCAAACTCAGGTAGCGATTGTCGAAAACGGTGACATCAAATATACTCCCAAAAATATGATGCTCGCTTCGATCGCCGGTCAGATTCTCACAAACCGTCTCATCAAGACTGTCCGCGAGGAGATGGGTGCCGTTTACTCAATCGGTGCAAGCGGTCAACTCAACCGTACCGGTCTGAAACCTGCTACGATCATCACTTCCTTCCCGATGAAACCCGAAATGAAAGACGCTGTGCTTTCATTCATCAAAGGTCAGTTTAAGGATATGGAGACCGGCGTCACTTCCGATGAGTTGAAACCCATCAAGGAGTATATGGCGAAAGTCTACACCGAAGGTCGTGAGAAGAATCCCTCGTGGGCTTCGGCTATCCTCGGCAACCTCATCAATAATGTCGATACCTTCAATGGCTACGTCGAGGTGCTCGATTCGATCTCTGTCGACGATGTCAAAGCTTTCATGAAGGAGCTCAATTCTCAAAACAATTACCGTGTCATCATTCTTGACCCTGCAAATTAATGATTTTCACGATAGTCGCGGCGATTAACGCGTTGTCGCTGACTTGACGAGACAATATTAATCTTTTCGACTCCCGCAGTGACCGCTTCGGTTTGATTATAACCCCGACGGATGCTGCGGGAGTCATCTTTTTTTTGAGGGAGGTGTGAGCTGTCGGATTGATTTCGGTTAATTCACACTGCAAAGATACGACACGAATACCCCGAAAAAGGTGCGATAATGTCACAGTGGGCAAAAAAAATTTCAGAGACTGATCTAAGTATCTCATAATCAGTCTCTGATTTTTTTATTTTTTTCAAAAATTTTTCAGTGTCGGCTATTCGACGGGGTGTCGGCCAACAGGAATCAGCGTTTGGAGCCGGTCAGTCCGACTGTCCATGAGCAGAAGGGCAGCAATGAGAGGATTTTGGTGCCTACATAGCTGCAAACGAATGTCGAGCAGGCTATCACGGGGATTGCGACGGCTGTCGGGAGTGCCATTCGGTCTTTGAAGATGTGGACACACAGTCCGAGCCAAAGGATGTGTATGAGATACATTCCGTAGCTCTTGTCGGAGAGTTCGGCTATCCATTTGGGGGCTGCCGTCTTGTCGATGCATGAGAATAGGAGGAATGTTCCGGCGGTGAGGAGCACGCAGTTGATGGTGCAGAACGCCCAGCCGATTTCCAGCACGGGGGTGGAGTGGATTTCGCCGGGGGTGGCTTGGAGGTAGAACGAAAGGATTGTCCACACGGCTCCAATGATCATTGCCGTTGAGCCGACGGCGATGCGTTTGGCGCGGTTCCAGTCGAGATGCACGCGGATGTAGTGGGCAAGCACCAAGTAGCCGAGATAGCCTGAGAAATACCAGAGCATGTGGTATTCGTTCCAGAAGCATTGTCCCCAGATTTCGCCAAAGAATCGGCTCAAATAGGGCATACAGGTTGAGATGAGGAACAGGATGATGAAGAAGCGTTCGTCAGAGGCTTTGGCTTTGGCGAGCCATGGCGAAATCATCGGGATGAAGAGGTAGAGGCTTATCAGGGGGTACATGAACCAGAGGTGTCCTGCCAATGTCGGGAAGTTGAGGGGGATGCGAGCCAAGTCTTTAAGGGATGTGGCGGTGTCGATCTGATTCCACAATAGGGGCACTGTGGAGTAGACTACCATGAAGAAGATGAAGGCGGGGAGGATGCGGGCGGCTCGGCGTTTGTAGAAGTCGAGGAGCGTTGTGCCTTCTTTGAGGGGTACGAGAAGATATGCCGACACGATCATGAACAGGGGGACTGACATTCGGGAAAATCCATCGAATATCGAGACCCACAGGCGGTCTGATTCGTTGGCAAGAAATGCTTGCGGTCCGACCATGTCGGTGGAGCCGGGTGCGCCATAGAAGTTTTCACTTGCGTGGACGAGCATCACAAGGAAGCAGGCAAAGACTCTTATGTAGTCAAGAAATACGATTCGTTTTGTCATATATTGATTATATGTGTGAATTTAAGGGATCGAGGGGGCTTTTAGAGGGGTTTGTCGGTCAACGTGCGCGGTTCGACGCCGTCAAACGTAATTTTTACGGGCAGGATGTGACCGTCTTCGCTGAAATACATACGTTCGATGCAGGTGACGCGGTTGTTGCCGTCGGTTGCGCCAATGGGGTGACGGTGGTAGACGATGTAGTAGTCGTCTGTCCCGGGGATGTGGATGACGGAGTGGTGTCCTGCGCCTGTTCCGATCATTTCGTCACGTTGGAGGATTTTACCTTCCGATTTGAACGGGCCGAGGGGGTTGTCGGCAATTGCATAGGAGACACAGTAGTCCGAGCCGGTCCATGAGCCTTCGCTCCACATGAAGTAGTAGTGACCGTCGCGGCGGAACATGAGCGGGCCTTCGACGTAGTTTTCGGGGGTCACTTCTTTGTAGATTTCACCGTCGGGGAAGGGAATCAGTTTTTTGAAGTCGTCGCTCAGACGGACTACGTTGCAGTGGCTCCAACCTCCGTAGTACATATAGAATGTGCCGTCGATGTCTTTGAATACGAATTGGTCGATGGGCTGTGCGCCGTTGACGATGTCGTTGATCAGCGGTTTGCCGATGAGGTCTTTGTAGGGGCCTTGGGGTTGGTCGGCTACGGCTACGCCTATGCCTCCGATTTCGCCTTCATGGACGTCGTTTGCTCCGAAAAAGAGGTAGTATTTGCCGTTGTGTTTTATGGATGCCGGTGCCCAGAGGCATTTTTCAGCCCATTTCACGGCTGTTGTGTCAATGATGTTTTCATGGCGAGTCCATTTCAAGAGGTCTTTTGACGAGAAGGCGTCCATGGCGACTTGTTTTTCATACGGGAGGCTTCGGGTTGGGAATATCCAGTATTCATTGTCGTAGATTACGGCTTCGGGGTCGGCGTACCAACCTTCGAATACGGGGTTTCCGGCTGTCAGAGTTCCGCTCATGCCGATGAGCACTCCTCCGATCAAAGTTGATGCTAAATGTTTCATCTTTCTGATATTATTGAACTGTTTTTTTCATGAGTGTGAGGTTATTTTTGCCGACGAGCAGTCTGAACCTCACAAGACTGTCCGCAGGAGCACGTTTTTTTTTGCACTCACAAATATACGGATTTTTGTCGGATGAAACACTATGTCGGGGGGGAAGAAGGTGAATCGGGCGGCGGGGAATGCTAATTATTTATCAATAATATAGTAAAAGTCCGACGCGGGCCTTGCGTCGGACTTGATTATGAGGGTTGCAGTGTTAGTGTGTGTGTGTCAGAGGGAGGGTTGATTACTGCATTTTGTTGCCGTTGAGGTTGAGGTTGGTGAAGCGGACGTCGGCTGTCTGTCCGTTGAGGAGGAGTGCTCCGTTTTGAACGCCGTTGAATGTCGAGTTTTTGACTTCAATGTTGTAGACGTTGCAGCGGTCGTCGTAAGCGTCGATGAAGACTCCGTATTTGCTCTTGTTGCAGGTCACGTTGTCGAGGTAGACGTTGCGGACGATGGGGGCGTAGGCACGGTTGCAGATTTCTTTCTGATCGTAGATGAGGTTGATTTTCAAGACTGCTTCGTTGCATTCGCCGACTTCGACGTTGCGGACATAGATGTTTTCAATGATGCCTCCGCGGCAGTTGTTGGTCTTGATGCGGATTACGCGGTCGAGCTGCGGAGAGTCCATTTTGCAGTTTTCAACGAAGAGGTTGCGGTAGCCGCCGGCAATTTCACTGCCGACCACTACGCCGCCGTGGCCGTTTTTCATCTGACAGTTGCGGACAATGATGTTTTCGGAGGGACGACCGTCGCGACCGTCGCGGTTGCGTCCGCTCTTGATGGCGATGCAGTCGTCGCCGGTGTCAAAGTAGCAGCCTTCGATGAGCACGTTTTTGCAGGCATCGGGGTCGCATCCGTCGCCGTTAGGGCCGTCGTTTTGGACGTGGACGTTGCGGACAATCACATTGTCGCAAAGCGCGGGGTGCATAACCCAGAAGGGTGCGCGGAGCATTGTCACGCCTTCGATGAGCACGTTTTTACACATCATGGGGTTGACGAGCTGGACACGCATTCCGTAGCCGTCGCCAAGTCGACGCTGCTCGACGGGTATGCCTTTCTCGTTCCATTCGAGGAGAATCGGGCGGCCGATGCGCTGCGAGATTTTGCCTTCTTCCCAGCCGTAGTGTTTCGCGCCACACATTGCCCACCAGTTGGTGCGGTCGCCGCCGCCGTCAAGGGTGCCTTTGCCGGTGATGGCGATGTTTTCCTGCTTGTAGGCGTAGACCATCGGCTGATAGTTGTAGCACTCGACGCCTTCCCAACGGGTGTGGACGAGCGGATACTCTTTCAAATCGGAAGTGAAGAGCAGTGTTGCGCCTTCTTCAAGGTGAAGGTTGACGTTGCTTTTGAGTGTGATCGGGCCGGTGAGCCATGTGCCTGCAGGGATGACCACTCGACCTCCACCCTCTCGCGAGCAGCGGTCGATCACCTTATTAATAAGTTCGGTGTAGAGGTAGCCTTCGGTGTTTGACTTCTTACCATATTTAAAGATGGGATAATCTTTGTCGCGGAAAGTCGGGGCTTTGATTTGTTTTTCGATTTCGGGGTAGGTCTCAGTCCATGCTTTGACCGATTCCTGAGCGCGAGCGGTGGCTTTCGCCTTGGATGTCTGAGCGATGGCTGTGTTCAAGCCTCCTCCGCATCCCAATGCGCATAGGAGCAGGAGTGAAATGAATGATTTTTTCATGAATTGGATTGTGAATATATTTAGATAATGATTTGATTCATGGTTGAGAGTCAGCCCTTGCGTCCGAATGTCAAGGGGGGGAGGCGTGGGCGGCTTTTGTAAATCTTTTGCAAATATAATCATAATCCCCCGAATCTACAACTAACGCATTTTGAGGGATTTTTTAAGAAGTTGAAGAAAAAGTTTGAAAATAATTTGGAGAATCGGCAAAAACTTCCTACCTTTGCATCGCTTTAGAAAAGGAACGCTCCTTTTTTGAGCGATAAGGATTGTCTTATGGTGTAATGGTAGCACTGCAGTTTTTGGTTCTGCCTGTCT
>CAZCCI010000048.1:0-12057 GCA_964497255.1 uncultured Staphylococcus sp.
GCCGAGGAGGGTTTCGGCGGTTTCTTCGGCGAGGGTTCGGGCTGCGTCGGCGAGGTGTTCGGGGGAGGGTTGTTTTGGGTGGAGGGTTGTGAGGTTGGCTTGGAGGAGTCCGATGAGGGCGTTGAGTTCGTCGACGGTGCCGTAGGCTTCGACGCGGGGTGAGTTTTTGGGGGCGCGTTGTCCGCCGATGAGTGAGGTGGTGCCGGTGTCGCCGGTGCGTGTGTAGAGGGGGCTTTTTTTCATGTTTTCGGTTGCTCTTTTGTGGTGATTGGCAAATTTCGTAATTTTGCAGCATAATACGTGTCGATGATGTGTTAAATTTTTGTTTGTCGCGTCGGCTGCGTGTTGATTTTATTCGTGTTTTAAATTTTTTAATGATTATAAATTTCAATAGTTTTCCGCTATGTTTTCAGGAATAGTTGAAGAGGCTGCGAAGGTTGTCGGCGTTGTGCGCAAGGACGGCAATGTGGATCTGCGCGTCAAGTGTAGTTTTGCTTCGGAGCTTAAAGTCGATCAGAGTGTGGCTCACAATGGTGTTTGTCTGACGGTCGTGTCGGTTGACGACGACGGGGCTTATACGGTGACTGCGATTCGTGAGACGCTCGATAGGAGTAATCTTGGTTTGCTCGAAGTGGGCGATGAGGTTAATCTGGAGCGTTCGATGATGATGAACGGTCGGTTGGACGGGCATATCGTGCAGGGTCATGTCGATTGTACGGCGGTTTGCGAGTCGATCGAGGTGGTCGAGGGCAGTCGTTATTATAAGTTTGTCTATGACGTTGCTCCCGATATGGCTGCTAAGGGTTATGTGACGGTCGAGAAGGGTTCGGTTACGGTCAACGGTGTGAGCCTGACGGTTTGCGATTCGGAGCAGTATTCGTTTCGCGTGGCGATCATTCCCTATACGTTCGAGCATACGAATTTCAAGAATATCGAGGTCGGTTCGAGGGTTAATATCGAGTTTGACATCATCGGTAAGTATCTTGCTCGGTTGAAGGAGTTTTAATGGTGTAAAACCCGATCGGCGACAGGTTTGTTATAGGTGTTGGAGCCTGATTGGTGGCGGCGCGTGTCTGATTTTAACTTTTTTAAATTAAAATTATTGGAGTGTGCGTCGTAAAATGGGCTATCTTTGCAAACTTGTTGATTTGAAATCATCTAAAAAACAGAATATTTTTATTAAAAGGATAAAATGGAAAATAAAGAATTTGACCGTTTGAGCTATGCTCTCGGACTCAGCATGGGTAATAATTTCCGTGCGAGCGGTATTAAGGAAATCACTGTCGGAGATTTTGCCGACGGCGTGGCTGCCGTTTTTGCCGGAAGCGAGCCTAAGATGTCATACGACGAGGCTAAGGCTGAAATCCAGAAGTTTTTCGGTGCTCTCGAAGAGCAGCAGAAGGCTGAGGCTGCGAAGTTGGCTGAGGTCAATGAGGCTGCCGGTAAGGCTTTCCTCGAAGAGAATGGTAAGCGTGCCGAGGTCAAGACGACGGCTTCGGGATTGCAATATGAAGTGATCGTCGACGGCGATGGCGAGATGCCTTCGGCTGAGGATCAGGTTGAGGTGCACTATACGGGTAAGCTGATCGATGGCACTGTGTTTGACAGCTCTGTTGAGCGCGGTGTTCCGGCTACGTTTGGTGTCACTCAGGTGATTTCTGGCTGGGTTGAGGCTCTCCAAATGATGAAGGCCGGCTCGAAATGGCGTCTCTATATCCCCTCGCAGCTTGCCTATGGGCCGCAGGGCGCGGGCGGTGTGATCGGTCCGAACGCTACTTTGATTTTCGACGTTGAGTTGATCAAGGTTATCAAGAAGTAATTAAATAAGTAATTTAAACATACATAAAAAAGAAGTTTTATGAAAAAACTGTTTATGGCTTGCGGCGTTGCCGCTGCTATGTTGCTCGGCGTAAGCTCTTGCGACAATTCATCGTCTTCGTCAAACCCCAACAAGGCTTTCGGCGATTCGCTTTCGATTGCTATGGGTGAGGCTCAGGGCTCACGTTTGCTTTCAGAGTATATGACTCTTCCCGAGGAGCAGAAGAAGACTATCAAGAAGGATGACCTTCTCCGCGGTTTGAAGCAGGCTATCATGACTGATACTACTCAGCAGGGTTATCTCACCGGTCTCAGCTTCGGTATGCAGCTCGCAGGTCAGCTCTTCCGCTATGAGGAAGCAGGTGTGCCCGTCAATCGTGCGAAACTCTATGAGGCTTATGCTAAGGCTTTCTCTGGCGATAGCATCGACGAGTTGGCTATGCGCGAAGCTCAGGTGCAGTTCCAAGCTCTTGCAGAGCAGGCTCAGCAGAAGATGATGGAGTTCTATCAGAAGAAGGAAGAAGAGGCTCGCGCTGCTAAGGAAAACAGCCCCGAGGCTAAGGAAAATGTGGCTGCCGGCGAGAAGTATCTCAAAGAGCAGATGGCTAACGATCCTGAAATCAAGGTTTCTGAATCGGGTCTTGCTTACAAGGTGATCAGCGAAGGTAAGGGCGAAGCCGTTGGCGAAAACGGTAGCGCTAAGGTGAAATATACCGGTAAGTTGATCGACGGTACTGAGTTTGACAGCAACAAGGAAGGCGTTGTTATGAACCCCAACCGTGTTGTTGCAGGTTTCGGCGAAGCTCTCAAAATGATGAAGAACGGTTCGCACTACATTCTCTATATCCCCGGTAATCTTGCTTACGGTGTCAACGGTAATCAGCAGGCGGGCATCGGTCCGAATGCGATGCTCGTGTTTGAAGTGGAAACTTCAGACGTTGCTCCCGCGAAGTAATTTTTCCCCCGAGAATAGGAAGAATTTTCTTTCGTAATCGCGACATACAAGATTTTTTTTCGAGCGGTTTGAAAAATGCCGCCGTCGGAGCAGGCTCTCTTGCCTGACTTTATCCCGACGGGGCGATGCTCGATCGGAAAACAGGGATTCATAAACGATCCGACGGACGAAGTTGTGCTCCGACGGTCGTTTATGAATCTCTTTCTTTTTTTTTTGATGGAGCGCGGAGGGGAGAGAGAGTGTGTGGGGGAGATTATTCGTTGCCGTCGGTGTCGGCTTTGGGGATGCCGACGATGCGGAGGTGTGACTCGGGGTGGCGGAGGACAAGGCAGGAGGCTTCGGTGAGGACTACGCCTTCGGTGTTGCGGACTCCTTGTTTGCGGAAGCTGATGCGCTCGGCGGAGAAGGGGACGTGGGAGTACTTGGTGATGTATTCCGGGTCGATAATCATGCCGCAGTTTTCTTTGCCGCAGAGGTCGAAGACTTCGGAGTGGTGGACGTAGAGGACTCCGAATTTGCTGATGATGGTGCTGAAATCGATTCCCCAGATTGTTTCCTTGTCGTGAGGGCCGAGGTAGCGGAGCACTGCGCCTGTGCCTGCGCTGAGCGATTCGATCAGTCCGGAGCCAGCGAGGAGCACTTTGCGCGGCGAGCCGGAGCGTCCGGTGAAGGCAGCGCGGTTGAGGGCGGCGAGGTTGGTTTCGGTGAATGTCGAGCCGATTTCGTAGGTGAATGTTTTGTCGGTCTGATTCCAGATGCCTCCTGTGAAGAGGACTTCGTCGGCGGTGTCGGAGAGTGAGACTCTTGCGCGAGCGCCGAAGAGGAATGATTTTTCCATGCCCATGCGCATATCCATGATTGCCACTTCTTCCTGATCGGAGAAGTTCCAGCCGACTTCTTTTTCGGAGAGTCGTTGGTAGAGCGATTCTTCGACTTGCGATTTGAAGATTTGGCAGTAGTTGTAGTCTTTGCGCGGGAGGGCTACGAATTGGGCTGTCTGCACGTCAAGTTCGCGAGCGGCTCGCCCCATGCGGATGATTTGCGAGCCTTTGTCGATTGTCCCAACCGAGAGGTCGGCGGCTGAGTCGGGGATGTTGACGGGGATGAGGCTGAGGGTGTCGTCGTTGATTGCCGAGACGTATGCCACGAGGCTTTGACCTTTGTAGGTGCCTTCGGGGATTGTCACGGAGGGGATGAGGACTGTCTCGGTCTCGGAGAAGATGGAGCTGTTGTCGACGCTGAGGTTGAAGGCTCGACCGGAGGTGAGGGCGAGTCCGCGGAGGGCTTGTTTGGCTGTCGATGAGCCGTCTTTGGTGTTGACCGAGTAGTAGTCGACACGCATGGATGAGGCTTTTCGTGCGCCCACCATTCGCGAAATCTGGTCGAGGGGTGTCATCGAGGGACGGATTTTGACGATGCGTTCGTCGATCGAGCTGCGGAGCAGTCCGGGGGCGAGTTCGCGGGTGATGGTTGTGGTCAGAGGTTGGTTTGCAGTGGTTGTTGTTGATGTTGTTGTTGCCATAGTTTTGTTAAGATTTCAGTGGTTTAAGTGAATAGAAAAAGATTAAAAAAAGGTGGGTGGTTTAAGTTGTTAACAGATAATGTATTCAGTCCGTCTCAAGGGTTTGTTGACGACGCTTTCGGGCCAGACGGAGCGGCGAGGTGTCGCGAGGACGAGCCGGGTGGGGTCGTCGGGGTCGGGGTTGTCGATGTCGGGCGATGAGCAGTCGAAGCCGTCGTCGGTGACATCGGTGAGGCAGTCACCGCCGTCGATGCCGCCGCCATCGGACGGGTGGCGGATAAATTCGAGCGGTGCAGGATTGTTGCAGTTGTTGCAATTGTTGTTGTTGTTTTCCATAATTAAATGTGTGTTTAAAAAAGGTTGATAAATAAAATCAGGTTTAATGATTGGATGACGATGCAAAGTTACGATGCAAAGGGGGCGAAAAAGGTGCGATAATGGAAAACGTGGCTGTTTTTTTAGTGCAATCGCGGTTTGGAGGCTTCTAAACGGGGGTGCATTAGTATTATTTAACACTTCGGCAAGAGTGGGCGGATTTGACGGGGCTTATTGTTGCGATAACCATAAGACGTGCGCGTCGGGGAGGAGGCTTATCCGTTGGAAAGGGGTGTGGGGTTGCGGTCGGGGGGCGGTTGCGGGCACAGGACTTATTGTAAAAATTACGCGAAAAAACAAGTGGTTATTGTAGGAGGTAAGATTACGGAAGTGCTGATTTAGATGTTGTAAAACATATTTTTGCGACGGAGACGAGATTTAAAATTTAGTAATTTTGCGAAAGAAATAAAGTTAATCAACGGAAATCTTTACCAATACGAATAATTTTAAATAAATTTTTCAAGCAATCACGAAAACACCTATGACGACACCTTTGGCGAACAATCATATTTCGGTAGACTGTGTGGTCTTCGGCTTTGACGGCGAAGATTTGCGAGTGCTTTTGATCAAGCGCGACGGAAGTGACGCCGAAGGCGAGTTCAGCGACATGAAGTTGCCCGGCAGTTTGATTTATATGGACGAGGACCTCGACGGCGCGGCATCGCGAGTGTTGAGAGAATTGACGGGAGTCTGCGACGTGACGCTGTCGCAGTTCAAGGCATTCGGGTCGAAGGATCGCACGAGCAACCCTCGCGATGTCCATTGGCTCGAACGAGCGCAGAAAGCGCGGGTCGAACGCATCGTGACCGTGGCTTACTTTGCCCTCCTCAAACTCGACAGGGTGATGAAAAAGGCTGTCGACCCGGCAGTTGCCCGGTGGTGTAAGATTGATGAGCTCGGAGTCCTCGCCTTTGACCACAATCAAATCATCGAAGAGGCTATCAGGGCGATTCGACGCGAGGCTGACAACAATCGCAGTCTGATTTTCGATTTGCTTCCGAAGAAGTTTACGATTTCTCAGTTCAGAATGTTGATGGAAATCATCTATGGCAAGCAGTATGACATCAGAAATTTCCACAAAAAGGTTTCGCAGCTCCCCTACATCGTGCCGCTCGACGAGCGTCAGCAGGGAGTGGCCCACCGCGCCGCCCGCTTCTATAAGTTTGACCGCAAGACTTACAGCGGCTCGCGATGACCTACCGGTTGACTACTGACACTCACACACTTAGGCATAATAATACAGACGAATAAATCAACAACTACCTTATATATAATATATAGATATGTATCTTCTTGGATATGACATCGGCAGCTCCTCAGTGAAGGCAAGTCTCGTCAACGTTGCGACCGGCAAGGCCGTCGCATCGGATTTCTATCCGAAGACCGAGGCGGAAATCATCGCCGTGAAGCCCGGATGGGCGGAGCAGCGTCCTCAACAGTGGTGGGACTGTCTGAAACACGCCACCGAAAGCATCTTGGCGCAGTCAAAGGTCAATGCCGCCGACATCAAGGCAATCGGCATTTCGTATCAGATGCACGGACTCGTGATGGTCGACAAAGACCGCACGCCCCTGCGTCCGGCAATCATCTGGTGTGACTCTCGCGGTGTGCCCTACGGCGAGAAAGCCTTCGGCGAACTCGGCGAGGAGAAGTGTCTCAGCCACATCCTCAACTCTCCCGGCAACTTCACGGCGACAAAATTGGCGTGGGTGAAGGAAAACGAGCCGGAAGTCTTTGAGAAAATCGACAAAATCATGCTCCCCGGCGACTATATCGCTATGCGTCTGACAGATACGGTCTGCACCACCGTGTCAGGCTTGTCGGAGATGATGCTCTGGGACTTCAAAAACAATAAGCCTGCCGACTTCCTGATGGAATATTTCGGCTTCGACGGCGGAATCATCCCCGAAATCGTCCCGACATTCTCGGTGCAGGGCAGAGTGACAGCCGAAGCAGCCGCCGAACTCGGATTGGTCGAAGGTATCCCCGTGGCATATCGTGCCGGCGACCAGCCCAACAACGCGCTCTCGCTCAACGTGTTCAACCCGGGTGAAATCGCGTCGACCGCCGGAACATCGGGAGTGGTCTACGGAGTGCTCGGTGAGGTCAACTACGACAAGAAGAGCCGCGTCAACACGTTTGCCCACGTCAACCACAGCGCAGAAGCCACCCGTCTGGGAGTGCTCCTCTGCATCAACGGCACCGGCATCCTCAACTCGTGGAGCAAGCGCACGGTAGCTCCCGAGGGCATCAGCTATGCCGAGATGAACGACGTGGCAGCGCAAGTGCCCATCGGCTCGGAAGGCGTTTCGGTCATCCCGTTTGGCAACGGAGCCGAGCGAGTGCTCCAAAACAAGGAGGTCAACTGCTCGATTCACGGCGTCAACTTCCTCACCCACGGCAAAGCTCATCTGCTCCGCGCAGCGCAGGAGGGAATCGTGTTCTCATTCATGTATGGCATGGAAATCATGAACGAAATGGGAATGCCCATCAACAAGATTCATGCCGGACACGCCAATATGTTCCTCAGCCCGCTCTTCCGCAACACGCTTGCCGGCGTCAGCGGCGCAACAATCGAGCTCTATGACACCGACGGCTCAGTCGGCGCAGCCAAGGGCGCGGGCATGGGCGCAGGTATCTATCGCGACAACAACGAAGCGTTTGCATCGCTCGAAAAAATCGAGGTCATCGAGCCGTCGATTGTCGACGCTAATGCCTATCGCGACGCTTACAGCCTCTGGAAAGAACGCCTGATGCGCGAAATCCGCTGAAAACCAATGAAATTCCAATAGAAACAATAATATAAAAAACCTCAATAAAAACCAACTAATTTATGGCAGTTAAAGAATATTTCCCCGGTATTGGGAAAATCAAGTTTGAAGGCAAGGAATCAAAGAATCCTATGGCTTTCCGTTACTACGACGCAGAAAAAATCGTCCTCGGCAAACCGATGAAAGAATGGCTCAAATTCGCTATGGCTTGGTGGCACACTCTCTGTGCAGAAGGCGGCGACCAATTTGGCGGTGCGTCTAAGAAATTCCCTTGGAACGAAGGTTCAGATGCCGTAACCATCGCAAAACAGAAAGCCGACGCAGGCTTCGAGTTCATGCAGAAGATGGGTATCGAATATTTCTGCTTCCATGACGTTGACCTCATTGACGAAGGCAACTCGGTTGAAGAATACGAAAAGAATCTCAAAGAAATCGTTGCTTACATCAAGGGCAAGATGGCTGAAACAGGCATCAAGAACCTTTGGGGCACTGCAAACGTGTTTGGCAACGGTCGTTATATGAACGGTGCTGCCACCAACCCCGACTTCGACGTAGTTGCTCGCGCAGCCGTTCAAATCAAGAACGCAATCGACGCTACAATCGAACTCGGCGGCTCAAACTACGTGTTCTGGGGCGGTCGTGAAGGCTACATGAGCCTCCTCAACACCGATCAGAAGCGCGAAAAGGAACACCTCGCAATGATGCTCCGCATCGCTCGCGACTACGCTCGCTCGAAAGGCTTCACCGGCACATTCCTCATCGAACCCAAACCGATGGAACCGACCAAACATCAGTATGACGTCGACAGCGAAACCGTGATCGGCTTCCTCAAAGCCCACGGCCTCGAAAATGACTTCAAACTCAACATCGAAGTAAACCACGCTACTCTCGCAGGTCACACTTTCGAACACGAACTCGCTGTCGCTGTCGACAACGGTATGCTCGGCTCGATCGACGCTAACCGCGGTGACTACCAGAACGGCTGGGATACCGACCAATTCCCCATCGACAACTACGAACTCATCCAAGCCATGATGCAGGTGATCCGCAACGGCGGCTTCGGCAACGGCGGTACTAACTTCGACGCTAAGACTCGTCGCAACTCTACCGACCTCGACGACATCTTCATCGCCCACATCGCAGGCATGGACGCTATGGCTCGCGCTCTCGAAAACGCTGCCGCCCTCCTCGAAGAATCGCCCTACAAGGAAATGGTTCGCGAACGCTACGCTTCGTTCGACGCAGGCAAGGGTAAAGACTTTGAAGACGGCAAGCTCACTCTCGAAGACGTTTATGCTTACGGCAAGGAAGTCAACGAACCCAAACGCACTTCCGGCAAGCAGGAGCTCTACGAAGCAATCGTCAACATGTATTGCTAATCAAAAATGATTTTTTAATCGACGCACCTGCCCCTCCGAAGTCAACAAACGCGGCGGTGCGTCGATTTCCAAATGAATGAGAATAGACCAATGTTCGTGTGACGCTTTTTGGAATAAAAAAACAAAAAATGTCGCGCGAACATTTCACCTTAATTATACGATAACTACAACTACTCACAACAACCATGAATTATCCCCAACAAGGAAGCAAGCTCTATCTCTTTTCGATAGTTCTTGTCGCAGTGCTCGGCGGACTTTTGTTTGGCTACGACACTGCCGTTATTTCAGGTGCTGAAAAAGGCTTGCAGGCATTTTTCCTCGGAGCAAACGACTTTGTCTACACCGACGCTCTCCACGGCATAACCTCGTCGAGCGCACTGCTCGGCTGCATCATCGGAGCCGCCGTCTCAGGCTTCTGTGCATCGTACTTCGGACGCAAAAAATCGCTCGTGATTGCCGGCGTCTGCTTCTTCCTCTCGGCTCTCGGCAGCTACAACCCCGAATTTCTCCTCTACCCCTACGGCGTTCCCTCGCAGAGCCTTCTGATTGCCTTCAACTTCTATCGCGTCCTCGGCGGTGTCGGTGTCGGCTTGGCATCGGCAATCTGCCCGATGTATATCGCCGAAGTAGCCCCCTCGAATATGCGTGGCACACTCGTGTCGTGGAACCAATTTGCAATCATCTTCGGTCAGCTCGTGGTCTACTTCGTCAACTTCATGATTCTCGGCGAACACACTCAGCCCATCATCGAAAAAATCGGCGAAGCTCTCTATCAGGTGAGTGCCGAATCCGACCCGTGGACAATCGAAAAAGGCTGGCGTTATATGTTCGGCTCTGAGGCTTACGTAGCCGGACTCTTCACCATCCTCGTCTGCCTCGTCCCCGAATCGCCCCGCTACCTCGCCATCACCGGTCGCGACGAAAAAGCCCTCATGGTGCTCTCTAACATCAACGGCTTCGAAACGGCTAAGGAAATCCTCAACCAAATCAAGACCACCGTTGAAGTCAAGAGTGAGAAACTCTTCTCGTTCGGCATCATGGTCATCTTCATCGGAGTCATGCTCTCAGTGTTCCAGCAGGCAGTCGGCATCAACGCCGTGCTCTACTACGCTCCGCGTATCTTTGAATCCATGAACATGGGCAACCCGATGGTTCAGACCATCATCATGGGCGTGGTCAACATCACGTTTACCCTCGTAGCCGTCTTCTCGGTTGAGAAACTCGGTCGCAAACCGCTCCTCATCTGGGGCTCGCTCGGCATGGCAGTCGGCGCGTTTGGAGTCTGCCTCTCCAACATCGTAGAAGTCGCCCCCATCGTCCCCGTCGTTTCGATCATGGTCTACTCAGCATCGTTCATGTTCTCTTGGGGCCCCATCTGCTGGGTGCTCATCGCCGAAATCTTCCCCAACACCATCCGCTCGCAAGCCGTGGCAATCGCCGTAGCATTCCAGTGGGTATTCAACTTCATCGTCTCGTCGACCTTCGTCCCCATGTACAACATGAGCTTCGGCGACGTGGGCGATAAGTTCGGCCACATGTTCGTCTACGCCCTCTACGGCATCATCTGCGTCATCGCCGCATGGTTCGTCGCCTCGCTCGTCCCCGAAACCAAGGGCAAAACCCTCGAAGACATGACCAACCTCTGGCGCAACCGCAACAAGAAATAAACGATTCTCTGACGAATCTAACCTTCATAGAATGTTCCCGATGGTGAAAATCATCGGGAACATTTGCATTTATGAGTGTAAAAATAGCTAAATTTGCAACAAGACTGTAAACCACCAGCAAAGAAATCAAAGCAATGTCACTAAAAAGATACAACATCGCAGTAGCCGGCACAGGCTACGTCGGGCTCAGCATCGCGACGCTGCTCGCGCAACACAATCGCGTCACCGCCGTCGACGTGATAGCCGAAAAGGTCGAGATGATCAACCGTCGGCAATCACCGATTCAGGACGAGTATATCGAAAAATATCTCGCCGAAAAGCCCCTCGACCTCACGGCGACGCTCGACGGCGCGTCGGCATATCGCGATGCAGACTTCGTGGTCATTGCCGCCCCGACCAACTATGACCCGGTCAAGAACTACTTCGACACGTCGCACGTCGAGGAAGTCATCGACCTCGTGCTCGCCGTCAACCCCGACGCCGTCATGGTCATCAAATCGACAATCCCCGTCGGCTACTGTCGCGGACTCTACATGAAATACGCCGACCGCGGCGTCGAGCGGCTCAACCTCCTCTTCTCGCCCGAATTTCTGCGCGAGTCGAAAGCTCTCTACGACAATCTCTACCCCTCGCGCATCATCGTCGGCTCGCCCAAACTGATAGCCGACGAGCGATTCGCCGCCGAAAATGCCGCCATCGGTCGCATCGCCGATGTCGACCGTCTCGACCGCGCCGCCCGAACCTTTGCCCAACTCTTGCAGCAAGGCGCAATCAAAACCGACATCCCGACCCTCTTCATGGGCATCAAGGAAGCCGAAGCCGTCAAACTCTTCGCCAACACCTATCTCGCCCTTCGAGTCAGCTACTTCAACGAGCTCGACACCTACGCCGAAGTCAAAGGACTCGACTCGCAGGCAATCATCGAGGGAATCGGACTCGACCCACGCATCGGGACTCACTACAACAACCCCTCCTTCGGCTACGGCGGCTACTGTCTGCCCAAAGACACCAAGCAGCTCCTTGCCAACTATGCCGACGTCCCGCAAAACATGATGAGTGCCATCGTCGAGAGCAACCGCACCCGCAAAGACTTCATAGCCGACCAAGTGCTCCGCAAAGCCGGCTACTATAACTACTACTCCGAAAACTCCTTCGGCTCCGCGCCCGAACAGGAATGCACGATTGGCGTCTACCGTCTGACCATGAAGTCCAACTCCGACAACTTCCGTCAATCATCCATCCAAGGCGTGATGAAGCGCATCAAAGCCAAAGGCGCAACAGTAATTATATATGAGCCGACGCTCCCCGACGGCTCCACCTTCTTCGGCTCGCGAGTGGTCAACGACCTCGCCGAGTTCAAACGACGCTCCCGCGCCATCCTCGCCAACCGAAACTCCGCCGACCTCGCCGACGTGAAAACCAAAGTCTACACCCGCGACCTCTTTTCTCGCGATTAATAAAACAGTCACCACCTCGCCCCTTTATTATATATAATATATAGAGAGGCGAGGTTTATTATTGGAGATGGATTCTTGATTGGATGTTTTTTTTATTGTATGGAGTTTTTTTG
>CAZCCI010000049.1:0-10908 GCA_964497255.1 uncultured Staphylococcus sp.
GTCACGCTGACTACGTTAAGAACATGGTTACCGGTGCTGCTCAGATGGACGGCGCAATCATCGTAGTTGCTGCAACTGACGGTCCTATGCCCCAAACTCGTGAGCACATCCTTCTCGCTCGTCAGGTGAACGTTCCCCGTCTCGTTGTGTTCCTCAATAAGTGTGACATGGTCGACGACGAAGAAATGTTCGAACTCGTTGAAATGGAAATGCGTGACCTTCTTTCGTCTTACGAATATGACGGTGACAACACTCCCATCATCCGTGGCTCTGCTCTCGGCGCACTCAACGGCGAACCCCAGTGGGAAGCTAAGGTTATGGAACTCATGGCTGCTGTTGACGAATGGATTCCCCTGCCTCCCCGCGACATCGACAAACCCTTCCTTATGCCTGTTGAAGACGTGTTCTCAATCACCGGTCGTGGTACAGTTGCTACCGGTCGTATTGAAACTGGTATCGTGAAGGTTGGCGACGAAGTTCAAATCATGGGTCTTGGCGCAGACATGAAGTCGGTTGTAACCGGTGTTGAAATGTTCCGCAAGCTCCTCGATCAAGGTGAAGCTGGTGACAACGTAGGTCTCCTTCTCCGTGGTATCGACAAGAAAGACATCAAACGTGGTATGGTTATCTGCCACCCGGGCGTAATCAAACCCCACAGCAAGTTTAAAGCTTCTGTCTATATCTTGAAGAAAGAAGAAGGTGGTCGTCACACTCCGTTCCACAACCACTACCGTCCTCAGTTCTACATCCGTACGCTTGACGTAACCGGTGAGATCTCACTCCCCGAAGGTGTAGAAATGGTAATGCCTGGTGACAACGTCGAAATCAACGTTGAACTCATCACTCCGGTAGCTTGCGACAAGGGTCTCCGTTTCGCTATCCGCGAAGGTGGTCGCACAGTAGGTTCTGGTCAGATCACTGAAATCTACGAATAATAACCCCTAAAACGTAATTTCCAAACCTGCTGAAAGGCAGGCGACAGAATAACACCAAAACCAATCCTCGTTGTCGAGGATGAAAGTCGGAAGCGACGAGGATTGGTTTTCCTTATACGGGACTAGCTCAGTTGGTAGAGCACCGGTCTCCAAAACCGGGTGTCGGGAGTTCGAGTCTCTCGTCCCGTGCTAAAAACACGACAAATGAGTAAACTAAAACTACTTACAGATATAGAGGAGTCTTATACCGAGCTTCGGTATAAGACTACTTGGCCTACTAAAGCCCAATTGGTCAAGAGCGCAGTCATCGTGCTGATTGCTTCCATCATTATAGCATTGATCGTCTTCGTGATGGACCAAGTGGTCAATTCTATCATGCACTTCGTATATAGTCTCGGTCAGTAATCTCTTAACAGCAGAAAATCAATGGCGGAAGAATTGAAAAAAGCTTGGTATGTGCTTCGCGCAATCTCAGGCAAAGAAGCTAAGGTCAAAGAAGTGTTGGATGGAGCCATCCGCAATACCGGCCTCGGCAATTACGTCTTTCAGGTCTTGATTCCTACTGAAAAGGTTATGTCGGTCCGCAACGGCAAGAAGGTGGTGAAGGAGAAAAACCTTTACTCCGGCTATGTCTTTGTGGAGTGCATTCTGACAGGAGAGGTACTTTACGAACTTCGCAACACAACCAACGTGATCGACTTCCTTCGCGGACGTGGCAAAAACGCAGCCCCTGAAGCTCTTCGTGAAAGCGAAGTGCTCCGCATGATGGGTGCTGCCGACGAAATGATTGACACGGATGAAGAAGGCAACGATTACATGGTCGGCGAAACCGTAAAGGTAACGTTTGGCCCATTCAGCGGATTCTCAGGAATCATTGAAGAAGTCAACCGTGAAAAGAAGAAGCTGAAAGTAATGGTTAAGATCTTCGGACGTAAAACTCCGTTGGAACTCGAAAACTCGCAAGTAGAGCGTGAATAATCATCGCGCGATGCAGTGACCTCGGTCATTGCATCACGGGAGATGTCACAGTTTCAGAACCGATTTAAATCTGTTAGGATTTAAAAATGTTGTCTTCCCGGGCTCTTGGTTACGAAAGGTCCGAGGAGTTTCATGGTGAAGAATAGATGACATCGTTTTAACCGAATCATTAACAAAAAATTTAGATTTATCATGGCTAAAGAAATTGCTGGACAGATCAAATTGCAAATCAAAGGCGGAGCAGCCAATCCTTCGCCTCCTGTTGGTCCTGCTCTTGGTTCCAAGGGTATCAACATCATGGAATTTTGCAAGCAGTTCAATGCTCGCACTCAGGACAAGGCAGGTAAGATCCTTCCGGTTGTAATCACTTATTATACCGACAAGAGCTTCGACTTCGTAGTCAAGACTCCCCCGGTTGCTATCCAACTCCTCGACGCTACCAAGCTCAAGAGTGGTTCGGCTCAGCCCAACCGTAAGAAAGTCGGCGAAGTGACTTGGGAACAAGTTAAAGCAATCGCAGAAGACAAAATGCCCGATTTGAACTGTTTCACCGTAGCATCGGCAATGCGCATGGTTGCCGGTACAGCCAGAAGCATGGGTATCACCGTTAAAGGAACATTCCCCGAAAACATCTAAAAAACTTCAATTGACATGAGTAAACTGACGAAAAATCAAAAGATTGCCCAGGAGAAAGTTGAAGCCGGGAAGGTGTATAGTCTTGCAGAAGCCGTAAAACTCGTAAAGGAAATCACTTTCACTAAGTTTGATGCTTCGCTTGACGTAGATGTTCGACTTGGCGTTGACCCTCGTAAGGCTAACCAAATGGTGCGTGGCGTTGTTACGCTCCCCAATGGAACCGGTAAGCAAGTGCGTGTACTCGTACTCTGCAACTCTGATGCAGAAGCTGCTGCCAAGGCTGCCGGTGCAGACTATGTAGGTCTGGACGAATATATCGAAAAAATCAAAGGTGGATGGACTGACATCGATGTTATCATCACTCAGCCCGCTATCATGGGTAAGATCGGAGCCCTCGGCCGTGTACTCGGTCCCCGCGGTCTCATGCCTAACCCCAAGAGCGGTACTGTGACCAACGATGTTGCCAAAGCCGTTGAAGAAGTTAAGAAGGGTAAGATTGACTTCAAGGTTGACAAGAACGGTATCGTTCACTCTTCAGTAGGTAAAGTTTCTTTCGAAGCTGAAGCTGCAACTGCCAACGTTCGCGAGTTTATCAACACTCTTATCAAGCTCAAACCCGCAGCCGCTAAGGGTACTTATATCAAGAGCATTTATCTTTCGAGCACAATGAGTCCGGGTATCAAGATTGACCCCAAGTCAATCGATGAATAACTTCTAAAGCTGACTGAACGAAATGAAAAAGGAAGATAAAATCATTGCTATTGAGAATATAGCCAATACTATCAAAGAGTATGGCTGTTTTTACCTCACTGAAACTGCCGGCCTCGATGCCGAAAAGACCACGGCTCTCCGTCGCGCCTGCAACAAGGCTGACGTTAAGCTCATGGTTGTGAAGAACACTCTTCTTCACAAGGCTCTCGAATCGCTCGAAGGTGACTATTCTGAACTCTATGGAGCTCTCCACGGCTCTACTTCATTGATGCTCTCTAACGTTGGCAACGCTCCCGCGAAGCTGATCAAGGACATCAAGAAGGCTGACAAGGATGCTGTCCTTCCCCGACTCAAGGCTGCTTACGTTGAAGAGACTATCTACATGGGCGAAGATCAACTCGACGCTCTCGTGGCTATCAAGAGCAAAAACGAGCTTATTGCCGACGTTATCGCTCTTCTCCAGTCTCCCGCCAAGAATGTTGTTTCTGCTCTTACCTCTGGTGGCACGAAACTCCACGGCATCCTCGAAACTCTTTCGAAGAAAGAAGCGTAAGCCTCGACCCCGACACCCCTCTCTTCTCAAAAACAAAACCCTACACAATTATCAAATTTTAAAACAACAATAAAATTATACAATCATGGCAGATCTCAATGCTTTTGCAGAACAACTTGTTAACCTCACCGTTAAGGAAGTAAACGAACTTGCTCAGATCCTCAAAGAAACTTATGGTATCGAACCCGCTGCTGCCGCTGTTGCAGTTGCTGCTGGTCCCGCTGCAGGTGCTCCCGCTGAAGAAGAAAAGAGCGCATTTGACGTAGTTCTCAAATCAGCTGGTGCTTCTAAGCTCGCTGTTGTTAAGCTCGTTAAGGAACTCACCGGTCTTGGCCTCAAAGAAGCTAAGGAAATGGTTGACGGTACTCCCAGCGTCATCAAAGAAGGCGTTGCTAAGGCTGATGCAGAAGGCCTCAAGAAGCAGCTCGAAGAAGCTGGTGCTGAGGTTGAACTCAAATAATATCCCTGCAACTCAGGTTCAATGGGTTAAGATTCTCCCGTCAGGGAGTTTCTTAACCTATTTGCATTAAAATAGGCGGGTTATTATAAAAAAATATAAATATTTATATTTATAAATAAAAGTTTAGCCGGCTTGAAATCTGTAATTTGCTAAATCTGACCGATTTGTGAAATTCGGGTCGTTCGGATGGCGGATTGGAAAGGAATACGAGCGGTTAAATTGTGTTAAAACGCGGTTTCTGTCTTCGATGTGAAAGACGTTGCCGCTTTTGTGCCCCCTCATCTCTTCAAATGGACTTTCAGACCATTTCCACTCTCTTACGAAATTTCGTTTTTAATATTTAATCCACAAGATTAGATGTCAGATATAAATTTAGCAAAGCCTCGCGTAAATTTCGCGTCGGTTAAAAAACCTCTTCCCTATCCCGATTTCCTCGAGATACAGCTGAAGTCGTTCCAAGATTTCCTTCAGCTCGACACTCCTCCGGAAAAACGAAAGAACGAGGGTCTCTTCAAGGTGTTTGCCGAAAACTTCCCCATCGCAGACACTCGCAACAACTTTGTGCTTGAGTTCCTCGATTATTACATCGATCCCCCGCGCTATACGATCGACGAGTGTCTCGAACGCGGTCTCACTTATAGTGTGCCCCTCAAAGCGAAACTGAAACTTTACTGTACTGACCCTGATCACGAAGACTTTGCAACTGTGATTCAGGACGTTTATCTCGGCCCGATTCCTTACATGACTGATAAGGGAACGTTTATCATCAACGGTGCCGAGCGCGTTGTCGTTTCGCAGCTTCACCGTTCGCCGGGTGTGTTCTTCGGTCAGAGCACTCACGCTAACGGTACGAAACTTTACAGTGCGCGTATCATTCCTTTCCGCGGTAGCTGGATCGAGTTTGCAACTGACATCAACAATGTGATGTATGCTTACATCGACCGTAAGAAGAAGCTCCCTGTGACTACTCTTCTTCGTGCGATCGGTCTCGAAAGCGATAAGGACATCATTGAAATCTTCGGTCTTGCGGAGGAAATCAAGGTCAATAAGACTAATCTCAAAAAGGCTGTGGGTCGCAAGCTTGCTGCCCGTGTGCTTAAAACTTGGGTTGAAGACTTCGTCGACGAGGATACCGGTGAAGTTGTTTCGATCGAGCGCAATGATGTGATTCTCGATCGTGAAACTGTCCTTGAAGAAGAAAATATTCAGGAAATTCTCGATTCGGGCGTTCAGACTGTGCTTCTCCACAAGGAGGATGCCAATACGTCGGACTATTCGATTATCTTCAACACTCTCCAAAAAGATACTTCAAACTCTGAAAAAGAGGCTATCCAATATATCTACCGACAGCTCCGCAACGCTGAGCCGCCGGACGATGCGAGCGCGCGCGAAGTCATCACTAATCTTTTCTTCTCTGAAAAGCGTTATGACCTCGGCGATGTCGGTCGCTACCGTATCAATAAGAAACTTGGCTTGACTACTCCCGACGAGGTTAGAGTCCTCACGAAGGAAGATATCATTGCCATCATCAAATATCTCATCGAGCTGATCAACTCTAAGACCGATGTCGATGATATCGACCACTTGAGCAACCGTCGTGTCCGCACTGTCGGCGAGCAGCTCTACAATCAATTTAACGTCGGTCTCGCTCGTATGTCGCGTACAATCCGCGAGCGCATGAACGTGCGTGACAATGAGGTGTTCACTCCGATCGATTTGATCAATGCGAAGACGATTTCGAGTGTGATCAATACGTTCTTCGGCACGAATGCTCTCTCGCAGTTCATGGATCAGACCAACCCGCTTGCCGAGATTACTCACAAGCGTCGTATGTCGGCCCTCGGCCCCGGCGGTCTTTCGCGTGAGCGTGCCGGCTTTGAGGTGCGTGACGTACACTACACTCACTACGGTCGTCTTTGCCCGATCGAAACTCCGGAAGGCCCGAACATCGGTCTTATTTCGTCGCTTTGCGTCTATGCGAAGATCAACGACCTTGGTTTCATCGAGACTCCTTATCGCGAGGTGAAGGACGGTGTGGTCAATCTCAACAATGACGAGGTTGTCTATCTCACTGCCGAAATCGAAGAGGGTAAGATCATCGCTCAGGGTAATGAGCCTGTCGATGACAATGGCAAATATATCAGCGATCGCATCAAGGCTCGTTTGGATGCCGACTTCCCTATCGTCGGTCCGGAACAGGTAGAGCTTATGGACGTTGCTCCGGCTCAGATTGCTTCGATCGCGGCTTCGCTTATCCCCTTCCTCGAACACGACGACGCTAACCGTGCGCTCATGGGTTCGAACATGATGCGTCAGGCGGTTCCTCTGCTCCGCAGCGAGTCGCCGATCGTCGGTACGGGTATTGAGGGTCAGCTCATCCACGACAGCCGCACTCAGATCATGGCTGAACATGAGGGTGTGATCGAGTTTGTCGATGCTACCGTCATCCGCATCCGCTATGACCGCACTGAGGACGAAGAGTTTGTCGCTTTTGAAGATAGCGTTAAGGAATATCGTTTGCCGAAGTTCCGCAAGACGAACCAGAGCACTACGATTGACCTCCGCCCGATCTGCAAGAAGGGTCAGCGTGTCAAACGCGGCGACATCCTTACCGAAGGTTATTCGACTGAAAAGGGCGAGCTTGCTCTCGGTCGCAACTTGAAGGTTGCCTTCATGCCTTGGAAGGGTTATAACTATGAGGACGCTATCGTGCTCAACGAACGTGTGGTTCGCGAGGATATCCTCACTTCTGTCCACGTCGATGAGTATACTCTCGAAGTCCGCGAAACGAAGCGCGGTATGGAGGAACTTACGTCGGACATCCCCAACGTGTCGGAAGATGCTACGAAGGATCTCGACGAGCGCGGTATCATCCGCGTCGGTGCCCACATCGTCCCCGGCGACATCATGATCGGTAAGATTACTCCGAAGGGCGAAAGCGATCCGACTCCTGAAGAGAAGCTTCTCCGTGCGATCTTCGGCGACAAGGCCGGCGATGTGAAGGATGCTTCGCTCAAAGCGTCGCCCTCACTCAAAGGTGTGGTCATCGGTACTTATCTTTTCCAGAAAGCTGAAAAGAAGAAGGCTAAGAAGAGCGCAAACGCTATCCTTCCGAAGCTCGACGAGGAGTATGAAGAGCGTCTCAATAAGCTGAAAGATGTCCTCATCAATAAGCTCATGACTCTGACCGAAGGCAAGACTTCGCAGGGAGTGAAGGACTTCCTCGGCACTGACATTATCCCGAAGGGTTCACGATTCTCGGCTGCTACTCTCCGCGAAATCGATTTCGATACGATCAATCTCTCGAAGTGGACTGCCGATCAGCATAAGAACGACATGATCCGTGCGACCATCGTCAACTACCTCCGCAAGTCGAAGGAAATCGATGCCGAACTCCGTCGCAAGAAGTTCGACATTTCGATCGGCGATGAACTTCCCTCGGGTATCATGAAGCTTGCCAAGGTCTACGTTGCCAAGAAGCGTAAGATTTCTGTCGGTGACAAGATGGCAGGTCGTCACGGTAACAAGGGTATCGTTTCGCGCATCGTGCGTCAGGAAGATATGCCGTTCCTTGCCGACGGTACGCCTGTCGACATCGTATTGAACCCGCTGGGTGTGCCTTCGCGTATGAACCTCGGTCAGATCTTTGAAACTGTCCTCGGATGGGCAGGTCGCGAGCTCGGCGAGAAATTCGCTACTCCGATTTTCGACGGTGCTACTATCGACGATCTCAACGAATGGACCGATAAGGCCGGTATCCCCCGCTACGGTAAGACTTATCTCTACGATGGCGGAACCGGCGAACGCTTCGACCAGCCTGCAACTGTCGGTGTCATCTACATGCTGAAGCTCGGTCACATGGTCGAAGATAAGATGCACGCTCGTTCGATCGGTCCGTACTCGCTCATCACTCAGCAGCCTCTCGGCGGTAAAGCACAATTCGGTGGTCAGCGTTTCGGAGAGATGGAAGTTTGGGCACTCGAAGCTTTCGGTGCCGCCCACATTCTTCAAGAGATTATCACCGTCAAGTCTGACGACGTCACCGGCCGCAGCAAGACATACGAAGCTATCGTCAAGGGCGAGGCTATGCCCCCCGCAGGCATTCCGGAGTCGCTCAACGTGCTTCTCCACGAGCTTCGCGGTCTCGGCTTGAGCATCAACCTCGAACAGTAATAATTCCTCTCCCGATAGAGAATATCCGCCAATCGGCATAGGAGGGCTTGGAGAGAGACGGACTCTCTCTCCCTCCCTCTTCTCCGCGGCGGCGGAAAATCTCAATGAAAATTACTTAACATCGCTTTTGAATATCTAAAATATGGCTTTTAGAAAAGACAATAAACAAAAAACCGTTTTCTCGAAAATTTCAATCGGACTTGCTTCGCCCGAAGAGATTCTTGAGAAGTCAAGCGGTGAGGTGCTTAAGCCCGAAACCATCAACTACCGCACCTACAAGCCTGAGCGCGACGGTCTCTTCTGCGAACGCATTTTCGGCCCGGTCAAGGACTTTGAATGTCATTGCGGAAAATACAAGCGTATCCGCTACAAAGGTATCGTTTGTGACCGATGCGGTGTTGAAGTCACCGAAAAGAAGGTGCGTCGCGAACGCATGGGCCACATTAAGCTCGTCGTTCCCGTAGCCCACATCTGGTACTTCCGTTCGCTCCCCAATAAGATCGGTTATCTTCTCGGACTTCCCTCGAAGAAGCTCGATGCCGTCATCTACTACGAACGCTACGTTGTCATCAATCCCGGTGTTGCCGGCGAAGGTGAGAACCCCGTTCAGCGTCTCGATCTCCTCTCGGAAGAGGAATATTTCGACATCATCGATCGTCTCCCGCAGGAAAACCAATATCTCGACGATTCAGACCCCAACAAGTTTGTCGCCAAGATGGGTGCGGAGGCTATCTATGAACTCCTTAAAGATATCAATCTCGACGATCTCTCATACGCTCTCCGCGACCAAGCCAACACGGAAGGTTCGCAGCAGCGCAAGACTGAGGCTCTCAAACGCCTCCAAGTCGTAGAGTCGTTCCGCGCATCGCGTGAGCGCAACCGTCCCGAATGGATGATTCTTCAGGCAGTCCCCGTGATTCCGCCCGAACTTCGTCCTCTCGTGCCCCTCGACGGCGGACGTTTTGCTACCTCTGACCTCAACGACCTCTATCGTCGTGTGATCATCCGTAACAACCGTCTCAAACGCCTCATCGAAATCAAGGCTCCCGACGTGATTCTCCGCAACGAAAAGCGTATGCTTCAAGAGGCTGTTGACTCGCTTCTCGACAACTCTCGCAAGTCGTCGGCTGTCAAGACAGAGGCCAACCGTCCGCTCAAATCGCTTTCTGACTCGCTCAAAGGCAAGCAGGGACGTTTCCGTCAGAACCTTCTCGGTAAGCGTGTCGACTATTCGGCTCGTTCGGTTATCGTCGTCGGCCCGGAACTCAAAATGCACGAGTGCGGTCTCCCGAAAGACATGGCAGCCGAGCTCTACAAGCCGTTTGTCATCCGCAAACTCATCGAGCGTGGTATCGTCAAGACCGTTAAGTCGGCTAAGAAGATCGTCGATCGCAAGGAACCCGTCGTTTGGGACATCCTTGAATACGTGATGAAGGGCCATCCCGTCCTCCTCAACCGTGCCCCGACGCTTCACCGTCTCGGTATTCAGGCATTCCAGCCCAAGATGATCGAAGGCAAGGCAATCCAGCTCCACCCGCTCGCTTGTACGGCATTCAACGCCGACTTCGACGGTGACCAGATGGCAGTCCACCTTCCCCTTGGCAACGAAGCAGTCCTCGAAGCCCAGCTCCTCATGCTCGGCTCTCACAACATCCTCAACCCTGCCAACGGTGCGCCTATCACCGTGCCTTCTCAGGACATGGTGCTCGGTCTTTACTATATCACCAAGCTCCGTAAGGGCGACAAGGGCGAAGGTCTCAAATTCTACGGACCGGAAGAGGCTCAGATTGCTTACAACGAAGGTCGTGTGACCCTCCACGCTCCCGTTTCGATCGTTGTCGACGACATCGATGAAAACGGCAACCCGATCAAACATCTCGTCGAAAACACTTCTGTCGGTCGTGTTCTCGTCAATCAATACGTCCCGAAAGAGATCGGCTACGTCAACGAAATTCTTTCAAAGAAATCGCTCCGTACGATCATCTCTCGCGTAATCAAGAGCTGCGGTATTCCCCGCTCTGCACAGTTCCTCGACGACATCAAGAACCTCGGTTACTACATGGCGTTCAAGGGCGGTCTGTCGTTCAACCTTGGCGACGTCCTCATCCCCGCAGAGAAAGAGCAATACGTGCGTGAAGGTTACGAGCAGGTTCAGGAAGTCCTCAACAACTACTCGATGGGCTTCATCACCAACAACGAACGCTACAACCAGATCATCGACATCTGGACACACGTCAACTCTCGTCTTGCCGACACGCTCATGAAGCAGATTTCATCTGACAAACAAGGCTTCAACCCTGTCTACATGATGCTTGACTCCGGCGCCCGTGGTTCGCGTGACCAGATTCGTCAGCTCTCCGGTATGCGTGGTCTTATGGCTAAACCTCAGAAGAGTGGTGCAGAAGGCGGTCAGATCATCGAAAACCCGATTCTTGCAAACTTCAAGGAAGGTCTTTCGGTGC
>CAZCCI010000050.1:0-10087 GCA_964497255.1 uncultured Staphylococcus sp.
CAAAGCCACCCGCCTCGGCTGGACAGCTTCGACTCCGCTCGCCGAAGGCATCCGCTTCGCCTATGCCGACTTCCTCTCCAATCCCATGCGTGCCGAACGCTAAAATCTACTGCAGCCTAAAATCGGCACTTCGGTGTATTTTAGATGCAACAAAAAATAAACCTCATGAATTGAATCATGAGGCTTATTTTTGTTGAATCCTTTTTTTGACGGGTTAACTCCGCGGTTGAGGCGGGGTTGCGCCGATTAGGGGTTCGCTTGAAGTTGACTGATTATTATTCTGCTGCGGGAGCTTCTTCAGCGGGAGCTTCAGCGTTTGCTTCTGCTTCAGCTTCAGCGGCTGCTGCGGCAGCTTCAGCTTTCTTCTTGGCTACTTCTTCAGCTTTAGCTTTGTTTTTAGCTACTTCTGCTTCAAAACGAGCTTTTGCTTCAGATTCTTTTTTGTCAGCCATGTTAGCGATGAATTTTTCGGTGGTCTGCTGCTTTTGAGCTTTCCATGCATCGAAACGACGTTGTGCTTCAGCTTCGTCGAATGCACCTTTCTTAACACCGCCTTGGAGGTGCTTCATGAGAAGAACGCCTTCGTTTGAGAGGATGGTGCGAACGGTGTCGGTGGGCTGTGCGCCAACATTTACCCAATACAAAGCACGCTCGAAGTTCAAAGTTACTGTAGCAGGATTAGTGTTCGGATTATAAGAACCTATCCTTTCAATAAATTTACCATCTCGTGGTGCCCTGCTATCGGCGATAACAATAGGATAGAACGCATAGTTCTTGCGACCATGACGTTGCAGTCTGATTTTTGTTGCCATTAATTTAGTGATTTGTATTGATTAATTCGGGTGCAAAGGTAGTCATTTTAGTTGATTAGACCAAGCGGTCGGTGGGGATGACGGGCTTTGCAACGTGGGTTTTAACTATTTTTAAATAGTTTTTTTGCCGTGGGCTGACGATGCTTAGGCGTTTTCGGGACGGAGGGTGCGGACAACGGCTCCTGCGCGCCACATTTCGCTTTCGCGGAGAGCTTTGAGCTCTTCTTCAAGTTTTTCGCGATAGTCGGGTTGGGTGTTGGAGTCGATTGAGCGTTGAGCTTCGCGTCCGGATTTTACGCTTTCGTAGAGGTCGTAGACTACGGGTTTGATGGCGTCGTGGAAGGGGCCCATCCAGTCGAGAGCGCCGCGCTGTGCGGTGGTCGAGCAGTTGGCATACATCCAGTCCATGCCTTTTGAAGCGAATAGGGGCATGAGGGATTGGGTGAGTTCTTCGACGGTTTCGTTGAAGGCTTCGGAGGGAGTGTGGCCGTTTTCGCGAAGAACTTCGTATTGAGCGAGGAGGAGTCCTTGGATTGCGCCCATGAGCGAGCCGCGTTCGCCGGTGAGGTCGCTGACGGCTTCGCGTTGGAAGGTTGTCTCGAAGAGGTAGCCGGAGCCGATGCCGATGCCGAGCGCGAGGGTGCGGTCAAGTGCGCGGCCGGTTGCGTCTTGGTAGACGGCGAAGCTTGAGTTGGTGCCTTTTCCTTCTTTGAAGAGGATGCGGAGCATTGTTCCGGAGCCTTTGGGGGCTACCATGATGACGTCGACGTCGGCGGGGGGAACTACGCCTGTGCGGTCGCTCCAGTTGATTGCAAAGCCGTGGCTGAAGTAGAGGGCTTTGCCGGGGGTGAGGTGGCGTTTGATGACGGGCCATTGAGAGATTACGGCTGCGTCGCTGAGGAGACACATGATGATGGTGCCGCGTTTGCAGGCTTCTTCGATTGAGAAGAGTGTTTCGCCGGGTTTCCAACCGTCGGCAATGGCTTTTTCATATGTTTTGCCTTCGCGCTGACCGATGATGACGTTGAATCCGTTGTCGCGGAGGTCAAGTCCTTGTCCGGGGCCTTGGACTCCGTAGCCGATGACGGCGATGGTTTCGCCTTTGAGTACTTCTTTAGCTTTTTCGAGGGGGAATTCTTCGCGTGTGATGACGGTTTCTTCAACGCCGCCGAAATTTAATTTTGCCATGATGTTTTGAGGGTTTAATATTTTTAATCTGTGTTGATTGTTTTCGTTTGGAATGTTTGTGGGGAGAGGGGATTATTGTTGTTGTAGCTGCTGCCGTGGGGCGAATTTGATTCGGGCGAGGCAACAGGTGGATTCGTTGACGGTGATTTCGGTGTCGAATGTGTCGACTTCGGGTTGGTCGCCGCTGCCGTCGGTGGTGAGATGCGGGGCGGCGACGATGGTTGCTTGGTCGCCGTAGCGGGCTTCGCGTTTGAATGCTATCTCAAAGCGGGCGGGGCGGGCGGAGTCGTAGTGGTCGAGTGACCAGAGGTCGGTGATGAGGTCGATGTAGCGTCGGGTGGTGACGTGGCGGTTGACGTCGATGTCGGAGACCGCAAAGGAGTATGATTGTCGGCGGTCGGGGTTGGCTACGGGGAGGAGTTTGCCGCCTTTGTCGCCGAGATATGGTTTGTCGTTGATGATGTCGAGTCCGTCGAAGATCGGGGTGAGGTCGCCGGGGCGTCGTGTGGTCATGTTGACCGCCATCCATGTCGAGTGGGCGCGGAGGACGACATTGTCGTCTTCGTCAGTCATTTGGAAGGCGCGTTCGGAGAACATTCGGTTGGTGCTTTGAACCCATGTTTCGAGGTCGTATGTGCGGTTGACGCTGAGTGGGCGGAGGATGTCGATGGTGAGTCGGCTGAGTACCCATGAGATGCCTTGGCTGATCATGCGGTCAAATCCGATTCCGATGATGTTGGCGTGGGCTGTCGCGGTGTCGATGATGGTGGTGACTATGCGCGAGAGGGGCATTTCACGCTGGGCGTTGACTTCGGCGGCTGTGAGGTAGAAGCGGTTTATGTATGATTTCTGTTGTGACATATTGCGTGTCGTTGCGGATGGGGGGGAGAGGGGCGGTTTATAGGGTCGGGTGGGATTGTTCGATTTGTTTTCGGCGTGTTTCTTGCTCTTCGATGTAGTGCGTGAAGTGTTCGGTGGGCGATTTGGTGATGCAGATGCGCCCGGAGCGGATGAATTGGAGTATGCCGTATTTTGCGAGGATTTCGTAGAAGGCTTGGGTTTCGCTTTCGTGTCCGGTCTTTTCGAGAATCGTGTATTCGCGCGTGAGTTCGAGGATGCGAGCGTTGTGGACTCGGATGATTCGTTCGAGGTCTTTTTCGTCGAGGAGTTTTTGGGTGGGGACTTTGTAGAGCGCGACTTCTTGGTAGATGATTTCGTCGTCGGTGTAGAGGTAGGCACTGATGACGTCGATGCATCGTTCGATTTGGCGGATTACTTTTTCCATCGTTTCGCGGTCGGAGGTGCAGGTCATGTTGATCTTATGCACTCCGTGCATCGAACTTGCGCTCGATGAGATGCTTTCGATGTTGAGTCCTCGTCGGGTGAAGATGATGGTGATGCGGTTGAGCAGTCCAACTTGATTTTCGGTGAAGACGGATATGGTGAATAATTTTCGTTCCATTTTTCGGTGTGTGGGGGTGCGCTTGTGACGGGTTTATGCCTGATATTTTCGGGTGGGGTTGATGAGGATGTCGTCGACTGCGGCTCCGGGGACAATCATGGGGAATACCATGTCGGCGGGGTCGATGTTGACGTTGAGGAGGTGAGGCCCGTCGTGGGCGGTCATTCGAGCGATTGCTGCGGGGAGCTCGTCGCGCGAGGTGACATCTTCGGCTTGGAATCCGTAGGCTTTGGCTATTGCAACGAAGTCGGGGTTGACCATGGGGGTTGCGGAGTAGCGATTGTGGTAGAACATGGTCTGCCATTGGCGGACGTTGCCGAGGAAGTTGTTGTTGAGGATTATTATTTTGACTCCGATTCGGAATTCAAGCATTGTGCCGAGTTCTTGCATCGTCATTTGGAAGCCTCCGTCGCCCATGAAGGCGAAGACGTTGCGTTCGGGGCAGGCGATTTTTGCTCCGATTGCTGCCGGGAGGCTGAATCCCATTGTGCCGAGTCCGCCCGATGAGATGAAGCTGCGCGGGGTGGTGTATTTGAAGTAGCGTGCCGCCATCATTTGGTTTTGACCTACGTCGGTGACGAGGATGCCGCTGTTGGCAGAGGCTTCGGAAATTTTGGCGATGACTTCGCCCATGCGCATCGGTTGTCCGGGGAGGATGTCGTCGGGGTCGATTTCACGTTTGACGACTTCCTGACGTTCAATCTGCTCAGGGTGATCAAATGATGCGAGCCAGTCGGGGTGTTTGCTTTGGTTGACGAGGGGGAGGAGGGCTTTGAGAGCCTTTTTAGCGTCGGCGTGGATTGCCGTGTGACATTTGACGTTTTTATTGAACTCGGCTTTGTCAATGTCGATGTGGATGATTTTGGCTTGCGGTGCGTAGCGGCTGACGACGCCTGTCACGCGGTCGTCAAACCGAAGTCCGATTGCAAGGATGACATCGGCGCGGTTTGTGTTGTAGTTGGGGCCGATGTTGCCGTGCATTCCGACCATGCCTTTGTAGAGAGGGTGGTCGGAGGGCATTGTCGAGAGTCCGAGGAGGGTTGCGGCTACGGGGATGTCGGCTTTTTCGGCGAGTGCGATGAGGTCAGGCTCGGCGTTTGAGATCATGACTCCGTGTCCGGCGAGGATCATGGGGCGTTCGGCGCGGTTGAGCATGGCTGCCGCGCTGAGCATATCGCTCGGGAGTATCTCGGGGTCGGGGTTGTAGCTGCGGACGTATTTTGTTTTTTCAAAATTCCATTCGAGTGTGCCGATTTGAGCGTCGCGCGTGATGTCGAGGACCACGGGGCCGGGGCGACCGGTCGATGCAATGTAGAACGCGCGAGCGACTGCCCACGGAATTTCTTCGGGGCGGCGTACTTGGTAGGCCCATTTGGTGATCGGAAGAGTGATTCCGAGGACGTCGGTTTCTTGGAAGGCATCCGTGCCGAGCGATGAGACTCCTACTTGTCCGGTGATGACGACGAGCGGTGTGCAGTCGATGTTGGCATCGGCTACGCCTGTGACGATGTTGGTGGCAGCGGGTCCGGATGTGACGGTTACGACTCCGACTTTGCCTGATGCGCGTGCATAGCCTTGTGCTGCGTGGACTGCTCCTTGTTCGTGGCGCGTCAGAATGTGGTGGAGCTGGTCGGTATGGTCGTAAAGGGTATCGTAGAAAGGCATGATTTGTCCGCCGGGGTAGCCGAAGATTGTTTGTACGCCTTCGGCTATAAGTGCGCGGCAGATTGCTTCTGAGCCTGAGATTTGTTCACTCATAGAAACCGGTTCTTGTCGTGGAATTGTGGTTTGAAAAAGGGTTGATTGGTTTATCTATTTTGTGAGGAGGGGGGTGGCGGGGTCAGTCGTCGATGTGACGGACACCGCCTTTGTCGGCCGACGTGACCATTGAGGCGTAGGCTCGGAGAGCTTGCGAAACTTTACGGTCGCGGTCGCGGGGCGTGAAGGCTTTGTTGCCAAGGGCTTCTTCGTCTTTGCGGCGTTGGAGCAGTTGGTCGTCGGTCAGGCGGACATTGATAGTGCGTGAGGGAATGTCGATTTCAATGATGTCGCCGTCTTTGACGAGGCCGATATTGCCACCGTTGGCAGCTTCGGGCGAGATGTGACCGATTGACAGTCCGGATGTGCCTCCCGAGAATCGTCCGTCGGTGATGAGGGCGCATTCTTTGCCGAGGTGTTTACTCTTTATATATGAGGTCGGGTAGAGCATTTCCTGCATACCGGGGCCGCCTTTGGGGCCTTCGTAGGTGATGACGACGACGTCGCCGCTCTTGACTTTGTCGCGCAGAATGCCGTCGACTGCGGCTTCTTGCGAGGTGAAGACTTTGGCGGGACCGCTGAATCGGAATATGCTTTCGTCGACGCCGGCAGTTTTGACTACGCAGCCGTCGATGGCAATGTTGCCTTTGAGGACGGCAAGTCCGCCGTCGCGAACGTAGGCGTGTCCCATGTCGCGGATACAACCTTCGGCACGGTCGGTGTCGAGGGCTTGGTAATAGTTTGACTGTTTGCCAAGCTCGGTGGTGCGTTTCATGCCGGGCGCGCTTTTCCAGAGATTGTCAGCTTCGGCTGAGAAGTCTTTCCCTCCGATTGCGAAGCGGTCGATGGCTTCGCCGAGTGTCTGACCATCGACGCGCTTGACGTTGGTGTCGACGAGTCCGGCTTCGGCGAGGATTTTCATTATTGAAATGATGCCGCCGGCGCGGTTGACGTCTTGGATATGGTAGTGAGAGTTGGGGGCTACTTTGCAGAGGACGGGGGTGCGGCGCGAGAGAGCGTCGATGTCGTCCATCGTGAAGTCAGCACCCGCTTCGTGGGCTATGGCGAGGAGGTGGAGCACGGTGTTGGTCGAGCCGCCCATGGCGATGTCGAGCGTCATGGCGTTGAGCATGGCTTGACGTGTGGCTATGCTGCGTGGTAGGACGCTTTCGTCGCCGTCGCGATAGTAGGCAAATGTGTTGCTGACAATCTGTCGCGCTGCCTTCTTGAAGAGTTCGAGGCGGTTGGCGTGGGTGGCGAGCACGGTGCCGTTGCCGGGGAGTGCGAGACCGATTGCTTCGTTGAGCGAGTTCATGGAGTTGGCCGTGAACATTCCGGAGCAAGAGCCGCAGGTCGGGCAGCCTTTGCGTTCGAGTTCGTTGACGGCTGAGTCGGCTACGGTGGTGTCGGCTGCATCGATCATGATGTCAATGAGGTCGACGGCGCGACCGTTGACATCGCCGGCTTCCATCGGGCCGCCCGAGACGAAGATTGCAGGGATGTTGAGTCGCATTGCTGCCATGAGCATTCCGGGAGTGACTTTGTCACAGTTTGAAATGCAGACCATGGCGTCGGCTTTGTGGGCGTTGACCATATATTCGATCGAGTCGGCAATCATGTCGCGCGACGGGAGTGAGTAGAGCATTCCGTCGTGACCCATTGCGATGCCATCGTCGATGGCTATGGTGTTGAACTCGGCAGCGAAACAGCCTTGCTTTTCAATTTCGGCTTTGACTATCTGTCCGACTTCGTGGAGATGTGTATGTCCGGGAACAAACTGGGTGAACGAGTTGACAACCGCGATGATCGGTTTGCCGAATTGCTCGTCCTTCATTCCGTTTGCTCGCCATAGTGCGCGGGCTCCTGCCATGCGGCGTCCTTCGGTGCTTGCTGCGCTTTTCAATGGAAAATTCATGTCGATGTTTTTAAAACTGCTCGCAAAAATACGATAATATGTTTTAAAACACAAACTTTTGACGGGTCTTTTCCGATTTTTTATCAAAACTGCGTTAAAAGTTATAAAATTACACAATTTTAGCGCCGTTGTGCGAAATTTATTTGAAAATATGGCAAGAGAGCGACTTGCAGTGGTTTAGCTGCGCGCGGCGGGACGCATATCGTAGGAGAGTATTGCCAACGACATTCCCCAGTAGACAAATGCAAGCGAGGTGAGGAAGCTCGTCATGATGACATCTTGAACCCATCCGGCTTCGATGAAGAAGAATCCGAAGAACATTAGCAGGATGCCGTTGATGAGTCGAATCCAGCGGTAGCGGAGACGGTTGAATGCTATTGCTTCGCAGATGGCACTGATGCCCCAATAGAGGAAGATGAAGGCTATGAAGTAGGGGAAGACGGTTTCTGACAGGACTATGCTTCGGACGAGCAGAAAGCCGATGAAGATGTCGATGATTCCTCCGGCAAGCCACCAACCCCAACCTCTGCTGCGATTGGGACCGGAGGAGACGAGGAGTTGGACGACTCCGATGAGGATTAGTATCCATCCGAAAATCTGTGAGGCGACGGCGTAGCCGGCTACGGGCCAAAACCAATAGGCGAAGCCGCAGAACACCATTAGGAGTCCGGCTATGAGTATTGCCCACCAGTAGCGGGTCTGTCCGCTGAATTTTTGAATCAAAGTGTTCATGACGACGAGTGTTTTATAAAGTTAGGTGTATGTGCAGTCTGCAAAAAAAAGAAACGAGCGCAAATCGGAGGTCGTTACATTGTTAATAACACCGATCTGCGCTCGATTGTTGTCGTTATGAAACTTTTGTTAATATGTAGCGTGTAGAGACATCAGTTTGCAAAGTTGATGATTACGCCCATTTGGAAACGTTTCGGGTTGAGCGGGTAGTGGGGGATTGAGAAATAGTTGTCATCACCAATCTTCCCTTGATTGACGTGAGAGTAGAGGACATAGAAGCGTGTGCGCGACAACTTGAAGTTGGCGTAGGCATTCATGAATGGGTAATTGCCACATTTGATTTCACGCTGGTTGTAGAATGTCATTGTTGCCGGTTGATAGCCGGGAGCATAGTATTTCGAGTAGTAGTTTGCATCGACACCGAGCTGAACCTGCAACACCGAGGCTACTCGGAATTGGAGGTAGAGGTTGGAGTAGACGGCAAATTTCGGAAGAGGAATGACAGTGTCGTCCGACGATGTTTGGTAGATCACTGTGTTCTCCCAATTCAGAGCACGCCAGCGGAGATTCTGTTGGAGTTGTGCGCTGAACACTTGGACGCTACCCCCGCTTTGCGTCGGGAGCATATCCGGGCCGAAGTAAATGAGGTTTTGGACATTTTCTGCTCCGATGTTCAAGTGGGTGTCGGTGTGTGGAAGGTCAAGAATGCCGCCGAATCGCAAGCGTCTGGTCTTGCCGAAATCGTTTTGCCAAGCAAAGTGGTTGGAGATGTAGTTGTTCATCAGATAGGGTGCGGACGTGTTGCTGAAATGCCCGTAGCCTTTGACCGTGACGGTGTCGCCGAGGAGCTTGATGCGCGTCGAAACTTCGCCGTCGGCTTTGATTTCGCCCGAAGCCGGACCGACAAGCCCGATGCTGACGGTTGCATTATAATTAAGGAGGTGGCCCTGTTGCTTGATGAGCTGTGCGCCGACGTAGAGAAGATTTTCTTTTTCTTTCTCTTTCATGCGCGATTCGAAGGGGTAAGGGGTGAGTCCCGACGGACGTTCGTCGCCTGAGATTGCAAGGGTGTCGACCGTCTGACGGTAGGTTCTGGTCTCGTAGGTGACGAATGCGCCGAGTCCGGCTTTGGCATACTTGTTGAAGCCTTCGAGGAGAGAGATTCCGAATGTATTTTTAAATGAGCTATACTCGGTTTTGTCGACGGTTGCATCGGTGCTTATGTAGTGATTAGCCCAAAAGTCCTCGTCGGATGCGTTGCTGTTGGTGAAGCGGTGGCGCGACGACTTGTAGTCCATAGTCCAAATGAAGCTCGAAACCGGGATATATTCGCGAGAGACCACGGAGTCGTTCTCGTCTTTCTCCTCGTGCCAATATCCGACTTTATATCTGTGGTTCAAGTAGATTTGTTTGCCTGCCACGCGCGAGTGGGAGTTGTCTAAGTTTGTCGGGATACTCTTCGGGTTGATTTTTGAAACGCCGCCTTGGAGTTGGGCCGGGTCGGTGATATAGAGGTCGTCGGTGATGCCGCCGTTTTCCTTGTTAAGCATATTATATGTGTTTGCCGCGCCTTGAAATTCGTAGCGGTCGCCCATGTAAGAGCCGGATATGCCCCAGTTGAGACCTTTTGCCGCTTGATATTCATAGCTGCCCTTGGAGTAGGGATACGACAGATTGCCTCCGATTTGTGTACGCTTGTTGATATTGCCCGAAAAAGTTCCGCGCAACCAATCCTGAGCCACCTCTCGACCGCCGCCCGTGTTGTAGCGGACTTCGGTCATCGGGATTCGGGTGTTGAAGAAACGAGTGGTATTGATGTCTTCAATCCAAAACTGCTTGGCATCGCGAAAGAAGAAATCACTCATCGGGTCGCTTTGCATATAGATCATATTCTTGCCGACCGAGGCTTGGTTGCCGGTAGTGGCAAACGCCGGACTGTAAGCCGACGGGATTGCCGAGCGGTGGCTGTTGTAGAGAATAGTGTCAACTACAACTCGTTCGCGCAGCCCGAGGGGTTGGAGGATGCGCCATGAATATGAAAGCGAGTCGTTGGGAGTTTTGTCGGCAGCCGCAGCGGGAATCGTCCATGCAGCTATCAATGCGATTATTATGATGAGAATATGCTTTTTCATAAGTGGTTGCAAAAGTACATAAAAAGCGGACAAAAAAAAAATTATCCGTCATCACGACGAATAATCTTCTTACCTTAAATCTAATACC
>CAZCCI010000051.1:0-9778 GCA_964497255.1 uncultured Staphylococcus sp.
AGGCGATGAGTGCCGCAAGTAGTAGAAACAGCTTTTTCATACCTTAGTAGTTAAGGTAAGCGGTGGGGGGGAGTGGTGGCGGTCGGGGGTGGATGTTGCAGGCTGATAGTCGGTTGGTTGTTTCGGTCGGTGGGGCAAATGAGGGGCGTTATGGGGATAAGTGGTGAATTTTCGGGGGATTTGTCGGGGAGATTCGGGTGTTGTGATGTAATTTTGGAAACTGTTCTAATTTTTATTCTATTTGTGTATGATTTTTCAAGTTTATGTCGGTAAGCGACCGGATAGTCGCGGTCGGGTTGAGGTTTCGTTGCGGTTTCGCCATGGTCGGGTCGATCAGCAGGCGGGTACGAATTTGTGGGTTTTGCCTGAGTCGGTGGTGTGTGAGGAGTATGTTTCGGCGAGGGGGCGGCAGGCGTGTCGCTATGTTTTTACGGATGAGGGTGATGTGGTTGTCGGGGAGTTGCTCGACCGGATGAAGGCTTATGTTGAGGAGTGTTTCTGTTTGGTGAGGCGTAAGGGTGTCGGTGTGGGTTGGTTGGCTGATACGTTGGCGTGTTTCAACACGTCGGTGCGTCCTCGGATCGTGGAGGCGCGTTCGGAGGTGTTGGAGCTGATCGATGCTTATATGTTGGCTACGTCGACGGTTGATTCGTCGGAGAGTCGGAGGGTTGCCTATGGGCTTATGCGGCGGTCGGTGGCGAGGTTTGAGGTTTTTAAGAGGTTGAAGAATGGGCGGTTTAAACTCGTTGCCGAGAGGATGGACGATGTGTGTCTTCGTGATTTTGAGAGTTTTATGCGTCAGGAGCATTTGAATGTCAAGAGGTTTCCTCGGATTGCCAAGGGTGTGGGGCTTGAAGGGCGGACGCTGCCGAAGGGGCAGAATACGGTCAATGATCGGATGAAGTTGCTGAAAGCGGTGATGAATTGGGGTGTCAGGACGCGGAGGATTGCTCACAATCCGTTTGATTCGTTTTCAAGGGGGCGCAATGTCTATGGTTCGCCGATCTATCTGACTATCGATGAGCGTCGGCGGATTGAGAATCATGATTTTTCTCACGACCCTCGCCTTGCGTTGCAGCGTGATATTTTTGTGTTTCAGTGTTGTGTGGGGTGTCGAGTGTCTGATTTGAGTTGTCTGACAGCGGGCAATATTGTCAACGGTGAGCTTAATTATGTGGCGCGAAAGACTCGCCAAGGTCATCCGGTGACGATTAAGGTGCCGCTCAATCGGACGGCGCGGCGGATTGTCGAGAGGTATGCCGATGTCGGTCGTCAGTCGCTTTTTCCGAGGGTGTATTCGCGTGTGGGCTACAATGTTTTTATCAAGCGGATTTTGAAGGAGGCGGGGATTAAGCGTCGGGTGATGGTGGTCGATCCGCTGACGCGCGAGCCTGTCAACCGTCGGCTCTATGAGGTGGCGAGTTCTCATCTGGCTCGGCGGACGTTTATCGGGAATATTTTCAAACGGTTTAAGGATCAGAGTGTTGTCGGTGAGCTTAGCGGTCATGCTCCGGGGAGTCATGCTTTTGCCCGCTATCGTGAGATTGACGGCGATATGCGTCGCGAGATGGTCGACACTGTCGGCTGAGGGTGGGTGGGGGCGAGGCGGCGCAGACGCGTGGTGTGGTCAGGGATAAAAAAATTAGACAATCAAATTACTTCACAGTAAAATGATTGCCTTACGAAACTGGAATAGAAGTGACTCCTACAGGATTCAAACCTGTAACCTTCTGATCCGTAGTCAGATGCTCTATTCAGTTGAGCTAAGGAGCCGTGTTGTCGTTTTTGACACTGCAAAATTAGTAATAATTCTTCAATTGTGCAAAAAAATTCTCTATTTTTCGCTATTTCTTTGCGAGGGTTTGGTTTTCACGGTCAATTCTTGTAATTTTGATTCTCGAAAACCGGATGTTTTTATTCCTCAAATCAGTTTCTTAACTTTATCACTTACGAGATTTATGAAAATACAAACGTTGACGACAATCAGTATATTTTTTTTAATGTCATTGTTGATGCCGGGCATGGCAAACGGTCAGATGGTCAACCACGGGAAGCCTGACACGTTTTTGGAGACCGATGTTCATCTGCTTTTGGGTGGCAGCTATGTCACGGACAACTATCGTGATTGCTATCGGGAGATTTCCGACATCAATAACTCGATGGGGTCGGCATGGGGCGTCGGGTTTGGCGTGAAGTTCAACTTTACTTCGTTTGTCGGACTTGGCACTGAGATTAACTACCTGCGCAATTCCGGCAAGATGGATATGGCTGTGATTGCCGAGGGGAAGTCTTATGTGTCAAACGTGTTCGTCAAGAACCGCTATCGTTCGTTTAACATTCCGATTTATATGAGTTTCGGTTTCGACTTGGCTCGCAATGTCAAATGGAATGTCGACGGTGGTATGTATCTTGACTTCGGATCAAGCGGCTCGCAACGCACTACGATCTACAATGCCGTCATCAATGATCTCGGGCAGCTTGCCACTTCGATCAATCGTCAAAAGACTGATTATTACAACAATGACAAGGCTTTCCTCAATTCGTATCGCTCATTTGACACGGGTCTTCACATTGCTACGGGTCTGACATTTATGAAGAAGGTGACGGTTGCCGTCCGCGGTCAGTTCGGTTTCCGCAACGTTGCCAATAGTGATGGCATCGTCAAGCCAAACTCTCATAATATCAAACTCTTTGCGACTATCGGCTACAAGCTCTAAGCGGCAAAGGTAGCCTCCTCGTCCAATATTATTCCATTAAGTCGCGGAAAATATCAAGCGCGGCTATGATTTGCGCTTCTGACGCTGTTCGGTCAATCTGAATTTCACCGGGCGATGTCAGGAGCGTGAAATTTATCTCCGTGGGGGTGGCGTTTTTCTTGTCGTGACGCATAAATTCGAGCAGCGCGGGATAGTCGTCGCAGTTGAAGTCGGGAGAGCCGTAGCCCTGCGATTTAAGATAGTCGGCATAGACATACAATTCGCCGGAGGGGAAGCCGTTGGCTGTGTGTGAGAGAATCATTTCAACCAACATTCCGAATGCGACGGCAAAACCGTGGGGAATCGGAGTGCCTTTCCTTATTGCCAGTGATTCAAAAGCGTGTCCGGCGGTGTGCCCGAGGTTGAGCGCACGGCGTATGCCTTTTTCACAAGGGTCTTCCTCCACGATGCGCTCTTTGACCTTCACACTCTTTTCGAGAAGCGGCAGCAGACGGTCGAGGTCGGCGTTGAGAATGTCGAATTTCAACAGTTCGCGATAGTCGGCGGCGTTCGATAGCAATCCGTGTTTGAGCATCTCGGCATAGCCGGAGAGCATTTCCGACGACGGGAGCGAGGCAAAGAGTGAGGTGGAGATGACAACGGCATCAGCAGGTGAAAATGCACCGATTTCATTCTTGAATCCGTCGAAATTGATACCTGTTTTACCTCCGACGGCTGCATCGACGGCTGCAAGGAGCGTGGTCGGGACGTTGATGAAGCGGATGCCGCGCTTGAAAGTCGAAGCGGCAAATCCCCCCATGTCCGTGACGACTCCGCCTCCGATATTTATAGCAAGAGACTTGCGAGTGGCGCCTTGATCGATCAAACCTCGCCAAATGGCGGCGAGCGACTCGATGTTTTTGTGTTCGTCGCCGGGGTTGACGGTGATTACGGGGTAGTTTAGCCCGAGATGTGGGAGTACGTCGCGACTGACGTTGGTGTCGGTGATGATGTGGACGCTCGACGGGGCGAATCCGTCGACCAAATCATTGATAGCCTTAGCGACTTCGTTTGTGTAGAGTATCTTTTGCATTATTTTTTTTATTCAACGGCTGTTGCGCCGCCGTTTGTCGGGTCAGATTTTTGAAATTGTCAGCAATGAAAGCAGGAGTATTGGCAGACGGTCGGCAAACTCTTGCATCGAACCGAAGACCACGGCAGCACCGGCTTCTTCAAGCGTTTCGCGTGGAATCGGCCCTGTTGTCACTCCGATTGTGAATGCCCCGGAGCGGTTGCCGGCTTCGACTCCGAGCGGAGCGTTTTCGATGACAATTGCTTGCGACGGACTGACGCGGGCAAGCTGCATGGCTTTAATAAACGGTTCGGGGTGCGGTTTGCCGTGGGTGACGTTGTGTGACGTGATCAGCATATCCTCTTGAAACATTCCGGGAAAGTCGACGGCGATGCGATCGAGCAGCGAACGCTGTCCGGAACCGGTCACGAGCACACGGCTGATGCCCGTTTCGCGAAGCACGTTGAGCATATCGAGAGCCCCGGGCATCGGTTTGACAGGCGGAAGTTCACGGAAATATTCCGTCTTGCGCTGATAAAGTTCCGTTTTTTCCTGCTCGGTTGCGTCGCGATTGAACGCCCGACGAAAGAGGGTGTTGATTGTCGATGCTCCGGTGCGACCTTCGTAGAGATAGAACTCGTTGCGCGTACATTCGACTCCTATTTCCGTCATCAGACGATGCCAAGCAACAGTGTGGTTGGGCATCGAATCGTAGAGCGTGCCGTCCATGTCGATCAGTGCGGCGCGCGGTGTCACTCGTTCAAAGTGGTGACGTTCGAGAAATCGCAGGATTTCGGTTGAAAAGGGTATCGGGGGAGTTGTCATTTTCTTGATTTTTTCTTTTTGGAGCTTTTCGGGGCGATTACCGGGACGGTGTCGGGTTTGGCTATGAGTCCGTGTTGGATAAAGTAAGCCGAATCCGAGTGAGAGATAGTTGAACTGTCAGATGAGATGTCAGAGAAGTCCGGACGCTTGTTTTTGTTGAAATCAAGACTCTCGACTTTTGAATTTCGGACGCCGCGACGGAACACGTTGCCGATCTCACGAACGAGGTTGATACGTGTCGTGTCGGCAATCGCGATTGATTTCGGGAAGTTTCGCTCGTTGAACTTGGCTTTGCCGACTCGGATTTTCATATCGTCGACATTGCCGGAAATATTGATGCCGAATTTAAACGGCAGCGGCGACTTCAAGACGGCAATGTGATAGTTGAGATTCATAGCCAAGTCATTGTTGCCCATGACTCCGAGTTTGTAGCGGTCGATGTCGAAGATAAACGGGAAAAGTTCGAGACGAGAGTCGTCGACGAGCAGCTCAACCGACATAGAATCTATGACATTCTTGCTCTTATCCTTAAACATCAACCATTTGCCTACACTTTTATATGTATCCGGGTCGATGAGCACAAGGCTGTCGCCCGACAACTTCATGGCGGCTTTAAACGACGGAATGTTGAGCAGCATCCCATCGTCGATGTCGGCAGTCGCAGCCATGTCTGCATCAATGATTCCGTCGATTCCCGAAAGCATGGGCATAAGCGAGTCGACGGCGGGGATAAGGTCGATAAATTGACGGATGCGGAAGTCCAAGACTCTCATTCCGAAGGCAAACGACGCTTCTTCGCGAGTCGGAGCGGAGTAGAGCGCATTGAGGTCGATTTTTCCGACCGTGGTTTTTGCCGACAAGTTGGAGAGATTGATTGCTCCGTTATATATGTTGAGTTTACCTTTAAAATCGGAGAAGGTAAGATTTGAATATACAATATTTTGGGTTTTGACCTCGATGTTGGCTTCGATGTTGGAGGGAACGACGAGAGTTGTCATCGAGTCGGTCGCCGTAGCCTCTTCGATCGATGCTTGGAGGGCTTGCTCGTCGTCGATAGCATCCGATGCAACAAACACGGCTGCCGAATCACGCTCGGCAAATGCTGCGCCGGCAAATGTTGCATCGGCAAGTTCATTGACTTCAATCGTGTCGCCCGTCAAGGAGAAATCCATGCGCAACGGCTGTCGACGACCTTTCGATGTCAGTGCACGATTGAGATTGCTGATATTGCCGTCGACGACCACGCTCGTGTGTCCGACACGCAGACGAGTGTCTGAAATGATGACCGAATCGGTCGAGAATCGCATATTGAATCCGCTAAGATCATTGCGCAGAGGGAAATACGGAGTAAACACCCTCAACCGCTCGGCTTTCAAGACTCCTTTCGCATCCCATTCGCGCAAGAGCTTGCTCATCGAACTGTCGACGCTCATGTCGATTACCTTACCCTCCGCAACAGCCATGCTGTCGAGTGTCGCAGCGTGGAGCCGACGTAGTTTCCTTAGCTCGGCAACCATCGTCTGAATCGAATCCGGCGAGAGGTCGGGATAGATTCTCGTCAGCGAGTCGACGAGTCGCGAGTCGAAATTCGCACGCTTACGCAGCTCGGGGTGGGCAGTGACAAAGAGCAGAGCCTTGCTCAGCAATGCACGGTTGACGCGGTCGCGGTAAAATGCACGTTCGGTGGCAACGTCGAGATGGAGTTGCGGTTTGGTTGCATTGCCTTCAAATCTTCGCAGAGTCGCGCCGATTGTCGGCTTGCGCAGATGGATTCTCATCGAATCCTCGGTCGACGACAGCGACAGCCGCTCGGCAACGATGCGTCCGCCGATCGGATTGATGAGCGTCGAATCGATTGATGAAGCCGTGTTCAGACATCCGACTCCGATTTTCAAATCTGTTGCCATAAGCAGCATTCCTGACGTCTCGGCAGCCAACGAATCTATTTTCAGCGACGCCGTCAGCAGCGAGTCGACGCTTGTCTGACCTCTTGTAAACGATGAATTTGTGCCGAGTTTCAACACGGCTTTGTCGGCATAGAAATCTGCCGACTGATCCTGCATGGCAAGCGTGAAATTGCTCAGCGTCGCATTGCCTGTCAGCCTTATGCGATGGAAACGATTCTTATCGAGGTCGCTCATGCGAAACTTGAAACGGCTATCGGCGCGGAGGCTTCCTCTGATTTCAAACGGCAACTGTCGGAGCAAAGCACGCGGCAACCGACAGATTTCCATACCGCCCTTAAACAAACCGCTGACCGCAGGGTCGCTCATCGGCTTCTTGACCTCGCAATCGAGCGCAAACCCGACGCCGGGCCCGACGGCAAGCAGTCGCTTCACGTCGATGGTCGACTTATCTAAATCCTTGCCCGAAACATCGGCGACGACATCGAGCGCAAACCGTTTGAGAATCAGACGGTCGTAGCTCAACCGCCCCTCAGGCGCAGACAACTCGATGCGGACCGACGGAATCGAGTCGACCGCAGGCACAAACGGCTCGGTCAGACACATCCCGAACTTCACGTCAAAGTCAGCTTTGACCTTATTGAGTTCGCCGGCAAATTCCTCGGGCACGAGCGCAAGCAACTCGGCGGCAGGCGTCTCGGGCATTTTTAAATCAAACGAATTGACGCGCAGAGAATCGCTGCAATCCACGTCGACCGACAGCGACGCCCTCACACTCCCGACGCCGATACGGAAATCACTGACTGACACCGCCATCGGCCTCTTGCTATCCCAGCGAATGTCACCGCCGAGACCAAACTCGATATGACGGAGCGTAAACGCAGGAAACGAGACCGACGTATGCCCCTCGACATCGAGCGCATAGTCCGGCGCACGGTTGCCCGACAGCGTTGTAGTGGTCAGACGCAACGACAGATCCGTCGAATCGAGCAGCGAAACGTAGCGCACAGGCATCGACCCCGTGATTTCAAACCGTCCAAACGAGAAATCGGGGATGACCACGCCGTCGTCAGCCTCATCATCCTCCGCCGCCTCGTCGGTCAGCGGAAAAATGTCGAGATTCGACCTCTCGGCAGTCGCCTGCACGAAATTGACCGTCGGATTGTCCACAGTAATATCATAGAGCGAGATTCTACCCGCAAAAAGATCGGTAATATTGAGCGCACCGTTAAACCTGCGCACCGTCAGCAGCGAGTCGGCACACGCAGGCACCCTCTCGGCAACATCCGCCGGCAGCGAGTCGAGCGCACGGCTTCTCACAGCCAAATCGCAGACATCAAGCTCAAATCTCGGAAACGTCGACCAAAACGTCAGCTCGATGCGCCCGACCGTCAGATCGGCATCGACGAGATACTCATTGGCAACACTTTCGACCAGCGGAGTCAACCGTTCAGGTTTCAGATAAGCGACCGCCACACTCAGCCCGACGAGCACAACGGCGACCGCCACTGCCAAAGTCAGCAATGTCGTCCGCAGAATCCTCACCCCGACCGACCGCCGCTTCCTCATCTGCATCGCAGTCGACTCTTGGCGAGCCGCATCGTCGGGAGATATTATTGATCGATTATCCATTCTGAATATATATTATATTAATGAGAGCCTATATATATAATAATGTGTAAAAACGAAGCGCAATATCAACACTCTAATCCTCGCTCGCCAGCTTCTTTCGGGCAGTGATGTGGAAACACGGCTGTCCGCGCTCATACTTCACCCAAAGCTTACCCTCCTCGCGCATCGCCTTCAACACCTCGCCGAGAATCCCTTTGAGATCATCGACACTGCGCGGATTGTCAGCATTGTCAGCAATAAAATTAGCGTATGAGATGTCAAACGTCGTCCCATACTGATGGACCGACGAATCAATAGCATTCCGATTCCGTCGGCGCAACATCTTCACCGTCCGCGGAGTGCGCAGCAGACTCGTCACCTTGATGCGATAGTCACCGCCACCGCGCGCATCGATCGAATCCTTAAACCGCCGACCGATCTCGTGGAGCCTGCCGGCAGCCGTCGGGACGAGATACGGACGCGAGTACACAAGCGAATCGATATAGAAATCCTCACAACTCGTCACCTTCACCAAACGCGAACGCAACTTCCAGTGCGAGCGAGTATCCGTCAGCGGCTTGATACCAAACCCCTCCGCCTCCGCCAAATGAATATAATTGCTATCGTTGAAAAACCGGCGCATATCGCCGAAATAATTCACCTTAATCTTCCGTGTAGGCTCAGGCATCTCATCGAGACAAGCAAGAAAACAGCCGACCGTATCGACCTCTTCAAGCTCATCGACCGACTTCACCTTGCGCCGCCACGTCTCAACCCTCTTCGCCGCCACCGTCGTCGTTGCCACCTTCGACTCCGCCACCGTCGCCGACCGCTGCTCCGCCGCCACCGATTCAGCCACGGCAACAGACGCAGCCGCCCCCGCAGAGTCGACCCGCTCCGTCGGCGTACACATCACGACGCAGAGAAACACCACCAACCCCACCGGCAGCAAAAGCCTCAACACCTTACGCAGACTGAGCCTGCGTCGCTGTCGCCGCCGCCGAGGACGTTGGGAATATGATTGAAACTGTTCTTGCATGAATAATATTACAAATCGTTACGTATTTCATCACAAAAGTAGCAAAATTTTTCAACAGTGCCAACCGCCCACCCCCCCCTATATAATATATAATAAGGTGGTAACCCCTTAAATATCATTCATAAACCCTATCGGATGTTAATTCGTCACTCAAAACCGCACTCGTGCACACAAAAATTTAGATTTTCTTTCAAATTGCCACCCCAAAAGCCCGCAAAATGCCACATTGATAGCGTTAACACTTGCTTTTAACATCTTTTCACATAAACACAGTTAACACTTCCGTGAAAATGTATTACTTTTGTGCACTGAAAGTTTAGAAATTGTAAAAAATAAATCTTTTTAATTTTCTTTTCATACGCTTTCAGCGGCGATTAAAAGTCAAAAACATCGATTCTGTCGACTGTGAGACTCCAAAGCCACCTCGAAAGCCAAACAAGGTGCAAATGTAACAACCAAGCCTCTCCATCCCCCTCCCCAAAAGGCGAACGCAATCGGAGCGAAGCCGTCTGCCAAGCCTCTAAAATCGCTTATAAATATCACAAAATCAATAAATTATCATTTAATTTCGTATTACTTAACTACTAAGGTATGAAAAAGCTGTTTCTACTACTTGCGGCACTCATCGCCT
>CAZCCI010000052.1:0-8516 GCA_964497255.1 uncultured Staphylococcus sp.
CATTGCCACTACGAATCAATCTTCGGAATAATGACGAAGCACTCGACGATATGAGTTGAAAATCTTTGATTTAGAGACAAACCCGACATATTTGCCATTGTCAACAACCGGCAAATTCCACGCTCCGGTATCATCAAAGGCATTCATCACTCGCTCCATACTCTGCCCGACATCGACAACAGCCGGAGGAAGTGTCATAAACTGATTGACATACATTCGTTTGTACAGATCCGGGCGAAACATGATATTACGAATTTCATCAAGCAGTACCACTCCGAGCAATTTACCGTTGGCATCAATGACAGGAAACAAATTTCGCGATGACCGTGAAATGGCATTGACCATCTCTTTGAGATTCATCTCCGGACGCACAGAAACAAAATCAGTTTCAATCACATTGTCAATCTTCAACAGCGTTAGCACAGCCTTATCCTTGTGATGCGTAATCAATTTGCCTTCATGAGCCAAACGCATGGTATAGATGCTATACGGTTCAAAGAACTTAATCGTTCCGTAAGATATAGCCGAAACAATCAGAAGCGGCAAGAATAAGTCATAGCCTCCGGTAAGTTCAGCCGTAAGGAAGATACCCATTAACGGAGCGTGCATAACGCCCGACATCACACCTGCCATACCCATAAGTGCAAAATTTTTGGTCGACAAATCCAATCCGAACACAGTATTTATAAAATAAGCAAACAGAAATCCAGCCATACACCCGACATAGAGCGATGGAGCGAATGTGCCGCCCACACCGCCACCACCATTGGTTGAAGCCGTGGCAAACGTTTTCATCAAGACAAGAGCGGCAATAAATCCAAGAATCCACCAAACAGATTCTCTATCGTTGTAAAACAACGAACTATTCACAATTGACTCCGGATGTCCATTCAGCAGGTCTGTAATAGCCGAATAACCTTCTCCATAAAGTGGTGGGAACAAGAAGACGAGCACGGCAAGAATCGAACCGCCGACAATCACTTTCTTCCACGAATTGTCAAGCCGTCTGAACAATCCCTCCATCATGTTCATCGAGCGAGTGAAATATAGCGAAACAAAACCAAGGAAAAGTCCGAGCAGAATCACATAAGGAATACGTCCTGTCACAAACGGCTCACTTTGAACGAAAAAGAACTCAACATCGTAGCCCGTAAACACGTATGCCACCGTTGCCGCCGTAATTGATGCGATCAGCAACGGCATGACTGAAACCGTAGTCAAATCAAGCATCAACACTTCAAGTGTGAAAAGCATACCGGCAATCGGAGCTTTGAAAATTCCGGCAATTCCGGCGGCCGCACCACACCCGACAAGTATCATCAAAATTCGTGGCGACATTCTGAACACACGTCCGAGATTCGATCCGATAGCAGCACCGGTGTACACAATCGGACCTTCGGCTCCGACCGAACCGCCAAAACCGATTGTAATCGAACTGGCAAGAAGCGAGGTGTACATATTGTGCCGCTTCAATCTCGACTTATTCTGAGAAATAGAGTACAACACCCGCGTGACACCATGAGAAATATTGTCGCGCACAACATATTTCACATATAGCATCGTCAACAATATTCCTATAAGCGGATAAATCAGATAGAGAAAACTCCCCTCTTCAATATCAATTTTCGAGGTCAGCGCCGTGCTTATCAAATGAATCAATGTTTTCAAGACAAGAGCGGCAACACCAGCCACAATGCCGACAATCAGCGCAAGAATGATGACAAATGTCTTCTCTTTTATGTAGCGTTCACGCCACACAAGCAGCTTCATGAAAAGTTCGTTAAACCTTTCAAATATATCATTTATAAATTTCTTCATATACATTATATATAGTAACACCGCGTTAATACGCCTTATTTACTTGCCTTCTCCCCTAACGATTGTCCTAACAGTATAGAACAAAACTTTGAGATCAAGCGTAATTGAAATATTCTGAATGTAAAGCAGATCATATTTAAGTCGGACAACCATATCATCGACCGTCGACGCATAGCCAAACTTCACCATGCCGAGCGATGTCAATCCGGGTCTGACTTGATGAAGCAAAGCACAATGCGGAGCACGTTCACACAGTTGACTCAAAAAATACTCTCGCTCAGGGCGCGGTCCGACAAGCGACATATCACCCTTCAATACGTTCCATAGATTAGGCAACTCATCAAGACGATATTTGCGCATAAACCGACCGATTGAAGTAACTCGCGGATCATTGTCCGACGACAACATCGGCCCGACAGCCTCTGCATCGACCACCATCGTGCGCAATTTGTAGATTCTGAAAGGCTTGCGACGGATTCCGACTCGTTCCTGTGAATAAAACACCGGACCGGACGACTTCAACTTTATCATCAACGCCAACACCGCTATTATAGGTGCAACAATCAGCAATCCGAGCAACGCCCCAACAATATCACTCGCCCGCTTCATCGAGACAACCGAATCGGAGAGTGACGACCGCGAAATATCGACTAATGGTTCCGATAATAGATTGTTGTATGGAACTTTCGATACGAGAAGCATATAATCATCGGGACTGACATATATCGGACGCTCATAATGATACAAGCATCCGAGCACACGCAACGTCAACGCCTGATTGTCGGGCGAAAGTGCCATCATAAACCCCGCACCAGTCTGACGAACATTTTCTTCAAGTTCATCAGCCGACAAACATTTTTCCGGCAACATTTCACTGTCGGTTTCCGACACATTAACAACCGAGACGACACGCTTTCTGCTTCGACGAACAATCCGATCCGCATCATCCGCCAAACTGCCATCCGCATCGGTTATTACTATTATTTTTTCAGCCGTAGCATCTCTGCAACGCATAATCCAAAGTGATGTGACAAGCAGACGCGCAAAATATACGGGCACAAACAAGCTACTGAAAAACATCAGCAGAACTTCATAGTTCAACACTCGTCGCGGCAATACATCATTGAGCAATACTACCATAAAAAATGCAAACGATCCGATTGTCACACTCGCTAATGTCGACAAAAATTCCGACACCCTCGACTTTGAGATTACATTGACATAGTAACCAGAGAGATAATATAATGCAAGCATAAACAACGGGAACAACGCCAACGTCAATTTCAATCCCGGCGACACAAAAAATGTCGAAATATCCGAGAAACGCTCACGAATATCCGAAACAAAAAGAAAACGCACGAGTGTGAAGACCATCACACCGACAAGCGTCGAAAGATAGTCTGTTACAATATATATTGTGCGCATTTTTTGCTCGTTTTTACTCCTCATCATTCAGTTACTCACTTGAATATATATTTTTATGGGCGAAGCACGACAACGCTGCCGTCGTCAGCAACCTTCACGACCCTCGACGGCAATGAACGAGACTCATCGTCGCGACGCGCCATCATAATATAATCGACCGACCCACGTATTTCCGACGAAATTTCTCTAAAAACGGCAGCCGACGGCTCTCCGCTGATATTGGCAGACGTTGAGACTATCGGATGCCCCAAAGCCCTACACAACGCAGAAGAAACCGACTCGGAAGTAACGCGCACCCCTATACTGCCATCCTCGGCAAGCAACTCGGGGGCGACTCCGCGTCCTCCGGGATAGACTATGGTCGTCGGACGATCGCATTGCCCGATTATTTCGGCAGCCTTTTGCAAATCAACCGTAGATATACGTTTTATATCGTCAACATCAGCCACCAAAGTTATCAACGCCTTTGAATCTGCTCGATGTTTGATCTCAAAAATGCGTTTGACAGCCGCCGAATCGGTTGCATCACACCCGAGACCCCACACCGTATCCGTGGGATAGAGTATGACTCCTCCTTGTTTCAGCACAGAGACCGCCTCTTGTATATCTTGTTCTAATGTCATTGCGTAATAATTGGATAATTCTAATGCAAATTTAATCTATTTAGCCAACTAAACAAAATCCAAATGCCACCTAAATCAAACCTCATCAATAAAAATCCAACTATTTTCAGCATCCACACCTCAACACATTTCTATCAAATCATTACACAATGTTGGCTAATTATATGATAAAATCAAACATTTTGCAATCTATTTTAATATTTTACTTACATTTTGTTTGGATAGTAAGAAATATTACATACCTTTGTCTACAATATATAATACATCTCATTCATCATACAATCCGAATTATGCCACTAATCATCCCTCAAAAATACCACCGCAAGCTCCTCCCCGAAACCACGGAAGTCGCTATTAAAATGGTCAAGGATGCGTTTCAATCGACACTTGCACGAAAATTAAAACTCCGCCGAGTAACAGCACCTTTATTCCTGCTGTCCGACACAGGACTCAACGACAATCTCAATGGGGTCGAGCAAGCCGTTTCATTTCAAATCGACGCAATGGGAGGAAAAACCGCCGAAGTGGTTCACTCTCTTGCCAAATGGAAACGCTACAAACTCGGAGCATACGACATTGCCCCCGGCTATGGGCTATACACCGACATGAATGCAATCCGAACGTTTGAAGACCTTGACAACATCCACTCTCTCTATGTCGACCAGTGGGATTGGGAAAAAACAATCCTAAAAGAAGACCGCACATTGTCATATCTGAAAGACACGGTCAACGACATTTATCAAACCTTGCTTGAAGTCGAACAAATGGTATTTGAACGCTTCCCCCACATCACGCCTGTACTTCCTCCGGAAATCAAATTTATCCATGCTGAGGAACTCGCCAAGCAATATCCCGACGTCCCGTCTCGCGAACGAGAAGCCATTGCCGCTAAAAAATATGGAGCTATATTTATTATAGGTATAGGCGCTCCGATTGACGGTGGAGAACCTCACGACGGTCGCTCGCCGGACTACGATGATTGGATCTCAGTCAACGAAGAAGGATATCACGGACTCAACGGCGACATAATTCTATGGAATCATGTTCTCGACATTCCTTTTGAAATTTCATCTATGGGAATTCGTGTCAGTCCGGAAACTTTAGTCGAGCAACTAAAACTGCGAAACTGCACAGAGCGCGCCAAACTTCCGTTCCACCGATTGCTCATCGACGGCAAACTACCCTATTCAATTGGTGGTGGCATCGGTCAAAGCAGACTTTGTATGTTTCTCCTCCACAAAGCACACATAGGCGAAGTCCAAGCATCAATTTGGCCCGAAGATCAGATTCAACAATGTGCCAAAGCTGGCATAGAATTGCTATAATCTGACGTTTTGGCATACTCTGTCAGTTATCTTGTCAGACTCCCACAAAACGTAACACGTTGATAAATCGCAAGTTGAGTTTTAGCCAACATTTTTGGCACAAAATTTGTTAGATTAATGGATGTCCGAAAGGTTCTCCCCCTGACAGCAACCTTGATGACATCCATTAAAATTAATAATAATAACAAAAACAAAATAAAAAAATTCAACTCACTATGGGAAAAATCATTGGTATTGACCTTGGAACCACTAATTCATGTGTTTCAGTCCTCGAAGGCAACGACCCCGTCGTAATTCCTAACAGCGAAGGTCGCAACACAACCCCCTCAATCGTAGCATTTGTTGACGGAGGCGAACGTAAAGTCGGTGATCCTGCAAAACGTCAAGCCATCACCAACCCTCAACGCACAATCAACTCTATCAAACGCTTTATGGGCGAAACCTGCCAACAGGTATCTCAAGAAATTGAGCGTGTCCCCTACAAAGTTGTTTGTGGAGCTAACAACACACCGCGCGTCGACATCGACGGTCGCGAATACACCCCTCAGGAAATCTCGGCAATGATTCTCCAAAAGATGAAGAAAACAGCCGAAGACTACCTCGGACAAAGCGTAACAGAAGCCGTTATCACCGTCCCCGCATACTTCAACGACTCTCAGCGTCAAGCGACCAAAGAAGCCGGCGAAATTGCAGGTCTTACAGTTAGACGTATCGTCAACGAACCGACAGCAGCAGCCCTTGCTTACGGTCTTGACAAGTCTGACAAAGATCAGAAGATTGCCGTATTCGACCTCGGTGGCGGTACATTCGATATTTCAATCCTCGAGCTCGGCGACGGCGTATTTGAAGTAAAAGCCACCAACGGCGACACCCACCTCGGCGGTGACGACTTCGACCACGTTATCATCGACTGGCTCGCCAACGAATTCCAGCAAGCCGAAGGCATCGATCTCCGCAAAGACCCGATGGCTCTCCAACGTCTCAAAGAAGCCGCTGAAAAGGCTAAGATTGAACTCTCGTCGACAACTTCGACCGAAATCAACCTCCCCTACATCACCGCAACCGCGACCGGCCCGAAACACCTCGTCAAGACTCTTACTCGTGCTCAGTTCGAGCAGCTTGCCGACCGTCTTATTCAAGCGACCATCAAACCTTGCGAACAGGCCCTCAAAGATGCAGGAATGTCAGCAAGCGAAATTGACGAAGTTATCCTCGTCGGCGGTTCAACCCGTATCCCCGCAATCCAGCAAATCGTTGAAAAATTCTTCGGCAAAGCACCCTCTAAGGGCGTAAACCCCGACGAAGTCGTAGCCGTAGGCGCAGCAATCCAAGGCGGTGTCCTCTCAGGCGATGTGAAAGACGTACTCCTTCTTGATGTCGTTCCCCTCTCGATCGGTATTGAAACCCTCGGTGGCGTGATGACCAAGATGATCGACGCCAACACAACAATCCCGACTCGCAAGAGCGAAACATTCTCAACCGCAGTCGACAATCAGCCCTCAGTTGAAATCCACGTGCTCCAAGGCGAACGCCCGATGGCAAAAGACGACAAGACTCTCGGCAAATTCCACCTCGACGGAATCGCTCCCGCTCCCCGTGGAATTCCTCAGATCGAAGTTACATTTGAAGTTGACGCCAACGGCATTCTCAACGTATCAGCCAAAGACAAAGCAACAGGCAAAGAACAAAGCATCCGTATCGAAGCATCAAGCGGTCTCACCGACGCTGAAATCGAACGCATGAAGAAAGAAGCCGAAGCCAATGCTGCTGCTGACGCCAAAGAAAAGGAACGCATCGACAAACTCAACCAAGCTGACGCGATCATCTTCCAAACCGAAAAACAGCTCAACGAACTTGGCGACAAGATTCCCGCAGACAAAAAAGCCTTGATTGACGGCGCACTCAACAAGCTCAAAGAAGCTCACAAGGCGCAAGACATCGCTGCAATCGACTCTGCAATCGCAGAAATCCAAAACACGTTCGGAGCAATCCAGCAGGAAATCCTCAACGCACAGCAAGCTGCCGGAGGCGCACAAGCAAACCCAAACCCCGGTCAAGCAGCTAACAACAACTCCTCTAACGGTCACGTCGACGACGTAGAATTTGAGGAGGTGAAGTAACGAAGATAGAGGCACTATCAGAAACCACAAATAGCAAAATAAGCGTAGCTCAAAGAGTTACGCTTATTTTTCACCATCGGTCAATCGACACACCATCAATTAGCACAATCATAAAGTCAACTTAAATTCAATTTATATGAAAACACGAGTTTTGCTCTATTGTATTCTATCAATGGCAATTGGAGCTACCGCCACTTGGTTTACCTCCTCGCATACGCCCGAAAATCCGACATTCAATGTGGCTACATACAATATCCGTATGAAAAACGACAATGATTCATTAGCCGGCAATGGATGGGGACGCCGTGCGCCATACATGGCTCAACTCATCCAATTCCACGGATTCGATATTTTCGGCACACAAGAAGGCTTCAAAGTCCAACTTGAAGACCTCAAAAAAGCGATGCCAAACTACGATTATATCGGCATTGGACGCGACGACGGTAAAGAACAGGGCGAGCATTCAGCCATATTCTATCGCTCTGATCTATTCAATGTAATAGACCATGGCGACTTTTGGCTCTCAGAAACGCCTGAAAAACCCGGTTTAGGATGGGACGCAGCGTGTGTACGCATCTGCACTTGGGGAAAATTTCAGCACATTGCCTCTGGTCGCGAATTTCTATTTTTCAACCTCCACATGGATCACATTGGCACAGAAGCTCGTGTAGAGAGTGCAAAACTCATCAAAAACAAAATTGTTGAATTTGGTAGCGATCTGCCAACATTTCTAACCGGAGATTTCAACGTCACTCAAAACAGCCCCTCATACAACACCATCATCGACGGAGGTATGCTCAGCGACGCTCACGATGTTGCCGACCTTACATATCAACTCAACGGCACATTCAATAGCTATAATAGTGATGGGTTCACCAACGAACGCATTGACCACATTTTTGTCAGCCCGAACGTACACGTGATCAAATATGGAGTGCTCACTGACACATATCGAACTCCCGAAGCGGATTCGACCGATATGCACGCCAACGACGCTCCATCCGAACTAAAATTAAGCAAATTCAAAGCTCGCACTCCGTCGGACCACTTCCCTGTTAAAACAGTTGTTGAGCTAAAATAATAGATCCGAAAGACAAACCGTCAAACCCATAAAACACCAAAGAGGCTGTGTCAAAATAGGCGCAGCCTCTTTTTTTGTAACATGTTGTAAAACATAAAACAAAGCCCTGACTTTCACAAGCCGG
>CAZCCI010000053.1:0-8201 GCA_964497255.1 uncultured Staphylococcus sp.
AGCGAAGATTAGGTAAAACTTTTTTGCAATAAGTAACGGTTTATTCCTGAAAAGTCAGTAATTTTGCAGTAAACTCATGAAGCATTTCAACATTTCACTGCAATGAATACCAATAGTCTTGTATCAATTAGCGACATAGACCGCGATGAGATTCTTTCGCTTCTCGATATGGCAAGTCGTTTTGAGGCAAATCCCAATCGAAGGTTGCTTGAAGGTCGCGTTGTCGCCACTTTGTTTTTTGAACCGTCGACTCGTACACGATTGAGTTTTGAAACAGCTGTTAATAGGCTTGGCGGTCGTGTGATCGGTTTTTCCGATGCAAATACAACGAGCTCGTCGAAAGGCGAGACGCTTAAAGACACTATCAAGATGGTTAGCAACTATGTGGATCTAATTATTATGCGTCACTATCTTGAAGGCGCAGCTCGCTATGCCTCCGAAGTAACCGATGTGCCTATTATTAATGCGGGCGACGGAGCTAACCAACATCCTTCGCAGACAATGCTTGACCTGTATTCGATTTATAAGACACAAGGCACGCTTGAAAATCTGACCATCACGCTTGTCGGTGACTTGAAGTATGGACGCACGGTTCACTCGTTGTTGATGGCTATGCGCTATTTTAATCCGACATTCCGTTTTGTTGCTTGTCAAGAACTTGGTATGCCTACCGAATACAAGATATTTTGTGAAGATAACAATATTCGCTACACTGAGCATACGGATTTCTCGGAAGACGTCATCAACAGTAGTGATATTATATATATGACAAGAGTGCAGCGCGAACGATTTGCTGACATTATGGAGTATGAACGAGTTAAAGATTTATACAGTCTGAATAACTCAATGCTCGACGGTGCGCGTGAAAATATGCGTATTCTTCATCCGCTTCCACGTGTCAATGAAATTGCTCAAGATGTCGACGATAATCCTCACGCATATTATTTTGAACAGGCTCGCAACGGACTTTATGCTCGTCAAGCAATCATTTGCCGTGCACTCGGCATAGATGCTTGACGCATTTAATATATAATAAATTCACTCAGGTTTCATTAAGTCACAAAGAAACAATGAATGTCTCAAAACAAGAACTCGCAGTAGCCGCTCTCCGTAACGGTACTGTGATTGACCATATACCATCGGCTTCACTTTTTAAAGTCGTTAAAATCCTCGGAATCGAAAGCCTTGGAGGAGCTGTTACAATCGGGAATAACCTTGATAGCAAGAAACTTGGCAAGAAAGGTATTATAAAAGTTGCCGATGTATTCTTCCCGGAAGCAACTCTTAATAGAATTGCTATCATTGCTCCGTCGGCAGTAGTCAACATTATACGAGACTATGAAGTGGTTGAGAAATTTCCCGTAGTCCTTCCGGATACCATTGTCGGCATTGTCAAGTGCGGCAATCCGAAGTGTATCACCAACAACGAACCGATGCGCACTCGATTCCATGTTGTTGATAGGACTGATGTGACGATTTGTTGCCACTATTGTTCGCAAGCCGTGCGAAGTATTGACGCTAAAATTATATAAGAGTCGAAAGGACAATGAAAGTATCTTGGAAACCCGGCACAATGATTTATCCGCTTCCGGCAGTACTTGTGAGCTGTGGCGATGAATCCCATAGTAATATATTCACTGTCGCTTGGACCGGGACATTGTGTACGAATCCACCGATGTGTTATATATCAGTCCGGCCTGAGCGATTTTCGTATCCGCTTATCAAAGAGCAGATGGAATTTACCCTCAATCTGACCACCGAGTCTATGGCTCGAGCAACGGACTGGGCGGGAGTTCGTTCCGGACGTGATTATGATAAGTGGAAAGAGACCGGGCTTACACCGGTCAAGGGTGTGAAAGTTTCATCACCTTATATCGCTGAATCGCCTGTCTGCATCGAATGTCGAGTAAAGGAGATCATGTATCTTGGTAGTCATGATATGTTTATTGCCGATGTCGTCAATGTGTTGGCCGACGATTCGTTGATCGACCCTGAAACGGAGGCTTTTGACCTTGAACGAGCCGGTTTGCTCAACTATTCTCATGGTCATTACTTCAAACAAGGAGAAGAAATCGGGCGTTTCGGTTGGAGCGTCAAGAAAAATAAATAGAAATAAAAGTTACTTACCATACATTAATACTAATCATTAGGATGAAAGAAGATAACGTTATCTTTGACATTATCGAGCGCGAACATCTGCGCCAGAAAAAAGGAATTGAACTTATCGCTTCCGAAAACTTCGTCAGTGAACAAGTGATGCGAGCAATGGGCTCGTGTCTGACCAATAAATATGCCGAAGGCTATCCCGGTCATCGTTACTACGGCGGATGTGAAGTCGTTGACGAAGCTGAAACCATTGCAATCGAGCGTCTCAAAGAATTGTTTGGTGCAAAGTGGGCTAATGTGCAACCTCATTCAGGTGCTCAAGCAAACATGGCTGTATTTATGGCTTGCTTGAATCCGGGTGACAAATTCCTTGGTCTGAATCTCAGCCACGGAGGTCACCTCAGTCACGGAAGCCCTGTAAATTTCTCGGGATTGATGTTTCAAGCTCTTGAATATAACGTTGATAGCGAAACCGGACGTGTTAACTACGAACAGATGGAGGAAGTCGCTCGTCGCGAACGCCCGCGTCTGATCATTGGTGGAGCAAGTGCATACAGCCGTGAGTGGGATTATGCTCGTATGCGTCGTCTTGCTGATGAAATCGGTGCGATTTTCATGGTTGATATGGCGCATCCTGCAGGTTTGATTGCCGCAGGTCTTCTCGATAACCCCGTAAAATATGCTCATATCGTAACAACTACTACCCATAAGACACTTCGCGGTCCGCGCGGTGGCGTGATTATGATGGGTGAAGACTTTGAAAACCCATGGGGCAAGACAACTCCGAAAGGCGTTGTTAAGATGATGTCACAACTGCTTGATTCTGCAGTCTTCCCCGGTGTTCAAGGCGGACCGCTCGAACATGTAATTGCTGCCAAAGCCGTTGCATTCGGTGAAGCTCTTCAACCTGAATTCCGTGAATATCAGAGACAGGTTCAGAAAAACGCCGGAGTTCTCGCAGGTGCGCTCATCGACATGGGGTATAACATCGTGTCTGGTGGTACAGACAACCACTGCATACTCGTAGACCTCCGTAGCAAGTTCCCCGAACTTACCGGAAAGGTTGCAGAGAAGGCTCTTGTAATGGCTGATATTACAGCCAACAAAAACATGGTGCCGTTTGACTCTCGCAGTCCGTTCCAGACTTCGGGTATTCGTCTCGGTACTCCGGCGATTACAACTCGTGGCGCAAAAGAATCACTCATGTTTGAAATAGCAGAGATGATTGACACTGTGCTTCGCAATCCGGAAAGCCCTGAAAACATAGCCGCAGTTCGTGCGAAAGTCAACGCTACGATGCAGCCCTATCCGATGTTTGCCTATTAACAGTTGCATTAGGATATAAATAATAATAACGAACTCCGCTTCTAGTCCTCTGATGGATGAAGCGGAGTTTTGTTGTTATTGGCTTACTCGTAGAGATGTCGTTTTATTCAAAAATTCCGACGAGTGACGGTTTGTAGGAATTTAGTGCGGATTTTAGCGCAGAGATTACTCCGTAATCCGTATCTGCACCGCTGTAATTCATATTCCAATTGAAATCACCGTGATTCAAACGTCCGGCTCCGTAAAATCCGGTGACAACAGCCGGAACATCGACTGCCGGAAGGGGAGAATAGTCATACATTAATTTCGGGTCAGTGTCAAAATTGTTATATGTGTTGCCTCCGTAAACACTTTTGTATGTGTTCGGAACTTTTTCGTCGGAAGTTTCAGCTTCGTAGCAGTCAAATGAAGTCGCGCTGATAGTGTGTGTGATGGGGGTGCGTTTACTGTCGCTGGCTACTTCGGCATATACATTACCGAAGCTCTTAACTATGCCACCGTCTTCTTTTGAGAATGTTCCCGCACTTCCAGCCGGGTCGTGACCTTGTTGGGAAATCAACATTGGGTATTTCGACGAGCGATAGAAGTTGTTCTCGACAAAGACGCTTGCGCCCATCGTTGCTCCAACGCCGTATTTTGCACAGCCGTCATAGTAGTTGTTCCAAATATGGACGCTCATGGTGCGGACGCGAGGGTGGCGAGAGTCACTGTGGTCGAACCAATTGTGGTGATAGTCGATATAGTTTGGGCCTGATTCGCTTTTCATGCCACAAAGCGAACTTTTTCCGCTGTCGTGGAATCGGCAGTAGGCAATTGTAATGTATTGAGAATCGCCTTTGATGTCGATTGTTCCGTCACCTTTTGCTTGGTCGCTGTCACCGCCGGTGTTGCCGTAAAATAAATCAAGGTGATGAATCCAACAGTTTAAGTTGTCAGTATCGATTGAAACACAATCGTCCATACAGAGCATATTAGCAAAGTTGCGGAGTTCGACAGAGCAGGCATTTCGCAAAAGGAATCCAAAACCCCATGTTGTTGCATCGTCACCTATGCCTTCGATTGTGATATGGAGCGGATAAGTATTTTTTTTGCCTTTAATTTGCAGACCTTCCGCAGAGCTGCTGATTTTGTCAAGATTGTCCTTTTTGATAAGGCCGATGAGGCGGATTGCAAGAGGGCGAGTCTCGATGCCTTTTTGATATGCATCTATGATTGATTGCAGACCAGTGATGGTTTCTCCTTCGCCGGTAGTATCTTTCTTGTTTGTGCGAACTTTGCAAGTGACGGTCTTGGCGTTGTCGGCTGTTACATAGATTACACGAGCATCGTCTTTCAGCTCGCCATTATCTTTGTATGCTCCGATGCCAGAATAGTTGTGATGGGCAAAGCCACTACGGTCGTAGGCTTTAACATTAATTTCGACAGCCTCACTCGCTTGAGATTGGTCTTCCGAACCGTTGATGACGGGTACGATTTTCAGCGAATATGTTCCCGCCGGAAGACCGGGCATATCGGCACGTCCGTATGTCCCATAATTGCGGACTAATTCATTGTCGATTTTTGTGTAGTCCGCATATTTACCACCTTTAATATATACGCGATATGTCGAAGCTCCTTCGAGCGGAGTCCATTTGGTGAAAACAGTCTCCAACCAACCCTTAGCCTCGGTGATATTTACTCCGCGGTTGATGATTTCGGCATTGATGCCTTCTTCGGGTGTTTTGGCAAATTGAATGGATGCAATATTTTGATTGTACTCGTCGTTCCAATCATTGTTTTTGCCGACCACTGAAACTGCGCCGGAAACTTTGTCAATGTTGACTTCTGATAATTCACTGGGATTATATAGTTTTAGATTGCCATCTTTAGCTTTGATCGTCATTTGGACTTTGGATGCATCCATTTTGACCGAATGATCGGTTTGAGCAAATGTAATTGTCGGCAGACTCAACAGACCTGCGAACAGACCGTGGCGAATGGTCGGGGTAGGGCGCATTTTCATTTCACAAGTATTTTTTGTCCGTTAACAATGTATATGCCGGGTGTGAGCGATTCAACTGACTCGCCGAGAAATTGTCCTTTAAGATTGTAGATGCCTTTGCTTTTTGCGGGATCTGCAATTATTTCGTCGATAGCCGACGAAGCAATGCCGAATGTTACACACACGGATGTCATGTCGGCTTTGACGCTCGTGTTGTCGCTGAACGAAAGAATGACGGCAGAATCGTCAAATATCATTTTGACCAACTCTTTGCCGGTGTCGACCCCGTCGATAGTTGTCGATGTATTAGCCTTGTTGTCTGCATAGCCATAAAATCCGACACAAAGCATCAATCCGACAGTAGCGTTTCGGAAGAGATTCATTTTAATTATATGAATAGGAGTAATTAATGCTTATCTTTGAGTAAATCGCGAATTTCTGTGAGAAGAACTTCTTCTTTTGTCGGTTCGGGATCGGCAGCGGGCGCAGGAGCAGGCTCAGCTTCCTTGCGTTTGAGTTGGTTGATTGCTTTAATAGCGACAAAGATGCAGAATGCAACAATGACGAAATCGACAACGGTCTGAATCCACGAGCCCCAATTGAGAGTTACTTCGGGTTTCAAAACTTCATTTGTTGCTGCATCTGTGACGGCTTGTTGAAGCACCAATTTGTAGTCAGTGAAGTCGATTCCTCCTGTCACAACTCCGACAACCGGCATGATGACATCGTTGACGAGCGAGGTTACGATTTTTCCGAAAGCACCACCGATTACTACACCGACAGCCATGTCGATGACATTGCCACGCATGGCAAATTCTTTAAATTCTTTGATAAATGACATAGTAGTTACAAATTTAATTTGTGCAAAAATACTAAAAATTAGCTTATTCTCATCCCTTTCGACCAATATTTGTCAATTTTATGTGAAATTCGACATAAATAGTCAATAATAATTTAGTCTGAGAACTGTAAAAATTCAAAAAAAAATGCTACCTTTGTGGCGCATTTCAGAGGGGTAGTCTACTTGGCTCTGTGATGCGGATGGTAAATTGCCAAATAAACCTTGTTGTTATCGAAATTTCAATAGGAATTAACATAAACCCAATTTTTTATAACAATTATGACAAAAATAGGTATTAATGGATTTGGCCGTATCGGTCGGTTCGTGTTCCGTGCTTCAACCAAGCGCGATGATATCGAAGTAGTTGCAATCAACGACCTTCTTCCCGTTGATTACATGGCTTACATGCTTAAGTATGATACAATGCACGGTCGTTTCGACGGCACTGTTGACTACGATCTCGAAAAGAGCCTTCTTATCGTTAACGGTAAGCCCATCCGTGTAACTGCATGCAAGAATCCCGCTGAAATTGGTTGGGGTGCAGTTGGTGCTGAATATGTTGTTGAGTCAACTGGTCTCTTCCTTACTAAGGAAAAAGCTCAGGCTCACATCGAAGCAGGTGCAAAATATGTTGTTATGTCTGCTCCTTCAAAGGACGATACCCCCATGTTCGTTTGCGGTGTAAATCACGACAAATATGTTAAGGGTACTCAGTTCGTTTCTAACGCTTCTTGCACCACTAACTGTCTTGCTCCTATCACCAAGGTGCTCAACGACAAGTTTGGCGTTGTTGAAGGTCTTATGACAACTGTTCACTCTACTACTGCAACTCAGAAGACTGTTGACGGTCCCTCTATGAAGGACTGGCGTGGTGGTCGTGCTGCTTCTGGCAATATTATCCCCTCTTCAACCGGTGCTGCTAAGGCTGTAGGTAGAGTTATTCCCGAACTCGACGGTAAACTTACCGGTATGTCAATGCGTGTTCCCACTCTCGACGTATCTGTTGTTGACCTCACTGTAAACCTTGCTAAGCCCGCTACTTACGAAGAAATCTGTGCTGCAATGAAGGAAGCTTCTGAAGGCGAACTCAAAGGCATCCTCGGTTACACTGAAGACGCAGTTGTTTCGAGCGACTTCCTCGGTTGCCCCCTTACTTCAATCTTCGATGCTAAGGCTGGTATTCAGTTGACTCCGACTTTCGTTAAGGTTGTTAGCTGGTATGACAATGAAATCGGCTACTCTAACAAAGTGCTTGATCTCATCGCTCACATGAAAAAGGTTAACGGCTAATTTATTTAGTCAAAAACTGATATAATAAAGAGGGGAGTGTCTGTCAAAAGATACACCCCTCTTGCTTTTGATAACATAAGAAAAATGAAGCGGTTGATTTTGCGTTTTTTGCCATATGTAATGTTGGTTATGGCCATTGTTGTAGTTAGGGCAGAAGATGAACCGGGTAATAAGCGTTTTTCATTGAATGGAACATTGACTTCATCTTACTCATATTCATTAGATGTGTCTTTTCACTATATGTTTGGTCGATATATCGGTGTGGGCGGAGCATTCGGTTGTTGGGCTAATTACTATGAATTTGGTTGGGCATCTGGAGTTGATTGGTGGATTACGGATGAAGATAATAAACCGAGTGGCATATATTTGAGGCCTTCGGCCGTTATTAAATCGCCGGGATTAAAATATCGAGCAACAACGTGGTCCCTATATGCAGAACCGGGATTATTGTTAAATATTCCATATCGAAGAGTTTGCATTGAGGATCATCAAAGTGTAGTAAAACTGACTATGATTTGATTATATAAGCACGAATAAGTGACAGTGGTTTGCTGGGGAATTGCGATTGGGTGTCTGTGCTAATATTGGACCGTTAGATTGTAGTTTTGGTTATATGATGTCGAATTTTGATATTTATAGTCAGCAACGTCATCTATC
>CAZCCI010000054.1:0-7383 GCA_964497255.1 uncultured Staphylococcus sp.
CACTTTTCAACTCGTTTGGTCTCGTTTTCAGAATAATTTGATAACGTTGCAATTAGTTAAGTCTAGAATTTACACATTTTAAGCATAAATATTAAACTTAGTTAAAATTCAGTCCTCTTCTAAAAAATTCTCCGCATCGGCAATTTGACATAAATCACTGATGCGGAGCTTTTTATACAATTTCAAGAAGAAATTCTTGAAAAAAATTTAATGCGGTAAGACAAAACGTGCACTTTTCGGGCGATTTGCATCGTAACTTTGCAGAGAGGTCTCCAATTCGACCCTTCTCTACACCTACTATATATATATAAGCCAATGTTCCCAACCGACGGCACAACGGACAAGGGTGCAAGTCTCAGTGACGGCAGCGGATTATTGATGCGAAACTTTGTAGTAGAGGACGAGGGCGATGACGGAGTAGATAATATTGGGTATCCACATTGCTACCATCGGAGAAGTGTAGCCCGACACGGCAAAAGTCGATGTTACGGTCATAAACAGAATGTAGCTGAAACTCAACACGAGTCCGATGCCGATGTTGACACCCATGCCACCTTTGATTTTTCGCGACGAGAGCGACATGCCGATTACCGTCAGAATAAAAGCAGCCGCTGTCATTGCGTAGCGACGATGGTTTTCGATTTCAAACGATTTGATGTTAGCCACTCCTCGATCCTTCTGCCGGGAAATATACTCGCGAAGAGCGGGCGAGGTCATGGTTTCGTGGTCGTTTTTCGAAATCAAGAAGTCGCGCGGTTCGATAGGGATAATCGTGTCGAGGCGCGATCCGCGTCTGATTTTCTCACGATGTCCGTCGAAATCGCGAATCATATAGTCGCGGACAGTCCAATGGTGCAGTGTGTCCCAACGGATAGTCTGCGCCGTCAGTCGCGAGACGAGTTTTTTGTCCTCGAAAGATTCGAGCGAAAACTTGTAGCCGGTCTTGCTGGTGTTGTCGTAGCGCGACATATAGGCAATCTCACCTTTTGCGACTTGGAGCTGAATGTTGGAGCCGTAGTCGACTCGCTTGTTTTTGACGTAGGTGTTGGTATAGTCTATTCGCTTAACGTTTGCCGGCGGGATGATGTAGGCACTCAGGACGTAGGTCGTGATGGCGATGACCATTGCGCTGAACATATAGGGGCGCAACAGTCGCCGATAGCTCATCCCGGTCGACAGCATAGCGATGATTTCAGAGTTGTCGGCAAGTTTCGACGTGAAAAATATCACGGCAATAAACGTGAACAGCGGGCTGAACTGGTTGGCAAAATATGGGAGGAAGTTAAGGAAATAGTCAAACACCGTCGCTTTGAGCGGTGCTTTCAAGAAAGCATCAAGCTTTTCGTTGATGTCAAACATGATTGTGATAGCCAAAATCAAGGCTATCGCAAAGATGTAGGTTCCGAGGAACTTCTTGATTATATACCAATCGAGAATTTTCAATGTCGGGAGCGGATTATGAAAATTTTGGTGAAATTCTTAACACGTGGAGAGGAAGCGTCGGGAGGGGGTGGCGTTTGAGAGCGTGACACGAACACACACACGACATCAAAGTCGGCGTGTCACACATTCGACCATCTCGCGCTTCCACGACTTGAAGTCGCCGGCAAGGATATGGTTGCGAGCCTCATCGACGAGCCAGAGGTAGAACGCCAGATTGTGGATCGACGCAATCTGCATAGCAAGGATTTCGTCGGCAATGAAGAGGTGGCGGAGATAGGCTTTCGAGTAAACGCGGTCGACGTAGCTCGGTCCGTCTTCTTGCAGAGGCGAGAAGTCGTCAGCCCACTTTTTGTTGCGCATATTCATGATGCCGTGACGGGTGAAGAGCATACCGTTGCGACCGTTGCGAGTCGGCATGACGCAATCCATCATATCGACACCGCGGTCGATGGCTTCAAGAATGTTGGCAGGCGTCCCGACCCCCATAAGGTAGCGCGGACGATCGGCAGGCAGGATTTCGTTGACGACCTCGATCATGTCATACATGACTTCGGCAGGTTCGCCCACGGCAAGACCACCGATAGCGTTGCCGTCAGCACCGAGATCGGTCACGAACTTTGCAGATTCGCGACGAAGATCGGGATATGTGACACCTTGGACAATCGGGAAGTAAGCCTGTGAGTAGCCATACTTGCCCTCGGTCTCCTTATAGCGTTTCCAGCCGCGAGCGAGCCAACGATGAGTCAGATCGAGCGACTTGCGAGCGTAGGAATATTCAGCCGTGCCGGGAGGACATTCGTCGAGTGCCATCATGATGTCGGCACCGATCGAACGCTCGATGTCCACGACTCGTTCGGGCGTGAAAAGGTGTTTCGACCCGTCGATGTGGGAGCGAAACCATGCGCCTTCTTCGGTCAGCTTGCGGTTTGCCGACAGCGAGAAGACTTGGAAGCCGCCACTGTCGGTCAAAATCGGCTTTTCCCAGCCGTTGAACTTGTGGAGACCGCCCGCTTTTTCGAGAATCTCGATTCCGGGGCGAAGGTAGAGGTGATACGTGTTGCCGAGGATGATTTGGGCCTTTATGTCGTCGCGCAGCTCGTGTTGGTGGACAGCCTTGACGCTGCCGAGCGTCCCGACGGGCATAAAAATCGGAGTGCGAATCTCGCCGTGGTCGGTAGTGATGACGCCGGCACGAGCGGCGGTGTCCGGAGCTGTTGCTTCTAACTTAAAATCCATACGTTGCGTTCAAAATAAGGGGATTGAGTCTATAATCCGTGACGTTGATTCGTTATGGGCGCACTTCGTAGAAGGGAATGTCGACCAGTTTCACGTCGAAAACGAGTGTCGAATAAGGGTTGATGCGTCCCGAGCCCGACGAACCGTAGCCGAGTTTGTAGGGGATGACGATGCGCACGCTGTCGCCGACACGCATATTCATGAGTGCGATAGTCCATCCTTGGATGACCGACGAAGCTGTGGTGCGGAAGAGACTGTCGCCGTACGACGCAGTGTTCGTGTATGACGAGTCAAAGGCTTCGCCATTGTAGAGACGACCGATGTATTTGACATCGACGGTCGAGGTCAAAAGCGGCGACAAGTTGCCTTCGGTCTTCGAACGGTCGTTGAGATAGCGCATGAGGATCTGAGCCGACGGATTCCACGACGGATTGACGGTCTGATAGAAATTTTTGCCGTCCTCGATCAAGAATTTCTGTTGGTCAAAAAATTCCTCGTTGGCGATGCGCCAATCTTCATAGTCCGACCAATCGTCATCGTCGTCGTTACACGACGTGGTGATCAACGCGCCGAAGCTGAGCAAGAGGAACGTTGCAAATAGGTATCTGAATTTCGACATCTTTTAGAATTTCACTTCGGGTGCGCTTTGAGCGGCTTCGTCAGCTTTAAACTGAGGCTGAGCCTCGAAGCCAAACCACCCGGCATAGATATTTGTGGGGAATTTTTTAATCGAAGTATTGTAGTCGGCCACAACCTGAGTGTAGCGTCCGCGAGCCGTAGCAATACGGTTTTCAGTGCCTTCGAGCTGGACTTGGAGGTCACGGAAGTTTTCGTTGGCTTTGAGCTCGGGATATGCTTCGGAGACTGCAAGGAGCGATTTGAGCGCGCCGGTCAGAGCATTTTGAGCCGACTGAAATTTTGCGATCGACTCTTCGCTGAGATTTTCGGCGGAGATGTTGACCGAAGTGGCAGCCGCACGAGCTTGGGTCACTTTTTCAAATGTCTCGCTCTCGTGTGAGGCATAGCCTTTGACTGTTGCGACGAGGTTGGGAATCAAGTCGGAACGACGCTGATATTGATTCTGCACCTCTGCCCACGACTGCTCTACGCCTTGCTTCTTTTCAACAAGCGAGTTGTAGTTACACGACGACAACATCGGCAGCATACAAGCCAACAGCAATAATAATTTCAGAGTTTTCATCGTTTTAATTGTTTTTTTAATGGAGAGAATAAATTTGAAGAAAGATTTGATTGAAGAAAGAGTCGGTTGGGGAGAAATATGTAATCTCACACAAGGGGATGCCGACACCGACACCCCCTCCGTGCAAGATGTTTATTTTATTTTTGACGGGTGAATCAACCGAGTTTGCGGAGAAGTGTGTTGATCGAAACAGCGTTGTGGATGAGGCTGTGGAGCTCCTCGATTTTCACACGTTTCTGTTCCATAGAGTCGCGTTCGCGGAGAGTGACGGTGTTGTCTTCAAGCGTCTGATGGTCAACGGTGATGCAGAAGGGCGTACCGATTGCGTCCTGACGACGATAGCGCTTGCCGATTGTGTCTTTCTCCTCATAGTGAGTAGCGAAGTCAAACTTCAAGTCGTTGACGATTTCGCGAGCTTTTTCGGGCAGACCGTCTTTGCGGATGAGCGGAAGCACTGCACATTTGACGGGAGCCAACGGCGCGGGAAGGTGGAGCACGACGCGCTTGTCGCCGCCTTCAAGTTCCTGCTCTTCGTAGGACGAGCACATAACGCTGAGGAACATACGGTCGACACCGATTGAGGTTTCGATGACGTAGGGAGTGTAGCTCTCGTTGAGTTCGGGGTCGAAGTATTGGATTTTCTTGCCTGAGAACTTCTCGTGTTGCGAAAGGTCGAAGTTTGTGCGCGAGTGGATACCCTCGACTTCCTTAAATCCGAACGGCATTTGGAATTCGATGTCGGTAGCTGCGTTTGCGTAGTGAGCGAGCTTTTCGTGGTCGTGGTAGCGATATTTTTCGTCGCCGAGACCGAGAGCCTTGTGCCAGCGCATACGGAACTCCTTCCAGTTTTTGAACCATTCCATTTCAGAGCCGGGACGCACGAAGAATTGCATTTCCATCTGCTCGAACTCGCGCATACGGAAGATGAACTGACGAGCTACGATTTCGTTGCGGAATGCCTTGCCGATCTGAGCGATACCGAAGGGCAGACGCATACGGCCGGTCTTCTGCACGTTGAGGTAGTTGACAAAGATGCCCTGAGCTGTTTCCGGACGGAGATAAACCGACATTGAGCCGTCGGCAGTCGAACCCATTTCAGTCTTGAACATGAGGTTGAACTGACGGACTTCCGTCCAGTTTTTAGTTCCGGAGATGGGGCAGACGATTTCTTCGTCGACGATAATCTGACGGAGTTCGTTGAGGTCGTTGTCATTCATGGCTTTTGCGAAACGTTCGTGGAGAGCGTCGCGCTTTGCCTGATGTTCGAGCACTCGCGGATTGGTCTGACGGAACATTGCTTCGTCGAAGCTGTCGCCGAAACGTTTTGCAGCCTTGGCTACTTCCTTTTCGATCTTATCTTCGATTTTGGCAATCTGTTCTTCAATCAAAACGTCGGCACGATAACGTTTTTTAGAGTCCTTGTTGTCAATCAAGGGGTCGTTGAACGCATCAACGTGGCCTGATGCTTTCCAAATTGTGGGGTGCATGAAGATTGCAGAGTCGATGCCTACGATGTTCTCATGGAGAAGCGTCATCGAATCCCACCAATAGCGTTTGATATTGTTTTTGAGTTCGACACCGTTCTGACCGTAGTCATAGACAGCCGACAGACCGTCGTATATTTCACTTGATTGAAACACGAAGCCATACTCCTTGGCGTGGCTCACGATTTTCTTAAAAACGTCTTCTTGTGTTGCCATTTCAGTTTATGTAATGGGAATGATTATATTCTTATTTTTGAGATATTACTCTATTGGAATGTGCAAAGTTAATAAAAATTTTCCGAATCACGCCAATCACACACGGTCAACGCGGCGAAAAGACGAAATTATTGATTTCACAAACGGATTTTTCCTTCGTGTCGGATTTAATTACGAAATATAGGGCGTGCTTGCCTTTCATTTCAGCCAACGCCGCCACGTCGGTTTTCAATTCCGTTTCCTTTGCGGGCAATGCCGAGCCGATGGCTATCGAACCGACCTTACGACCGCCACGGTTGACTGTCGGGCCGTCGACATAGACATCAATAACCGCGTCGATGCCTTTCGGGACGAGGTTGACACGCAACTGCAAGTCTTTCACACCGTAGGCGGAATCAAAGTTGAAATATTTGTAGCCAACGACCGAGCCGTCGGTATTGTTGACCACAGGGTTGTGGTTGACCGACAAGTCGTAGGGGTCAGTGCCGGGCGCAACCGTCGGACGGAGCGGACGGACGTATGAGCCGAAAAATGTCTTGTTGGGGAAGTTGTGGACAGCCGGTTTCGGTCCGGTATAGTAGCAGGCTATACCTGCCGAGTGGCGTTTGAAGGGATTCAAGCCCTGAGTCATGAAGCCTTCCGAATTATATTCGCCCTCCGAGATGACTACCTTTCCGCCGGGGCCTTCGGTCACGTCGACCGTAATCGGGGCGACCATTGCCTGACGTGAAAATTCATCCAACCCGGTCTGTCGATGGTAGAACACCCACCACTTTCCGTTGATTTCACAGATGCTGCCGTGGGTGTTGCCGTTGGGCGTCGCGGTGAATATCGGCGAACCGAAGTCGTCGACATCGCGTCCGCGACCGTCGATGATAGTTCCGCCGTAGGTAAACGGGCCTAAGGGCGAATCGGAATAGGCGTATGCCAGCGTGTAGTTAGTCTCTCCGAGCCCGAACTCGCCGTTGCCTGATATGCGACTGTAAATAAACACATATTTATCTTTAATCTTGCGTATCGACGAGGCTTCATAGAAACGGAAGATGCCGGGAGCTTTGCTGCTGTTGAGTTCGCGTGCTCTGACAGCAGTTCCTGGCTTGACTGTTGCCATCGTCGTCGGGTCGAGTTCGGCGGCATAGCTATCGCTGAATCCCCAATAGCCGTAGACACGTCCGTCGTCGTCGACAAATGCCGCCGGGTCGAAGCGCAGGTCACCGACGGTTTCCGACGGTTTTTCGGGATTCCAATTGATGACCTCAAACGGGCCGTCGGGGCGGCTGCTCTTAGCCACCATGCCGTTGCGTCCGCCGGCTTGGTTGTTGGGATAAAGATAGTAGACCTTCGAGCCGTCCTTGTCGACGGTTTCAAGCACGTCGGGGGCATAGAGTACGTCGCCAAGTTTGTCTTTGTGGAGATATTCGCCGCGGGCATTTTTTCTGACGTCAAAAATAACGCCGTCGTAACGCCAACGGTCAAGGCTGTCGACCGATGCCGACCATGTCACCAGCTCGCGACCACAATATTGGTCGACCAACGAGTCGTGTGAGCCATAGATATAGACACGCTTTTTGCCCGGGCAATCAGGGTCGTCAAAAACGTATGGTTCGCCGTCGGGGATGTATTCCCACATTGGCAAGTATGGATTTTGAGCCGCACCCTGCATGAGCGGAAAGCCGAGGCTCAACGCGAAGATTCCGCCAACAATTTTTGGAAACTTGAATTTCATCACAATATTATAGATTTAAGAAAAAACTTTATTTATGCTCTGATTTTTAGATGTTTTTAGGAGATTTTAAAGGCAAA
>CAZCCI010000055.1:0-7254 GCA_964497255.1 uncultured Staphylococcus sp.
CAATGGACTTTGCCTTCTTCGCCATAGCCTTCAACATCAAGAAAATGTGTTCAAAAATAGCAAAACAGGTCAAAATCGGGGGAAATTCACCCCATTTTGACCTATTTATGTCTAAATCCCGAATTTTGGCGTCTGAGAATCGAATTTTTGGCGAAAATCCGCAAAAATCAGTCGCCTAAAAAATATCCAAACCTCAACGCTCAAAAATAAGAGGCTGCGCCGTAAACTTTAATTACGACACAGCCTCTTTGAATCTGATTCATTTTACCATCCCATTTATCATTGGGGACTTATTACCACGATATATTCCTTTATCCCTCTATTGGGGCAATGCGCTTAGTGTCGCCGACAACCCAAACCGTATCGCCCTCTGCAAATATGATTGACACATCGGGTTGAAGATATGTCTCATCGCGCTGCACGGCAACAAGTAAGGCTTCCCATGTATTGCGAAAATCTGAGCTAACAATTGTCTTGCCAATCAAGGGTGACGTCGCTTTCAAATGTATGCCGGTCAGTTTTACATTCATTTTTGAAGTTTCATCCACGTCGTCATTTTCCGACTCTACAACCGGCAACAATTTTTGAATCTCATCATCCGTTCCAATAACACCGAGGACATCTCCGGGGAAGATTCGCTCATCAGCTCCCGGTACCATTATCATTTGTCCGCCTCGCTGTATCGACGAGACCGAAACGCCAAACGAGCTTCTTAACCCGGAATTTCTCAAACGCTCACCAACAAAGGGACATTTATATCCGACTGTCATGTAAGCGAGGTGCATATTTGACACCAAATTGTTTTTCGCGCCACTCCGTCGAAGTTCACGTTCATTAAGATTGTCGATGAAACGCGATTCGATGCGAACCATACGTTTGTGTGTCGACTTTGAGAATGACAATGCAAGAGTAAAGAACAATACAATTCCAATCAACCATCCTACCGTCATCGAATAAATCGAGCTGAGCAGATAGACCAACAGAGTCATTGCAATCAGCAATCTGACGATTGTCATGATGATCAGCGGGACATCGTAGTGAGCATTCGCAGCTATCAATCGTTTGCGCTCAGTCTTTTTCGATGCCGGATAAGTCATCGCCAACAAGAACGGCGACATTATTATCAATGAAACAATGGTTGTCAAGAAACGCCCCCACACCGGAAACACCTCCATCAATGACGGCAGTATATAATCAAGTGAAATTATGCAGATTGCGATCAAAACGATAGAATATAGCACGACACGCCACAAATAACGACGGAAGAGCGACTCCCACAATTGCTTTGTCGCGCTCGCCGAAGTTGTAGCTTGTTCTGTGTATCGGTCAATCAAAAAATGCAGACGTTTCGGCAGATGCGATTCAAGGAAATCACATACAGGGTCTGCCATACGAATAAAATAAGGTGTCGTAAACGTAGTTATAACCGAAACTGCGACCACAATCGGATAAATTTGAGCATCAAGTACGCCAAGCGACAAGCCGAGCGACGCTATGATAAATGCAAACTCTCCAATCTGCGTCAAAGAAAAACCGGACTCGACTGCTACACGAAGCGACTGCCCAGTCAAAAGCATCCCGATGGTTCCGAAAAATATCATTCCGACAACGACTACTGCCGACAAGAAGAGTATCGGCAACCAATACTCAACAATTATATCAGGATTAACCATCATTCCGACAGATATAAAGAATACCGAGCCGAAAAGATCTTTAACAGGCAATGTTACCTTTTCAATTCGTTCGGCAAAGCTTGTTCCGGCAAGTATCGAGCCCATCACAAACGCCCCAAGAGCAAGTGAGAATCCACAACTAACAGAGAAAACTGCCATGCCAAGACACAACCCCATCGACACAATGAGTAATGTTTCCGAATTGAGAAACTTGCGCTGCGAATTGAGTAACGACGGAAGCACAAACACCCCGACAACAAACCAGATAATCAAGAAAAACACAAGTTTACCGACACTGAACAGCATTTCACCACCCTCAACGCTATTGTTGATAGCTATCGACGAAAGTATCACCATCATCAAGACGGCAAACAAATCTTCAACTATCAAGACGGCAAAGACGAGCGAGGCAAATTTTCGATGTCGGAGGTTCAAATCCGTAAAAGCTTTGATAATAATCGTTGTCGATGACATGGACAACATTCCGCCAAGAAAAATACTGTTGATATGTGAGAATCCAAGTATATGTCCGACGGCAAATCCTGCGCCCATCATCCCACAGACAATGAACAGAGCTGTCACGACAGCCGAACCTCCGGCATTGACCAATTTTTTGAAGCTAAACTCCAATCCGAGCGAAAAGAGGAGCACGACTATGCCTAACTGTGCCCAAAACTCAATGTTATCTTCCGTCGTAACCGATGGCAAATATTCAAAATTAGGACTTGCAAGAAAACCTGCAACGATATATCCCAACACGACCGGCTGTTTCAACCATTTAAACAATAGTGTCGTAAAAGCTCCAAGTATAAGAATAAAGGCCAGATCTCGGATCAAGCCTTCGATATTAAATGTCTCGGATGCCGCAGCTACGCCGGCAAGAATCAAATTTAAAATCATTGTAAACTATCGTTGCATAAAAAGAGGTTCAATGAAAACAACACCCAAAAGCCATTGTGGTTTCAAAATCCGCATTACTCACTCGAAATTATGAAATGTCGGCTTGATTTGAAAGCGAAATGGAGACTATCGGGCAAACGTCATGAAGCGCAGAAAAAATCTCGATAAAATCAGAGTGTTCACGAATAAGGACGAGCAAATTCAAGCGCGTCATATCGGCTTCATAATCATACTCAACATCTACGCGCGATAAATGGATATCGTTGCGTTCGAGAACTTCGCGACAAGGATCGATCGAATTGACAATTCCTCGAACTTTCAATCGAATGTAACGCATCTCGTTCCCGACATTGACACGATGCTCCAACCGTTCGAGAAGGGTCAACACGACAAGTACAAGCACTGTCGCCACGATTGCTATCATATACAGTCCGCAGCCAACAGCCATGCCAATCGTTGCTATAATCCAAATTCCGGCAGCCGTTGTAAGTCCCCTCACCGACCCTTTCATTTGGATTATTGTTCCCGCACCAAGGAATCCGATTCCGGAAAGCACTTGTGCAGCAATTCGACTCGGATCTCCACGCAACGGTCCGGCTGTTTCCTGACAAACGTAGATTGAAAGCATCATTGCGATACACGCGCCCATTGAAATGAGAGCAAACGTGCGCAGTCCTGCCATTTGCCCTTTGCGCTTACGCTCAATTCCAATTGCGCTTCCGAGCAACAGACTCACCGAGATGCGTAAAATCGCTGTTCCTGTCGTGAGATCAACGCCAGAGATTTCCTGCCACAATTCTTCCATCCGAATTTCGGATTTATAATTATTATTTTTTCAATGTGAAACGACGCGATGTCAATCGATAGCCATCGGTAAATAGTTCGACGGTATAGTCTCCTGCCGTAAGAGTCGTATTGACATCCCAATAGATTTTGACACCTGAAATTTCGTCGCCGGCATATTCAATCACCTTACGAGCTGTGCAAGGGGTGGATTTACCTTCAAAATCAAACGAGCCTGTTCCTCCCAGCAACTGCCCCTCGGGATTAACGATGCGCAAATAGATAGTCTTCTCTCCAACGGGGGTAGAATTGTTTTGCGGAATGGTAAACGTCACAACCAACTGCTTTGCCTTGGTAACATTTTTTTCTTTCTTGCCATTCTTTTTAAGTCCTTGAATCGACACCCCGGTCACATTGAGTTTCTCGGCAAGAGTCATTCGCTCGCTAAGTGTTTCGGCTGTGCGAGTGACTTCTTTGACTTGCGACGACAGACGCTTGTTTTGATCCTTTATTTCCTGATTTTCCGCACGCAGACCGGCGTTTTCCTTATTCAATGAATCAATTTGAGCAATGTAATGCCTGAGCAATTTTTTAAGCGTCGAGATTTCGCTTTGAAGTTCGTTGATTCGAGCCTGAGACTTAACTTTCTCGCTTTTCAGCTCCTGCATAAGTTGTTCTACTTTTGCCTTGGCTGCGGTATATTTCGCAAGGATTGTATCGTTAGCGAGACGCTGAGCTTGATCCTCGTACTGCTGAAATTCGGCATTAAGAACATCAAACTCGTTTGACAATTGAAGCTGGTCGTTTGTAAGTTTTAATTCTTCATTTTCAAGACGAGCTTCCTGAACCTGAGATTTCAAGGATGCGACCTGTGTAACTCCGAATCCAACGACTATAAGCAATAGAACTGCCAAAACGATGATCAAGATGATCATTGGCGACATTTTTCCTTTCATGATTTGAACAAATATATAATCAAATTAATGTTTCAATAAAATTTTATTAGAATATTTATGAGCAAACCGCCCCTTTTCCTAATGAGTTGCAAAATTACGAAACGCGCATTTATATTCCAAATTCGCGAGCTTAAAGTTTAAAGTTTATAAATCCGTAATTTAGATATAAGCAAATAATTTTTACTTTGCAATCTCATCGTATTCCATCGATGCAAGTTCCCATAGCGACATTGCATTTTCAAGCTGTTTAGTTGTCGAGGCGTGACGGTCATAAATATCTGCAGGTGGGTTTCCGGCTGCAATCACGGATTCAATTTCAGCAATCTCCTGCTCTATTCTCGATATTTCCGCCTCGGCTTCCTCGACTTTTTTACGGGCCTTTCTAACAAGTTTTTCTCGTTCTCGCTGCTCGGCATACGAAAGTTTACGCTCGGATTGCTGAGCAGACGGGGTTTGTTGCTGTTTATTCGCAGCAACAGACTCTCCGCCCATTTTTGCAGCAATAGGGCGAATCGCATTCCGTTCGAGTTCGGTGAGCGATGCAAGTTTTTTCTTTTCGAGGAACTCGTAGATACCGCCAAGACATTCTTTAACTTGACCGCCACCAAATTCATAGACCTTTTCAACCAAACCGTCTAGAAACTCGCGATCGTGGCTGACAACAATGACTGTTCCATCAAAATCTTTGATTGCCTGCTTCAAAATATCCTTGGTTTTTATGTCAAGGTGGTTGGTCGGTTCATCAAGAATCAACAGGTTGACAGGTTCGAGCAATAGACGTATCATTGCCAATCGCGTTTTCTCACCACCTGACAATACTTTCACTTTCTTTTCAGATGCTTCTCCGCCAAACATAAATGCGCCTAAGATGTCACGAATCTTAGTTCGGATGTCGCCTACGGCAACATGGTCAATTGTATCAAAAACCGACAATTCACCATCAAGCAATGAGGCTTGATTTTGCGCAAAATAGCCGATTTTGACGTTATGCCCGATTTTCAGAGTGCCAGTATATGGAATTTCACCCATTATACACTTGACCAATGTTGACTTTCCCTCTCCATTTTTCCCCACAAACGCAACTTTCTCGCCTCGTTTGATTGTAAATGTAGCGTTGTCGAAGACTTGATGTTCACCGTATGCCTTGCCTACATTGTCCGCAATGACAGGATAATCTCCAGAACGCGGTGCGGGAGGGAATTTCAGATTGAGATGCGACGTATCGACTTCATCAACCTCTATTCGCTCGATTTTAGCCAACTGCTTGATGCGGCTTTGAACTTGCACGCTCTTCGTCGCTTTGTATCGAAATCGTTCGATAAAATCCTCCGTATCCTGAATCATTTTCTGCTGATTCTGATAGGCTCGCATCTGCTGTTCGAGGCGTTCTTGACGAAGGACAAGATATTTTGAATAGTTAACCGAATAGTCGTAAATCTTTCCGAGAGAGATCTCGATTGTGCGATTGGTAACATTGTCGATAAACGCACGGTCGTGACTAACGAGCACAACGGCATTAGCTTTTGTTATAAGGAAGGTTTCAAGCCATTGAATAGACTCAATGTCGAGATGGTTGGTCGGTTCGTCAAGCAACAAGACATCAGGACGACGCAACAAAATTTTTGCAAGTTCGATACGCATACGCCAACCACCGGAAAATTCAGAGGTAGGGCGATTGAAATCCGAGCGCAGGAAACCGAGACCGATAAGAGTTTTTTCCATCTCCGCTTCAAAATTCTCGCTCTGCTCAATTGCAAGACGATCCGACAATGTTGTCATAGCCTCAATCAACTCTTGATAAGCGTCAGATTCATAGTCCGTCCGCGTTGCGAGCTGATCGTTCAGATCATCAAGCCGCGCTTTCATCTCATCAACATGGCTGAAAGCACTCCTGACCTCATCAATAACAGTAGATGTATCACTCACGTTTATATGCTGAGGGAGGAAGCCGACCGTCGTGTCACGAGGCATTGCCACATTCCCAGATGTCGGTTTTTGCAAACCGGCAATAATTTTGAGCATAGTAGATTTTCCCGCCCCGTTTTTGCCGACAAGAGCAATCTTGTCTTTCGGATTTATTATATAAGATATATTATCAAACAAACATTTTGCGCTGAACTCTACTTTCAAGCTATTAATGGATATACTCATTGGAAATTTTCTTTAAAATTTACAGACCGATTTATAATAAACGAATCGGTCTGCAAAATTACTCAGAATCTCGCAGACCGCCAAGAGTTAGAACACTTGCATACGACCTTAATCCATCTTACATCATCTTACATCATCATAAACGGATGCCTATGATTAGGGTCGGGAATAAAAGATTCGAATGTGTGATCATCATAATATACAACTATCCCTGTAACACGTTTACCCTTACCCGGAGTAACAGTAAAAGCCGAGCCGGATTCTACCGAATCGTTTTCCTTAGAAACATCAATCCTCGCCCCAACATCGCTTTGCTTACGATTGGGCATGGTAGACGGCGTTGCGAATGTAAACGTATTTACAGAATCATCATCCACAACATTTTCTTTAATATCATTATTATAATCTCCTTCAAACCCAATGGTCTGCTGTGCCCCATATTCGGGTTCGGATTGTTCATTTAATCCCAAGTTTTTAGGCTCTGAGATTTCAATATTTGAATTTACTAACATTTCTCCTTCTCCAAACATCAACCATACGATGTTTAAATCAGGATATGTAATATGAATTTTGCTTATTATTTCATCACTTACCTTTTTATTTCGCCCGGCAAGCAACTGACTCCCCGTAGGGCGAGGAATAGAGCATTCATCTGCAAACTGAGTGACACTAATTTGCCGAGAGTCTAAATAACGTTTGAGCCTTGAAACAAGATCCATAATGTAAATTTAATTCGTAGTTTCATTTTGCAATTATGATGCAAATGTAATTATTTTCAATCAAATTCACAA
>CAZCCI010000056.1:0-6907 GCA_964497255.1 uncultured Staphylococcus sp.
TATATAAGAGGTGGCGTTTCGCGCGTGTCTATCAAGGTATCGAGCCGAAATTTTCAAAATCGAGTTGATTTGAGACGGCAATTTCGTTTGCTGTTTAAAAATATAGTTTGTAAATTTGTAGTCACGGATCGAAATGATCTCGAAAAAGCAAAAATCATCAAATTTCAAAAAAAGATATATGGCAACAAAACCTTTTAAATATCAGCCCATGTTCCCGCTTGGTCCTGATACGACCGAATACTATAAACTTACGTCGGACTATGTGAAAGTCGAAAATTGGGGCGGACACGAATTTCTCGTGATTGATCCCGAGGCGTTGACTGTGCTCGCTCGCGCTTGTACCCACGACAATGCTTTCATGCTCCGTCGCGAACACAATGAAATGGTCGCTAAGATTCTTTCAGATCCCGAAGCGTCTGAAAACGATAAGTTTGTGGCTCTCACAATGCTCCGCAATGCCGAAGTAGCAGCTAAGGGCGCACTTCCTTTCTGCCAAGATACCGGCACTGCAATCGTCCACGGCGAAAAGGGTCAGAATGTCTATACCGGTTGCGATGACGAAGAGCGACTCAGCGAGGGCGTTTATCAGACGTATACGACCGATAATCTTCGCTATTCTCAGAATGCACCGTTGACAATGTATGATGAGGTCAATACCGGTTGCAATCTTCCCGCTCAGATTGACATCCACGCTTCGGAGGGTGATGAATATAAATTCCTTTTCGTCGCTAAGGGTGGCGGCTCTGCCAACAAAACATATCTCTATCAGGAGACAAAGGCTATCCTCAATCCCAAGACTCTCGTTCCGTTCCTCGTTGAGAAGATGAAGAGCCTTGGCACGGCTGCTTGTCCTCCTTACCACATCGCGTTTGTCATCGGTGGCACATCGGCTGAAAAGAACCTCGAAACCGTTAAGAAGGCTTCAGTGAAATACTATGACAATCTTCCTGACCACGGTAATGAACTCGGTCACGCTTTCCGCGACAAGGAGCTTGAAGCAACCTTGAAGAAAGAAGCCGAACGTCTTGGTCTCGGTGCTCAGTTCGGTGGCAAATATTTCGCTCATGACATCCGTGTCATCCGTCTTCCTCGCCACGGTGCATCGTGTCCCGTCGGTCTCGGTGTTTCATGTTCTGCCGACCGCAATATCAAGGCTAAGATTAACCGCGAAGGTCTTTGGATTGAAAAACTCGACAGCAATCCCGGTGAACTTATCCCCGAAGAATATCGTAAGCAGGGCGAAGGTAATGCAGTGAAGATCGACCTAAATCGTCCGATGCCTGAAATTCTCGCAGAGTTGTCTAAATATCCCGTGGCAACACGTCTGTCGCTCAACGGCACTATCATCGTCGGTCGCGACATCGCTCACGCAAAAATCAAAGAGCGTCTCGACAACGGTGAGCCTATGCCTCAGTATCTCAAAGATCACCCCATCTACTACGCAGGTCCTGCCAAGACTCCGGAGGGTATGCCTTCTGGGTCGTTCGGTCCGACAACAGCCGGACGTATGGACTCATACGTCGACCAATTCCAAGCCGCAGGTGGCGCAATGATCATGATTGCCAAGGGTAACCGCAGCAAGCAAGTAACCGACGCTTGTCAGAAGCATGGCGGTTTCTATCTCGGTTCGATCGGAGGCCCGGCTGCTATCCTTGCTCAAAACAGCATCAAGAAAGTCGAACTCCTCGAATATCCCGAACTCGGCATGGAAGCTATTTGGAAAATCGAAGTTGAGAATTTCCCTGCATTCATCCTTGTCGACGACAAAGGTAACGACTTCTTCACTGAAATTTCAAACCGTTGCTCAGGCTGCGGAATCGTCAGTGACAAGCACTAAAAATCATCGGTAAGAACACTGTAATACCGATTGTTTAGCCAAATAATTCATGGGGAGGACACGTCTCTCAATCTATCCCAACGAGAGTCGATTCCTCCCCATGAAATATAATAAATTGAAATAGAGGTAATTTTTAAGATTTAACAGTCGAGCATCTTGAACGGAAACATCTATGACATACGTCGTCGCGGCATCATCGGCTTCCTATTGCTTTCGGTCGTGGTTGTCGGGCTATTTTTGTTTTATTCTGATTTGCTTGTCAAGGATCTTTCGGAGCAGGAACGCGAGCGGATGCAAATATGGGCTGATGCGACACGCGAATTGGTCAATACGACTGCTCCCGAAAATCAGACGAGTGCAGTCAATGTTGATTTCTTGCTTTCCATAATCGAACGAAACAGCAATATCCCGGTCTTGCTGACCGATGAAAATGATGAAATCCTCATGCAGCGCAATTTTTCGTTGCCGGAGCCGCTTGACTCGCTTGCTCCGTTTCTTCTCAGCAATGTCAATCGGGAATTTCTGATAAAGAAACTTGACAAGTTGAAAGATTCGCCGAATGTGATTGAAATCGATATGGGTGATGCCGGAAAACAATGGCTCTACTATGAAGATTCCAAGCTTTTGAAAAGTCTTGGAATGTATCCATACATTCAAGTGCTTGTTTTGCTGGCGTTTGTCCTAATAGTCTACTATGCTGTATCGTCGACAAAACGAGCCGAGCAAAACAAAGTTTGGGTCGGATTGTCGAAAGAAACCGCCCATCAGCTTGGAACTCCGATTTCGTCGTTGATGGCTTGGATGGAGCTGCTTGAAGATTCCGGCGTTAGTCCCGAAACGGTGGCTGAGATGAACAAAGACGTGAAACGTCTGTCGACTATCGCTTCGCGCTTCTCAAAAATCGGTTCGCGACCGTCGATGGAAAGTTATGATGTCAATGAAATCGTCGGTAGGGCTTGTGAATATATGTCGTCGAGAATTTCAAAGCGCATACAGTTTTCGTTTGCTCCTTGGCATGAGCCGCTGATTGTTACCATGTCTCCGCCTCTGACCGAGTGGGTTATGGAAAATTTGATTAAAAATGCTGTCGATGCAATGGAAGGCTGTGGCAGTATTTCGATCAATATCCATCCTGAAAAACTCAAAGCAATGATTGAAATATCCGATACCGGTAAGGGTATCCCTCACAAGAATCAGAAAACGATTTTTAATCCCGGTTTCACGACCAAGAAACGCGGTTGGGGACTCGGCTTGACGCTCACGAAACGAATCGTTGAGGAATACCATGGCGGATTGATCTATGTAAAGAAATCGGAAGTCGGAGTTGGTTCTACTTTTGCTATCGAATTTCCGCTCAACTCCGATTAAAAATAAATAAATTCCAAGGAAAAGAAATGGCTGTGACACTACGACAACTGACTGATTCGGCTCAAAGGAAACTTGCTGCTCTCTATGGCGACGGTGAGGCTCGTTGGCTGATACGTTTGGTTATGGAACATGAAAAAGGTTGGAATCAAGTCGAACTTGTGATTCGTGCCAATCAAGAAGTCTCAGATTTCATTGTCGAGCGAGTCAATGAGGTTGTCGACCGTTTGATTGCCGGCGAGCCGATTCAATATATCTATGGCGATACGTATTGGTATGGAATGACCTTATCGGTAAATCCCTCGGTGCTCATTCCTCGACCCGAAACCGAGGAATTGGTAGACATCGTCGTAAAGGCTCACGACGAAGTCGATTTGAACGTGCTCGACATTTGCACAGGGTCGGGGTGTATTGCTGTTGCTCTTGCCAAAACTTTGAAATTTCCCGAAGTAACAGCCATCGATATTTCTGCCGATGCGCTTGATGTCGCTCGTCAAAACGCTGTCGGTCAGAAAGTCGCTGTGGATTTCGTCAGACGAGACGCTCTTCTGCTTGCGTCGGATGCCGCTTCTACCGATGTCTCGAAGTATGATATAATCGTTTCAAATCCGCCTTACGTTATGGATAGCGAAAAGACGGCAATGGAACGCAATGTTCTTGACCATGAGCCACATCTGGCACTATTCGTGCCGGACTCCGACCCTTTGAGATTCTATAAAGCCATAGCAACTTACGCTGAGATCGCGTTGACGGCTCGCGGCAGGCTTTATTTTGAACTGAATCCGTTGACAGCCTATGAATTGCGCTCGTGGATGATTTCCAAGGGCTGGGATGACGTTAGAATTATCCCCGACATACACGCCCGAAAGAGATTTTTGGTGGCAAGTCGATATTAGGAGTGGAGTTGTTATAAAATCTGTGTTGACAAATGTTGAAGCGCAAGACTCCATTGACTATTGAAAACGCACTGTCGCGAGCGGCTGCACTCTGTGTACGATGTGAGCAGTGTTCACCCGACATTCTGAAAAAACTGTCGGCATGGGGGCTGTCTGCATCGGACGCCGAAAAGGTTATAGCCAAACTTGAAGACATGAATTTTATCGACGATATGCGCTTTGCCAAAGCTTATGCCCACGACAAACTGCATTTCAGTGGGTGGGGACGTCGGAAAATTCAGCAAGGTTTGTGGGCAAAACGCTTGCCACGTGTTGTAATCGAACATTCGTGCGACGAATTGGATGACGACTGCGACTCTTATCGCGTCATTGCTGAAAAGGTTATAAAAGCCAAGGCTCGACAGTTCAAAGAGCAACTGTTGAGTCGGGAATCTAAAATCAAGCTCGTGAAATTTGCTATGGCAAGAGGTTTTGAGTATCAGCTTATTGTTGAAATTATGCGTCGCGGTGTAGCGGCGCAGTCTGAAGTAATTGAATAAGAAAGACTATGAAATTTCGACAAGTCAAGGAAAATGTAAGTCTGTGGACCGAGGGGCTGTTTAATTTGTTTTTCCCGAATGTCTGCACCGTCTGTCACAAAACGCTCGTCAGAGGCGAGCGAATCCTTTGCCTTGATTGCCGAATGTCGCTTCCATTGACCAATTTTCATAGAACGCAACCCAATCAGATTCACGAACGACTATTTGCCATAGGGTATCCGATTGAGCGCGCAACGTCGATGTTCTACTACTACCGAGGCAATCGCTTTGTTAATCTTATTCACGATGCCAAATATCGCGGTCGCCCTATTGTGGGCAAAACTCTTGCCGCTGACCACGCTTCGCAACTCATGGTAGCCGGATTTTTCGATGGAATCGAAGCCCTTGTTCCAGTTCCAATCCATTTTCTAAAACGTTTCCGCCGAGGCTACAATCAAGCCGAAGAAATAGCGCGCGGAATTTCCGATGTGACAGGTCTGCCGATACTCGATGTTCTCTCGGCATCGTTCCATAGGACACAGACTCGCAAAAATGCTCATGAGCGAATGGTCAACACTCGCAATGTTTATCACCTTGCAGAGCCGACAGAAATTGAGGGTAAACACATCCTGCTGGTTGACGATGTGATCACAACCGGAGCCACACTTCTGAGTTGCATTGAAGAAATCAAACGTCACAGTCCGACAACTCGCGTCAGTGTCTATTCCCTCGCAATAACCCGTCTTGACTAAACCTCCTATTATATAAGAAAAAGAAAAATGTTTCGATCAGCCGCAGTTTCCCTCATCAATAGAAAACACTTCCTTGTTGTAATATTCTCCCTTTCGTTTGGCTTGCTCAACGCAGCTGAACTGCCATCGGACACATCCACCGTTTCGGCTACCCAAGGTTGGCGCAGCATGGGTATAGTCTCGAAAGTCATTGACTATCTACATGAAACCAATAAGCATGAATTGTCGCGTCGTCCTGACTTCTCGTTTCTTGCCGGGTCGTATTACACGAGTGAAAAAGGGGCGGGACTAGGATTGATTGCAGCCGGCGACTATTCTACTTGCCCGACCGACAGCTTTCTACCTGCATCAAACATCTCTCTAACAGGAGAACTTGCGACCAACGATTATTATTCAGTTGGCATCAATGGCGTCCACATATTCCCCAACAACACCCACCGAATCAACTACAATGTCGATTTCGTTTCGTTTTCGACATATTTTTGGGGCATTGGCTATAAGATGAACTCCAATGATGCCAATGAAACATCCTATAATTTGTTTGATATTTCATTGTCAGCCGATTACGAATGGCAGTTGTGGCGTAATGCATTTTTCGGACCGGCAGTTGAGATGAGCTACACCAATGCTCGCGACGTCGACGACAAAACTCTTTGGGGAGATGCCGACATGGAATATCCGACCGTGTCAGCAGGCGTAATATTTCAATCTGATACGCGCGACAATCTGACAGCCCCCAAACGCGGGCATCTCTTCGAGTTCAAACAACTGTTTTCTCCGCGATTTCTCGGAAATGGCGACAATTCTTTCTCAATTACAGAATTGAGCTACAATATTTACAAATCGCCTTGGCAAGGTGCGACAATAGCAGGCCGAATCCACGGTTCTTGGTCCTATGGCGATACGCCTTGGAGCAAATTGCCGATTCTCGGTGGCGATGCAATGCGAGGCTACTATGAAGGTCGCTATCGCGATAAATGTGCCACAGATGTGACAGTCGAATTGCGTCAGCACGTCTATCGTCGCTCCGGAGTTGTCGTATGGGGTGGAGTTGGGACTGTCTACGATAAATTATCGGAAATCCGTTTTAATCGTCTGCTTCCGGAATTTGGAGTCGGCTATCGTTGGGAATTTAAGCGCAACACCAACATTCGGCTCGACATCGGCTTTGGCAAACACTCGTCAGGTTTCCAGATCGGAGTCAATGAGGCGTTTTGACATTTTTTGATTGGCTGTTCTGATTTTTATCGGACAGCATAAAAATAGCTTGAGGCTGTGTCGTAATTAAAGTTTACGGCGCAGCCTCTTATTTTTGAGCGTTGAGGTTTGGATATTTTTTAGGCGACTGATTTTTGCGGATTTTCGCCAAAAATTCGATTCTCAGACGCCAAAATTCGGGATTTAGACATAAATAGGTCAAAATGGGGTGTATAATTTAATCGAGAAGTGCGCCAGGTTTACGCAGAAAGGTACCCAGATAGTGTTCAAGCTGCATACTCCAGCCGCCCTTGCCCTCCAGTCTGGCATGGTCGGCCACCT
>CAZCCI010000057.1:0-6558 GCA_964497255.1 uncultured Staphylococcus sp.
CTTTTCATGATTGATGTCGGGTCTTTCTCTCATGGTTGTTTATTATGGGCTTCTATGAGGGGCTGGGAGATTTGTTATGGCGATTCTTTATGGGTTACGATGTGGGTCATTGAGTTTTATTTTGTTTATATTTTTAACTCCTATATTATACATGGAACTCACTGCGGCTCAACTTGCGGCTATTGTCAACGGTTCGGTTGACGGAGATGAAAATGTGAAGGTTAGTACTTTTGCCCGTATTGAAGAGGGGCATGAGGGTGCGCTTTCATTTTTGGCGAATCCGAAATATACGCATTATATTTATACGACTGATTCGTCGATTGTTCTTGTCAAACGTGATTTTGTTGCTGAGCAACCGGTGAAGGCTACTCTTTTGAGGGTGGATGATCCGTATGCTACGGTGGCTCGCTTGTTGGAGATGGTGACTGAGATGACTAAGGTCGAGAAGGTCGGCGTTGAGTCTCCGTCGTTTGTGGCGGAGGGTGTCGAGGTTCCGGCTGATGCTTATATCGGTGCTTTTGCTTATGTCGGTAAGGGTGTCAAACTTGCTCCCGGTGTGAAGATTTATCCGCAGGCTTATGTTGGCGATGGATGTGAGATCGGTGAGGGTTCGACGCTTTATGCCGGGGTGAAGGTTTATCACGGTTGTAAGGTCGGCGCGCGTTGTATAATCCATTCGGGTGCTGTTATCGGTGCCGATGGTTTTGGATTTGCTCCTGTCGACGGTGGTTATGAGAAGATTCCTCAGACGGGTAATGTTGTCATTGAGGATGATGTGGAGATCGGTGCGAATACGACGATCGACCGTGCGATGATGGGTGCGACGCGCATCTGTAAGGGTGTTAAGCTTGATAATCTTATTCAGATTGCTCATAATTGTTCGGTTGGTTCGAATACGGTGATGGCGGCTCAGGTCGGTGTTGCGGGTTCGGCTAAGATTGGTGAGCAGTGTATGGTCGGCGGTCAGGTTGGTTTTGTCGGTCATATTTCGATTGCGGACGGGACGCAGATTGGTGCGCAGAGCGGTGTGAGCAAGGCTACGAAGCCGGGCGAGCGCGTGATGGGTGCGCCTGCGGTCGAGATGGGCGAGTATGCTCGCAATCTTGTCTATGTCAAGAAGCTCGGCAGTCTGTATGAGCGTGTCAAGGAGCTTGAAAAGAGGCTTAAATAAGGATTTTGAAAGATTAATTTAAGATTATAATATAAAATAATTATATGAACCAGAAGACATTAAACGGCGAGTTTACCCTCACCGGTAAGGGTTTGCACACAGGTCTTGAAATTACGGCGCGTTTTCTCCCTGCTCCGGAAAATCACGGCTATAAGTTTAAACGTGTGGATTTGGAGGGTCAGCCGGAGATTGATGCTCTCGCGGAGAATGTTGTTGCTACGGCTCGTGGCACTGTGATTGCTAAGGGTGAGGCTCGTGTGTCGACTATCGAACATGCGATGGCTGCTCTTTATGCTGCGGGGGTTGATAATGTGCTTATCGAGGTGAATGCTCCCGAGTTGCCTATTCTTGACGGTAGTGCTCGTTTTTATTGCGAGGAGATTGCTCGCGTGGGGCTTGCTGATCAGAATGCCGATAAGGATTTCTTTTATATCAAGTCGAAGATTGAGGTGCGCGACGAGGCTACGGGTTCGTCGATTGTTGTGCTTCCCGACGATGAGTTTGCGGTCGATGTGAAGATTGATTTCAATTCGGCTGTGTTGAATAATCAGTATGCGTCGCTTGATTCGATGGATAATTTCGGTTCTGAAATTTCGTCGAGCCGTACGTTTGTTTTCGTGCGTGAGATTGAGCCGCTTGTTAAGAATAATTTGATCAAGGGCGGTGACCTTGATAATGCTATTGTCATCTATGATAGTCCGATGGCTCAGTCGGAGCTTGATCGCTTGGCTGATCTGATGAATGTGCCTCGCAAGGATGTCAGTGTGTTTGGCTATATCAATGATAAGCCTCTGACGAGCGAGAATGAGCCTGCTCGCCATAAGCTTCTCGATATTATCGGTGATATTGCGCTTATCGGTCGTCCGCTTAAGGGTCGTGTGATTGCTACTCGTCCGGGTCATTCGATCAATACGACTTTTGCTAAGAAGATTCGTCGTGAAATCAAGCATCAGGATGTCCAAGCTCCGGTTTATAATCCGAATAAGGAGCCGCTGATGGATAATAATCGTATCCGTGAGATGCTTCCTCACCGTTATCCGTTCTTGCTTATCGATAAGGTGATCGAGAAGGGTACGAATTATATTGTCGGTGTGAAGAATGTCACTGCGAATGAGCCTTTCTTCCAAGGTCATTTCCCGCAGGAGCCTGTGCTTCCGGGTGTGCTTCAAATCGAGATGATGGCTCAGACGGGCGGTCTGCTTGTGTTGAGCGGTCTTGATGAGCCGGATCGCTATTCGACTTATTTCATGAAGATTGATAATGTGAAGTTCCGTCAGAAGGTGGTCCCGGGCGATACGCTTCTTTTCCATGTTTCGTATATGTCTGAGTTGCGTCGCGGTTGCGCGATGATGAAGGGTTATGCCTTTGTCGGCGAGAAGATTGTTGCCGAATGTGAATTTATGGCACAGATTGTCAAGAATAAATAAAATCAATTTTTATCACATAAGATATACTGTAAAGAGTATATATTTTTAATCAATGAAACAACCATTAGCATACATTCATCCTGCGGCTAAAATTCATCCCAGTGTGGTGATCGATCCGTTTGTTACGATTGATCAGAATGTGGAGATCGGTGAGGGTACGCGCATTTGCTCTAATGTTACTATTATGGAGGGCGCGCGCATCGGTAAGAATTGTACTATCTATCCCGGAGCTGTGATTTCGGGGCCGCCTCAGGATCTTAAATTCCGTGGTGAGGATACGGTGGCGATCATCGGCGATAATACTACGATTCGCGAATGTGTTACTGTGCATCGCGGTACGGCGTCGAAGGGTAAGACTGTGGTCGGCAGCAATTGTCTGATTATGGCTTATTGCCATGTGGCTCACGATTGTGTCATCGGCGACAATGTTATTATGTCGAATGCGGTGCAGTGTGCCGGCGAAGTTGTCGTTGACGATTTTGCTGTCATCGGCGGCGGTGCGTTGATCCACCAGTTCTGTCACATCGGTTCGCATGTGATGCTTCAAGGCGGTGCGCTTGTCAATAAGGATATTCCTCCCTACGTTAAGGTTGGTCGCGAGCCGATTTCGTTTGCCGGCGTGAATTCGATCGGTCTTCGTCGTCGCGGTTTCTCGAATGAAACTATTCGTGATATTCAGGAGACTTATCGCTATCTCTATTTGTCGGGTCTCAACAATTCGGATGCTGTCGAGCGTATCGAGGCTGAGCTTCCTGCGACGAAGGAGCGCGATGAGATTATTCTCTTTGTCCGCAATTCAAAGCGCGGTGTGGTTCGCGGCTATGTGTAATTGATACATATATTCCCCAAAAGTTGCTAAATTCAAGATGAGACGGGTTGTCTCTCTTCTGATAATGTTAAAGGGCATTTCGGTTTCCGTCGATGCGGTTGCCGAAGTGCCCTTTAATGGTAGGTGCGGGGAGGGGCTGCTGGCGGCTGTGGCGGAGGCGTCGCGTCCGTCGGCGGTGGTCGATCGGTCGAGGCTGACGTTTCGGTTGGTCGATGAGTTTACGGGGTCGGTGGTCGAGGTGGTTGCCGGCGGTCTGCCTTCGGGCTATGAGTGGGGGACGTTTGTCCCTGTCGAGTGGTGGGGCGGTTCGAGGGTGGAGATTCGAGGGGCTGTTGCTTCGGATTTTTATAATCTTCTGCCGGTGGTTTCGGATGTCAAGGTGTATAGGCGTGATCTTGTGCCGGGTGTGGCGGTGGAGAGTGTTTCGTTTTCAAATGATTTTTGGTGTGCCGGACGTGGTGTGGTCTATGGGGTTGAGACGGAGCTTTATGTGCCGCCTGAGAGGTTGCGCGGGGAGTTGGCTCGCGCGGTGATGTATGTTTCGACGGTTTATCATGTTGAGATTTGGTCGCCGAGGGGGTTTATGATGATGGGCGGGAGTGCGTATCCGGGGCTTACGGATTATGCGATCGGGGTGTTGATGGCGTGGCATAGGGCTTATCCGCCGTCGGTGTCGGAGTGTGAGAAGAATAGTCGCGGAGAGGCTGTGCAGGGTAATAGGAATCCGTTTGTCGATTATCCGGAGCTTGCTGAGTTTCTTTGGGGTGAGAAGCGTGGCGAGGTGTTTCGGGTGGAGGGTGAGCCGGTGCCGTTGCGGTCGACGTATAAGTTGACGGATGTTTCAATCGATCTTTATTCGCCGGAGATTCCGAATGATGCCGAATGGATGGTCGATGGTTTGCCGGTTGTGTCGCGCAGGCTTTCGCCCGGTGATCTTGGCTTCGGGGCGCATCGGTTGACGTATTCTTCTGTTTCGACCGGGGAGCGGGGGATGCTTGTGGTTAAAATCGAGAAGTAGTGTCGGAGGTATGATTATGTTGAATATCGGAAGTTTTATTGAGTCGTTGTTGCGGTTCGTGTGTGGCGGCAGGGTGGTTTTTATGATGCTGCTTGTCGGTTGTATGGTTGCTGTGTTGTCGTCGTCGTGTGACCGTGGCGGTTCGGATGCTCCTCGTCGTGACGATGATGGGCATGAGGAGGGTGTTAACGGCGGTAAGGATGACGGCGATGGCGGCGAGGGGGATGATTCTGGCGGTGTGCGTCCGGGGTTCGGGGCGTTTGACGAGGTGAGGGAGTTGGCTGACGATGGTGTGCGCTATCGCGGTCCGGAGTTGTCGTTGCGATTTGACCGTGGCGGTGTGCTTGTTAAGATTTTGGCTGATGGTTCGCGTGAGTTTGTGGATCTCGATGATTCGCGACGGCGTTTGACGGTCAAGACGGGTGAGATGTCGGCCGATTCGCTGTTTCCGTCGGCGAGGATTACGGTCGGCGGGCAGGCGATCGGGATTAAGATGATGAAAATGAAGAAGCAGACTGCCGATGTGGTTTGGTTTCATGTCGTCGACAGCGACGAGAATGACCATGTTGTCGTTATGCCTTAGTTTTTTTTTGGGGGGGAGGAGGATAGGGGTGGCGGTGTGCAGTTTTTTTTATTTCTGCATCATGCGTGCCATTGCGACTTTGTCTTCGCGTTCTTTGATCGATTGGCGTTTGTCGTATTCTTTTTTGCCTCGTGCGACTCCGATGACGAGTTTTGCGAGTCCGCGGTCGTTGATGAATAGTCGGAGCGGGATGATTGTAAATCCTGTTTCTTTGCCGTTTTTTTCGAGTTTTGCGATTTCTTTCTTGTTGAGCAGCAGTTTGCGGTCGCGACGGGCTACGTGGTTGTTGTAGGTGCCGTAGAAGTATTCTGCAATGTACATGTTTTTAACCCATACTTCGCCTTTGTCGACGTAGCAAAATGTGTCGACGAGCGATGCTTTGCCTTGTCGGATGGATTTGATTTCGGTGCCTGTGAGCACGATTCCGGCTGTGTAGGTGTCGCCGATGGCGTAGTCAAACGTTGCTCGGCGGTTTTTTATGTTGACGTCTTTTGAAATCATAAGAAGCGGGGTTTTCTGTGTTTGTTTGAGGGGGATATTTGTCGTTATCCGATGACGAGCGAGAAGAGGAAGTAGAAAACGTAGGGTGGGAGGAGGACTCCGAGGATTGCGATGATCATGAAGATGCCTTCGTGGTCAGGTTTGACGCGCATATAGCGACAGCCTTTCCATTGAATCAATGCTACGTAGAACGGTAGGAAGAAGAGCATTGCTGATGTCACGGGGAGGACGTTGATGAGTATCGAAATCAGTCCGAGCTGTCCGAGGGTGTAGAGGACGAAGGTGTTGCTCCGTTTTTCGTCGTAGGTCTGTTCGAGTGCCGGCTCTGAAAACAGTGAGAGGATGAAGACTCCGAAGAAATATGCGACGAAGTAGACTAAAAAGGTGACTATCATCCGAATGAAGAGTGTGATAAATTCGACGTGGTGGTAGACGCCTTGCATGAGCACGCTGAGCGCGACAAGGGCAATGAGCGGATAGAAGCCTTTGGTGGCGATGTCGCGCGTCGGGGTGTTGCTTTTGTCGATGTCTTCCCATCCGTTGCCGGGCGATAGGATGAGTTGGAAGAGGTTGATCAGATAGTGCTTCATAAGTTTCGTTGGTGTTTTTGGTGGCGGAGCAGTTTGTTGGGTTGAGGGGGGGCGGCATGGATTATAACAATCGTTTGTGTGGTGTCGACTGATTTCCAAATGCAAATTTACGCAAAAAAACTGTCGGATTTGACTTTTTGAGTCAGAATCCGACAGTTGTTAGTGTCTTTTCGTGTTTGCTGAAAGCAATATTATGCTTGCGCGGGCTGAACGTTGATGAATTTACGTCCTTCTTTGCCTTCGGTGAAGACAACAACACCGTCAATGAGAGCGAAGATAGTGTGGTCTTTGCCCATGCCAACGTTGAGACCGGGATGGTGAACGGTGCCACGCTGACGTTTGATGATGTTACCGGCTTTGCAATATTGACCACCGAAAATCTTTACACCGAGTCGTTTGCTTTCTGACTCACGGCCGTTCTTTGAACTACCTACACCTT
>CAZCCI010000058.1:0-5356 GCA_964497255.1 uncultured Staphylococcus sp.
CTCTCGACCCACTGATTAAGAGTCAGTTGCTCTACCAACTGAGCTACGAAGTCATTGCTTAGTGAGGTTGTTTCCTCAATTGCGATGCAAAGGTACAGCTTTTTAGCGAAGCTACAAAATTTTTCAACTATTTTTTCACTATTTTTTATCGTTTTGATGAAAAATTCGGAGAAACCGACCTAATTTCAGTCGATTTCCCCGAGCATTTGAGAGAAAATTTGTTGTCATCGGCGCGCATCAGCAAACGGAGCAAGCCGACATTCATCATTCAGGCATGGCAAAGACTACGATTCGATTCCAATCATTGGTGTCATACGGCTGCGAATTGCTGCCGGCAGCTTCAACCACGAGTCGGCCTGCCGAAACGCCGTAGTCCTTGACAAGAATATCGGCAACGGCCTGAGCGCGACGCTCCGAAAGCTGCATATTATAATCGGGCGTGCCCGTATCCTTGTCGGCATAGCCGCGGACCACAATCGTCGCCTCAGGATTCGTCTTCATATACCCCGCGACATTGTAGACATTGACCATTTCCTCGGGCGAGACGACAGCCGAATTCAACTTGAAGCGAACGGTGGGGAGAATCGTGGTCGACGACTCGACAACGACAGCCTCTGCCTCGGGCACTTCCGGACACGGCAACTTCGACTCGGCAGCAGCGAGAGCCGCAGCTGTCACGGCAAGCTCCGCACGCAACTCGTTGACGCGATTGTTCACATCATCTATATACCCGGCATAGTCACACGGATTAAACCGCTTCATGCCCGAGCCTGAGAAATGGATGGTCAGACCGCCGATAGCCGAAAAATCGACATCAATCGGACGCCCGTAGGCATCATTGTTAAAATTATCGCCATAGAACTGCGCACGGCTCTCGACAAAGAAATCGACACAACGGCTCATCCTGAACCGCACCTGCAAACCGGCTGACACCGGCAGCAGCCACTGATTGGACTTCACACCGCTGCCGTCGCGCTTCGAAATATTGCCGACCGCAGGCTTATAGTCGTAGACATACGTCCCGCCCAACCCGACGAACGGGACAATCGAGAACACACGTCCCGGATTGTAGCCGCCGAGCGAATTAAACATATCCCACATAAAATCGACATTCAGATTTGCCACGCGTGCCTTAGCCGTCACGCCCTCATTCCAGTGCATCGACCCGTAGAAAGCCGAGAATCGGAATCCGAGATACGGCGAAATCCACCGTCCGACGCCGAGATTATAGATAGCCGTGATCCGACGGTGATCCTTACCGTCGACTGCAACATTCTCGACAAACGGCGTGCGCATACCCGCGCCGAACTGTATATACCAATTATCACGCCACGAACCCGGCGTATAATAGTCACGACACTCGACATCCTGAACGACGACAGGAGTCTCCTCAACAACGACGCCCTTGATAGTCGTCGCGCCATCCTGCGCACTGACGTCGTTCGCGCCCCAAAGCATACCGCCCAAAGCCGCCAAAATCAATAGATTACTTTTCATTATTTCACTAAAATTTAAAAATAAAACAAGCGTTTGTCTAAAAAAATGTTTTGATTCTATAACATTGCCACGATTTCTATTGTTCGCCCCACCCCCTCAAAATCGCCCCTCTCAATCAAAAAAAATACCGCTAAAATCAGCCCTCGCCACCAACTTCTACAAAAAAATCCCTATATTTGCAAAGCGAAACACCCGCATCACCAAAAGCAACAAAAAAACCGACTTCCGCAAAGGCGGGGTGGGCATCGCGGGGACATCGCAACAACACATACTTCATACTGACGACGTTTAACACATCGTCTCTATCTGCGCCAAAATCGGAAACTTCGCAACTTTCTACGTTTTAAACCAAGCAGGAGAGACCTCATTAAGCGTCCACGGTGATATTTGCATATACCACCTGCACAGCGCGCGCACACTCACCGTCACGCCGACAGCAGTATAGGCATAATATTTCCACGTGGGCTGCGGAAGTCTCTGTCACTCTTGGTTTAAGGCAATGCGAAGGCCTCCGACGGCGAGCGACAGATGGTTAATTTCGACATCCCACGTTTCCTATCGAGCCTAACCAACCCAAAATAACCGCTTGCGGTAAAAAAACAGAAAGAAACATAGGGATGTCGCCCCAACAAAAAAACTCTCCTACCCAACACACATATATAAATATATCAAACATAACACCCCCCGCATGAGCCACACGCAGCAACGACATCCCGCCAACGGCAGCACCGTCACTCCTCAGCCGCCGCAGCAGCCACCAACGTCGCCGACGACTCCGACGAGCGATAGGCATCGTTCTACCCCCCCCCAGTGCGCCATTCGCAACGTTTTCGGGTCACATTCGCCACAACATCGTCACCGAAAACCAACTTTTTTGACTTAAATTTGCATCAGCGACGACAAACCCCGTTTCGCCCACTCTCACCTCTCCACAACGTCGCAGCCCACTCATCAACATTTTCGCCAAACCACCCAACTCTCCCCACCCCACCCCACCCTACCACAACAGCCCGAACGCAGCCGAGAGCCTCTCCAAATTCGACATTCCCCTCGACCAACTCCGGACTCAATTTTATTAACCAAACAAAAAAAACAAATCAATCGATTTGTTTTCACATCACCTAACCCTGACAGCCTCGGAATGCCGACAGTCAATCTAAACACCTTTACGCACAACGCTTTATGGAACCCATTGGCAACATAATCCGCGAAGAGCTCCTTCGTCAAGAACGCAGCATCTCATGGTTTGCCCGCAAACTCAGTTGCGACCGCTCCAACGTCTACCGACTGTTTCAAAAACACTCGATCGACACCTCCCTGCTCCAACGCATCTCCGTGATCCTCGGACGCGACTTCTTCATCGAACTCAGTCGCAACCTCCCGACCAACCGCGACAAGGCTCCCGACTCCACGTCGCAGCAGCCCTGACCCGCACCCCACCCTTCTTGACATCATAAGCCGTCGCGCCCTGATGTCACGACGACTCTCCGAGACGCCCCCTCCCCGTCCCGGCGAATCGTCATGTCCGCCAGTCACCACTCCCCCTTAACCGTTCACTGCCCAAACGCCACCTTACACCTTAATATAAATAATATCTCGCCTTTACGCCTCGTGCATTATTCGCAACACCTCCGTATCAATCCCGCAACACACCAACCAACGCCATTCTGTTTTTTCAAACTACCTTTGTGTCAAATTTCTCTACAAAGAGACAATCCAGACCGTTCAGACGGTCAAAAAACCACACAATTATCTAATCAATAGCTAATTATATTATCAAACAAGCAACAACTACCCCAACACAAGTCGCACCAACGCGACAAACAACACCTCACCACAGAATTATAACCAAATTTATCAAATATAATTAAAGTTATAACTTAATTTTTTATTTTATGAACAAAAAATTCATCAACGGGCTTCTGCTCACCTCGCTTCTCGTAGGTTCGGCAGGAACTTTCACCTCTTGTAAGGACTACGATGATGACATTGACAATCTGCAACAACAGATCGACGGCATCAACGTAAAACTCAGCGAGCTTACAGAGAAAATCAACAGTGGTCTTCTCGTGAAGAACGTCGTTTCTAACGCCGACGGTGGCATTTCAATCACTCTCAGCGACGGCAAGACCTACAACATCGGTGCCAAAGGCGAACCGGGCAACTCTTGGACCATCGGCAACGACGGTTATTGGTATGAAAACGGCAAAAAAACCGACTACATCGCCATCGGTCAAAAAGGTGACAAAGGCGACAAGGGTGATAAAGGTGAAAACGGTTCTGACGGCATCAACGGAACAAACGGCACCAACGGCACTAACGGAACAAACGGTGTCAACGGTCAAAACGGCAAATACTATGTTCCCAACGCCGAAACAGGCTGCTTCGACATCTACCAAGACGGTAAATTCGTAGAAAGCACCACCATTAGCTGGCGCCCCGAAGTAACTGCAAGCAGCAACAGCGCAATCGTTTCATTCTTCGACGGCAACTCACTCAAAATTGTCGACCCCAACAACGCCGACAATGTTGCTGTAATCTCGATTGGTGAAGCCGTTGGTTCTATCGAATTCATTCCCTCGGTTATGTCGTCATCTTTGGCTTATCCCACAACCGACAAACAATTCCTCTATACAACCAAATTCCTTTCTGAGGAAAAGTTCAACCCCACCACCAAACGATTCATCCCTCAACAGACACTCAACAAATCAAACACTGTTGGATTTGAATATCGCATCAACCCCTCTGACGCATACGTCTATGAATTTGCTCAGGCTGAATTCATCAACCGTGCAGTGACCTCACGCGCAGCAGACGACAAAGGCGATCTCCTCAACATCGTAACAACCGAAGTTAAGGAAGGCGAAAACACCAACACTAAATACTTTGATTGCGCTAACGGCGAGCTCACTACTGTTGCAACCCTCAACGGTTCTGCTCTCACCGGCAACGACATCGTTTCATTCCAGCTTAAAAACGGTCAGGAAAACTGGTCGACTTCCGACTATGTAGCCATCACCGCCAAGCCTATCGACGTATTCCTTGCCGACTCTGTTAAGACAGTCAAAAACGACGTCATCTATATTTTCAACGATCGTGACTTCGCCATCACCGACAAAGAATCTGATGCGTTTGTTAAACAATGTGTAGATTTCAATTGGGCTGAGAACGCCGAACTCGTTTACAACGACGAAAAGGGTCTTGATCTTTCAACTCTTGTTGGTCTTTACAGCTGGAGCGAAAGTGACTGGATTTCAAACCTCGGCTTCACCGGCATGAGCTACAAATTCTCACTTCCCGAAGAATACCTTGCTAACGACGCACAACACACCAACCAACAGTGGTTTGTAAGCCTCAACGGCAGCGTTCTTTCGATTAACAAAAAGAACCTCTCAGGCTCTTACACTCAGGCAATCGGTCGTACACCCGTCGTTCGCGTTGACGCATTCTTGGCCGACAACGCAGGAGTCAATCACATGGTAGCTTCTGCTTACATCAAAGTGAAAATCGTTCAAGCTCCGACTGTTGATCCCGAAGTAAAAGCTCCTCACGAATACAACCTTGCTGCTAAGGATTTCGATTACCATAAAGATCTCAAAGGCGATGCAACTCTTATCAACCAAATGGATTGGAGAGAAATCAACAATCAGATCTATGGTGTAACAGGTCTTACTTCTTCGAACTTCTGGAACAACTATGGTGGTCCACAAAAATCATTCAATGTAAATATCACCACTACCGGCAAGAACGATAAATCGATCTCTATACTGAACGGAGATGGTTATGTTGGAGCTACTTGGTATACTCCGGCAAATCTCGATGGTATTGGCATGGAAGTATTGTTCGGCGCTGCCACCAC
>CAZCCI010000059.1:0-5336 GCA_964497255.1 uncultured Staphylococcus sp.
TTTATTTCGGGAAGATTTTATACCAAAGGCCGAGGATGTCGAGCGAAGAGCTGCGGGCGTTGAAAAGAATGTCGACAATGCGGCGATGCTCATCGGTCGCACCGATTTTAGTCGCCTTGTGGAGCATCGTGTTGAGCAGATGGATACCCTTCTCCTTCATTGCGCCGACGCGGAGCATAGCCTCGCCGAGCGAAATCGACAGTCGGAGCTGTTTCAGCGTAAAATCCGGCTCGATTTTGGTGAGATATTTCAACGCGCGAGTGTAGTACTGCATCGCCTCGCGGTGGCGCCCCATCTGCGCGAGCGTATCGCCCTCGGCGGTTATCGAATCGACGAGACGATCCGTAGCCTCGCCTACGCCCGAATTGACCTCTTGGAGATAGGTCGACGTAGCCACTTGATAGTGGACGAGCAGCTCCGCCTGCTTGACGCGGTTGCGATAGGTAGCCGTAGCCGCATTGAGAGCCATGACGTGGGGCGTAGCATAGCGTTCGGGGTTGGTCTTAGCCAGACGCTCGAAAATTTTCAGCGTCTTAGCCAACTCGCGCTCCGCCTGCTTGTATTCCTTGCGTTGAGTGTGGATGAAAGCAATATCGTAGAGCAACGCGCCGAGGATGGCGAGAAACGGCTCATCCTTTCGCTTAGCCTCCTGCGAAAGCAGCGTCAGCGTCGATGCCGCCGTGACCATCGCACCGTCCATGTCATCCTTTTCGATGAGCAGCGCGGTCAGAATCTGCATCAACGCCGCGTGGATGTCGAGCAGACGGCTATCGTCGTCGCCCGCACGAGTGATTAGCGCGTCGATTTCCTTCAATCCGGCAATCGCACGCTCGATTTCGCCGCGTTCGACCATCTCGACGGCGGTCAGACGGAGAAAATCGTAGGCGGTCTCAAACTCCACCTCACGAATCGCATGGCGAAGCTCCGACATTGAACTGTTGCTGCGTATGATTGCCTGCAACGACGAGACATCGGTGGTCGGCTTCGCGAACACACCTTCAAGGGATATAGCTTTCATCTTTCGTTCTCTGACTGATTTGTTCGGATTGACTGATTAAGTTAACAATGATTGAGGCACAGACACTGCTTATCGGCAGCAGGGGTGACTGACAGACTCCGCGAGCTGACTGCACGCCGTCTCGCAGCCGCAAGCCATGATTTTCTCCGCGTCGAGCCAGCCTTCGGCAAGCGCACGAACCACGCCGGCGAGCACTCCCGCGCTCCATTGAAATTCCGACAGCTCGGCTGAGGGGCGACACCGGCACGAAGCCTTACGGTCGCCTCCGTCGAAAAATTGCATTTCGCCCGTCGACGGATCGAGATGCAGGAATCGGCGGCAATAGAAGAAGATGTGCGACTTGAAAATCGCGTCCATCCCGCCACCCGGGAATATGGCTCTGACCTCGGCATCGCGCCCGACGACGAGGTCGGCGAGTTCGAGACAGTCGAACACCGACGGCATCACCCTCGTGATGCGGGGCACTTGGTGAGCCTCAAAGTAGGGCAGGTAGACCAACTGCGCCTTGCGCGCCTTGGCATATTTCAAGAAGTCGAGCAGACGCTCGTGGTTACGCTCTTCGAGAGTCATATACGACCCGTAGACAACCACATCGCCCTCCTCTATTCGAGGCCAGACGACGTTGAACGGATCAGCCGGATCGCGGTTATAATTGATTGTTGTCGACGGCTCGCCGGCATTGAACACACGCACCGGGCTGACACCCTCCGTGAAACGGTCGACGGCTTTGACATCGACGTCGGCGCGTTGGAGATACGCAAGGATATGGTCGCCGACCACTCCCGACGCAACCTCGCCGAGCCAGCCGACCGGCAGCCCCAACCGACCGTCGATTGCGGCGGCGTTGACTGCCCAATCGCCCACTCCGGTCTCGGCGCGACCGTCGGCACTCAGCGCAACGCTGAGCGACAATTCTCCGATGTAGATTGACTTATTCATAGTAAATCTTTTGTCACACGGCTCTCACTCGCTGTGAAAAATCCTCCGTCGGTCGGAGGGGGGGATGTTGAGAGCTTCGTTGCAAATTTACGGATTTTAGACTAACCCTACAAAATAAACGGATTTTTTTGTAATTTTGCAACTTACAAACAACTGAATGACAGTGTGTCCAAACGCACTAACAACTGAAAATTACTGAAATTATGAAAATAGCCCTCATAGGATACGGAAAAATGGGCCACGCAATCGAGCGTTTCGCTCGCGAACGGGGTCATGAAATAGTAGCAATCATCGACCGCGACAACAATGCCGACATCGAAAGCCCGGCATTTGCATCAGCCGACGTTGCAATCGAATTTACCACCCCCGCAACCGCGCCCGACAACGTCATGCGCGCCGCCACGGCCGGTGTCCCCGTCGTCTGCGGATCGACGGGCTGGGCAGCGCGTCGCGATGAAGTCGAGAGCCACGTCAACCAAGTCGGAGGCGCACTCCTCGCGTCGAGCAACTTCTCGATCGGCGTCAACATCTTCAACGTCATCAACCGCAAGCTCGCCTCGCTCATGAACCGACTCGACCAATACTCTCCCCACCTCAGCGAGACCCACCACGTCCACAAGCTCGACCACCCCTCGGGGACAGCCATCACCCTCGCCGAAGGCATCATTGCCGAAAACGAGCGCATCAACTCGTGGGTCGACGAAGGCATGGTTTGGATCGACGAATCCAACTCGGCAATGACTCCGCAGCAAATCGAAGCCTCAATCGAAAAGCCCGCGGCAGCCGCCGACGCCCTCCCCATCCTCAGCTTCCGCGAAGGCGAAGTCCCCGGCACTCACACCGTCGAGTGGGACTCGGCAATCGACACAATCACGATCACCCACCGCGCCAAAAGTCGCGACGGTTTCGCCCTCGGAGCAGTCATCGCTGCCGAATGGCTCGCCGGACGCAAAGGCATCTTCTCGATCGACACAATGATGTCTGAAATCCTCTGAAAAACAGTCCCATCCCCCCACCCTCACACTCTCAAAATCAACCGCCACTGCAAATGAACGGAAATAACGACAATAAATCCAAGCCACTCGACTTCATGTCGCGCATACGAGCGACACGCCCCACCCGCTGGGCGCGCTTCATCGCCGTCTCCATCATCTTCTTCCTATGGGTCGCATGGCTCGGCAGCCCGTGGGTAGGAATCTTCTGGTTTCTGCTCTTTGACATCTACATCACCGGCTACATACCTCTGAGTTGGTGGAAGACCTCGAAAAATGCCCTCGTCCGCGGCATCATGAGCTGGGTCGACGCGATTGTCTACGCCCTCATCCTCGTCTACTTCGTCTTCACCTTCATCGGGCAAAACTATCAGATTCCCTCATCCTCGCTCGAGAAATCGCTCCTCGTCGGCGACTATCTGTGGGTCAACAAGATGGCATACGGCCCTCGCGTCCCGATGACCCCCGTCCACTTCCCCCTCGTCCAAAACACGTTCCCGATCATCAACACCAAGTCATATCTCGAACACCCGCAGTGGGAATATAAGCGCCTCAAAGGCCTCGGCGAAATCAAGCGCGGCGACATCGTAGTCTTCAACTTCCCCGCAGGCGACACGATTGCCGTCAAAATCCAAAATCCCGACTACTATACGCTCGTCAAAATGTATGGTCGCGACGCAATCCTAAGCAATCCGCAGACCTTCGGCGAGATCCTCTATCGCCCCGTAGACCGTCGTGAAAACTACGTCAAACGCGCCGTCGGACTCCCCGGCGAACGCCTTAAAATCGTCGACGGCATCATCTTCATCAACGGCGAAGCCATGAAGCAGCCCGAAAACGTGCAGTTCAACCACTACTTCCAGTTCAAAAGCGGACGCATCGACGACCGTCTGTGGGACGAACTCGGCATCTCGCCCGACGACCGCCACGAAGTCCCCGTCACCCCCGACGACATCCCCGGCATCACCGCCCTCGGCTTTGCCGTGAACCCCGACGGCTCCGTCCCGACAATCTACGCCTCACCGCTGACACCCGCAATGGTCACCGCCCTCAACGCCAACCCCGACATTGCCAAAGTCATGAGAATCCCCGCCCCCAAAGGCGAACCCCTCTACCCCGACGTGGTCAGTGAAGACTGGACTCGTTCCGACTACGGCGAAATCTGGATTCCGCGCAAGGGCGCAACCCTCCGCATCGGGCCGCGCGCATGGCAAATCTACGGTCGCGTAATCAAAAACTACGAAGGCAACCCCGACGCCGACTTCCGCAACGGTGTGCTGTATATCAACGGCACTCCTCACCCCGACTACACGTTTAAGATGGACTACTACTTCATGATGGGCGACAACCGCGACAACTCGCTCGACTCGCGCTACTGGGGCTTCGTCCCCGAAGACCACATCGTCGGTCGCCCCGAACGAGTCCTCATCTCCTTCGACAAAGATCGTTCGCTCTTCAACGGCGGCATCCGCTGGAACCGCATCTTCCGCTCAGCCAACCCCGAAAACTTCCAAGAATGAACGACTCTGCCGCCAACAGCATCCCGACAACTCCACTAATGCTTCCACCGGTCCTCTGCGGATCGGTGGAACACTATATTGCCGTCCGTCGCGCCACAGTGCCCACCGCCATCGACTGGGGGCGCCGCTTCGACAAGCGATTTAAAGACACCCACCGCTTCACAATTGCCGACACTCGCGGCTCGCTCGACCTCACCGTCCCCATCGCCAAGCCCGAAAGCAGCCGCGACGCAACGTGGGGCGACATCCGCCTGTCGACCCACGGCAACTGGTGGGACGTCCACCGCATTGCCCTCGAAAGCTCCTACGGACGCACTCCCTACTTCGACTTCTACATCGACGACCTCCTGCCCATGCTGACCCCCGGAGTCGAAGACCGCTACCCCCTCCTCCGCAACCTCTCCGACGCTTGGGACTCGTGGATTCGTCACACCCTCCTCCTCCCCGCGCCCCTATCGCACCCCGACGGCAACCTTTCATCAGCCGACTTCAACCCTCCCTCAACCCCTCTCACCCCCTATTGGCAAGTCCGCCAAGACAAACTCGGCTTCATCCCCAACCTCTCCATCATCGACCTCATCTTCAACCTCGGCCCCGAAGCCGTCATCTACCTCGACAACGCCGTCGCCGCCGAAACGCCGTAAGTCACTGATTTCCATCCCCCCACACACAACATTATTTGCATCACCCCTCGCCGCCACGGCGAAAAAAATCATCGTCAGATCCCCCCCTCCCCCGACTGCAACATAAATCCCAATATTCAGGGGCAGGCTTCCGCAATAGGAAGTCTGCCCCTTGATTTTTATCGAAAATTCAATGATTTCTCTTGTCCGGCTATCTCTTAACCCGAACTCGCATTAATAATTT
>CAZCCI010000060.1:0-4383 GCA_964497255.1 uncultured Staphylococcus sp.
GCTGGGGCGACAACGTGCAACACAACCCCGACTTCTACTGTATGCCCGACGGCACCTTCCAAAACACCAAGCTCTTCGCCGGTGAATACTACGTCCGCATCGACGGCCCGTTCATCCCCCTCGTGCGCGAAACCACCGACGGTATGCCTCTTGCCGACGAAGGTATCACAACCAAAATCAACGGCCGCAAGGAAGTCAAATTTGAAGTGCAGCCCTTCCTCAACGTCAAGATCGTAGGAGATCCCACCGTCAGCAACGGCGTTGTCAAAGCGAAAGTCGTTGTCGAACGCGGTGTCGACGAAGCCGAATTTAAGAGCAAAATCGAACCGATGGGCAACTATCAGGAATCGTTCCAAAACGTCACCGACATCCAATTCTTTGTCAGCTACTCATCGTCGGTCGGCTACCGTGCCCGCGACGAACGTTGGTCAAACAGCATTGACTACGCAGGCGACTCGTTCAAAGAACTTCTCGGAACACCCATCACCATCACATCGAAAGGCGAAATCCCCTCAGGACGTAAAGTTTGGGTTCGTGCAGCCGCACGCATCAACTACGACACCCCTGTCGGCAGCGGAACTCGTCGCTGGAACTACAGCGAACCCGTTGAAGTCATGATTCCCTGAAAAAATTGATTGATTGACAGAGAGAGGAGTGTGGTGACTTAATCAGCCGCCACACTCCTCCATTTTTTAACCCACACTCCCCCCTCACACACACACACTTAAAAAATGAAACATAAACTAACCGTCCCCCTCATATCATTGCTGTGTTCGGCAGCCGCCTCGTGCACACCATCGACAGCAACCACCGCCAACTATACGATTGACGACGTATGGACAGCCTACGACGCCTTCAACCGTCAATACCTCGACACAACCACCTATATTTATAAAAACACCTCGCTCGACACCGCCGCCATCGACCGCTGGAACGGCGCGGCAGCCATCTGGTGTCAGCCCATGTATGTCGACATGGCAATGAACGCCATGACCCTTGCCGAAAACCTCGGCGACACATCACGAGAGCAAAAATATCGCGAACTCAGCAATCGGATTCTCGACGGAAACATCGAACACTATAAGAAATTCGACTTCGACGACAACGACACAAACCTCGGATGGTTCATCTACGACGACATTCAGTGGTGGACAATAACCCTCTCACGCGCCGCAACCACCCTCGGACGCGACGAATGCCGACAGTTGGCCGAAAAAAGTTTCGCACGCATCTGGTACGGCTCGCCCAGAGTAGGCGACACCGGCTCATACGCCGACCCCGCCAAAGACCTCGGCGGAGGCATGTTCTGGCAATGGCAACCGCTCGACAACCCCAACCCCAACCGCGCCGGCGACGGAAAAATGTCGTGCATCAACTTCCCGACAGTCGTAGCAGCCGCACTCCTCCACCATCTCGCACCCGCCGACCGTCTTCCCGACGCCAACCCTGAAAAATGGTCAAACTCCTACGGCGACTTCGTCCGCCCGCATTTTGAGACCAAAGAAAGATACCTCGAAATGGCAATTGAAATCTACGACTGGTCGATAGCAAACCTCGCCGAACCCGACGGCATGATCAACGACCACCGCTCCGGAGACCACAAAAGCGGACACCCCCTGCTCTACAACCAAGGGACATACATCGGCGCATCCACATTATTATATATGATTACAGGCGAACAACGCTACCTCGACAACGCCTGTGCCGGAGCCGACTACTCAATCAAAGTCCTCTCCGCCGACAATGGCGGCTACCTGCCTTGGGCCCACAGCCGCCGCGACCCATACTCGCAAGGCAGCCTCGAACAAGGCATCTACCCCGCAATCTGGGTGCAATACATGAAACTCCTCGTCGACTCATGCGGACAAGAGCAATATCGACCCTTCATCGAGAAAAACATCGAAGCCGGATGGGCCAACCGCAACCCTCAAAACGACATAGCCGACGGCGAAGCATGGAAAGCAACCCCGGCCGACACCCTCATCGGAAGCTACGCCGCATCCTCGACACCCTCGCTCATGCTCCTCTTCCCGCCGCAAACAGAAAAATAAGCGCGACACAAACACAACAACAACAACACACACACCTCCATCCCCGCTTTATCCATCGGGCATCCCCCCGAGATAAAGCGGGGAATTTCATTGACGCAACCACCGCCCCACGCCCCCAAAACCACCGCATTCCACAGCTTTTTGCCACTATATCGGGGTGAAATCGGGTTGAAACTTTGAAAAGTTAAAAAGAATGATTAATTTTGTAAATTAAAAGATTCGATACCGAGACTTTTAAATTTTAAGATTTAAATCAATTAAAAATAAAATTATCGTTTAAAACAACAAAAACAAAGGGGCGGAGCGCACGGACGTTGAAAGCATCCGACGTCAGACCCCGGCGAGATATAGCATAGATGAAAGTCAAGATCCACCGCGAAGGTACAAACATATTGTTGGTAGTCATGCTGATAATGGTCGTCATCAACCTATCGGCATGGATGTTTATTCGCCCGGCGGTCATTCCGATCGTATTTACGACAATCTCCGTCATACTCTATCTTTTGATAATCAACTTCTTCCGTTCGCCCCGACGACAATTCAAAGGCGAGCGCGACAACGTCGTCGTCAGCTCCGTCGACGGCACCGTCGTAGCCCTCGAAGAAGTCTTCGAACCCGAAGTATTGCGACGCAAAGTCAAAATGCTCTCCGTCTTCATGTCAGTCTTCAACGTCCACGCCAACTGGTTTCCCGTCGACGGCGAAGTCCTGCTGGTGCGCCACCACCGAGGCCGATTCCTCAGTGCCTACCTCCCCAAAGCAAGCATTGAAAACGAACGCTCCACAGTGCTCATCAGAGCCAACAACGGACAAGAAATCCTCGTCCGCCAAATCGCCGGAGCCGTAGCACGCCGAATCGTCACCTACGCCGAACCCGGCGACCGCGCAAACCTCGACGACCACATGGGCTTCATCAAATTCGGCTCGCGAGTCGACATCTACCTCCCGCTCGACACCGAAGTCTTCGTCAAAATAGGCGACAAGACAGTCGGCGGCATCACCGTCGTCGGACACCTGCGCGACAAAGCCGAATAATACACCACACTTCACACCCCCTCACCCCTCACTCTCTCACCAAAACAACACACCCCCCACAACCTCCTGCATTGAAAAAGATTACATCCTATATTCCGAACCTCATCACCTGCCTCAACCTCCTCTCCGGAAGCGTGGCAGTCTACTTCGCCTTCAACCTCGACGCGCAGATTGGATCAATGTCGGCAATGTCGTGGGCATTCCTATTCATCGCCGCCGCCGCCGTCTTCGACTTCTGCGACGGACTATCGGCACGCCTACTCCACGCCTACTCCCCGATAGGCAAAGAACTCGACTCGCTCAGCGACCTCGTCAGCTTCGGACTCGCCCCCGCATTCTTGGTCATGAACACCATGCTCGCCAACGGCTCACCCATCTGGGTCAGCGCATTCGCCCTGCTCATAGCCGTCATGGGCGCATTCCGACTTGCTAAATTCAACGTCGACACCCGTCAATCCACATCATTCATCGGACTCCCCATCCCCGCCAACGCAATCTTCTGGATTGGCGCACTCCAACAAATCACCACCTCAGGCTACCCCGGCGACGCAACCCTCTGCATCCTCATCCTCGTCCTCTCGCTCCTCATGGTAAGCGAAATCAAAATGTTCTCCCTCAAATTTGCCAACCTCTCATTCCTCGAAAACTACCACCGCTACATCCTCGTGATAGCCTCCATCGCCTCCGTCGTCCTCCTCGGCATCCAAGGCTTGGCATTGGCAATCATCATCTACGTCGTCATGTCGCTCTTCGTCAAAAGCCCCTCCGCCCCCGCGGCAAAGTGAGCCGGACAGAAAAAAAGCAACGCGAGTCCCCCCCCACACACCCACTCTCTCACTCACTAACTCCTCACTCGCACACCCACTCTCTCCACCACTCTTTCAACTCTCCCAACCCTTCACTTGTTAAAACAATATGTTCTCAATACTATTTACGATATTCATCGTCTACCTCCTGTGGCTGATTGTGAAACCCTTCCTCGTGGTCTACACACGCCACAAATACCAACAGAAGGTAAACGAAATGTTTAACCAAACTTTTGGCGGCGGACAAGCCCCCGGCAACGGCGGCAGCAGTCGACAGTCGCGCAACGGCGGAGGCAACCGCAACCCTCGGTCGGCATACTCGCGTATGAAGAAAAAAATATTCTCCCGCGACGAGGGAGAATACGTAGAATTTGAGGAAATTGAAGTATCGGTTGACGACCGTCGCCGAGACGCATCGACCACATCGTCATCAGCCTACACCCCACGCGAACCTCAGGTCAGCGACGCCGACTGGGAAGAAATCCGATAAAC
>CAZCCI010000061.1:0-3726 GCA_964497255.1 uncultured Staphylococcus sp.
GATTGGTAAAATGGGGTAGAGGCATAGAATCTTTTGTTGATTCATTGTCGAAATTCGTTGATTTCTTCGTATTTTTGCAGAAAATATATTTTATTACAACAATGAAGAATTTATTATTGAGAAGCATCACAGGTATAGTTTATGTCGCGTTTATTTGTGGCAGTATCCTCGCGGGAGGTTTGTCGTTTGCGATTGCGTTTGGATTCGTGGCGATATTGGCTCTTAATGAATTTTATAAGATTGTCAATGCCTCAAACGGTGGAGAAAAAACTCAAACATTGATTGCCGATATCGTTGGCGGTTTGATTCTTTGTGTCGGTCTTGCCGGTATGAATACGGGAATCTTTTCGTCGTGTAATCGTGAAGCTCTTTGCGGAGGGTTGTTTTCGGCATATCTTCTGTATTTGATCGCACGATTGGTATTGCAGCTTTATACAAAAGAGACGTCGCCTCTTGTAAACTTGGCTTATTCGTTCATGGGGCAAGTCTATGTTGCGTTGCCTCTCGGTCTGATGTCAATGTTCTACACTCTTCCCGATGGAAAGAGCTTGTTGATGTCGATGTTTATTATGATTTGGCTTAACGATACGGGTGCGTTTTGTGTCGGCTCATTGATCGGTAAGCATAAATTTTTCCCTCGAATTTCTCCTAAAAAGTCGTGGGAGGGGTTTATCGGTGGCGTTGTTTTTGCCATGGCTTCGTCATTTGCATTTAAATTCGGCTTTTCTCAATATTTTGAGAGTATTACAATCGTAGAACTCTTTGGCTTGGGCGCCGTTGTGGCTCTCTTTGCGACGTGGGGAGATCTTGTCGAATCATTGATCAAGCGCACGCTTGGAGTGAAGGACTCGGGGACGCTTTTGCCCGGTCACGGAGGTATACTCGATCGTATTGATTCTTTGCTCTTGGTCGTTCCGGCGTCGCTGTTTTATTTGATCTTGATTCGATTGTTTGCATAAATTGCTCTTAATCTTGTTATAATATCATACTTACCACAAATTTCTATTTCATGAAAAAATTAATTTGTTTAGCGGTTGTCGGCTCGGGGCTTTTGGCTTCGTGTGGCACGGATCGTGTTTCAGTTGATTCTGTTGAAACTAATGATGATGTAATTCTTCATGCGTGGTCGTGGTCGTTTGATACGATTGCAGCCAATATGAAAGATATTGCGGATGCCGGATATGCTTATGTGCAGACGTCGCCTGCCAATACTTGCTATGTCGGTGAAAATGGCGGTCTCGCACTCTACTCGCAACCCGGCGATTCGGAGACAGGTAAATGGTATTACTATTATCAGCCGACTGATTGGAAGATTGGTAATTATATGCTCGGCTCGCGAGAGCAATTTAAGGTGATGATGGATAGTGCTGCGAAATACAATGTCAAGATAATTGTTGATGTTTTGCCAAACCATACGGCGATTGACCATGCCGCGGTGTTGCCTTCGCTTGATGCGGCTGTCGGTGGTCATGACAAACTGTATCACGCTAATGGTTTTAATCCGATAGTTGATTATAATGATCGTTATCAATGCACAACTGGTGAGATGGGTGGTCTTCCAGATGTAAATACAGAGAATCCGGATTTCCAATATTACTATATGACATATGTCAATGATTTGTTAGATCTTGGAGTTAAGGGATTTAGATATGATACGGCTAAGCATATCGGTTTGCCGTCAGATCCGCTTGATAGTCTTGCCTCTCGCAATAATTTTTGGGATGTTGCAACAGGGCGCGAGACTGTTAGGGGTTTAAAATTATCCGTTTCGGCAGATTCGCTATTTATATATGGAGAAGTGCTCCAAGATAAAAATGTCAAGGAATTGGAGTATGCAGAGTATATGGATCTCACGGCAAGTGCCTATGGCCACGTTTTGCGCAATGTTCTTGAACAATCGGATTTTAACGCTGATTCAATATTAAACTGGCATCATCCGGTTGGTAGTAAACATCTCGTTACATGGGTCGAATCGCATGATACATATGCCAATGCGCATGAATCGGCAGGGTTGACCGATGAGCAGATTCGTATGGGTTGGGTGTTCTTGGTCTCTCGTCAGAATGGAACACCGTTGTTTTTTAGCCGTCCGGCTGGAAGTACTCGTGAAAATTATTGGGGCAACAATCGTATCGGGGCTCGTGGAAATGATGAATTTAAACATCCGGAAGTTGTTGCAGCAAATGAATTTCGCCGCAGTATGTCCGGTCAACCTGAAAAGATTTTTGTTTCAGATAATGGGGCGGTGATTGAAGTTTGTCGAGGTGCGATTGGTGTCGCATTGATTAATGTTTCATCGGAAAATCAGACGATTGAAAAACTTCCGACGATGCTTTCCGATGGTGAATATGCTGATGCGGTACATGGAAGTCTGTTTGTTGTTGCAGATGGTAAAATTAGCGGACGACTCGCTCCAATGACTTCTTATTTATGTTATAAATATTGAAAAATATTGTTTGCAAGGCATTAATATGGGATGTATTGATGTCTTGCAAACTTTTTATATGTAAATTTGTTAGAAAAATTGTGGTATTTTTATGAAATAATTGTAATTTTGCGCAGTATCAAAGATGATTGAGATAAAAACGACACCTGATATATAAAATCTACGCATAGAAATTTTTATAATAAACATTTGTGTAATCTATTAAAATTTACGACAATGAACACAGAATTAATTGGCTTGAACGCAGGGCGCGTTTGGAGCGCTCTTGACGAAGCGGGATCTCTTGGAACTAAACAGCTCAAAAAAGTTGCTAAGATTAAAAATGACAAAGAACTTTTTGCTGCACTCGGGTGGCTTGCTCGTGAAGGCAAGGTCGAATTTTCCGAAAGTGAGGATGGTAAAGAGTTAATTGTTTCGCTTGTTCGGTAAAACGTAGGATTGCGTTGTTGATTTATAAGTATAACTACGCGAATCTTTATTTTTTTGAGGTTTAACAAATTTAATCTGTTGCGATGAATCCTTTGTTTTCAATCATCACAGTTTCCTATAATGCTGCGGATGCGATAGCCCCGACTTTGCAAAGTGTCAAGAATCAAACGTGCAAATTGTATGAATATTTTGTGATTGACGGTGGGTCTACTGATGATACGGTGCGATTGGCTGAGGCTTCCGGTATAGAAAATATGACAATAATATCGGAGCCGGACGATGGTATTTATGACGCAATGAACAAAGGTTTAGGAATCGCAAAAGGTGATTATGTTATTTTTCTGAATGCAGGAGACTCTTTTCATAATGCAAATATCCTTCAGTGTATTGCTGATGCAATTATGGATAATGATTATCCCGGCATCGTCTATGGACAAACTCAGATTGTCGACTCTAATCGCAAGAGGTTAGGTGATCGCCATCTTTCGGCTCCCGCTGTATTGACTCTCGATAGTTTTAAAAACGGCATGGTTGTTTGCCATCAGGCGTTTGTTGCGCTCAGGAAAATCGTCGATAATTTTGATACCCGACTTAAATTTTCGGCGGACTATAAATGGTGTATACATTGTCTGCAACGTTCGAAGCGAAATTGTTACGTAGACCGTATTTTGGTGGATTATCTGTCAGTGGGAACAACGACTGCTAATCATCGAGCTTCGCTTTGCGAGCGGTTTAAGATTATGGCTCATTATTATGGTCTTTTGCCGACGATACTTCGTCACGTTAAATTTTTGTTCCGAGATTTGAAACGGAGATTGAGGTAGGAGCGGTCGGTATAGTATTGAAAAAGA
>CAZCCI010000062.1:0-1681 GCA_964497255.1 uncultured Staphylococcus sp.
AAGTATCTCTTACCAAGAGATAGCTATACGATATAGCCTATCAGCGTTGCATGATGACGGTATTAAACCTAAATATCTTATTCAAGTGTCCCTCTTTTTTGTTTCAAGTGGCAAGGAATGAGGGAAGAATGAGTATATAGAGAAAATATTGGTGTTGAATTTTCTTAATTTTGCTTACGCTTGATTCTCAAAGGAATAGATGAGTCTCTTTTGTGAGTTTGTCGAAAATAAGATTGCAAGAACGGATGATTCGTTTTTGGGTTATGCGGGGGCTTCGTTCTTGAAGTCGTGTAAGGCGCATAAATTTGACGAGATTTCCGACGAGGCTTTGCAGACTTGGGTTGTTGATATGATTCTTGCCGAGCTGAAAAAGTCGACACGAAGGAAGTATTTTGGCAAAGTTTATTCCTTGTATAAAGAATGGGATGGGTATGTAGCCGGAGTCAATCCGTTTGAACAGTCGAAGGAGTTGCTTGAATATGATGGCGAGTGTAATCATGCTCAGGAAAATCTTTCGCTTATCCCACGATTGCTGAAACGCTGCGAATCGGCGGCGGTTGATGATGTGGGATTCGTTTTCCTATACCTATTATATGACGTTGAGGCCTCGCTTTCGGAGGTTGTCAATTTGAAATTCGGCTCTCAGACGGTCGACGTTTCGCAAATCGAGGATATAGTGGAGGTTATGCGGAAATCCTCGCGCAAAAAGTATGTGTTCGGATTGGAACAGGGTAAAAAGCGTGAGACTCAGATTTCAAGAGAACTGCTTCAAGATTTGTGGTCAACAGCCAATTTACTTGGTTTTGATTTCGGCAACTGTTTTTCAAGAGAGTCTATCTCTTCCATTTGGATTGCAGCTGCGATGAAAGTCGGAATCCCGATTGCTGAAATCTGTGGGCTCGTCAAGCAAATCCCGTCGGAATATTCATATTTAAAGGCCGTTGGCAGAGCGTCGTTGTCGGAGAATCGTAAACGGGCTGTATTGCAGAAAGTTGCAGATTCAATTAATGACAATACCCGACAGTGGTTCATCATGAAGTTGCGCTCGGGAAAAACTCCTGATGACATCAAAGAGGCAATAGCAGAAAATTTTGCCGAGATGGTATCGGATACGATTTTCTATCACCCTGCCCACCAAGTGGTTCGCTACGATAAGAAGAATAAAAAGATTCGTGAAGAGGTGCCGTATCTCCCCGGAATATTGTTTTTCAAAACGCGACGCGACAAGGTCGGGACTCTGTTTAGCCGTATCGGAGATTTGGCTTGGTGTTACAAAGTGTCGAACACTCCCGGCAGTCCGTATTGCGCAATCCCGATTGGCGAGATGAAGAAGTTTCAGAAATATGTCGGGCAATTTACTCCCGATATTAAGATGAAACTCGTCACGCGCGACGATGCATTAGCCCTCGGTACGACGGTAAGAATCAACGGCGGAGGTATGATGGAAGGTCGCATCGGTATTATTCAAAGTGTAAAAAATGCCAATGGCACACGAACTTACACGCTGATTCTTTCAGACAGAGATGTGGCTATGTGGACTGTCAAGGACATTGATGAGGTTTACATTGAGCCTGCAATCAATTAATATTATATATGATAGGTTCGGCATTTGACATAGCCGAAGTAGATTTTTCGGACGCAAAGGATGTTGAAGGCTTTGCGGTGTTTCTACATTCAACAG
>CAZCCI010000063.1:0-1664 GCA_964497255.1 uncultured Staphylococcus sp.
CTCGAAGCGGTCAGACTCTGCGGATTGACTGACTCTTGTCGCATCTATCAAGCGTCGACTTCCGAGCTCTATGGCAAGGTCGAAGAAGTGCCGCAGAATGAGAAGACTCCTTTCCATCCCTATTCGCCCTACGCCGTCGCTAAGCTCTACGGATTTTGGATTGTCAAAGAATATCGTGAGGCTTACGGAATGTATTGCTGCTCGGGAATCCTTTTCAATCACGAGTCGGAGCGTCGCGGCGAGACGTTTGTCACTCGCAAAATCACTCTTGCCGCCGCGCGCATTGCCCAAGGTAAGCAAGACAAACTCTATCTCGGCAATCTTTCGAGTCTCCGCGACTGGGGCTATGCCAAAGACTACGTAGAATGTATGTGGCTCATCCTCCAGCAGCCCGAAGCCGAGGATTTCGTGATTGCAACCGGCGAGCAGCACTCTGTCCGCGAGTTTTGTCAATTTGCTTTCCGTCGCGCCGGCATCGAACTCCGCTTTGAAGGCGAAGGGGCAAATGAAAAGGGCATCGACGTGAAAACCGGCAAAGTCCTCATCGAAGTTTCGCCCGATTTCTATCGCCCGACCGACGTGGTCAATCTCTTGGGCGACCCGACGAAAGCTAAACAAAAACTCGGATGGGATCCGACGAAGAAAACTTCGTTTGAACAGCTCGTCAACCTCATGGTCGATGCAGACATGGCAAAAGTAGCCGTCGAACGTGCCGGCGACCAAGTCCGCACCAACCTCGCCGAATATCTTGAAAAAGGAATTGTAAAATGATGAATAAAGATTCAAAAATATACGTTGCCGGACACCGCGGCATGGTCGGTTCGGCAATCGTCCGCCGACTTCGTCAAGACGGCTACACCAATATTATAACACGCACTCACAGCGAACTCGATCTCATCGACCAGCAAGCCGTCAATGATTTCTTTGCCGCCGAAAAGCCTGAATACGTCTTCCTCGCCGCCGCCAAAGTCGGAGGTATCGAAGCAAATTCATCGGCACTCGCCGACTTCATGTATGACAATATGATGCTCGAAATGAACGTCATCCATGCCGCATGGCAAAACGGCTGCCGCAAACTCGAATTTCTCGGTTCGTCGTGTATCTATCCCCGCATGGCTCCGCAGCCCATGCCCGAATCCTGTCTGCTCACCTCCGAGCTCGAAAAGACCAACGAGGCTTACGCGCTTGCCAAGATTTCGGGTTTGAAATATTGCGAATACCTTAACCGCCAATACTCTACGGACTATATCTCCGTTATGCCCACAAATCTTTACGGCCCGAACGACAATTATCATCCGACCCACTCGCACGTCCTTCCGGCACTCATCCGCCGTTTCCACGAAGCCAAGGAGCAGGGACTTCCCGAGGTCGTCTGTTGGGGCGACGGCAGCCCGTTGCGCGAATTTCTCTATGTCGATGACCTTGCCGAGCTTTGCGTGTTTCTCATGAACAACTACTCCGGCAACGAAACCGTCAATGCCGGCTCGGGCAAAGAAATCACCATCAAAGCTCTTGCCGAGCTCGTGGCGCAGACGGTCGGATATGAGGGCGTAATCCGCTGGGACACAACCAAACCCAACGGCACACCGCGCAAACTTCTCGACGTCAGCAAAGCCACCCGCCTCGGCTGGACAGCTTCGACTCCGCTCGCCGAAGGCATCCGC